>JBIKNP010000007.1:0-99532 GCA_044358595.1 Methylacidiphilales bacterium
GTGTGCGGGGGCCAAATCCTCTCGAGCCCCGACAGGAGTGCGGGGTAAACGCAGCGAAGCAAGCGAGAGAGTTTAAACAGCCGGAGGCGAAAATGGATTGGGCCAGGGGTGGGTGTGCGGGGGCCAAATCCTCTCGAGCCCCGACAGGAGTGCGGGGTAAACGCAGCGAAGCAAGCGAGAGAGTTTAAACAGCCGGAGGCGAAAATGGATTGGGCTAGGGGTGGGTGTGCGGGGGCCAAACCCTCTCGAGCCACGACAGCAGCCTCTGACCCAAGTGGCGCCGGTGGGTTAATCGAGGGAGGGAATCGAGGCGAGGAGGCGTTGGGTATAGGGGTGAGCCGGATGGGTAGTGATCTGTTCCGATGGACCCTCCTCAACAAGTTTGCCATGTTCAAGGACGGCGATCTGGTCGCTGACGTGTTCTACAACGGCTAGATCGTGAGCGATGAAAAGGTACGTTAGATTTAATTTCTCCTGAAGATCCATCAGAAGATTCACGATCTGAGCTTGGACGGAAACGTCCAAGGCACTGACGGGTTCGTCGCAGATGATGAATTCAGGTTCGACAGCAAGAGCGCGAGCAATCCCGATTCGTTGGCGCTGACCTCCGCTGAACTCATGTGGAAATCGGCGCGCAAAGGTAGGATCAAGTCCCACGAGTTGAAGAAGCTCGGTCACGCGATCGATGCGATCCGAGGTACCCATTTGTGGAAAGTGAATTTCAAGGGGTTCAGCTAGGATAGTTCCGATCCGAAGGCGTGGATTGAGAGAGTTGTAAGGATCCTGGAAAACCATCTGAATCTTTTTGCGGTAGGGGCGAAGTTCAGAACCAGAGAGGAAAGTGATTGGTTTGCCCTGATAGGAAACCGAGCCAGAGGTGGGATCAACCAAGCGAACGATCACTCGTCCGAGTGTGGTTTTGCCTGATCCGCTTTCGCCGACTAGGCCCAGGGTGGTGCCCTGTTCGATTTTTAGGGAAACATCGTCCAGAGCTTTGACTACTCCTGTGGGGCGTTGGAGAAGTCCTGATCGGACAGGAAAATGAACGGAGAGATTTTTGACTTCCAGAAGTGGAGTATTCATTTTGCAACGAGGGTGGCGCGATCAATCGAGGCGAGACGTTTGGTTTTTTGACCCAGTCTAGGAATGCAGTCCAGAAGTGCCTTGGTGTAGGGGTGTTGGGGGGAGCGAAGAATCTGTTTTACGGGGCCTTCCTCAACGAGTTTCCCCTCGAGCATCACCAGAACACGATCGGCAAAGTTTGCCACGATTCCGAAGTTATGGGTGATCAGGAGTACGGACATTCCGAGTTTTTGACGTAGCTCCCTAAGAAGATCGAGGATCTGGGCTTGAATGGTTACGTCGAGAGCCGTGGTGGGTTCATCGGCAACGAGTAGTTTTGGTTGGCAGGCTAGGGCCATGGCAATCATCGCGCGTTGCTGCATTCCGCCTGAGAGCTGGTGGGGGTAATCCCGAGCACGAAGTTCGGGTTGGCGAATCCCTACGAGGCCAAGCAAGCGAGTTACTTCGTCTGACGTGTTGGGCAAGTTGGGTTGGTGGAGGCGCAAAGCCTCGGCAATCTGAAAACCCACAGAGAATACGGGGTTGAGAGAAGTGGAGGGTTCTTGAAAGATATAGGCAACTTTGCCTCCACGAGCTTGGCGGAGGAGGGAGTTGGAGCAGGTGAGCAGGTCGGTCCCATCTTGCCAGAGAACTTTTCCCTGAAGAGTGCAGGTGGGGGGAGGCGGGGTCAGGCGGGTTAAGGCAAGGGCGGCGGTGGTTTTGCCTGAACCGCTTTCTCCCACTACGGCGACGGTTTCTCCGGGTTGAATTGAGAAGGAGAGATTGTCGACCGCGACCACAGGCTTTGGGCCTGAGTGAAAGGAGACAGTTAGATTTTTGACTTCGAGAAGATTCATCGTCCAGGGAGCCTAAATTTTGGATCTACGGCATCGCGCAGGGCGTCGCCGAGGAGGTTGAAAGCGATCACAGTCAGGATGATGGCAAGTCCTGGGGTAAGCAGCCACCAGAAGTTGAGCATAAAAATCTTAATATCTTGGGCTTGGCCGAGCATCAGGCCCCATGAGGATGCGGGTTCTTGGATTCCCAAACCTAGAAAACTCAAGGCGGCCTCGCCCAGGATGTAGCCTGGGACACTGAGGGTTGCGGCGACGATGAGATAGCTGAAAGTATTTGGAAGAAGATGCCGAAAGAGAATCGTCCAAGGGCGTTGACCCAAAATATTTGCGGCCAAGATGAAGGGGCGCTCACGAAGTGAGAGGACAAGGCCTCGGACGACTCGTGCAGTGCCTGCCCAACCCAGAGCGGAAAGAATTACCACGATGAGTAGGAAGGTGGCATCGGACGGGAATCGAGAAGAGAGAGCGGCACGCAGGGCCAAAAGGAGATAGAGACCAGGAACAGCCATGAGGAATTCGGTCAGGCGCATGGCAATAGTATCGGGCCAGCCCCCCAGATAACCCGCAAGACCCCCGATGGTGAGCCCTAGGAAACTGGTTAAGGCGACTCCGATCAGGCCGATACTTAAGGAGATCCCCGCACCATAGAGGAGTCGGGTGAACACATCGCGGCCTGTGGCATCACTGCCTAGTAGATAAATGGGATCAGAAGTTGGGATGGTAAAAAGATGACGATCGGCAGGGAACAGGCCTAAAAATTTATACGAAACGCCTTTTGAGAACCATTGTAACGGGATGGCTTCGTCGGGTAGAGGTTGATACGAGGCCGTGGAGGGATCCACCAGCTTGTAGCGCTGGACACAAAGTCGACCGTTTTGCCAGATGAGTGCAGTGGGTGGATGATATGTGCGCTGAAGATTCTGTGCAGAGGGAATTGATGGAGAGAGGAACGGGGCGAAAAGTGCCGCCCCATATAAAAGGATAAGGAGACAGGCAGAGATGAGGCCCGCAGGGCGACGAAGAAGAGCCCGCACAATGTCAGCGGCCATAACGAACCCTTGGGTCGGACCAAGCAAGAGCAAGATCGGACAATAGATTCCCGATGATCAGAAGAGAGCAACCCACGACAACAGATCCCAGGACGACAAATTGATCTTCGCGGATAAAGGCTTCGTACACGAGACGGCCTAGGCCGGGGTAGTTCATGACGTTTTCAACGAGTAGGGATCCACTGAGAAGGCCTGCGAAGGCGTAGCCAATCGTGCTCAGTAAGGGATTGAGGGCGTTGCGGAGGACATGGCGAAAAAGAACAACTTTTTCAGGAAGACCTTTGGCTCGGGCGGCAGTGACATATTCTGTTTGAAGGACATCGAGCACATTGGCACGAAGAACTCGGAGAGTGCCTGCCACTCCTCCGAGCCCAAGAACGAGTGTGGGAAGAATCAGATGGTAAGCGATGTCGAGAAGCTTTGAGGAGGGAGAAAGGAAGTCGTGATCGAGAGAGGTCAGACCACCGATAGGAAACCAACCTGTTCGGGCGGCCATCCAAACGGCAAGCAGGGCAAGAAAGAATTCGGGAATGGCCAAAGCAAAGTAGGCAGCGGCAGAGGTGATGCGATCGATCCATCCCCCTGGGCGTGCGGCGGCGAGGACAGCCAGAGGAATGGCCAGGGTCCACGCGAGAAGGAGGGAGGTAAGGCTGAGGAGAAGGGTGGCTGGAGCACGTTGGGCGATGAGTTGTGCGACGGGAACCTTGTAGGTCCAGGAGTAACCAAAATCGAGATGCAGGACATTCCCCAGCCAAAGTGCGTACTGTTCATACCATGGACGATCGAGGCCGAAGGATTTTTGCAACTCCGCGATTAGGGCCGGGTTAATATCGCGTTGGGCTTTTACAGGTGTCAGGAAATCGCCTGGAGCAAGACTCATGAGTGCAAAGACCAACAGAGTCACTGCAAAAAGCATGGGCAGGAGGGCAAGCAAGCGTCGGAGAATGAAGAGCGTCATGGGGTAAGGAGTGGGGTCCAAAGTTCGTCTAGATTCCAGACTAAAGAGCCGAGAGGGGGAATACGGATGTTTTTCCAGCGATCTTTTAAGCCGACGTAGGCGTTCGCGGTGACAAGGTAGATATAGGGGGTTTCGTCGCTCATAATTTTTTGAACTTCATCAAAATATTTTTTCCGAGTGGGATAATCGAGAGTATGAAGTTGGTCGGACATCAGTTGATCGATACGAGCTTCCCAAGGGGTGGCCGGGATTTTTTGGTTTGGATGCCATTGATGGAGGCGACCCTTGGACGAGAAGACCGAGATTCCGCCTGCTGGATCGCCGCCTCCTGTCAGCCCTAGCATTCCCGCCTCGTAGTCGTACGAGTCTTGGATTTTTCCAACTAAGGTTCCAAAATCAAGGAAGGAGAGATTCACTGTGATGCCTAGGTCACGCATATTTTCCTTAAATGCGGTCGCCATATTTGCGCGAAGTTGGTTTTCCTGATTCGTATTGAGGGTGAATTCCACAATATTTCCCAAGCGGTCGCGCAGCTTCTGATCTTGGCCGAGTGAGAACCCAGATTGATTCAGAAGCTCCATGGAGCGGGCGGGACTAAAGGGGTACTGGGTCACATTTGGGTTGTACCACTTTTTGTTTGCAGGGGTTTCTGGGCCCCAAAGAGGTTGGCCGCGTCCAAAAAGAACCCCGCGCACGAGTCCCTCCCGATCAATGCCATGAGATACGGCTTGGCGAAAGCGCCTATCGGTGAACCAAGCCAGCTTGTGGGGGGGGACGAAGGGTTTGCCTGAGGCGTCTTTTCCTGGGTTTTGGTTAAACCAGATGAATCCCGTATTTGGGGAGGGGCCACGGTTAAAAACAGAAAACCCGTATCGAGTTGCGTATTGATCGATCCAAGCAACGTTATCGGGTGAGAGGCCTTCAGCGTCCGTTTGCCCAGTGGCAAACGCCAGGGTACTGGCATTTGCATCTTTAACGAGTTTTGTAACGAGGTAGTCCACGTAGGGGAGGCGAACCCCTTGCGTGTCAGCCCGCCAATAGTGCGGATTGGCTTCAAAGACAATCCGTTCGGCGGGTTGGTAGGAACGAAGTCGAAAGGGGCCTGTGGCAAGAAGACGACGGGGCTCCTTTTGCGCGATACTTACATTCCATGCTTTGAGGAGTGAGCCGTCCCGGAATGCTGATTCGAGCTCATGCTTTGGCAGGAGCCCGACGCCGCCAACAGTTTCCAAAAAGGGCGCGTAGATTTCGGGAGTGGTCAGGCGGACGGTGAGATCGTCGATTTTCTCGATCGTAAATTTCTTTCCATCGACGGAGAGATCAAAGGCCGCACGATTTGGGAAGCGTGGGTCGTAGATCGCTTGAAAGGTGAAGACCACATCATCAGCGGTAAAGGGGTGACCATCGGACCAGCAAACGCCTGGGCGGAGGTGAAAGGTGAAGGTTTTGTTGTCAGCGGCGATCTCCCAGCGTGTGGCTAGGCCCGGTTCAACCTCTTGGGTCACGGGGTTATTGTGAACGAGGGAGTCGAGAAAGAGGCCAATGAATCCGCTGGAGGTTGCATCTTCTGAGACGAGTGGATTGAAGGTGGAGGGTTCGCCAGGGGTCGAGTCGATAAAAACACCACCTTGGCGACCGATTTCGTGCTTGGAGGTGTCTACTCCAGCGGGCAGGGGATGGTTTTCTCGAGCTACTTTGGATTTTGGAGTGCAGGAGGACAAAGCGGTGGCCAGTAAGGGCAGGAGAAAACAGAGCCGAAGCATAGGTTGAAATCTTATAGGTTCAGAAAATGAATGGAAGTGGAAGTGATGTGTTATTCTTTCGCGGGCAATCCGTGAGATCCGATAAATACGAATGCCAGGCTCCAGCCTGAAAAAGCCAAGAGAAAGTAGGGAATCTGCAGGTTCATGGGCAGACCGTAAAGAAAGAGAAGGATGGGGCCCCAGTACATGTAGTCTGGAAAAAGGAGCGGAAGTACGCGGTCCCGATAGAGGGGCCAGTTCCAAGACCGTAGTATGCGGAGGGGGCCCCACCCAAGTTCGAGCCAGAGAAAGTAACTGACGCTCATGGGTAGAGCAACGAGGGGAATAAAACAGAAAAAATCGAAAGCAATTTTAGGAAGAACGACCTGCCACTTTGCGCCGACGCCGAACAAAAGAGATTGGAGAAGGTAAAAAAGATCCACGAGTAGGCCATTGAACCCGAAAAAGAGAAAGTTCCAGCCGAGTTTTCGCAACCGATCGGGAGACCAGGTTCGGTCTGGCCCAACTACGGTTCGGACAGATTCAGGTAAGATCGTGCCTGCGAGGGCGGTCAACAGGGCAGAGAGAAAAATGCCACCTGAGGCTTTCCAGTTTGCGAAGATATCAACCGATGCTTGGACTGAGGGGATATGGTAGTAGGAAAAATAGAGACCGATTGCGATGGCCTGAAAAAAAAGAAAAACGCGGTAAAATCGACGGACGGCTAGTAGGCCGGGACGAAGTGCGTCACGCAGAGTCCAAGGGGATGACAAAAATCAGGCCTCGAAGGAGGTTCCGCACCCGCAGGTTTGTTTCGCTTTGGGGTTCACGATTTTAAAGCCAGTATGGGTGAGTTCGTCTTCGTAATCGAGAGTACATGCCTCAAGGAGGGGGGCACTTTCTGCGGCGATAAAGAGACGAGCGCCGTTTTGGACTACTTTTTCGTCGGTTGGTTCAGGAAGAGTGACAGCCATTCCGTAGGAGGAGCCTGCGCATCCCCCTTTTTCAACGAAAAGCCGAAGGCCGCGATTGGGATCACCTTGCGAGGTCAGATTCCGAATCTGGGAAGCCGCACGATCGGTTAACTGGATCATAGAGAGAGAGTATGGTGCGTGGGGGCGTGTGTCAAAATGCAGGCTTCATGCCCCGACAGAGGGGTTGAGTTTTCAATCAGGGAGGTAGAGTCGATGCATGCACGGAATGCAACTGGTTCAAGACTTGGCCCTCATCATGGCTGCCGCTGCGGTGGCAACGGTCATTTGCCAGAGGCTCAATCAACCTGTTGTTTTGGGATACATTTTAGCTGGGGTAGTGATTGGGCCAAACAACCCATGGATTCGTTTGGTTGTGAACGAGGAGGAGATTCGGACTTTGGCAGAGTTGGGGGTGATTCTTCTCATGTTTTCCGTCGGACTCCATTTTAGTTTTCGAAAACTAAAAGAGGTGGGAGGTGTGGCTATCGTTACGGCCGTGGTGGAGATCGCGGGAATGTTCTTTTTAGGAGAGAGGATGGGAAGGCTTTTGGGGTGGAGCACGATGGATGCAATTTTTCTTGGGGCGATCCTATCCATTTCGTCCACAACGATTATTGCCAAAGTTTTAGAAAGTATGGGGCTTTTGCGGCCCGGTTTCGCCCGATTGATTTTCGGTGTTCTGATCGTGGAAGATATTTTGGCCATTGCGATGATGGGTATGCTGACGAGTTTCGGAACAACGGGGGAGTTGAGTTGGTTGGGGGCGGGCCAAACTCTGCTGAAGTTGGCCGCATTTTTTGTGGCGGTGGCGGTGGGGGGATTTTTGCTGGTACCAGGGTTGGTCCGGTTGGCGAGTCGGACGCGGATGGAAGAGGTTCTTCTCATTACGGTTTTGGGACTAATCTTTGCAGGAGCCATTTTCGCAGAGCGGTTAGGATTCAGCGTCGCGTTGGGGGCCTTTCTGATTGGTGCGGTTTTGGCGGAGGTGAAAGAGGTGAATCGAATCGAAAAGTTGGTGGCGCCCGTCCGGGACCTTTTTAGCGCGATTTTTTTTACCTCATCTGGAATGTTGATCACCTTTGCGATGACCCCCCGAGGGGTGGCGGAGGTAGGTTTGATTGCGCTTGTGGTGGTGATCGGGAAAATTGTTTTCAGCACGTTCGGGGCGTTGTTGGGGGGTGCGGATTTGCGCACGGCGGTTCGGGCGGGAATGAGTTTGGCGCAGATTGGGGAGTTTTCTTTTATTCTAGCTGGGTTGGGAATGAGCCTAGGGGTTACGGGCCAAAGGTTGTACTCGTTGGCCGTCATGGTTTCGGCTGTGACGACTTTGACGACCCCCTATCTGATTCGGGTGTCGGAAGGGTCGGCAGATTGGATGGAGCGAAAGGCGCCTCGGTGGTGGGTCGATTTTTGGAGGTTCTATCCGAGTTGGTTACGAAGTATGCGTTCGGAACCTGGGGATCGGCACCATGTAGCGCGGCAATTCATCCGAAAACTATTAGGGCAGTTAGGGCTTCAGCTTGCCTTGTTGACGGCTCCCATTTTGGCAGCTGCAGCGTTTTGGGATAACTATCGAGAAAGATTGCCTGAAACCGTGCGGCTGGCTTGGTGGGGGGGAGGGCTTTTTTGGCTGGGTGGCGCTCTTTTGGCTTTGCCTGTGGGTTGGGCTTTTTTGCGAAAGTATCACGCGTTGGCAATGCTGGTTTCAGAGTTGATTTTTCCTCGGGGAAGTCGTGAGGAGGTGGGATCGGCGCGAAAGTGGGCCACATTTCTGTTTTGCGGAATGGGGGCTGTCTTGGGGGGTGTGTATTTGCTGGTGATCAGTTCTCCGCTTCTGCCGTCAGGGAAAATGTTTCCTATTTTAATGGCTTTGGTTGTGGCTGTGGGGTTGGTGAGTCGCAAAAAACTTGTGGAGCTGTATGCAAAGGGGCAGAGCGCAATTCGGGATACCTTTGCCGCAGCGCCGGATCCAGGGGAGGTGCGTTTGCCAGGGGATTCACAGGTACGATCGTTTCGGGTGGGTCGAGGCTCAGGCTTGATTGGGCAGTCTTTAAAAGAGACCGGTCTTCGAAAGGTCAGCGGGGTGGTGGTGGTGGCGATTGAGAGGGCGGGGGGAAGCACGGTTTCGCCTGGTCCTGACGAAAGGATATTCGAAGGGGATGAACTATTTGTTTTTGGCGAGAAGGGGCAGTTGGAATTGGCGAGCGAGTTTTTTATGAATTGCGGCGTAGTCGAGGTCTAGTGGAACGGCCCTCAGGGGGTGTTTTGGGCTGGTGACGAAACCAGTGAAAGAGGAGGAGTTGAGCGATGCCGCGGTGGGGGCCGAACTTCTGGTGCGACCAGGTTTCTAGGTTGGCAAGGCGAAGAGCCTTTCTTTTTTTTGGGAAGTATAGTTGGCGAAGAAGGCGATCGACCCAAACATCGACGGGGAAGGAGTCCCAGCGCCCATACGCGTATAAAAGAACACAACGTGAGATTTTCGGTCCGACTCCGGGCAAGGTTTCGAGATGAGCCGCGGCTTGCGCCGTTGAAAGTGAAGGCGGGATATCAAGCAGGGAGGGTTGAGCGGCAACCCGTTTGGCCGTGGCTAGAAGGTGGCGAGCACGATAGCCAAGAGCACAGGAGCGAAGGGCTGATTCGCCCGCTTGAGCGAGAGTGTTGGCGGAAGGAAATGAGTTTGCGGGTCCTCCAAAGGTCTGGCGCAAACGGGCATGAATCTGGCGAATCTGGACGATCTGTTTGAGAGAGGAGCAGATAAAGTTGGCAAGGCACTCCCAAGGGTCTTCGCGAAGGGGACGCAGGCCTGGATATTTCTGCATAGCGGAGAGGAGGTGAGCGTCGGTCGAGATTTGAGCCTGAAGCAGGGAGGGTAGATCAAGATCTAGGGTGAAGTAGTTTTGGATCTGGGCAGGTGAGAGGGATGGGTTATTCCAGTGGAGGGATTGACCTCTGATATGGAGTTGGACGGGTTGGGATGCGATCCAGCCCGTGAAGGTAGAGTCATCGTGAGGATTCCAAGAGAAGCTTTGCCCGCCAAGGAGGGTCGAGGATAGATCTAAAGGGTGAGAAAGTTTGAGGGAGGGCATCGGTTCAAAAGATTAAAGGTTTCGGAATGGAGGAGAAGTGGGATGATCGGGGTTGTGCAAAAAAGATTAATCGTTTTTTGGTTCGTTTGGGTGCTTGGCAACACGGTGCAGTCGCAAATTGGGGAGGAGCCTGTGCGCAAAGCAGAGCTTGTGGGGGAGCAGGTTCGAGCTGCGGAGCCTGTTGTGGAAGAGGTGCGGAAGGCAGGCTCTGTGGATACGAAAAAGAGTTCCGCTCTAGATCAAATTTTATCCACGACTCCCAAGGTAACAATCCAATCTCCGCAGGATGGGCAGGTGATGCCATGGGAGACGGTGGATGTTTTCGTCCAAGTTGAAAACCTAACCATAAGTGAGGATGAGCATCGTTTGCATGTGATTGTGGACAACGGCTCTCCCATCGAGCACACGAATGTTTTACGACCTGTTATCTTGCGCGGATTAGCTCCAGGAGCACATACCCTACGAATCTTCGCGGTGAAACCCGATGGCAAGATGTTGCCGAACCCGGAGGCTTTGATGAGGGTAGATTTTTATGTGCGGAGGCAAGATTTTTCCAATTTTCAACCTATGGATAGACCTTATTTGACGGTCAACCTGCCGATGGATGGGGTTGCCATTCCTGATGCAGAGGGGAAGGTTTGGTTGGATTTCATGACGCACCAAGCCCCGATGGGTAAGGGAAAGTACCGGGTGAAAGCGGTGATGAATGGGGTTGAGACGATTGTGAGCACGCGGGATCCGCATCCATGGGGCGGTTTGGCGGAGGGTAGGCATCGGGTGGTGATTGAATTAATCGATGAGGATGGAGATCCAGTCTCAGAAATCTTTGCAAGGGTGGAGAGGACTTTTGAAATTATGAGGATGGTGCGGGCTGTGAATCCGCGGGAAGTGGATTCTGCAAACCTTTGGTTAAGAAACAGGCAGTAGGGGGAAAGCTGTGTGTACTAAAGTTTACGGATCGTCCTAGTTCACTAGGGAGTTCGGGCTTTTACGTAGACGATTTTGCATCCTTCGCATCGTGGCTGCACCCGCAGGCGTGGAGTCTCGAAAGCCAGTAAGATGGAGGATTCCGTGAAGAATATATGTGAGAAGCTCTTCTCGCAACGTCAGGCCGTGTCCTCGGCAGAGTGAGGCGGCGACGGCTGGGCAAACAACGATTTCGCCGTGGGGGAATGCCAGAACATCGGCAGGTGAGGGATCCTGCAAGTGGGTTTGGTGTAGTCGGCCGCTCTCTTGGGGCGATACAAAAACAATGCCAAGCTCGAGGGGGAGTCGCGTGCGGCGATTCTCCGGAAGGTGCTGCAGGGCCGAGGTGACCTTACGACGAAAGTATGCGAGGTTCAGTCGGTGCCGGCGCTGCCGATTGTTCCAATGAATGTGGATGGGTTTTGTTGCCACGACGATCCTTAGGATAGCGAATTCGGGGGCGGAGGATACTCTGCAAAGCATGGGCGAGGGCACGTCGTGCCGAGTGCCATTCAGTTTGTGTCAGCTTAGATTTCTCCCAATGGCCTTCCTCAAGGCGAGCGGCAAAAAGTTTTTCCACAAGTTTTGCTGCGTCCCCGGGGGCGGGTTTTTCCATTGAACGGGATGCTGATTCAACCATATCGGCGAGGGAGAGTAGTGCCGTCTCGGGGGATTGAGGTATGGGACCTGCGTAGCGAAAAGAGGATTCGGCAACGGGTGGTATGTCTTCATCCCGAAGGCGGAGAATTTTTCCCCCCGTGCGAGCATCTTTTTCGTGTTGGAGGGCACGCTGATAAAAGAACCAGACAAGAGAGGTGCCGTGGTGTTCGCGGATCGCATCTCGAATCCTTCGGGGAAGACGATGGAGTCGGGCCAAGGCTAGCCCCTCTTTCACGTGGGCCAGAATAATGAGAACACTCATGGAGGGGGTGAGGTTGGCGTGAGGATCGGGATCACTGGGATTAAAGTTTTCAGTGAAGTACTCGGCTTTCTCAACTTTTCCAATGTCGTGGTACAGAGCCATGGCACGGCAGGCGCGGGGGTTTGCCGAGTGAGTGACAGCAGCGGCGGCTTCAGCAAGGTGTCCGACCAGGATGCTGTGGAGGTAGGTTCCGGGAGCTTCGATGGAGAGCTTTCGAAGAAGGGGATGATCGAGGCTGGTGAGTTCAAGCCAGGAGAGATCGGTCGTGCGGTCGAACACAGACTCGAGGACAGGGAGCAGGGCGCCAACAAGGATCGCACCGAGAAGACCAAGAGCGGCAGAGGATAAAGCCTCTGTGACGAGTAGGTCTCTCGCGAGGTTGATGTTGTGACCGGAGGCAATGATGGTGGTGAGTAGAGCGACTAGGCCGAGGCCCGCACCTGCGCGGAGTAGATCTGAGCGACGAGTAATTTTTCGGGAAAGAAAAATGGCGGCCAGCCCTGTGAGAAGTGAGGAGACCAAGTAGCGCCCGTCCGGACGAAGGAGAAAAAATTCACCCATTCCCAGAAGCACAATCAGGAGAAGGCCTGCCCGAGGTCCTACCAAGGTGGTAAGGACCAGAGCCGCGAGTGCGGGGGGGATCAGGTAGGAACAGGCTCCGAAAGAGAAGCGGGGTGCTACTGCCAAAAGAATCAGAATGAAGGCGAAATTTCCAATGAGAGTGAGAAGAAAGAGAGCGAGAAGGCGATTTCTCTGAAGAGTTTCAGGCAGAACGACAGAGAGAATTAAGGGAAGAACCACGGCGACGAAAACAGCCGCAATCCAGGCTGAGGGGCCAGCTCCTGCGGGAGTCCAGAGTGAGAGGGTGTATGAGGCGGCGGCGGTAAGGAGAAAGAGAAAAAAGCGAACCGTCCGGTTATTTTCTAAGCTATTTTCCGAGGTGGTACGGCGAGTGCGGGTGGTGGGTGAGCTCACAGGGTGAGGCTGGTCTGTCTGAGTCCGCGGTGCTCTTTGTAGGCGCGGACAATTTTCCCTACCAGTTCGTGGCGGATGACATCGGTATCCTCAAATCGAACAAATCCGATTCCTTCTACGGGGGCGAGGGCTTGAACGGCTTCGACGAGCCCAGATTTACGGCTGTGGGGAAGATCGACTTGGGTAGGATCTCCCGTGACGATGCATTTGGATTCGGCCCCAAGCCGAGTGAGAAACATAAACATCTGTTCTGTGGTGGCATTCTGACCTTCGTCGAGGATGACGAAGGCTCCATTCAAGGTGCGGCCGCGCATATAGGCGAGGGGAGCGATTTCGAGGATTCCCTTGTCCATGAGTTTTTGGATCTCCTCCACGTCGAGCATATCGTACAGGGCATCGTATAAGGGGCGGAGATAGGGAAATATTTTTTCCTGTAGGTCGCCTGGGAGAAAGCCGAGAGCTTCGCCTGCTTCAACGGCTGGACGGGTAAGAATGATGCGGTTGATTTTATCTGCTTTGAGGTAGGAGATGGCCATCGCCATGGCGAGGTAGGTTTTACCCGTACCCGCTGGTCCGATCCCAAACACGAGATCGTGGTGGCGGATGGTTTCAACATAGGCTTTTTGAAGAAAGGTTTTGGGAAGAATAGCGGGTTTTTTTGCTGAGACTTGGATTCGGCAGGACCACATTCCCTCGAGGCTTTTGCCCTCCCCTCGGTGCACAGCGCGTAGGGCGTGAAGAAATTCGTAGCGGCGGACTCGAAGTCCGTGCTGGCGGGCGAGGTGAAGTTGACGGAAGAGTTCCTGGGCGGCGGCAACATTTTTTTCCACCCCATCGATTTTGAGAAGGGTGTCCCGTATGGTGATTTTGACCCCTAGGGTGGATTCGGCCTCTCGCAGGAGGGAGTCATCTGCGGCGTAGAGTTCCGAGAGGGTGTGGGCGTTTTCGAACGTGAGGGTTTGATCGCTCATGTGCTCAGTTGAGTTGTAGGGAGGAGGAGGAAAGGGGGAAGAAAGATATTTTCTGGATTAGCGAAGCCGGGAATCGAGCTGGGCGGTCGCTCGTTGAAGAGTGGAGAGTCCGGTCCCAGTTGTTTGCTGGGCGCCTTTGGAGTCGAGGGGGAGGGGGGTGCCTGTTTCAAGGGAGGAGACGAGGGCACAGTACTGGTCATTGATCATCATGCCGAGAAATTCCCCTCCAAGAGTGAGGACGAGATCGCCCGAGGAGGGGGCATATTCGCCCTGGAGTCTGTTGAGGAATCGGGAGTCCATTTCTAAGTAGCCGGGTAGATCTGGGGAGAGTCTGAAACTGCATTCGCCATATCCGTTACCGCGGGGGGAGATAAGGAGGCTTTTTGGAAACCGAAACGGGTCGGTGGCAATACGATAGGGGGCGGTCGTAAGGGAGTTCGTCTCGGAATTCGGAACAAGAGCGATCAGTAAGCGGGGATCACCTTTTCGAAGGGAGTGAAGGGAAGGAATGGGTTGAGGAAAATTAGCGGGGGCTGGAGGGGTGAGGGATCCAGCGAGGGATTTCCATGAACCGCCAGCATCGCCCAAGGTAAATGGGGTTTGATCCAGGGAAAGAAGTGCGCCGGTACGGATTCCATCTGTCAGAAGGATGGATTTTATTTCGCGACGCCGTGGACCTGAGCCTTGGGCGGAGGTCCGCTCGGTAACAATGGTAAGGGTGGCACGACGAGCCAAATAATCGGCGTAGAGCGAGTTGGGTGCGACGGGACGATATTCACGCATTTCTTGAGTGATTTCCCCCGACTTTTCGGCCAGACGTGTGACCCCTTGCGAGAGAGATTGGTTTTGCTCGAGGAGCTTTTTCTTCTCTTCCTCTGCAGTGCGTAGAGTGGTTTCAATCTGCCGAGCGCGTTCTTCGGTGGAGCGGGTTGTCAGTTGTGCGGCGGTGAGTTGAGAGCGAAGAGTTTCACCCTCTTTTCTTAATTTTTCTTCCGACTGACGAAGGGCAAGGGCCTCGGCTTTTGCGGCTTCGAGGGCAGCCCGACTTCTCTCTGTTTCCATGCCTGCTTGTTGAGCTAGGCGCAGGGATTCCTGTTCTGCTTTGGTCAATCTTTCGGACAGTTCGGTCGTGCGGGCACGAGCTTGGTCAAGAATGGTGGCACGAGTTTTGGATTCGTCCCGAGTCGTGGCGAGATCGAGTGCGAGTTTTTCTCGATTGGCTTTTTCTTCTTCGAGAGTGAGTCGTAGGGCGGCGACAACATCCTCGCGTGCGGAAGCGGGTTGTTGAGCGGCAGGGGGAGAAGCGGGAAGCTCGTTTTTATCCCATCGGGTGAGAGCGAGAAGGTTGAGAAGGAGGAAATCGCAAAGAATGAGGAGGAGGGTTTTATTCATGGAACGAAGAGAGGAGGGCGATGCCTCGAAGGGCAGGAGTTAGTTTTTTTCGGGAGGGACAAGAAGACGCTGTTTGAGGGCGCGAACGTGAAATATCTTAATGATGGCGACGCCTGCGATTCCAAAGAGGTTGGAGGCGTAGGCGGCAAGAAGGCTGGGTTGAATGAGGCCGATGACTTGGAGGACGAGGGCCGTGGCAGTGCCAGCGATTCCCACATAAAGTCCTGCATCAAAGAGATTGTCCTCATTTTCCAAAAGGCGGAGTTTGAGGTTGGTATCGCCGGGGCCTTTCTCGATTTGGCGGATGCGGCGAAGGCAGATTCTGTAGACGGCAATTTGCAGTCCAAGAAAAACGGCCAGAGTGATGAGGTTGGTTAGGTCCATAGCGTTTCCTTTCGTTTGTGTGATTTTAGCTTGGGAGGAGGGTTGGGCGAGACTCAAACGATAGCGGGGAAGAGGGTTGGGGCGAAGCCACGCGGGTTCCAGGGCGGCTCCGAGAAGAAATGCGAGAAGGATGGTCTGAAGCAAACGTGGGGCGACGCGCCAAGGGCCAGGGCTTTGGGGGTTGGGGATGGGGAGCCATCGCCACAGGCCAAGGATGATGAACCAAGAACCGACAAGGAGGAGGAGGGCTCGAAGCAGTAGAAGGGGTTTTTCCCAGCGAAGAAGGAAGGGGAAAAATTGATTCGGAAAAGGAAACTGGTGAGTAAGGACGGGGCAGTGGCGTTGGACGAGAAGTTCCACAGCTCCCTGACCTTGGGCTATCGCGGTGGAGAGGGATTTCCAGGGTTGAGTGGGGGTTGGAGGGAGTCGTGCAAGGCGGCTGGCGGGTCCCGCCCAAAGAGTGGCCGTGAGGAGAAGATCGGCGGGCTCGGAGGGAGCGCGGATTTGGTCGGACAACCAGTGAAGAGCTGGCAGAGAGTCGATCGTGGCAAGGAGTTTTCGAAGAGAATCGTATTCGTAACGTCGGGCGAGGGACAAAAGGGAGAGGAGGCAGGGTTGAAGAGGACGCAGAGACCGATCGGAAATCGATTGCTGGGTAAGGATTTTGATGTCTCCAGCTACGGTGGGAGTGAAGGCGCTGGTATCGACGAGATGTGCGGTGAGAAGGAGGATAGCTTCGAGGGGTTGGCCTCCAGGGCTTTGGGCGGGAAGAAGAGGTGGTAAAGGGGGGAGGGGAATTGCATCCATAAGAGATTGGACGCTGGGTGATGGATTGGAGCGGAGATGATCGCGTAAACGTATGCGAACGGGTTCCCGAAGCAGAAGAGAAAGTGCGGGTGGGGGTTGGGTGGTACTCTTTTCGAAGGCTAGACCCGAGGTGGCGAGAATTAGCTCGAGCCGAGGGTCGTGTGTTCCGAGCCAGGCTAGGTCTTGGCGGGAGGAGAGGAGGGAGCGGGCGTTGGCGACGAGAGGATCGCTTTCGGGGAGATGCATGGATTGAGCAAGAAGAGAGATTCGGAGACCTGCTCCGAGGTGCTCTGAATCAAGAAGGGAGTCCGCAAGGAGTGGTAGGGATTGTGTGTTTTCCCCTGCAGCGACAAGAAGACGTTCGTCGATGGCTTGGAAGCGGATGGGAAGAAGTGCAACAAGTGCCCAAGCGGAAAATCCAAGACAAAGTAAGGCTAGGGAAGAGGATTTCAGGGCAGAAGCCGAGGTAAACTGGGATGAATACGGGTGAGGATCTCCCAAGGAATCGTTCCAGCTTCACGTGCGAGATCCGCTGCGGTACGGGTGATTGAACCTGAGCGACCGATCCAAACGACCTCTTGTTCACGACGCGGATGGGGCACGCGGGAGACATCCAGAACGGTCATATCCATTGTGACGCGACCGAGGATCGGGCAGAGGCGACCTTGAACGAGAGCGTGGCCGCAGGACGAGAGAGAACGAGGAAGTCCGTGTGCGTAGCCTGTTGCAACGGTAGCCACTCGCATATTTCGTGGAGCTCGGAACGTAGCCCCGTAGCTGATGGATTGTCCTCGGGTGACAGTTCGGACGAGAAGGATACGAGATTTCCATGAAAGTACGGGTTGAAGGTGGGGCGTGGGACGGCCCAAAGGGGAGTAGCCATATAGGCCGAGTCCGGGCCGGGCGTGGGTTGAGGAGAAGGATAGGGATTGAAGTACAGCGGCAGTGTTGGACCAGTGATGGGGCAGGCTTTTTGGTAAACGACTAGAGCGAACGAGCTGGCGTTGAGTGAAGGCAAGACTCGAATCTGCACAGGCGAGATGGGTAAAGGTTCCCACCAGATCTAGAGAGGGATGTTGTGCGATGAAAAAAAGGAGTTGAGTGAATTCTGCGGGCGTCGCACCGAGGCGGTTCATTCCTGTTTCGAGCTTGGCTTGAACTCGTGCCGTTTTACGGGAGCGAAGAGATGCACGCAGAAGCTCTTGGGCCTCGGTCAAAGATGAGAGGGTCACAGTGAGTTGATGTTCAAGGGCTGTCTTCAATTCAAAGGGAAGAGTGGAGCCTAGAAGAAGAATAGGTTGGCGGATGCCTGCTTTACGTAGTTGGACTCCCTCCGATACGCAGGCCACGCCAAACTCTTCGCAACCCGCTTGCGCCAAGGTGCGTCCGACAGGAATGAGTCCATGGCCGTAGGCATCGTCTTTGACAACAGCGAGGATTTTATTTTTCGCAGGAAGGCAGCGCCGCAGAGTACGAAGGTTGTTGCGGAGAGCAGGCAGAGATATTTCGCACCATGTACGGGCGTTACGATCAACCTTCATTTGGGGAATCGTAGGGATGGAGGTGGCAAGGTGAGAGTTAAAAAAGGGGGGTACGGGAGGGTGCGACGGCAGGTCGAAGATGAAGAGGAGCTAAGGGCAGATCTGGTTCCAGGGGTGATGAGACGAGGGAGGCTAGAAGATGAAGGGCGGAAGGATGGGCAATTTTTGGAATATCTGCCAAACCGTCTGGAGTCACGGCTAGTGTGCATCGCGATAAGAGTTCGGGAAGATGGCTCATGGGGTGAACTGTGGTGGGACGGCAGAGTTTGCCGTTGTCGTAGAAGGTGGCAAAAACATCGCCTCGTCGGGCATCAGAAAAAATTCCCAGATGAGTGACTTCAGGAAATTGCTGGGCGATGGCGTGGGTGCTACGGATGGGCAGAATAGGGCAAGACCAAGAGGCGGCGATGCCTTGGGCGGTAGCGATCGCGGCGCGTATTCCTGAGAAGGAGCCAGGGCCAACCCCTACGAGGATCTGGTCGGCAGGAGAGGAGAGAGGGAGATTGTTCTGTAAGGAGGGAATTAAAGAAGAGGCAACTGTTCCAGAGAGAGTTCCGAAGTGAAGGACTTTCTGATCTTGGGCCCAGACCCAAGTCACGGTCGGGGTAGAAGCTTCGAGGATCAGGCGGTGCATGGTGTAATTTTGTCGAGGGATAGGGTTGGGAGCGAAGGAAAAGTTAGGGGTTTGGCTTTGATTCCATCTCTGAGAGAATCGGAACAGGTTCCCCGTCGGGGCGATAGTCGAGTTCTGGACCTCCACCATGGATCAGGCGTATTTCGAACATTCCATACTGAAACTTGAGTTTGGCGAAAGTGGGAATTCGGCGTGCATCGTCAGTGATCCACATTTTCATCCATCCTTTGTGACGGGTGGAGGGTCCATAAGGTTCGCCTAAGATTTCAATCAACCGGCGGGGAGGGTCATCCTCGATTTCGAGCATGCCGATTTGGGAACAGGATATTTTTGCAAAAAGGGGCTCCTTGTTTTCAATGACTTGCCATGTGACGGTGGTACCGGGTTGCCATGGATAGGCCCGGACGTGGTAGAGCATTGAACCAAAGTCCTCATACGGACCTTCGAGGAGATCGAAATTCTCCTCGGCATTACCTAGGGCGGGGAAGAATCGCCCCAATCGAACTGAGTAGTCGGTTCGGGTGCGGCGATTACGAATGTTTCCTCCTTCGTTACGATCTTGAATGTATTCGGTGGTCCGCCAGGGGTTAAGTTGAGTGAGAGATGTGATTCGAGTGCGAATTGGATAGAAGGCTTCGATCGGACCGCGGGAGCGAAGGAAAAGCTCAAATCTCTCGATCCCTTCGCGTTTGGGCTCGGTTCGAGCTGTGAAGGTAGCTTCAGCGGCGTCGATCGGTCCCCACTGAATTAAGTAGGTTAATTTTTCTCCCTCTGGCCAAGGAAAAGAGGAGGGGGTTTGGGCCAAAGATAGGGAGGCCAGAAAAATCAGGCATAAAAGAAGGATTGGCATTTTTAGTATGGGCGTTTTTGATGCAGAAAATTAGGAGAGTATTCGGTGGAGTTGTAGGAGCGGTTCCAAAGTTTTGTCAGGGAGCCCGAGAGAGGGGGGATCAGCCAGTCCCAGCGACCTTGCACGGGTCGACCTGCTTTTGATTCGTCTTCCTCAAAGCGAAGATGAGACGCTGTGGCGGAGTGGTGATCGATGATTCGGACTTTTGCTTTATTGAAGGAGTGGAGAACGGCCCTGTTGAGTTCCACAAGAGCACGATCTTTCCAAAGAGTGGCAGGGCGGGAGGTGTCGAGCCGGAGTCGGCGGGCAACTTCTGGAAGGAGGTTGTAGCGATTTTCATCGGCAAAGTTCCGGGCACCGATCTCCGTTTCCATATACCAACCACTGAAGGGAGCGGCTGGGAAGGAGATGCCGCCGATTTCAAGGCGCATATTAGAAACGACTGGGAGGGCTACCCAGCGGAGATGGAGAGAGTCGAGGCAGGAGGAATCGGGATGACGGATGGAGACCTCCAGAGTTTCTTTTTTTGGGGGAGGAAAAAGATGAGGCTTTTTTCCTGGAAGAGAAATCACGATCGGTAGGAGGTCGAAAGGAGTACGCTTTTTGGGCGGAATCCAGCCGAGCTTGAGGCAAAGGTCGGTAAAATCGGCTTCGGCTGGATCGCCTAGAATCTGTTTTTTATTCATTCGGTAGCCGGCGTATCGACTGAGCTGGTAGTTCCAGATGCGCGGGCCTCGGCCCTTGGAATCGGCGGGAGGAAATACGGTGACTGTGGATCGAATGGAGCCGTGGTGAGTTGCGTGTTGAAGGTGGCGAAGGCAAGCGTGGTAGATCTCCTCTTCGGTCTGGGCGTTCCGTGCATCTATAACATCCAGCTTGGACCAGAAAAATCTGCCGACGCAGCGAACACTGTTTCGCCAAGCCAACCGACAGCCGTAGCTGAGTTCAGGAAAGGTGAGAGAGTAGGTGCCTGTTTTCTGGATGGATTGGGCGACTTGGCGGAAGCGGGCATGAGGGACTCGGGGTGCCTCTTTTTCGGATTGAAGAAGTTGTAGGAAGGCGTCTGCGGATTGGGCAAGTGGAAGAGGCTTGCGGCGACCGGCGAGGCGGAGACGTTCTGAAAAAGCAAGAAAGGGGCAAGAGGACATATTTAAAGTCTACTCCTTCACACCTCGGCGTAAAATATCTCTCCTTGGGTAAAATCTTTTCTTTTGTAAATCGGGTAAGTTGCGAAAACAGATAGCTTCATGGACAAGAGATTCAGCGTTTTGGTTGTGGGAGGGGGAGGTAGGGAGCATGCCTTGGGATGGAAATTTGCCCAAGATAAGCGGATTGAGAAAATCTGGTTTGCGCCTGGGAACGCGGGAACTGCCCAAGTGGGGGTTAACCTTCCCTTTGCCTCAACTGATTTAGATGGGATTACGGGCTGGGCGGTTAAAGAGAGGCCGGGGTTGGTGGTGATAGGCCCGGAGGCGCCTCTTTGTGCGGGTTTAGCGGATCGGTTGCGAGGGGCGGGGATTCGGGTGTTTGGGCCGGGGGCGAAGGGCGCCCAGCTAGAGGGGAGTAAATCGTTCTGCAAGGATCTGCTGGTTCGCCAAAAGATTCCAACGGCCCGTGCGGGGTCGTTTACAACGATGAAGGAGGCTTTAGATTTTTTAGAGGGGATGACCTTTCCTGTGGTGGTGAAGGCGGATGGTTTGGCGGCAGGAAAGGGAGTGGTGATTGCAGAGAGTCAACCTGAGGCTGTGCATGCGATGAGGGAGATGTTGGAAAATCGGGTGTTTGGGGATGCGGGGGCAAAGGTGTTATTGGAGGAGTTTTTAGTGGGGGAGGAACTCAGTTTGCACGCGGTGACGGATGGCAAAAATCTGGTTTTTTTACCCAGTGCACAGGATCACAAGCGGGTGGGGGAGGGAGACACGGGTTTGAATACGGGCGGAATGGGGGCGTACGCGCCCGCCCCGCGTGCGACTTCACAGCTTTTGGCTGAGGTAGAGGAGAAGATTTTTCGGCCTACTTTGGCGGGGTTGGCGGCGGAGGGGATTGAGTATCGGGGAGTGCTTTATGCGGGGTTAATGTTAACGAAGGAGGGGCCAAAGGTTTTGGAGTACAATTGTCGATTTGGGGATCCGGAGACGGAGGTACTTCTTCCGCTTTTGCGGTCTCCTTTATGGGACCTTCTGGTGGCCGCGGCGGATGGGGATTTGGCAAAGATAGTGATTCAGACTGATCACGGCTCTGCCATGACGGTGGTGATAGCGGCTCCGGGGTATCCGGCTCATCCGATTTTTGGGCAGAAGATAGACTTGGGGGAGGAGTTGCCCGATACGGCGATTTTTCATGCGGGAACAAAGGCGGGCAAGCATGGGGTGGAGGTATCGGGGGGTCGGGTTTTGGCGGTAACGGGCTGGGGAACAGATTTAAAAAGTGCGCGGGATCGAGCTTATGCGGGAGTGAAGAGCGTTCGTTTTGAGGGCCGGCATTTTCGGCGGGATATAGGGCATCGGGCTTTGGGAAAAGTTGTTTTCGAAGAGTAAGAAGCGGGGTGGAAGATTTTTTTCATCAAGGTAAGGTGAGTTGAAATGAAGGTCTTTCGAGGAATTCTGCTTCTTTTTGTGGGCATTGCGCTTGGGGTCTGGGTAGCGCCCCGATTGTCTGGGCTTGCGGGTGGATGGGGGGGGTGGGTGGAGAAGGCCAAGACGCGGATGCGCCCGGTATCTCGAGCGGAGACGAAGAGTGCGCCCGTCCGACCTGCGGCAGTGCCTGCTCCGCAGCCCTTTCGGCCTCTGAAAGCGGCTGAGGCG
The DNA here is from genome assembly GCA_044358595.1 of Methylacidiphilales bacterium. Lineage (GTDB taxonomy): Bacteria > Verrucomicrobiota > Verrucomicrobiia > Methylacidiphilales > Verrucolacustridaceae > Verrucolacustris. The sequence goes on from JBIKNP010000007.1 coordinate 21,975, forward strand.
CAGGAAATTGGGCGTTTGATGGGCATGGCGGAGGAGGCGACTCCCCCGAAAATCAGTAAGGCTTTTGAGCAGTCTGGGGGGCGCTGGGCATTTGCGGATGCAAGGAAGAGCGCATCACCTGAGCGACCTTGGGTGGCGGAACTTTTGCCGGGTCCTGTCGCTTACTGGCGTGTGAGAAGTTTGGGAGTGGCTGTGGCTGAGGCAATGGGGCGGGATTGGCTGGTTTGGAAGCAGAAAAATCCGTTGGGCGCGGTTTTGGATTTACGGGAGTGTTTACCTACCCAAAGTTTGGAGGCGGCGGCTGAGGTGGCGGGGTTATTTGTAACTCCGGGCGAGGTTCTGTTTACGTGGAGGGATGGAGCGGGAAAGGAGAAGGTGTTTCGTTCGGATCGGCAACCTTTGGGAATGGGTGCTGAATATCCGCTCATTGTTCTAGTGGGATCTGAATTGCGGGGAGCAGGAGAGTTGCTGGCCTATCTTTTGCAGGAGCGGGGTGGAGCGATCCTGATTGGGCAATCCAGTGCAGGTCAGATGGGGTGGTTGGCTGAAACCCGGTTATCTTCGGGCCGATCTGTTTTCAAAATTCAAGGGGAGATTGTATTGCCGGGCGGACAAGCTCCTGTGGGAAGACCGTTACCCCCCGATCTGAATTTATTGGCGAGTGGGGTGGTGGATACGGAGATTTGGCCTGGGGGAGAGGCGACGATTGCATCTACGGTGGCGGAGGTGCCCCCGATCAAGAGACCCAATGAGGCCTCCCTCATACAAAATGAGGATGTGGAACAGGAGGGAATGATGTCGGCGGGAGATAAGAAAGATGAGGTTAAAAGACCCCCCCAAGATAAGGGGTTACAAAGGGCGGGAGATCTTCTCAGGGCATTGAGAAAGTTTCCCCCAAGCAGACGGGCAACATTTGACCCATGCCCATTTCGGGGGCAAATTCTCTCTTTTCCAACCTAACATGAAGAACGTTTTATTTATCTGTACGGGAAATGTTTGTCGTAGTCCCATGGCTGAAGAGCTACTGCGAAGTCAGCTAAACGGGGATCGAAATATTGCGGTGAGTTCGGCCGGAATTGGAGCCGTGAATGGTCAACCCCCAAGCTCCTATGCGATTGAGGTGATGAAGGAGAAGGGGCTGGATATCTCGCGCTCGAGAAGTCAACCCATTCATCAGGAGCTGGTTCGTAATGCGGATTGCATTTTTGTCATGACGTACGGGCATTTGGATTCTTTGCTTCTTCTCTATCCTTCGGCAGCTGAAAAAACATTTATGCTTCGTGAATTTCAGCCAGGTTTGGCGCCGGACGAGAGGGAGGTGGATGATCCTATTGGTCAATCCCGTGAAACGTATCGGGCGTGCCGAGATCAGATCGAGCAGTCCATTCCTTCTTTGTTGGAGGTAGTGCGAAACGGGGCAGGGAAGGGAGCAGTCGCAACGGGGGGGGCGGTGGCCATTGGATTGGCGGGAGATTCCTCGGGAAGGATTTTGATGGGAGAGGCGGCAGAAGTTCTGCGAGATGAGGGGTGTCTAACGGTGATGTTAGCGGCGGGTGGAAGTGAGGAATTTCCAGAGATTGCGAAGGTAACGGCTGAGGCGATTGGAAGCGGTCGTCTGCAAGGGGCAGTCCTGGTAGGAAGATCGGGAATAGGGCTTTGTATGGGGGCAAATCGTTTCCCAAGTGTACGGGCAGTGGTCGCAACTTCTCCGGAAATGGCTCGGCTAGCCCGAGAACGATATCACGCGAATGTTCTCTGTTTAGGAGCGGATGATTTGGGGGCGTCGGATGCTCGGGCGTGTGTGCAGGAGTGGATCTCTGCTTCATTCCGAGGGGCTCGTTACGAGGAGTCGGTGAGTCGTTTGCAAAATTTAGGTGCGGGCAAAGGAGGAGATCCTGTGGGTCCGGACTTAGCCAAGACGGACACGCGGGTGGCTGAAGCGATTCGTTTGGAGCACCGACGCCAATCTGAAAATATTGAGTTGATCGCATCCGAAAACTTTACAAGCCCTGCGGTAATGCAGGCCCAAGGCTCGTGTTTAACGAACAAGTATGCTGAGGGTTATCCCGGGCGTCGCTGGTATGGCGGATGTGAGTTTGTGGATGACGTGGAGCAGGCAGCGATCGATCGGGCGAAGGAGTTGTTTGGGGCGGAACATGCGAATGTTCAGCCGCATTCGGGGGCGCAGGCCAACACGGCGGTGTATTTCGCTTTTCTGAAGCATGGGGATAAAATTCTCACGATGGATTTGGCTCACGGGGGCCATTTGACGCACGGGCACCCAAAGAATTTCTCGGGAATGTTTTATACAGTGAAGCACTATGGTGTGGATCCGAAGACGGAGCGTGTAGACTACGATTTATTGGAAAAAGCGGCTCTGGAGTTCCAGCCTAAAATGATCACGGTAGGAGCGTCGGCGTACTCCAGGTTGCTGGACTATGCGAGGATGAGAGAGATTGCGGACAAGGTGGGGGCCCTCCTTTTTGCGGATATGGCGCACGTATCGGGACTGGTTGCGGGGGGAGTTCATCCCAATCCCGTGCCCCATGCGGATTTTGTGACCACGACGACGCACAAAGGTTTGCGTGGACCTAGAGGCGGAATTATTTTATGTAAGGCTAAGTACGCAAAAGAGATTGATTCGATGGTTTTCCCTGGGGTTCAGGGTGGACCTTTGATGCATGTGATTGCGGGTAAGGCGATCTGCTTTTTGGAGGCGTTAAAGCCGGAGTTTAAAGAGTATCAAGCCCAGGTGGTACGGAACGCACGAGCCTTGGCGGAGGGATTAAAGAAACACGGATATCGGATCGTATCTGGTGGAACGGACAATCATCTCATGCTGGTGGATTTGAGACCGGTGGGTATGGATGGAAAAGTGGCGCAGGAGGCGCTCGATGCCGCAGGAATTACGGTGAATAAGAACTCGATCCCGTTTGATACTGCCTCGCCGATGAAACCTTCGGGCATCCGATTGGGTACGCCCGCCATGACAACACGCGGAATGAAGGAATCGGAGATGTTTGATATCGCAAATTTAATCCATCAGGCTTTGCAGAAGCGAAATGATCCTGCGGGGCTGGAAGCGGTACGAGCCGAAGTGCGACGTCTGACGGCGCTCTTTCCGCTGGCGAGTTAGGCGGATTTTCCTTTGGCGACTCCCGCGGACTTGCAGGTCATCGGGAGAGAGTTAGCGATTCGATGGCCGGATGGTCAGGAGAGTTATGTGGGGTTGGAGGAGATGCGTAAAAGGTGTCCTTGTGCGGCATGTGCGGGCGAACCGGGTTTAACGAGATCAGTTCCTGGGTTTGATCAAAAGTTGACGGAGGAAAGTTTTCGGCTGAAGGGTATGCAACGGGTGGGAGGGTATGCGATTCAACCAACGTGGGAGGATGGGCATGGGACGGGTATTTATTCGTGGGAGTATTTAGAAAAAATTTGTTCCACTCCTTCATGAGATCTTCAGAGCGAATTGGGCCGGCAGGCAAAGGGGAAATCTTTGCATGGTGTTGGTACGATTTTGCGAACAGTGCATTTGTGACGGTTGTGATCACCGTGGTTGGTGGTGTTTTTTTTACTCGAACGATTTGTGGGGGGGCTTCGTGGGCTGAGTTTGTTTGGGGGCTCGCCCTTTCTATATCGGCCGTTGGGGCGATGATTGCGGGTCCGTTTCTGGGTAGGTGGGCGGATCGGAGGGCTTCCAAAAAGCCTGCGCTTCTTGGGGTGACACTGGTGTGTGTTGTAGGAACTGCACTTTTGGGATTGGGAAAGTGGGGTGTGGAAGGGGCAGTCGCCATTTTGGTTGTGGCCAACTCTGCTTTTTTACTGGGAGAAAATCTTGTGGCTTCGTTCCTTCCCGAGTTGGCGGAGGCAGGACAGAGGGGAAGAGTGAGTGCGTACGGTTGGGCCTTTGGATATTTGGGAGGTCTGATCTCTTTAGGATTGGCACTGATTTTGTTGCGGCAGGGCGGAGAGTCTGCAACCCAGCAGGTTTTCTTGATGACTGCGGTGTTTATCTTTATCGCGTCTCTTCCGACGGCTTTTTTTTTACGGGAGCGGGCTGTGCCTCAAGTTCTGGTTCAGGTGGAGCCTGACTGGAAAACAATTTGGCGCACGGTTCAAGCTAACCCCAACCTGATGACTTTACTGGTCGGGCTGACACTCGCTTTTGCCGGCTTGAGTGCCGTAGTGGGCTTCGCATCGATTTATGCAACGAAAGAGATCGGTTTTACGTTGGAGGGCACGGTAAAACTTTTTGTATGTTTGCAGGTGGCGGCGGCTGTGGGGGCTCTGGTAACGGGGCGGTGGCAGGATCGGGGTGGGGCGAAACCCGTCCTCCTTTGGGCGTTGGGTTTGTGGGTGTTAGTGAGTGTAGGGGCTTGGTGGAGTCGTTCGGCTGAATTGTTTTACATCGTGGCGGTGGGGGCAGGGGTGGGGATGGGGTGGTTGCAGTCGGCCGGGCGTGCAGCTGTGGCTGAGATGACGCCTGTGGGCAAGGAGGGGGAGTGTTTTGGGTTATGGGGTTTTGCGGGAAAGCTGGCAGGGATTGGGGGCCCGTTGGCGTTTGGGGGTGTGGCTGCGTTATTCGGAATGCGTAGTGCGATTCTGATCAACGGGGTCTGGTTTTTGCTGGGGGGTTTGCTTTTAGGACGGGTAAAGTTAGGGGATGGGAAACTTGTCGTGGAGCCAAGGGGATAGTCAGAGCAAAAAAAAGGAGCTAGGTGCTTATCGGATGTTAGGATTGGGTCGGGAAATGAAATCGATCCGTCGGCGATCGGCGGCAGATCAAGCTGGGTTGTATAGGTATATTGGAGAGGGAACAGTCGAACGTCCGTGGTTGAAGGTAACTCGAGCGGAGTATTTAGAGACGAGAGCTGGCGTGCAGGTGGAGTGTTTGGGAAAAAGAAGAGCGACGGATGTGGATCAGGTAAAGATTGAGAAAAAAACTTACGATGTTTTGGCTTCGAGAGAGTCCACAGCGGCAGGATTGCGCGAGGCATTTCGCCAGGCCCATGGGAGAGGAATGACGCCACGGGAGTTGGAGTTGTATGGCAAGGCAGCAGGGGAAGCGGGTTTAACTTTTAAACCTGATTTGAGAGCGAAAGCTGCTGGAACACGCAGGCGGTTACTGGCTGAGGTCGTGGAGAAAGTGGAGAATCGCGTGCGGGGAGGCGAGGTGCGACTTCAGGAGATGTGGGCGGCTGTGGCGGGAGAAGAGACGGCGCAGGAGTCGATGTTGGAGTATGTAGATCGATTTAAGGGCGCAGCTTACATTCGATGTATGAGTTCAACGAGAAGGCACGAGATTGGAAGAAGGATGGGGTTGAAGGAAAGGCTGTCGGAAAAGTTGGGTGTGAAAATCCGGAGGCTGGGGTTTCGCTAGTCTTTTGGAATCAGTTCGAGCTTTTAATATTTAACACTGCAGCCGTAGGGCTTTGTTTCAGGATTTGGAACGGGTTTGCCCGCAAGGGCAGCGTCGAGAGCTTGCCGAACATAATTTTCTGCTTTGCTACAATCCTCTGGATTTGCAGATCGGATGCTATCAATTGCGCCCATGTAAATAATTTTACCCTCAGGATTGATAATAAACATCTGGGGTGTTGTCTTTGCGCCGAACTGTTGGCCCACACTACCCGAGGGGTCGAGTAGGACTGCAGTGGGTACGGCATTTTTATCCTTTGTATCGGCATCAGCCTGAGGGCCAGTTCGGTGACCCTGTTTGCCTGGTGCGGAGGAGATAATCGAGAGCCAGACCACGCCCTTGGCGGTATACTCTTTCTGAAGTTTCTGCATATTCCCGCCCGAGTACTGTTTTTTTACGAAGGGACAATCTGGATTGATCCACTCCAATACAATGAATTTCCCTGCAAAAGCAGATAGTTTTTGAGGGTTATCCTTGGAGTCCTTTAATGTGAAATCGGGAGCTGGCTCGCCAATCTCAACCTCTGCACGTGCAGAGAGAACAAGAGACAATGCAAGAGAGGTAGTGAGGAAGATCTTTTTCATAAACTTACCATCCCACGGACATTCTCTAGGTCAAGATAGGACACGAACCTTAGGCCACCCGTGGCCATCCATCCTAAAAGATACTTAACAAGCCGAGAGGGCAGACTGGATCTTTTTGAAGTCGGGAAGTTCTAACGGCGTAGGGGTCTGTTCGGAGTATTTGATGACCCCGTTTTTATCGATTACGAAGGCAGCGCGGGCGCTGACGGAGCCCAACCCGATCAGGTCGGGGAGGAGAGTGCCGTAGGCCTTGCTGACTTCCTTGTTGAGATCACTGAGGAGGGGGAGAGAGATCTTCTCTTTATCGGCCCATGCTTCTTGTGCGAAGGGGGAGTCGACGCTGATCGCGTAAACGGCGGCATCCAGCTTTTCGTAACTAGATATGCCAGCGGAAACATCGCACATCTCCTTCGTGCAGACGCCAGTGAAGGCCAGAGGGAAGAACAGGAGGACAGTCTTTTTCTTACCGAAATTGTCGGAAAGTTTGATGTCCTTGAGGTCCTCGCCCCGTTTGGTCTTCAGGGTGAAGTCGGGTGCTTTTGTTCCTACAGAGATGGCCATGGGATTGTCCTTTTGCGCTTAGTTACGGCCGGGTGCGCCGTTTGCACCTGATGCGTCGCGAAGAACTGCTTTTCGGGACAGTTTGACCCGTCCCTTGTCATCGACTCCGATGCATTTCACTTCGATCAGGTCACCCATCTTGACGGCATCGTCAACACGTTCGACCCGGCCCTCGGCGAGTTCGGAGATATGAACCAAGCCGTCGCGGCCTGGGAAGATCTCAACAAAGGCACCGAAATCCTTGAGGGAGACGACTCGGCCTTTGTAAGTCTTGCCGACTTCAATATCCCCAGTCAGACCTGAGATGAGTTCCTTTGCACGAGCCATGGCAGGGCCAGTATTGGCGTAGATGCGGACGGTACCATCGTCCTCAACATTCACCTCAGCACCCGTTTCGGCGCAAATGCCTTTGATCGTTTTCCCGCCTGGTCCGATCAGAAGCCCAATTTTGTCCTGAGGGATTTTGAGCATTTCGATCTGCGGTGCGTATTGGGAGAGTTTCGAGCGGTGAGCGGGCAAGATGGTGCTCATGAATTTGAGGATGTCGTGACGAGCCTTGGTGGCGCGGTCGATAGCATCCTTCAACATGGCAAGGGGAAGGCCCGGGAGTTTGAGGTCCAGTTGGAAGCCGGTCACACCCTGTGCGGTGCCGCACAATTTAAAGTCCATGTCGCCGAAGTGATCTTCGCTTCCGATGATGTCGGTGAGCATTTGGTGGCGGAGCATTTTCGTGCCTGCGGCGTCAAATTCGGTGACGAGTCCAACGCTAATGCCTGCAACGGGCGCTTTTAGAGGAACGCCTGCATCTAGGAGGGCGAGGGTGCCTCCACAAACGGAGGCCATAGAGGTAGAGCCATTGGATTCCATGATTTCTGAGGAGACGCGTATTGCGTAACCGAATTCGGATCCAGATGGGATGACGGGCTCAATGGAGCGTTCAGCGAGAGCCCCGTGCCCGATTTCACGACGGCTCTGGCCGCCAAACCGACCTGTTTCACCTACGGAGAAAGGAGGGAAGTTGTAGTGAAGGATGAAGCGTTTGCTGTCGGATCCGCCCGTATACGCGTCGATCTGCTGGGCCTCGTCTAACGGTCCGAGGGTAGCCAAGCAGATAGCTTGGGTCTCGCCTCGTGCGAAAAGGGAAGAACCGTGAGAGCGGGGAAGAATACCGACTTCGCCCGTGAGATTACGGACCTGATCGGCGGGGCGTCCGTCGCAGCGTTTGTTTTTGTCCAGAATGCTGGTGCGGAACGCTTTTTTCTGCAGATAGTCGAACGCTTGGGAGATTTCGAAGGAAGTGGCTGTGGGAAATTTTTCCAAGACCTTCGCTTTGACCTCGTCTTTGAGAGTTTCGACGGCTTTGTAGCGATCGACTTTCGAAGGCTGATAAATGGCGGCTTCGATCCGAGATCCCGCCACGCTGTAGGCGACCTCGAGGAGTTCGTCTTTCACGAGAAGAAGGGGGGCCTGGCGTTTCTTTTTCCCGTGGGACGCAGCCAGCTCTTTTTGAATCTTGATGATCGGCTGAATGGATTGCTGGGCGAATTCGAGGGCGGCCTTGAATTCAGCTTCGGGGAGTTCTTTGGCACTACCTTCGATCATGAGAGATTCGTGTTCCGTGCCAACGTATACGAGGTCGAGATCGCTCTCGGCATTCTCGTTATGGGTGGGATTCGCGACAAATTTTCCCGCAACGCGTGCGACGCGAACGGCGGCGATGGGTCCAGCCCAAGGGATGTCGGAGACCATGAGGGCGGCGGAGGCGCCGTTGAGAGCAAGAATATCCGGATCGTTTTGGCCATCGGCGCTAAGAAGGATGGCGATGACTTGCGTGTCGTAAAAATAGCCTTTCGGAAAGAGGGGGCGAAGGGGGCGATCAATCATCCTGCAGGTGAGGATCTCTTTTTCGGTCGGGCGACCTTCCCGGCGGAAGTAGCTTCCGGGTATGCGACCAACGGCAGCGGCTTTTTCTTTGTATTCGACGGTAAGAGGGAAGAAGTCTTGGCCGTCTTTGACCTTAGTGGCGGAGACAGCAGTGACGATGATAACCGTTTCGCCCATGGTGACGAGGGCAGCGCCGTCGGCGAGTTTGGCGAGTTTGCCAGTTTCGATGTGAAGGTCGCGGTCGCCCAAGCGGGCAGTAAGGGTTTTGTGGTTGGTGCTCATAGTTGGATGGGTTCTGTGGGTCACAACAAAGCATAGCCCAGATCGAGGAAGGATCGGGGTAGGTGAGGAAGCCAAGGACCAGCTCGGGTGGCTTTCAGAGGACACAGCGGAGGCCAGGGAGCCTGCGTGGTGTCATCTGCTCAGCTCGGGCCGTTCAGAGAGTTCCCGCTTGGAGGGACTTGCTGGTTAGTTCTGGGTGGGGTTTATTTCCTCAGTTTCAGTTTTTCTAGAAGAGTACGATACCGTTTGGGCTCCGTGCGGTGGAGGTAGTCCAGAAGACGACGACGGCGGCTGACCATAGAAAGAAGGCCACGACGGGATGCGAAGTCCTTTACGGAGTTTTCGAGGTGAGTGGATAGATGGTTAATACGTTCTGTGAGGAGAGCGACTTGGACATCGGAAGAACCGGTGTCTTTTTCGTGGAGCCGATTTCCTGTGATGATCTTGCTTTTTGTCTGCCGAGCCATAAGAAGAAAACCTTATGCAAAAAGGATTTCGAGTCAATGCTAGATGCTGGGCCTTCCTTTGTGGTTGGATGGGATTGGGAGGATTGTGGGCAGTGGAGATCCCTTTACGCAACGGGACGGAGGAAAAAGTGGGGGTACAGGAGATAAAAGCCGGGGGGTGGAAAGAGGATCTTGCGAGAATGGGGTTTGAGGTGCCAATCGAAGAGATCGACCAAGGGCAGATTGTTGGACAGAAGTGGCTGATTGCGGGAGGGAGGCCGGGTTTTTTGGGGGCGAAGGTATTTTTTCTGGCATCCGGGGATCCGGAGAAGGTCGCAAAATCAATTTTTCTCTTTGACCCGACTGGGGGAAGAACGCTCCCGTGGAAAGGTTCTGGAGCGGTTAAGATGTTTCAGAAAATATCTCGACCCTCTGTGGATTCTGATTGGAGCCGATTCCGAGAGGCTTTGGGGGGGCTGCCTTTTGACACGATACTCCAAGTCCAAGATCAGAAAGAGGGAAAACTCCATTTGCATCCGGAAGAAATCGTCCAGATCACGCAGGGGAAGGTGTCCGGTTGGGTTTCGGTTTTGATGAAGCTTGTCCAGACCTTCCACCGAGGAGGTTGGAAAGAAACGATCGGGGTGCCATCAGGGGCGGAAGCTGAGGTGGATTTTGATGCGGAGTTGCGGGAAGTTTTAAAAGAAAATGGCCCTGTTCGGGATGAGTTTCGGCGGTTGTTAACCGCTTTGGCTTATGGGGGGAAGGACGAAAAAGAAAAAATTGAGGTGAATGATTATTGGCAGTTGATGGAGGTGGATAAAACACCAACGGTGGCTTTGGGATGCGGGGTGGCGCGGTCTGGCATTGGGGGGAGGTGGGAAGTGGCGGATATGAACTACTATGTTTCCAGCGGCTATTTTGGATCGATCAGTTTTTACGGGGTTTGGCCGTATTCGGATGGGCGGTCGCTGGTTTGTCGGATGGATGTGGTGCAAACCGATCCGAGTCAGTTGGCGCAAGCGACAGCTAGGATGGTGGCGGAGGGGATGTTTATGCGGGAGGTGCGGGGGGCATGCGAAGAGATCAAGCGACAGATCAATCCTTAGTCCACGTTTCCTGACTTAATTTTCTCTTGGATTTTACAAGTAAATCTATATTAACTCCTTAATCATGAAGGGGAGTTTTTATTTTAAAGTGCTGTTTATTATAGCTTTAGGGCTATTTAATTCAGCTTTTGTTGAGGCGCAAGAGCCTGGGCCTGGGCCTATTTCGCCTGAGGGGGAGATACAAGACCCGTTGGCGCCAGTAAGGTTGGCGCCAGGGCGGCAGGCGTTTGGACCGGCGAAGAGTCAGACAACAGAGGATTGGGATTTCGAAGTCGGGGCAGATTACGGGTATGTAGCGTCGGCGAGTTTGAAGCAGGGGTTAGGAACGGTGACAGAGCAGTCGGCAGAGGTGGGGGTGTTGGCGAGTCGAAAAATTACGGATGGGTTGGTGGGAATTGTGGGGGGCGATTGGCAGACGTTTTCTTTTGGGTACAGCGGATCAAATATTCCCCTCCCACAAAATCTGCAGGGGTTGAATGCAATTTTTGGGGTGGATGTGCAGTTGGACGAGGCCAGCGAATGGCTCATGCGGATTCAGTTGGAACCGGGCGTTTACGGAACATTGCAAAGCATCGGTTGGCATCAGGTAAACATGCCGGGTGTGGCAGCGTTCACGAACATCGTGAATGAAGATTTTCAGTGGTTTATTGCTGTTCGGGTGGATGCCTTTCAGTTCTTTCCTGTGATTCCCGTGCCCGGAATACGATGGAGATTTGCCAAGGATTGGCTGTTGAATGGAAGTGCACCTAAGCCGACAATTGATTGGAGTCCTACCGAGGACATCCGACTTTTTGTCGGTGGGGATATTTTAAATTTGAATGCCCGATTGGCGGATAGTAATCCGGAGGTTTTGGGGAATCGGAGTTTGGCGGGGGCGTTGGTGAACTATTTTGAAGCTCGGGTGGGAGGAGGGATCGCGTATGAGGTTTCTCCCGGGCTTTCGTTGCAGGCAGAGGGGGGCGCGATGGTTTGGAGGACGTTCGATTTCCCAAGAATCAATAATAACGTGAACAGTACGATGGCACCGTATTTTCAGATTGCGTTACGAGGGCAGTTTTAAAAAAGACGACGTTCGGCGGGAGAAGTTGGCAGAGTGAGCATGGGGTGGGTAGAGTAAAAAAATGAAATTTGTGCCAGCGTGCGCGTGGCTGATTAGTGTTGGCCTTGTTTGCATGGTCGAGGCTGAGGAGGAGGCGCCCAAGGAGGAGGTGGTAAATGAAGGGCCTAATCTTCAGGCGGAAACGGGAGCGAGAAAAAATATTACGTTAGGGGCGATGTTTCGGGAGGAGTTTAAACAGCAGGACGGTGTACAGGAGCTGAAGTGTGGGGTGATGTACAAGGTGGAGTCGTCGGGAAAAGGAAAGACGCCTAAGTTGAGTGATTGGATCAAGGTAAATTATGCTGGCAAGCATGTGGACGGAAGGGTTTTTGATAAATCGAAGGAGGGAGAGCCGGCGCGATTGCGGGTGGATCGTACTGTTCCCGGTTGGCAGGAGGTGTTGCCGAGAATGCGGGAAGGAGACAAGTGGGAGGTGGTGATTCCCTCTCAACTTGGTTACGGAGCGAAGGGAACGGGAGCTGGCAATATTGGAGCGAACGAGACATTGGTTTTCATAATTGAATTGGTGGAGGTAGAGGATCCCTCGAAAAAGGCTGAGGCAAAACAGCCGTAGGGGGATTTAAAGAATCAGCATGGCATCGCCAAAGCTGAAGAATCGGCACTTTTTTTCAAGGGCGTGTTGATAGGCGCGGAGGGTGAGTTCTGGGCCGGCGAACGCGGCAACAAGGAGAAGAAGAGTCGAGTGGGCGAGGTGGAAGTTCGTGAGTAGGCCGCCCACGCGTTTAAATTCGTAGGGGGGGTAGATAAATGCCGAGGTGGTGCCCTGATGGGGATCGAGGGAGGGGGCAGATTCGAGGACACGAGCGGAGGTGGTGCCTACGGCAATAAGCTTTTTGGCGGCAGCGGCTTTTTCGGCGAATCCAGCTGGGATCTCATAGTGTTCCGTGTGCATGGGGTGATCACGAAAGTCTTGGGTTTTGATGGGTCGAAAAGTTCCGAGACCTACGTGGAGAGTGATAAAGGCGTGGGGAAATTGAGCGAGGAGTTCGGGTGTGAAGTGGAGGCCGGCGGTTGGTGCGGCCACGGAGCCCGGGGATTGGGCGTAGGTGGTTTGGTAGTCGATGGGGTCGGTGGTTTGGAAGTCGGGTTGTCCGTGGGCTTTTCGGGATTTGAGGATATAGGGCGGGAGAGGAGGTAGGCCGTACTGATCTAGGTTGAGGGAATTACCTAGTACGTGGAGAACGATTTGCCCACCAGGGATAGATTTTTCAACGCGAAGTTGGGGAGTAGGGCTGGTGGGCGTCAGGCCTGGGATGGGGTCGGGCGATAGGAGGGTACCGGGTTGAAGTCGTTTGGAGGGGGTGCCGAGGGCGGTCCACCAACCGGGGCTAGTTTCCTCGAGAAGGAGGAGTTCAGTTCGGTTTTGGGAGCAGATAAGGCGGGCTGGGATGACTTTGGAGTTATTGAGTACGAGAAGGTCAGTGGGGGAAAGGAGGGAGGGGAGGTCTCGAATCGTGAGATCGGTGATCTCGTTTGTGGCACGGCAGAGGAGAAGAAGGCGGGCGGAGTCGCGGGGATAAGCTGGGGAGGTGGCAATTCGATCGTGGGGGATATTGATAGATAGCAGATTTTCAAGGGCAGATAGGGTCATAGGGATTTGACAGAGTGTGCAGCCTGGGGCACATTTTATATATGCGAAAAATCATATGCGGGCTAAAGAAATTAAAAGCAAATTCATTCACTCTCGTTGAACTTTTGGTGGTTATCAGCATTATCGGTTTGCTGGCGGGGTTGGCCGTTCCTGCGATTCAAGGCGGATTAGATAAAGCGAAGCAGCAGGTCGATGTCTCAAATATTCGTCAATGCGGAATGATTGCTTTTAGCTACGCGAACGATAACGAAGGAAACTTCAACGGCACTAATACAAATTCGGTTTCCTCAACTATATTTTTCACTAACCTTGTATCTCTTGGACTCCTCAATAGCACGAAAGTTTTGGCAGGCAATGGATACATAGCTGCATTAGCAACTAACAACATCCAAGCTAACAATATTGCTTGGGGCTACAACAGCCCATTAACCACCTCGGATGATGGAAATGTCCCCCTGTTTATCTCCAAAAACTTTGGTAACCAAAATACTTTTTCCAATGTTGCAATTGGAGCGCCTACGGTTGGATGGAAATCTAAAGGCATTGTTATTTATCAAATCGGTAATTCAGCTGCCTTCATTAAGGCTGGGGCAAATGGTGCAACTGCTTTAAACGTCACGATACCTGGTGCAGTCAGTAATGTGGCGAATGCCCAAATCAGTGTTCAGTAATTGTTTATTTCCCTTCCATCCGCCTGAGAGCATCAGCCAGCTGGTTGATCAGTTTCGTATAACTTGCCCAACGGCTGTCCGTTTTCTTTGCTAGGCACCTGTCCAAAGTAATTACTGTCTGCTCCTGGGCGTCAGGGCAGAAGCTGCGTAAAGGGGGTGGCCGATCCGAGATATGTCTTCGTGCAACTTCTTCTGCTGTTTCAGCCTCGAAGGGAGGTCTCCCTGCCAAGGCATGGTAGAGGGTGGCTCCGAGGGAATAGATATCACTTCGAATATCCTCTGGTTCACGAAGAAGTCTTTCGGGAGACACATAGTAAGGTGTTCCCCAAATCTCGTCTTGCTGGCCGAGGGCCGAGCGCGCTCCTGCGGCTAAACCAAAGTCGGCCAATTTGGGAATATTTCCCCGCCCGAAAAGGATATTGCCCGGCTTAATATCGCGGTGAATTAGGCCGGTTTCTTCATGTGCGAATTGGAGGGCAGAGGCAATTCCCACTCCGATTTCAAGAACCTCCTTTTCGGGGATTTTTCCTCTCGACTGCATCGAATCCTCAAGGCTGGGCTGGTCCAAATGCTCCATCACCAGGTAAAGACGACCATCCTGCTCGCCCAAGGTGAACACGCGGATGATATTGGGGTGGGCAAGAGATGCGGTTACCTCAACCTCCTCAAGAAACTTTGTGGAGAAAGAAGGATCTTCTCCTAAATCGGAGCGTAAAATCTTCAGGGCAACGTGGCGATTCAATCCACTATCTTTGGCTAGGTAAACTGTGCCCATTCCCCCTTGACCCAATTCTCGCTCCAACTGGTAATTTCCGAACGTCTGCCCAATTTTGATGGAACTCGACTCCATTCACTAACTTTGCCCGATTCATGCGCAAGGGGCGAGTCCGTTGGCTTGCCTTTGGGGCATTTAGTTACTAGCTCAAGTATATGCCAATAAGCGTTGTTACTGGGGGGGCGGGCTTCCTCGGCTCCCATCTCGTCGATCGCCTTCTTAAAGAAGGCCATGAAGTTCTCGCCCTAGATAATCTGCTGACGGGCAATGAACGCAATCTCGACCATTTACGAGGTGAAAAAAAATTCCGTTTTCTACGGCATGATGTGACCAAGTTTATTGCGGTGGAGGGGCCGGTGGATTACGTCTTTCATTTTGCCTCGCCTGCCAGCCCGATCGATTACCTGGAGTTGCCGATTCAAACCCTTAAGGTGGGTTCGCTTGGTACTCACAACGCTTTGGGTTTGGCCAAGGCAAAAGGGGCGACCTTCCTGCTTGCTTCGACCAGCGAATGTTATGGGGATCCACTCGTTCATCCGCAAAAAGAGGACTATTGGGGGAACGTAAATCCGATCGGACCTCGCGGGGTCTACGACGAGGCGAAACGCTTTGCCGAGGCGATGACCATGGCGTACTACCGATTCCATAAGGTGAACACAAAGATTGTTCGAATCTTCAACACCTACGGACCTCGAATGCGTTTGCGGGATGGGCGGGTGGTGCCAGCTTTTGTCGGTCAGGCATTGAGGGGAGAACCGATGACCGTGTTCGGTGAGGGGAGCCAGACGCGAAGCTTCTGTTTTGTGAGCGATCTGATTGATGGAATCTACCGTCTTTCCCAATCGAACTTTCATGAACCCGTGAATATTGGGAATCCTCTCGAACTGACGATCCTAGAGTTTGCGGAGCGGATCCGAAAGATCACGGGAGCAAAAAGCACGATTGTAAAAAATCCTCTTCCTGTGGATGACCCCAAGCAGCGCCAGCCCGACATCACCCGTGCTCGAACAATTCTGGGTTGGGAACCTAAAGTTTCGCTGGAGGATGGCTTGCGAGAAACAATCCAGTGGTTCAAAAATCATTTGGACTCCCCTCCTAAGGCATGAGGATTTGTCTCTGTATATGGGGGATGTTCTGGGGGTTTTTATTATCCTGCAACGCGGTTGAGTTGACTCAGACGAATGCCACTCCGTCCAGTGAAGAGGGTAGATATCGAAGTGCTCTGCTATTTGCCAGTGTCGTGGAGATGATTCGAGATGAGTACTTGGAGATCGAAAAGACCGACTACGACAAAATGACGTATGCCGCGTTACGTGGATTACTGACCTCCTTAGATCCGCACAGCCAGTTTCTGGATCCAGAACACTATAAAATGATTCGTACTGAGACGGAGGGGCAGTTCGGCGGTCTGGGAATTTCGGTGGGAATGGTGGAAAACCAACTTACGGTCAATGTGCCGATTGAGGGCGGACCTGGGTTTCGAGCGGGCCTTCTTCCTGGGGATCGGATTGTGAAAATTGAGGGTAAAGGAACACAAAAACTGAGCTTGGGGGAGGCCATACGACTGCTCCGCGGTCGGCCAGGTGTTCCGGTTCAACTTTCGATCTACCGTCCTAGCGAACAAAAGACTTTCGAGCTTTCCGTGGTTCGAGAGACGATTCAAGTGCCTACCCTGCAGGAGACAAAAATGATTTCCTCCTCGGTCAGCCAAGGGGAAAAGATTGGGTATGTGCGCATAACCCAGTTTGGTGAAAAAACTCCCAAAGAGTTTGATGCAGCCATGGCCCAATTGGGAAAGGAAGGTGCCACGGCCCTGGTACTTGATCTACGAGATAACCCTGGCGGATTAGTGGATGCGGCCGTGGAAGTGGTTAGTCGATTTGTGCCCGGGGGAACGCTGGTTGTGGCTACAGAGGGGCGCAAAGCGGGTTCGAGTCAGCAAAAGTATCTTTCTCGTAATGTGAACCTTCGAATCCGGTGGCCAACGGTTGTTTTGGTGAATGGAAACACGGCAAGTGCAGCGGAAATCGTCGCGGGAGCACTGCAGGATCTTGGTCTGGCAGTGATTGTGGGGGAAACTACTTTTGGAAAAGGATCGGTCCAAACCGTCCAACGCGTGGATCCAAGTGTCATTCCCGATGTGGGAGTTCGTCTGACAACTGCGCACTATACGACTCCATCCCGAAAAAAAATTCATGGTGTGGGAATTGAGCCGGATGTAGTCGCGCGCCTTACTCGAGGGGAGGAGGAAGCGATCTTTCAAAAGCGGAGTCCAGGGCTGAAAAAAAATCAAGATCCAGAGGCTGAAGTGAATGATGAGCCGCTGGACCGTGCGATTGACCTTTTGCGGGGATGGAAAATCGTCAAACGACGTCTAACTCCCGACCGTTCCTCCTAGTCCCGTGGCCCTCCGCACCCTTGGCATCGAGACCTCCTGTGATGAGACGGCCGTGGCTGTCCTTGAAGCGGATGAACAGGGCTGTCGGCTTCTGGGTGAGGGGTTGGCGACCCGCCCCCAAGAGCACGCGGAACTTGGTGGGATTGTTCCCGAATTGACCGTTCGTCAGCATCTTGAGCTTTTGCCCAAACTGCTCGAGGAGGCAAAGAGTAGGTCTGGGGAGGGAAAGATCGACGGAGTCGGGGCAACTGCGGGTCCTGGTTTAGCTCCTGCTCTTCTTGTGGGTCTGTCTTTTGGAAAGGCATTTGCATGGGCTCAAAAGACTACCTTTCACGCTATCAATCATCTGGAGGGTCACCTTTACAGTCCATTTGTCTCCCAAGGAAAATGGCCGAAATATCCTCACATGGCGTTGATTGTGAGTGGTGGGCATACCTTGCTGGTCGAGGCCACAGGACCGGATAAAAGAAGAATCTTGGGGACGACGCGAGACGATGCTGCGGGGGAGGCTTTTGACAAACTCGCTCGAATGGTTGGCCTAGGATATCCAGGGGGAGCGGCCCTGGAAAAAGAGTCGCGGGGGGGTGTTAAGGGCCGGGTGTCTCTTCCCCGGCCGATGAAAGGAGCGGAAAGTTGTGATTTCAGTTTCAGTGGCTTGAAAAATGCAGCTCGGCTACTTCTCGAGAAGAATCCGAGACTTGCAGTCGAGGGAGGTGCGCGATCTGACTTTTGTGCCGAGGTGCAAGCGGCCATTACTGAATCTTTGGTGGATCGATCTGCGAAAGCTTTGGATCAAACAGGAATACGCACTTTCACGGTTAGTGGAGGAGTGAGTGCCAATCAAGGAGTGCTTGAGGCCTTAAAAAAAATGGCGGCGCAGAGGGGATGTGATTTTCATTGTGCCACAGGGGGTTGGAATACGGATAATGCTTCCATGATTGCAGCAGTCGTAGCTCGCCGCGTTTTGGACGGTCAGTCCTCCGACTGGGAGGCGGATGCCGATCCGCGTTGGTCCGTTGCTCGTTAGAGTGGGGTTAACCAAGCTGGAAGTGAGGGAAGTTGTGTGGACTGGTAGGCTAGAGAAAGTACGGGGAGCCGAGTCAGTTGCTCTAAAACTGCGGGATTTGTGATTGAGGAGTCGTCTGGTTTTGGGGTCGTATCGTTTAGAACTACCCCGAGAAGGGGGAGGTTGGATTGGCGTATCGAATCAACTGTCAAAAGGGTGTGGTTTAGGGTGCCCAAGGAATTCCGAGCTACCACGACAACAGGAAGAGATAACTCTTGTGCCCACTCGCGAATTCCAAGGCTAGAGTCCAAAGGAACACGCCATCCGCCCGCTCCCTCCACCAAGAACGGTCCTTGATAGTTCTGAGCCAGTCTTTCCATTCGCTCACGAAGGATTCCCCAAGGAAACGGGCGACCCTCCACCATGGAGGCAGCGTAGGGGGAGAGCGGAGCAGAAAAGTGTACTGGATTAATTTCGATTGGAGAAATTGCACCTCCCGTAGCCTCCGAAAGGAGGATTGAATCAGTCCGGTCACCAGCTGAGATGGGCTTAAGGGGAATCGCAGGAACCGATCTTTTGCGAAGTGCTCGGGTAAGGAGTGCAGTGAAGTACGTCTTCCCAACTCCCGTGTCAGTTCCTGTGATAAAGATACCCTTCATGAGCCAAGTTCTTGTGTGATGGCCTGATGTAGAGCGTGAACCATCTTCTCTAGTTCTTCAGGTCGGGTGCAGTAGGGGGGCATAAGGACAAGAACATCACGAATGGGGCGGGTGATAAGCCCAAATTTCCTTGCGGTATGGCAGATCTTAGCGCCGAGTCTCCTTTCGGATTGGAAAGGAGTTCGAGTCCCTCGATCCGACACCAGTTCGATGGCAAGGATAGCCCCCTCTTGGCGAACATCACCCACATAGGGATGCTTCCAGAAGGTTGAAGAGAGTGTAGAAAGATTCTGAACTAGCCTCTCCCGTTTCTTTATCTCTTCGGAGGATTCTAAAAGATCCAAACTGGCAGATGCGGCCGAGCAACCCAGCGGGTTTGCGGTATAGCTGTGACCGTGGAAGAAAGTTCGATTTATATCGCCACTAAACGACTGAAAGATCTCCTCTGTTGTTAGCGTCGCAGCAAGGGGGAGGTAGCCACCAGTCAGTCCCTTCGCCAGGGCCAGCACATCAGGTGTTACTTGCTCTGCATGGGAGGCTAGGGAGGTTCCAGTCCGGCCAAAGGCAGTGAGTACTTCATCAAAGAATACTTTTGCACCGACCTTACGTGCTGATGTTGCCGTACGTTTGGCGTAACCATGAGGATGCATAACCATTCCTGCGGCCCCTTGAACCCGAGGCTCTAAAACCCAAGCTGCTAATCGATCTCCTGCATGTTCGATCGCCTCTTCGGCCAAAGATGCACATTCGAAATTACACTTTCGGTATGAGCGGGCATCTGCTTGCTCGGGCTTAGCGCGATTAAAAGGACATCGATAGCAGGCAGGAGTCATAACTTTCTGAGTCGGGAATAGAACGGGTTGAAAGTGGTGATGAAACGTAGGGCTGTGGCTGAGACTCATCGCACCAACTGTATCGCCGTGATAAGCGCCTTGAGGTGAGATGAACTGAGTTCGCTGCCTTTGACCGTTTTGCGCGAAGGACTGAAGAATCATTTTGAGGCCTGCCTCAATCGCGGTTGAACCATCATCCGAGAAAAAAACGCGATTTAGGTTTGGAGATTCGGAAGAAAGTCGGGTGTATCGTAGGAGCTGCTGGGCAAGTTGGACAGCGGGCTCATGAGTCAGTCCGAGAAATGAGGAGTGCGCGATGCGGTCGAGTTGAGACTTTATAGCTTGATTGATCTTGGGATGGGCGTGCCCATGAAGATTTGTCCAGATCGATGAGTTTCCATCTAGGTACCGCCTTCCGTCGCTTGCAATAAGCCAAGCCCCTTCACCTGATGCAATGGAAAGGGGTGGATGGTCAGGATCCAGCCAAAGTGAATTTGGCGTAAAAGGATGCCAGAGGTGTTGCTGGTCGATCTGTGCAATTTCTGTAGGGGTCACAATTTTGGAAGTGCTTTAATAGATTGGCCAAGGATTTGAATTTCTGACTCAGAGTGACGAGCCGATAGGCTGATCCTAAGTCGAGCCGTCCCGGTAGGCACCGTAGGAGTGCGTATTGCAGGGACTTCTAGGCCTTGGTCTTTTAGAATCTGTGAAGCCCGAGCAGCGGCCGAGTTTGTTGTGCAAAGAATGGGATGAATCGGACCGAGCTGAGTGGAGGTGGATTCAGAACGGAAAAGAGTGATATTTTTTCGTAATGTTTGGCGTAGATGCTCACCTTCTGTGGATCGGATGATCGACAGGGCAGTAAGCGCAGCACGAGCGGAAGCTGGCGGCAAAGCGGTTCCGAAAAGAAAGGTTCTGGCCTCATTGAGAAGGTGATCGATAATCTTGGCATGGCCCGCAATAAATCCGCCAGCGGAGCCAAGGGCTTTTCCCAGTGTGCCCATCTGTAAATCGATTGCGGAGGTTAGTCCAAGTTCTGCGGCTCGTCCTGACCCCTCTGGGCCGCAGATTCCCCCCGCGTGAGCTTCATCCAGAAGTAGCCAAGCTCCAGCTTCCGTTTTCAGGCTGATGACCTCCTCCAGTGGGGCAAAGTCCCCATCCATTGAGTGAAGGGATTCGACTACGAGAAGGATCTTTCCAGTGGGATTCATCTTGCGGGTTGAATCGAGCATTTGTTTGAGAACCGCCATATCCTGCCTTGGAAATAGGCGAAGACGTGCCTCAGAAAGCTTAGCTCCATCAAAGAGGCAGGCATGCGCGTTTCGCTCCAGCAGGATAGTATCGCCAGGGCCCACAAGGGCAGGAATCACCCCCAGAGGAGTAAGGTATCCCGATGCAAAAAGAAGCGCCCGCTCACTTTGTTTCCATATTGCCAATGCAGACTCAAGACTTTGATGTTCGGGGCAAAGACCTGCAAGAAGGCGGGCAGCTCGCGCACTCGTGCCGTGCTTCTTGATAGCCTCTTGGGCGGACAGTAGGACAGCGGGATGCTTGGCTAGGCCAAGGTAATCGTTATCCGAAAAAGAGATCGGGGCGGAATTCTGGGGTAGAGAACGATCACGACCCTGTTGGTGCCTTTCGGCCTTGCGACTGTCTATTTCATTCAAAAAAGAGGGTGCACCCATACGCTACTATCGTGCCGAGGGAAGGGGGTAGGGGACGAGGCTAAATCTTTTCGTGGGGCGTGATTTTTCCTGAAATACAGACCATATCAGCGGGTTCAGTGCTTTGGAGAATCGAAGTGAATGGATCTTGTTCAAGTGGAACACGCCAGCCGACCCAATCTGCGCAGTAATCAGTATTTAGAGCGCCCAACGTTTTGCCCTGACCGAGAGCTAGCGCGGGAACCGTGGTGAGCATCTCCCAAACACTCTTTGAGTTGCATGAAGGGTGGTTTTGTAAGAAGGTGCGTGCCTCTAAACGAAGATCAAAATGCAAATTGGAGGAGCTGGCAGGGCTGTCAGTTCCAAGAGCGATTGGAATCTGGTGAGTTTGGTAAGAGTTAAAAGGGAACGGTTTTCGTTCAAACCATTGATGAGTCGTGGGGCAGTGGACAATCGTGGCACTGCGTTCTTTGAGATAGGGCAGGTCCTTCAGAGAGAACTCGTTTCCATGGGCCAGGATGGATCGTGGGGGAAGAACACTATTTTTCTGGCACCACTCTGCAGGGGATTGGGATGGAAGCAGGTCGGGCCGATCCAAATCAGTGGGAAGAAGGTGACGCAGCGATGATTTCTGATTCGCAAAAAACTCGGTCTCATCCACGGATTCAGCCAAGTGGGTTGTGAAGGGGAGATGATTTTGAGGGGCTATAGCCGAAAGCTCGTGGTAAAGAGATGGGGAAGCTGTGTAGGGGGCGTGCGGAGAAACGGCCAAGTGCCAGTCGGCATTCGGATGGCGTGAGATCCACGAGGTCGCCTGATCCACAATCTCGGCAAGATTTGGTTTTTCCCTTAGATCGGAAAATTCGAGCGCCCACCAAACTCGTGTAGGGGTTGAAGTTAAGCCAGCAAGAGCTGTGCGTTGAGTCAGAATGGAGAGGATCGAAGTTGTGCCTGAATGGGCGGCATGCCGAGTTGAGGTTAAAATGGAGTTGCGGCGCACTTCGGGAGTGAGAGTGGGGAGAAGGGGGAGGAGCTCTTCGAGCCAACCTGAAAAAGTGTTCCCCTTACGCAGGGCACCAGAGAGTGCAGACAACTCAAGATGTGCGTGAAGATTGATCCATCCGGGAGCCAATGTGATTTCAGGAATAGAGAGAATCTCTTCGCCAGGCAGGGGTACAAGGCTAGAGCCAACCGCGATAATTTTGCCTTTTTCCATGCGAAGGTGACCAGGACGATGGACCCGATTGGTGGATTCAATGAGGGCACCCGCACGAATCAGCATAAGTTCCTACTTTCTGGGTGGCTGATTTTGTAAAAGTTTTTCAAGTTCTGGCGCGAGAGTGCGTTTTGCCTCAGGGGACATGCGATCGATAAAGAGAACACCCATCAGATGATCGACCTCATGTTGTAACGCTCGCGCTAAGAGACCACCCGCTGTCAGGGTTGTGACCCGTCCTTTGAGATCGAGATAATCCATCTGGATGCGGAGACTGCGTCGGACGGGGCCATGAAGACCAGGGAAACTTAGGCAGCCTTCATCCTCATCCTCCCTGCGACGGGTAAGTGTGATCACGGGATTGCAAAAAAAGAGGGGCATATGAACGCGCCAATCGACGGGCTTTCCGTGGAGTTCCATCGTAGAGGGGCGTTTTTCGACCTTCCTGAGGTCAACCAAGGCAATTTGAAGGGAGATACCGATCTGGGGTGCAGCAAGACCGATGCCCTCCGACTCTCGCATCGTATTTTCAAGGACTCGTGAAAGCTCCATGAGCTTGTCATCCGGTGGTCGAACAGGTGTGGCTGTCTGGCGTAGAACAGGATCACCGTAGAGACGAACGGGAAGAGTCGGAGAGAGAGATTTCAGGGGTTGGCAGTGGCGCCACCGATCTTGGAAGTACGGACGGAGATCGGGACGCCGGCGTCCTCGCACGCATCAAAGAATTTGAAGAAGATAGCGATGGGAGTCGTCTCATCAAAGTTAAGGATCAGATTCTTAACGTTCCTGTCTTTGAGAGTCTTAGCCAGATCCGCACGAAATGTGTCGGACTTGACGTTTAGCTTGAGAATTTGATCTCCCAGGTAGAGGGGAAATTCATCCGCACTGTATAGCTTTGCGTAGTCATCCGCTTTCTTGGATTTCAGGGTCAACTCGGGAGGAGCTGTTTTCGCATCCTCAACCTTTTCCGTTCCCTTTTCTGATTTGGGGGGGGTGACATCCACCGAGGCTGTTTTTTTCTTAAAAGTAGTGGTGACGATGAAGAAGATCAGAAGCATGCACAAGATGTCGATCAACGGAATGACGTTGATTTCGGCTCGGCGGCGTCGGCTGGGATTAAACTTCATCGCGGGCGAGCCCGGAACGGCCTTAGGCGGCGACTTCTTCGGTGTAGAGCTTCTTCAGGAGGAGCATGGAATACTCTTCCAATTCCACTGCTAAAACGTCGACCTTTTTGCTGAAGAATGTGAAGGGAAACAGCATGACGATAGCCGTGCCGATACCCAGAACAGTGGTGTGAAGGGCTTCGGCGATACCGGCGGAAATCTTTCCAGGATCCGCATTTTCAGTTCCGACGGCAGCAAAGATGGTGATCAGGCCGGATACAGTACCGACGAGGCCGAGGAGAGGTGAGGCACCCACAAAGATTTCAAGGTAGACGATGCCGCGTTCCAGTCGGGCAACTTCGGTTCGGGCGAGGGTTTGAAGGACCTCTACATTTTCCCCTCGGGGAAGCGAGGAGTGTTCCAGGGAACTATTTACCAAGCGAGCGAGGGGAGAGTCGTTGCGCACGCAGAGGCGTACGAGTGTTTCCGTATTTCCGCCAGCCTTGAGAGCCCGAATGGCATCAATAATTTCTTTAGGGGCAACCCGTTCGCGGCGGAGCCGCATAAAGATCACGGTCGATAGAAAAAGGCCGGAAATTAGACATGAGACGAGGGGAAAAAGGATGGCTGCGATGATGAAAGGGCTGACTTTGGTCAGATCTTGCAAAGTGCTGATGACATCGAGTCCCATAAGTTATTTATCCTAGTGAAAGGCGAAAGTTTGGCGAGCCTTGATCCTTTAATAGATGCGAAAGGCTAGTTGCCAAGGGAAGCCGTTTGGCTTCTCCGCTTTGAGGTCTGCCGGGAAGGGACCGATCAGGTTGCTGGACTGTTTGATGGAGTCCGCGCTGATCATGCCGAGAATCGAACTGGGGTTGCCTTGTACAATATCGACATCGGAGAGAGAGCCATCGGCATTCACGTGGAATCGAACTACCACGCGATCGACGCCGATTTGAGCCATTGTCTGTTGGACTTTCACATTCCAGCGGGATCCGATAGCGAGGTAGAGCTTGTGCTGATAACGACCCAGTGCCGTGCCCATGGATGCAAAGGAGGCGTCTTGGCCCATTGAGGCACCCCCAGATACAGCGCTTCGATCACGAAAAATGTCCGGGGGTGGAGCCATAGCCGATGAGGAGTCGGAGGCGTTGGAGGCGGCTTGGGCGGCGGAGGGTGGCGAATCGTTCTGATTTTGGGTTGGGTCCTCCTTTGTGTCGGGAGTGTCGTCAACTTTTTGGATGGGAGTTCCTGGGCCAGGAACGGGTTTGAGAAGATCCGGCTTGGGTAGAGCAGGAGCGGGTTTAGGAGTTTGTTGGGCAGGCTTTGGGGTGGATGGGCTCAGGCGGGCGGCAGGAGGGGGAGAGGCTGGGTTGGCGGAAAATTGGGAGTCCCGCATCGTTAGGGAGTCATCTTTTTTGCCGTCCTGTCCGCCCAAGGTGGGGTCTGTTCCATTCACTACTTTGCTGGAAGCGGCAGTGTTGCGGTCACTTTGCAGTGCAGTTCTGGGGTCAGGTTTATCCACCTCTTTCAATCCCGAGGCATCCACAAATTGGCTTTGCATAGGGGGAGCCATCTGGGGAGCTTGAGCGAGGCGCTGAATTTTTAAATTCGTACGGACTGGATTTTCAGGTGGTTTTTTTTGTATTGCGGACAGGGTTTGGGAGGAGATCCAGAAAAAAGAAAAGAAGAGGAAGTACAGAATGGTAAAGAGACCTGCGATGATCATATCCCGACGTTCCCGAGCGTCCTCGTTGGCGTAGGGAAGAGGAGAAGCCCCATCTGGGGGGATAGCCATCGTCATAGAATGAAAGTAGGAAGCAAAAGGGTTTACGACAAGGTCGAGGGTTGTATTTTTCGTGCTGGGATAAGCCGATCGATCAGAACATAAAATGCTGGAACTAAATAAAGGGTCAGAAAAGTGGAGGAGAGCATGCCTCCCACTACGGCGACCCCGAGCGGGCGTCGACTTTCTGCTCCCGCCCCAAGGCCTAGGGCGATGGGCACGATTCCGATTATGGTGGAGAGAGCTGTCATTAAAATAGGACGAAGACGGACAGCTCCAGCTTGGCGCATCGCCTCGACCGCGGAGATGCCGAGGGCACGGCGTTGGTTCGCGAACTCAACGAGAAGAATTGAATTCTTTGTGACTAAACCCAGAAGCAGAACTAAACCGATAAGGCTATACAGGTTCAAATTCATGGAGGGGATCTCGGGCAAGATTCCAAAAATCCACGCAACTGGGGCAGGGAGTGTTCCGGGGGGTACGTACTGGGGAATGACAGCTAACTGATTAATGAACCCTAGGGAAAAGAGAAGCAGCAGAGCTCCGAATACGGCCAAGGGGAGGGCAATCATGATCGTGAAGGGATGGACGAGGCTTTCAAACTGGGCCGCCAAGGCCATGTAGACAATGATCAGGGCGAGAAAGATAATTTGCCAAGCTTCTCCCCGACCTGAGCGAAGCTCCCGTGCCTCTCCGTCGAATTCCAAGGTCACCTCTGGCGGAAGAATTCGTTTTGCGATCTCTTCCGTTTTTTCGATTGCTTGGCCCAGCGTGACTCCTTGGGGCTGACCCGTAATCGAGGCACTTCGTTGACGCAAAAAATGGTAGATCGAGTTAACGGAGCCTTGTTCGGTTGTTGTGACAAGATTGCGAATAGGCACCAGCTGGCCGCTTTTTGTCCGTACGTAAAGAGAGTTGAGTTCGTCGGGAACAAGACGGTCGGCTCGCTTGAGCTGAGCGATCACGTCGTACTGTTTGCCCTCGTAGTTAAAGCGTGAGATGTCGAGGCCTCCTAAAAGGATCTGAAGGGCTTCTGAGATGTCTCTTACCGAAACTCCCAAATTGGCGGCACGATCGCGGTCGATGGCTAAGCTGAGTTGGGGTTTCTCATAGTTGAAATTGGTGCGGGGTTGGCTGAGAAAGCCCGCATTGGCGATCTCGTCGCGCAATTGGCGGGCTGTTTTTTCCAGAAGGGCGAGGTTGGAGGATTGAAGAATGACTTGGAAGGATTCTCCAAATCCACGCCCCACGGCTTTGGGAAGAAAGGGAATCACCACGGCTCCCTGGATTTCAGAAATCATGCGGGTGAACATCGATCCTCTGGCTCCAGGTCGGGCAAGTTGAAGGGCAGAGCGATCTCGGTCTTGTTTAAGGCGAATGAACATAATTCCCAAGTTGGCTTGGCCAGGTGCTCCGCGAGAAAGAGCGACGGCGCTGAAGTAGCTCAATACTTCGGGATATTCGGAGGCAATTTTTTCCGCTTGGCGAAGATAACGGTCGGTGGATTCGGAGGTCGAGCCCTCAGGAGTCACAATCACGGCAATGATTGTGCCTTTGTCCTCATCTGGGAGGAATTCCTGTGGAATGGCTCGGTAGAGAAGAACCGTTAGAGCTAAAATTCCTGCTCCCAAGCCGATCAGGAGGCGAGGGGAGCGAAGCGCGAATCCCAGACTGGATGCATATTGGGCTGAAAGACGGTGAAGAAGGCGTTCCACCCACCGGGAGAAAGCGGTGGTTTGGTCAGTTTTAGGCTTTAGAAAGTGTGCGCCTAGGGCTGGGCTGAGAGTCAGGGCTACAAACGCGGAGATCGCAACGGATCCAGCCAAGGTGATCGCAAATTCACGAAAAAGAATACCTGTCGTTCCGCTTTGGAACGCAATGGGTAGAAAGACAACGATGAGACTGGCGGTGATGGCAAGCACGGCCCCCGTGATTTCCTTCATCGAAAGAATGCTGGCCTCGAAAGGAGACATGCCTTCCTCGATATGCCGCATGATATTCTCGAGCACGACGATGGCGTCGTCGACCACGATCCCGATAGCTAAAACAAGAGCGAGAAGAGTGAGAATGTTGATGCTGTAGCCGAGGAAGTAGAGAAGCCCAAACGTCGCAAGGATAGAGAGGGGGATGGTGGAGGAGGGGATTAACGTGGCACGGACGTTGTGCAGGAAGAAATAGATGAGCAGGACGACAAGAACAAAGGAGAGACCAAGAGTAAATCCCACCTCCTCGATAGCGGTTTCGACATAGATCGAGGAGTCATACGGAATATCGATTCGAACGTCCGGAGGCAGTGTGGGTTTTATCTTTTCCAGTTCGCGGCGAACAGCCCGAGCCACATCGACTGCGTTTGCATCGGACTGTTTAACAACGCCGAGACCGACAGCGGGTTGGCCGCTGAAACGGGCGATTGTTTCTTCCACCTCGGGACCGATTTCGATGGTGGCAACGTCCCGCAAGTGGATGGTGGAGCCCTCATTTTCACGAACGATTAGGTCGGCATACTGTTCGGGGCGGTCCATCCTACCTCGGGATAGAATACTGAGTGAGCGGGTTTGACCCTCAATTTTGCCTGATGGAAGTTCAACATTTTCGCGTTGAAGGAGGGCCCGAATATCTGCCGCGGTCACTTGGCGGGAGGACATTTTTGAGGAGTCGAGCCAGATCCGCATCGACGGACGTTTTTCACCCCCGAAGTTGATGCCGCCCACTCCTTGGAGGATTTGCAGGCGGTCTTTGATCTGACGTTCCGCAAGATTTGAGAGTTCTAAAGTGGATCGAGACGGGCTGGAGAGGGCGACCCACATAACCTCTTGGGCATCGGCATCCTGCTTGGCGACGATGGGTTCTTTGATGTCCTCAGGGAGTTTGTCCCGAACTCGGCTGATTCGATCCCGGATATCCTGAGCGCCAATGTCCACATCGCGATTCAGCTCAAACTCAATCGTGATCGCGCTGACCTGTTCGCGGGATTCGCTACGGAGAATTTTAATGCCGGGGATATTGTTGATTTCCTGCTCCATGGGCTCGGTCACATCGGCTTCGACCAGTTCGGCGTTGGCGCCAGGGTAGATCGTCGTGACGGAGACTACGGGGGGGTCGATGTCGGGAAGTTCACGAACGGGAAGCCGGGAAAGACCAACCACACCAATTACCGCGAGGGCCAGGTTGAACATGACGGCCGCAATGGGTCGTCGTATGCAAAATTCTGGAAGGTTCATCCGCTGGGCGTGGCGGGGTTGAGAATTAGTTTTCGTCCAGGGGCCAATCGCAGATTTCCTGAACGTGCAACCTGATCTCCAGCCTTGAGGCCCTCGAGGATTTCGATTTTGCCTGGAGTGCGGAAACCCACTTTTACGGGAACCAGTTCTGCCACACCGTCGGTCGCGCGATACACGGCAAAGCCCCTGTCGTGGGGAAAGATGCAATCCTCTGGAAGGGTAAGGGCTTTTTCTTTAGTGCCGACGGTCAGGGTAAGATTCGCGAACATGCCGGGTTTGAGGCGATGATCCGTGTTGGGAACGAGCGCACGTACGCGGACGGTTCGGGTGGCCACATCGACTTGCGGTTCGATCAGGTAAATTTCTCCTGAGAAAGACTCCTCGGGGTGAGAAGCAACGGTCAGTTTTAATGTTTGGCCAGGGGTGACACGGGCGCTGTATCGCTCCGGAACACTGAAGTTGAGTTTCATTCGATCCATGGCGTAAATGCTGACCAGAACGGTTTGAGGACTGACGTATTGGCCGACACTAACATTGCGTTGGCCGAGAATTCCATCAAATGGAGCGGTCAGTGTGTATTCGTGCATTTTTTTGCGTGCGAGGTTTAATGTGGCTACAGACCGTTGGTAGGCAGCGCGTGTCTGATCGTGTTCCTGTTCCGAAATCGTGCCGTCTTTAAGAAGAGTATCGGACCGTTGCATCGTTTGCTTCGCGTAGTTGTAGTCGGCCTCGGCTTCCGCAACTACGGCAGCTTGTTTTGACTCATCGATCTGGAGGATGGGGTCGCCCTTTTTGACCGAACTTCCCTCCGTCATCTGAATCGATGTGATTTCGCCTTCCACCTCGGGTTTGAGATAGACGGACTCATCAGCTTCAATGGAACCGATCGCGTCTAGGGTCTCTTTAAGAGGCCCGACCTCCACTGTGACAAGTTCTGCGGGTACAGGGGGGTCTTTCGGGGGCCCTCCTCCCTTCATGCAGCCAGCTAAGGCAAGGAGTAGACATGGGATGAAATAATGTTTCATACTATGAATGATTAATAATGTGAAGTATCTGCCCCGCCGGGTCAAGCCGGGAGGGATTTCCGAATCGCGTCGAGAAGAGCAGGGAGTCCTTCTCCACTTTTTGCGGAAATGGGAAAGATGGCCCGACGGGCGGCGGCACGGAGTGCGGCTAGATTTTTAGCGGATTCGGGAAGGTCGCTTTTATTAGCTGCGACAAGAAACGGGCGTTTCCCAAGAGCGACATCGTGAAGTCGGAGCTCTTTACGAAGAAGCCGATAATCCTCGGCGGGATTTCGGCCATCGACTCCGGCGGTATCGATGACGAGTAGAAGTACAGAGCAGCGTTCAATATGGCGGAGAAAATCGTGTCCTAACCCTTTTCCTTCATTGGCTCCTTCAATTAGTCCGGGGATATCCGCAAGAGTGAAGCGAGTTTCCTCGGGTGAGCCCACGACTCCGATATAGGGGGCGAGGGTTGTGAAGGGGTAAGAGGCAATTTTCGGGCGGGCTGCCGAAAACGCAGCTAGGAGGCTGGATTTTCCCGCATTGGGCAGGCCAACGAGTCCGACTTGGGCGATCGATTTCAAAATAAGGATAAATTCTCCCGCCTCTCCGGGTCGACCGTCTTCCGCATGGCGAGGAGTTTGGCGGGTCGATGTGGCAAATCGGGAGTTGCCCCGGCCTCCGCGACCTCCGTGACAAAGGACAAACTTTTCTCCGGGATGGGTTAAGTCTACCAAAGGGTCTCCTGCTTCTCCCGGGGGTAGGGGATAGACGACGGTCCCAGGGGGGACTTTCAGTACGCAATCTTCCCCTCCGCGACCTGTGCACTGTTTGCCACTGCCGCTTCCGCCGTGACGGGCGCGGGCGTGCGGTCGGTACCGAAGATCGATCAGATTGTTGAGTTGGGGATCGACGACGAGAACAACGTCTCCCCCTTTCCCTCCGTCTCCACCGTCAGGGCCCCCTTTGGGCACAAACTTTTCGCGTAGAAAGCTGACGGCACCGCGGCCGCCGTTGCCTGCGTTGGCGTGAAGTCGGACTCGGTCAACGAACATGGGAAGACTCCATCCAGTGGCATAGGCGGGGTGCAAGAAGAGTGGTGATAACGGCTCCGACAGCGAGTGGGAAAGCACCTGCGTAGCCCTCGGTTTTCGCTGCAATCCAACCCAAGCCCATGACGAGGCCTCCGAAAGCCAAGGACTCCATCAGACAAACTCTTCCGCGGTTGCCAGAGGAGAGGCCCAAGAGCCCAGCAAGAGTGAGGATGGATAGAATCACCCAAGAGGGTGGATGGAGTATTGGCGCAGAGCCTCGGACTAATCCGGTCCATGCACGAACGACAGCTTCGGCTAAGGAGCGAGGACCGATGGGGGAATCGATGATGGGATCAACTTCGGCCAATCCCCCGGCAAGGATGGCGGGTCTTTTTGAAATCGCTTTGAGGTCGTAGTAGGGACGAACCCCAATGCGTTCCTGTTCGGCGGCGAGAACAACGCCCCGAATTTCCATTTTTTCTGGAAGTTGGTCTGGGCGGCTCCAGTCGATGAGTATGGAGCCTCGTAGATCGAGGGGAATGCTTTGAAGTTCGAAATCTTTACTGTCTCGGAGAATTAAGCGACGTCCTTGGAGTGAGGAGTGAGAAAGATCTGCTCCCAGAGCTTGTGCGTAGAGATGGAGAAGCCAGGAAGGTGTGACGGCATTCTCGTGACGAAAGACAAGAGGGAGACGGCAGAGAAGTCCGTCGGCCTCTGGGGTGACTTTCCAGGCAGCGGTTTGACCCGTGCGTCGCAGGCTGGACTCAGGCGCAAAAAAAGAGTCGGCCGGACGAAGAGATTCGATCGAACCCGTGTGTGGAATCTTAGGAAGGGAGAGGGTTTCAGCCGAGGAGGATGCAGGAAACGCGGTCGCAGAAAGTGCAGGGGCAAAATAGGCCGCGAGTGCGCGGGCTAACTGATCGTCTTGAGCGGGTTCAAAGGTGTCGGGGGCGTCTAGGGGGAGAAGAAGTCCGACGGGTTCGGGTCGGTAAGGGGACATGGCTCGCAGGGCAAGGGTGAGATCCATGCGAGGCCAAGGCCACGATTCGCCTGCAAGGTCCTCGATAGAGATTAAAATTGGGGTGGGGGCAATTTTTCCAGGTGCCGCAAGGCGGGGAAGAAAGGTTTGGGAGTAGGGAACAAGAGTGACGGCGGCAAGCAGGCCAAGCGCGATTGCGGCAAGGAAGGCGAGGATACGAGAAACGATCATGACTCTTTGTAGCGTAATTTGGATTCAAAGCGATGCGGGAAGCGGGTTGAAAATAGGTATCGGGGAAGTAAGATCGAAGGATGCGCGCTGGCATTACCGAAACTCCAACGGTTACCCCTGTTCAAGAAACCGATTTTGCGGAGGCCTTTGCGAAAGGATGGCAGGTCTTGGTGTGGAACGACCCTGTGAATTTGATGAGTTATGTGGTTTATGTTTTTCAAAAAGTGCTGGGGTTTGATGAGGCAAAAGCCAAGAAGCATATGTTGGAGGTTCATGAGCAGGGCAAAAGCGTGGTTGCGATCGAGACGAGGGAAAAGGCGGAGATGTATTGCCACCGATTGCAGGAGTTTGGATTACAGTCGACGCTTGAGGCTCGGCCGGCTTGAGAATTGAGAAGGGGCTCACGGGGGGCCGACATTTTGATTTTGCAGCCCCTGAAGCTGCCCTGTTGAGGCAGGCGCTGGAGAGCACGGTTGTGGCCTATCGGACGCCGCCGGCGGAGTTAGATCCCATGGTGGGGAACGTTTGGTATCGTCAAGCAGGGTTAAGGGAAGTCGGGATTCGGGGCGAAGATGCATTTCATTGGGTTGAGGGATTGCATGAGGTGCGATTAGGAAGAGAGAAATTGGCGAACCGATGGATAAAAACACTTCCTCCGATTGGGCAAGCAGGACAATGGCATTTGGCAGAGGACGAGGTGGAGCATTTTGTGGCAACGCTGAATGACCACCGGCTGCGCAGAGCGGCAGAATTTGATTTAGGGGAAGGGGATTTAGAGGTCAGGGCGATGGAAAAATCTAAAGGGGATAAAAGGGTGGCTTTAGTGGAGATTCACTTCTTGGCCTGGATGATCGAACTCCTTCTCCATGAGTAAGTTATCCAGCAAGAGAACTCCTTTCTCTTGGTAATCCTGAAATTGGTGCTAGAAACTTGTCTACGTAATTCCATGTCAAAGAGGACCGATATTATTGTGGTAGGGGCTGGCCCTGCAGGTTGTGCAGTTGCGCGAGCTTATGCTTTGGCGGAAAAAAAAGTCATTTTGTTGGAAGCAGAGCCGGAGGGGAAAAGCAGCAAACGTTTTGCTGGGGAGTGGTTACATCCGCAGGGGGTCGATGCGCTGAAAAAGTTGGGTTTTGGATCGATCGCGTCGATGCAGGGTCGTCCCCAAGGTCGTGGTTTTGTTGTGTATCCCGGTCATGGGGAATCCCCTGTGAAGTTAGATTATGTGGAGGGACAGAGGGGGTTGGCATTTCATCACGGTGATTTAGTGGATGAGATGCGAAAGTTAGTTTCTGAAACGAATGGAGTAACTTTTCGCCAAGGGGTACGTGTAGCGGCAGTGGATGACCAAGGAGTCACACTCGAAAACGGGGAAAGGCTGGAAGCGGAGAGAGTGGTTGGGGCGGATGGTCGCTCCAGCGTTGTTCGTAGAAGCTTGCGTGGCTCAGGAAACCACAAGGCTATGTCCGCAATGACGGGAATTCTTTTAGAGGGAGTGAAGGCCCCGTATCCGGAATACGGCCATGTATTTTTAGGGAAGCCGAGTTTTCTGTTGGGGTACGAGATCGCGCCTTCCGTTGTCCGCATCTGTGTGGATGTTCCCTTAAAATATAAAACGGAAATGAAAGACCCTGAGTGGTTGATTGCTGCCACGCGCGATACTTTGCCTGCTGTGTGGAGAAAGCCTTGCGAGGATCAGATTCGGGGCGGTCATTTGCGCTGGCAAGCGAACCACTTTTTGGCTCGGGCCGACTATGGAAATGGGCGGCGTGTTTTGATCGGAGATGCGGCAGGTCACACGCATCCTTTGACGGCGACTGGAATTACCAATGGTCTGGTGGACGCGATCGAGCTTGTGGAGACAAAGCGATTTGAGTCCTTTGCGAAGAGTCGTCGTAGGGCGTGTCGCGTGCCCGAGCTTCTGTCCCGTGCTCTGTATGATTGTTTCTCGAAAGAGGATGCTTTTTCACAATCCCTGCGTCGCGCCGTGGTTTCGCTATGGCGCAATGATGAGAAGGAGAGAGAGCGAACGATGGGGTTGCTGATGGGGAACGGCCAATCTTTCATCACCTTTGCGTGGCCATTTCTTAAGGCTTTAGTCGGTGCTTGGAGGGGGCGGGACAACACGACGACGATGGGCGCGGATCTTGCCTCAATCGCGAGTTGGATTCGATTACCCATGGCGTACGCGATGGCGGGTTGGGTTCGTCCTAAGGCATAAGCACTGGCCTTTTCGTTTTCCCGCCGACTTAACGAAGCGGATTACGTTTTTAGAAACGTCGCAAAAGCTTTGAGAGGGAAGGCGCGTTTGTAGTGGTCGTAGCGAATTAAAGTGGTCCGATAAAAAAGCCCGGGAATGGGTTGTGGAGGAAAATCTCCATCCGCTTTCTGTTGTTTCAGTAAAAATTCTAATCCCCTCATAACCGCAGAATCTTCTTTCGAACCACTGGCCAGAAGTCCAAGTACAGCTAGAGCGGTGGGCTCGACCAATCCCTTTTCACTCGGAAGGGGGCGACGGAGTAGGCAGGAGTCAGGATGCTCTCCCCATCCACCATCTGCTTGCTGTTGAGAAAGAAGAAAATTACGGCCTTTCACGATTCGGGTGTCTTCCTTGGAGAGTCCTGCGGCGATCAGCCCAGGAATTGCAAATGATGTGCCGTAATTGAAGCAGATTCCCCAAACAGCTTCCCACGAACCATCGGGCCGTTGGGTTTCGCTTAAGTATCGTATGCCCTCTGCAATGGCATGATCGACTCCCGCACTTTGCATCTGGGGGTAGTGGTGCCGAATGAGTGCCAAAGCGGATAGCACGGAGCCTGTGCATTCTGCAAAGGAGTGGTCCACCATGATGTCCGCAAAGACGTGAGAGGCATTGAACGCCTCAATCCAAAGAGGACCGACCACTCGATCGCAGCTGCCCCACCCTCCGTCTCGGTTCTGATAACTAAGAATAAAACGTACTCCATCCTCCAAGACAGATGGAGAGGGAGGAGAGGGCAAAAAGGGGCGTGCGGCGACCAAGGCCAGCAGGCTTTCGGCGGTGCAATCAGCAATGGACCATCCGTTATTACGTTCGCTGAATGGCCATCCTCCCTTCCGTGGTAAACGGTGATAACGACGAGGATTAGGAAGTTCGTCGATCACCTGATTTTCCACCAAGTAGCGACATCCCTCTTGGATCGATTTTTTAGGAGCTAGGCTTGATTCCAGATGGGTCATGCCCTGCAAAGTGAAAGCCGTGTCCCAGACTTTGGATGAGGTGAAGCCTTGGCAGGCGATGTGGTCGGTATGATTCCAGAGGTATCGGGGGAGCTGTTGCCAACTGCGAGCGACTCGATCGGTCTGTCCCTCAACAAAATGAGCCAAAGTGTTATAGCAGGCGTTGACAGGGGCTTGTCGGATGTAGTCGGACTGTTCGTCCTCGTAGCAGATGTGCTCGTAAGTCAGATGAAGTGCTTTGCGACGGATGAAAGGAGGAATCCACTTTTCGAGGCAACGCACGATTGGCATGGCGAGACGAACCAGAAGGGTTTCGGGAACAATATGGTCAGTGGGGGCGAGGTCGGCCCGGTGCTTGGGCCAATCGATCTGATCGAATCCCTGTGGAAAAAGCTCCTTTC
Source organism: Methylacidiphilales bacterium (assembly GCA_044358595.1). Taxonomy (GTDB): domain Bacteria; phylum Verrucomicrobiota; class Verrucomicrobiia; order Methylacidiphilales; family Verrucolacustridaceae; genus Verrucolacustris. The sequence continues at coordinate 57,177 of JBIKNP010000007.1, forward strand.
GAAGTTCACGAAGTAGTGGATCGAGAGGTGCCTGCCACCGACGTCCGTAGAAGTAGGCCATAGGCAGATAAACAATGCGCACGTAACCCGAAATATTAATGGGCTGAACCGGAACCCAAGAGGGCAGCAGGTAAAGCTCGGGAGGGACGGGAGTCACCCCGGACCAGTCATACAGGTTGAGAATAGAGAGGATGAACTTCCCCCACGCCGCGGCTTTTACGGGGGTGCCTGAGTCGTGAATCCAATTCCTCATTCGGGTAAGTTCCGGGCGATCCGGCTTTTCATTCAGGATTCGAAGAGCGACGTAGGAGATCGCACTTGTAAAGACAGCGCCTTGGATCGACTCCTCGTGAAGTCCGACGGACCCGTCCGCCAACTGGGGGCGAAGCAGGCCTGCAACGAATCGGGAACGGTCTTTCTGTGACACCGAATGTTTCGTCAGATAGGTGGTGATGACATAGAGAGGCAAAAGAAAGTTGGGTCCTGTGTAGGGGACGGACCAACTTCCGTCCTCGACCTGTGTGCGCTCTAAAAATCCAAGCAGACGTTGGGTTGCCACAGTTACGGAAGCTTTGAGGACGCTCATTTCTTTGAACTTAATTTTTCAATACGTGCGAGAGTTTGAGCCCGAAAGAGGTCGAGTGTGGGGGCAAGAAAGTCTGTGAGTGAATATTTACCTTGAAGAAGGGGTCGTAGGTCGAAAGCGAGAACCACTTCCTCTGCAGAGTCGGGTTGCGTGGGATTTCCAAAGGTGGCTTGGGCATGGCGCCGACCTACTGCAGCCCGGTCGTAGCGCTTTCCCCCCTCGACCTGGGATTCAAAACAGCGGAGGAGAGAAGTGCCAAGCGTTTCACTTGCGGGGCAGGGGAGTCGAACAATGTGCGAGGAGGGAACCCAGTCCAGATCTCCCCAAACTTCACATCCGTATACCTCCTTGGGTAGCGCCGAGGTGGGCAACTTTCTCAAAGCCTCGAGGCAAGCGAGCAGGACAGCGATATGGGTTTCATGTCGGTCGGCTGGGTTATGAAGATAGAGAACCTCGGGTCGGGCGATTTCTAGAATTTGAGTAAGTTCAGCCACGACTTGAGAACGGTCGGCTTGTCGTAACGCGGAACTTGGATGGGAAAGTTGGAATACAGAGGCGTACTTCCCGAGGTCGGCGGCCGCGCGTTGCTCTTTTTGGCGAATGGGAATGAGTTCGGAGTCTGGAGTAGAGGAGAAGCGTCCTGTGCGAGGAGCCCCAGCACCGTCTGTTACAACGACTCCTGAAAAGTGCTTTTTCGGATCTTGAAAACAGGTCGCGATCCCTGGGAAAGCCAGAATTTCCAGATCATCCGCGTGGGCGCCGATTCCCATGTGGGTGGTAGATGCGAGAGCGTTGGAGGGATCTTTGCCTTGGGGGGCATAGAAGTTGGCTTGAGGTTGAGAGAAGTTCATCGGCGAAATACCCAGAGGGATGCGAAGAGGTAGTTGAGTAGCGAGCCCGTGGCAACGGCGACGGCATTGAGGACAGCCGTCTCAATGGGACGATCGGTTTCGAGGAGCAGAAGGAGAAGGTTAAGAAGAAAGATCTGAAAGAGAAAAGCCAGGGCGGCGGAGAGGTAGTAATTTTTGGCCTGTCTCCACGAGGGAGGCCACGAATGAAAGGTCCATGCTGCGTTGAGGAGGAAGTTCGTCCCACAGCATACAATCCAAGCTAAGAGGGCAGCTCCCGTGGCAACCCGATGACCGCCTGGATCGAGCCCAAGAAAAATATTTCCGAGGGAGAGAAGTCCCCACATGAGGAGGGCATTGAGAATTGTTCCTGCCCCACCGACTAGGCCAAAGCGCAGGATTCGGCTGATCTCTTTCGGAAAGGGGCGGGTTCGGGCTCGGGTATGGGTATGGGTATGGGGATGGGTGACTTGGGGCACGGAAATTAGAATGGCGAAAAAGAAGCCGATCGGCAAACGGGGAAAGGCTGGTAGGGCTTGCCATCGTCCTGTGGTAAGCGAAGTTCGGGGCATTGGGATCTAGGTAAATTTGTGGAAAATTCATCAAAGGAATGAACCAAAAAAAATCGAAACAAAAGTCTGTTCAGCATACTGGTCCAGGGGGCCATCCTGCGAAATCCCGAACAAGAGAGGGATTGGGGACGGGAATTGGTAAGCGGGGACCGTTGAGTCCGAAAATATTTTGGGCCGGTTGTGTCCTGATCGGTATAGTTACCTTAGGGATGGGGCGTTCGGGCGATTCGATTCCAGCCTCCGAGTTGCGGGGCCAAGGAGATCTTTTTTATCGCAAAGGTGAAAAGGAGCCTTTCACGGGAACGGCGGTGAGAACGGTAGATGGAAAAAAAACAGAGGCGGAATTTTGGCAAGGGCGGATGCACGGGGCGTATCGAAGCTGGTTTGCGAATGGGCAGATGGAAGGTGAGGCGTACTTTGAGAAAGGGGTACGGGAGGGACGAGCACGGCTTTGGAATAAGGATGGACAGATGATCAAGGAGACGCGGTTTCGGGAAGGGTTGGCTGATGGCCCTGCAACCGAATGGTATCCGAATGGAAAAATGGAGCGGCGAACCTCGTGGCGTGCGGGTAAGCGAAATGGAGAGATCGAAACTTGGTTTGAGAGCGGGAATCGAAAGGGAGCGGGCAATTATGATCAAGGGGAGAGGAGTGGAACTTTTGTGGTTTGGTGGGAGACTGGAAAAAAGAGGCAGGAGACGAGCTATAAAAAGGGAGCGCCCGACGGTTGGTGGGTGGAGTGGAATGAGGATGGGACAATCGATAAGAAGGCTTTTTTTAAAAACGGCAAAGCGAGCGCGGAACCCAAGTAGGGTGAGCCTTGAACCAGCGGGTGCGTGGGATTAGGATTCTTTTTCTCAAGAGCACCCGTAGCTCAACTGGATAGAGTGTCGGCCTCCGAAGCCGAAGGTTGCGCGTTCGACCCGCGCCGGGTGCAGAATGAAATCGGATTGGCCCAAAGGGCGGAAAAAATTGGCTCCGGAGGCTGGGATCGAACCAGCGACCAATGCATTAACAGTGCATCGCTCTACCGCTGAGCTACTCCGGAAAGCAGTTGTGTAACCTACCGAAAAACTAGAAAGGACTCAACTCCCACGGAGGGTCAAAATCAGCCGGCACGAGGCAGAAGAAAATAGGACAAGCTATCGGTGAGAGCCAGCGCGCTGGCCTCCAAGATATTAGTGGAGACTCCCACCGTTCCCCATTCGCGGGTTCCGTCGCTGGATTCGACCAAAACTCGGATCCTCGCAGCGGTCCCCCCGCTAGAGCTGACAATGCGGACCTTATAATCGATCAACTTCATTTTTCGAAGGGAGGGGAATGAAGGGAGCAGAGCCTTTCTCAATGCTGCATCCAGGGCATTCACGGGTCCGTCTCCCTTGGCGGAAGTTTTCTGGATCTTTTTTCCGATACGGACGGAGATCGTGGCGTGGCTGGTTTCACGCGCCGTGGGGCGAGCTCGAACCACCTCCACTTTGTAAGATTCGATCTGAAAAGGGGGGGGGATCTTTTCGAGCGACCTGCGCACCAGGAGTTCGAATGAGGCATCGGCTGCTTCAAATTCGTATCCGTCTTTTTCTAATTTCTTGATTTTTGCAAGGATCGCGCGGGTTTGCGGGGATTTTTCCTCCACGGCGATGCCAAGCTCGCGAGCTTTCATCATGACGTTGGCTCCACCCGAAAGTTCGCCGACGAGAATGCGTTGATGATTTCCAACGGAGGTGGGGTCGATGTGTTCGAAGCTGGCGGCGATTTTGTTGACGGCATTGACGTGCATTCCGCCTTTGTGGGCGAAGGCAGTTCGGCCAACAAAGGGGGCGCGGGGATCGTGATGTAGATTGGCCAGTTCGTCGACAAAAGCGGAAAGCTCGGAAAGTTGTTGGAGATTTCCCTCGGGCAGGACTTTTTTTCCGAGTTTGAGTTCAAGGAGGGGTAGGAGGGTAGTGAGGTTGCAATTCCCCGTGCGCTCCCCATACCCGTTCATCGTTCCTTGGACTTGCAACGCACCCTCCTGAACAGCGGCGACGGCATTGGCAACTCCGAGTCCGCAATCGTTGTGGGTGTGGATCCCGACCTTGGTTTTGGGGAAGCGAGTTCGAACGGTGCGTACAATGGTGGCGATTTCCGAGGGAAGACGTCCTCCGTTGGTGTCGCAAAGGACGAGGTAATCGGCTCCAGCCTCGGCGGCGGCTTCGAGAGTTCGGAGGGCGTAATCGGAATCGGCTGAGTAGCCGTCGAAGAAGTGTTCCGCATCGTAGATGGCTTCACGGCCCTCTTTTTTCAGGAGGGCAATGGTATCGGAGATCATACGGAGATTTTCCGTGGGGGTGGTGCGGAGGACTTTTTCGACATGAAGGAGCCAGCTTTTTCCGAAGATAGTGACGACGGGGGTTTCGGCTTCGAGGAGGAGTTTGACTTGGGAATCGGCCGGCGCGTCGATGTCAGGTCGGCGGGTGGACCCGAAGGCGGCAAGTTTACAGGAACCCCAGCGGAGTTTTCCTGCCTCAGCAAAAAAATCGCGATCTTTGTCGTTGGATCCAGGCCAACCGCCTTCTACATAGTGAAGACCGTAGGAGGCGAGCCGTTCGGCAAGGCGAAGTTTATCGGATAGGGAGAAGTGAACGCCCTCGGCTTGAGCACCATCGCGCAGGGTGGTGTCGTAAATGGTGAGATGAGGGGTAGCGGACATAGGGAAAAATGCTAACTCGGAATAAAGAGGCGCGAAAGAAGGAAGGAGCTTTTGGTATTCTGAGCCCCAACCCGAGCCGAGTTTGGACTAATCCCGCTGTTCGGCGGGAACAGGGAGGATGATCGATTCAGGTTCGGGATCGGGCTGGGAGGCCATGCGGGCTTTGATCCGGCTCTCAGAAATAAGTACAACATCCTTGGCAAGACCGAGCTTTTCAAAAATCCAGATCAACCAAGCCGAGGAGTCCGGCTGCGTCCAGTGCATGCCGTGACGGGCGGAACGGGGGAAGGCGTGATGGTTATTGTGCCAACCTTCACCCATGGCAAGCAGACCGAACAGCCAATTGTTTCGGCTGGCATCGGTGGTTTCAAAGGAACGCTTTCCAAAGGTGTGACAGATCGAATTAACCGACCAAGTGATGTGTTGGTTCACGAAAAGGCGGACGAAACCGCCCCAGACGAGACCCCCGAAGGCACCCAGAAGAATTGATTTTCCGAAAAATACCGCGGCGATAGCACCGATGGCTGTGGGAATGAGAAGACCTGTGAAGACCCAGAGCCACCATGTGTTGTTAATGGCAACAATGATGGGGTCTTTCAAAAGGGCGGGAGCGTAGCGTTGGATGTCAGGCTTGAAATTGTCGAGGATCCATCCCGCGTGGGCGTGCCACAGACTTTTCAGGGGGCTATGGGGATCTTCCTCTTCGTCCGAGTTGGCGTGGTGCTGGACGTGGGTGGCGGCCCAGTGAAGGGCGGGGCCTTGCATGGCCATAGAACCACAGATGAGGAGGAAAGTTTTTAGCCAAGGGTGAGCTTGAAAGCTCTTATGGGTGAGCATCCTGTGGTAACCGAGGGTGATGCCGTAGCCACAGAGGGTGAAAAAGGTGAGGAGGAGGGCGACGTCTACCCAAGTGACGTAGTGGTTCCAAAGTAGGACGATTGCGGAAATTAACCCAAAAATAGGAAGCCAGACTAGGGCGAGGAGGATGACTTTCGTCAGGGGTGTCGTTGCGTGAGCGTGTGATATGGATGAAGACATCTGTAGAGACTGCTCGATATTTGGCCTAGGGCAAGTTCAACAAGAGGGTTGCTTCAAGGCGTGATAAATGAGTTTCGTCAAAATTCTGACCAACAAGGGTTTAAAGATCGATCCTTTGCGGATGACCAGAGGTCGGCCGACGAGGAGGGTGACGCATCACAAGGAAGAAGAAGAGAAACTCAACGGCGTAGACCAAAAGGAGGATGAGGAGAAAAACCTCAAACCGGGCCATCGGCAGGGAGGTCAACCACCGAAGGAGTCCGTAGGTCGTAAGTGGGATGCACAGCATTTTTCCCGATAGGGCCAGGCGAGGACCTAGGAGTCGATAGCGAGGATGCAGAACGGAAAGAGCGAGGGTGATGGCGACAGAGCCGATCGAGACAAGAAGCAGGAAAACTAGGGCGATTTCCTCATTCGAATCCATGCCTGACAGGGTAGCACGAAATCAGGGGTGAGGATTGATCAAGCGAGAAAGTTCTTTTCGGCGCGTCTGAAGATCTTGATCAGAGAGTGCGGCGAGCCGGTTCAGGCTGAAATCTTGGACAGTAAAGGAGGCGAGGATTGTGCCCTCGAGCACTCCGTGGGCGAGGGTGGAGAGGGTGATCTCTTTTTGGCCGGCGAGGTAACCCGCAAGGCCACCTGCGAAAGTATCTCCAGCACCTGTGGGATCGAGAACTTTATCCAGCGGGATGGCTGGGGCCGCAAAGGCTCCTTCTTTTCCGGATAGAAAACACCCGTGCTCCCCCTTTTTGATGGCGACGTAGCGGGGGCCCCGTTCACGAAGCCAGCGAGAGGCGCGAAGAAGATTGGATTCGCCTGAGAGAAGGGTGGCCTCCGAGTCATTTAAAATAAGCATGTCGATCCGGGGGAGAAGTTCGAGGAGACGGGGGCGAGCAATATCGATCCAGAGATTCATGGTGTCCGCGATCGTGAATTTCGGCTTTGCCATCTGATCGAGAACAAGATGTTGAAGATCGGGAGCGATATTCCCCAGCAGAACGAAGGGCAGGTTTTTATGTGCGGCGGGGAGTTGGGGTTTGAAATCGGCAAAGACGTTGAGATCGGTCGAGATCGTGTGCCGATTGTTCATATTTTCCTCGTAGCGACCGTGCCAGCGAAAGGTTTTCCCCTTCGCAATCTGAAGGCCCGAAAGATCGATTTTGCGTTTTTCCCAGACAGCCCTGTGGTGGGCGGGGAAATCATCACCCACAATCCCGATCAGGCTTGTGGGGGCGTGAAAGCTGGCCGCGAGGCCTGCGTAAGAGGCCGATCCTCCCAGAAGATCCAAGCGATCCTCTTGGGGTGTTTGAATTCGGTCGATGCCGACCGAGCCGACGACAAGAACGCTCATGATCCAACAGCATCCTTCATATGGGATGAACTGCCAAGCCGAGAAAGGATTTCGCGAGCGGCTTTTGCCGGGTCCGGAGCAAGAAGGAGATGACTGACAACGCAGGCACGGGTCGCCCCAAACGAGGTAGCCTCGGTGACTCGATCGGGATTGAGGCCACCGATACAGAAAAAGGGCACGGTGACTTGCCCGCAGATTTCACGGATTTTGGAAGGGCCGATGGGTTTATAGTCGGGTTTGGTCCCAGTGGCGTACAAGGGGCCGAATCCGAGGTAGTCCGCGCCCAAGGCTTGCCCGGCTTCGGCCTGGCAGGGGGAGTGGGTCGAGAGGCCGAGAATTGTGGAAGAGCCGAGCTGCTTTCGTGCTTCTGGAATACCCAAGTCATCCTGGCCGAGGTGACAACCTGCAGCTCCTGAGGGGACGACAAGATCGGGATGATCATTGAGAATGAGGGGAAGGCCACGTTGGGCGAGGAGTGGCGCGAGAATCTTTGCCGTAGCGAGAATTTCATCCTTCGATAGATTCTTGGCGCGGAGTTGGAAAATACCTGCCCCGCCGTCTGCAAGCTTGCCAGCGAGTGAGGGCCAAGAGGAGGGCGGGGCGTAAGAGGAATCGAGAATTGCGTAAAGGCGAGCTTGAAGGAGAGCGGCGTGGGCGCGGGAGGGATCCAGGGCTGGCGCCATGGGTTAGGCCGAGGCTTCGACCTTACGCTCGAAAAACCGTTCCAAGAAGTGGGTGGAGTATTTCCCGCGGCGGAAATCCTGATCGCGCACGATGCGTTGGCCCAGCGGGATGGTTGTTTTCACTCCGCGGATGATGGTCTCATCGAGGGCACGTTGCATACGGGCGACGGCAGTGGCACGGTCTGGACCCACAGCTATGAGTTTTCCGATCATCGAGTCGTAGAACGGCGGGATGGAGTAGCCGCCGTAGATGTGAGAATCCATGCGGATGCCGATGCCGCCCGGGGGGTAGTAAAGGTTGATCGTGCCTGGCGAAGGCCGGAAATCGTTGGCGGGATCCTCGGCGTTGATTCGGAATTCGATGGCGTGGCGTAGGGGGCGGAGGTTCTCCATGTCGGAACCGAGGCGCTCTCCTGCGGCGATTTTGATCTGCTCTTTTACGAGGTCGACTCCGTAGACCTCTTCGGTGACGGGATGTTCGACTTGGATGCGGGTGTTCATTTCGAGAAAGTAGTAGTGGCCTGCATTGTCCACGAGGAACTCCATCGTGCCTGCGTTCTCGTATTGAACGGCTTCGGCCAGTTTGATGGCGGCTTTTCCCATCCGTTTGCGAAGATCGTTATCGAGAAGGGGGGAGGGAGATTCTTCGAGAAGTTTTTGGTGGCGGCGTTGAATCGAGCAGTCGCGCTCTCCGACGTGAATAATTTTGCCGCGCTTGTCCCCGAGGATCTGGAATTCGATGTGATGAGGTTCTTCGATATATTTCTCAAGATAGACATCGGGATTTCCGAAGGCTTTTTCCGCTTCCATCCGTGCGGCGAGAAAACCCTTCACGAGGCTGACATCGTTGTGAGCGGGTCGCATTCCTTTGCCCCCGCCACCCGCGACGGCCTTAATCATTACGGGATAGCCAATCTTTTTAGCGGCTTTGATGGCTTCCTGTTCAGAGGTTACCGGGCCATCGCTTCCTGGGGGAATGGGGACTCCGGCTTTGCGGGCATTTTCGCGCGCCAAAGATTTATCTCCCATTCGACGGATTGATTCGGGAGAGGGACCGATGAAACGGATATTGCAGGATTGGCAAACCTCGGCGAAGTGGGCGTTTTCGGACAGGAAACCGTAGCCGGGGTGAATGGCGTCGACATCCCCGACCTCGGCGGCGGAGATGATCCTATCTATTTTCAAGTAACTTTGAGCACTGGGACCGGGTCCGATGCAGATCGCTTCATCGGCGGCTTGGACGTGGAGGGAGTCGTGATCTGCCTCGGAGTAGACGGCGAGGGAGCGAATGCCCATGTCTTTGCACGCGCGGATAACGCGAAGGGCGATTTCGCCGCGATTTGCGATTAAGATTTTTTCAAACATGGTGGTTTCAGGGTGGCTGGGAGAAAGGCTCCCAGAACGAATTAGGCAGGGCGGATGCGGAAAAGGGGCTTACCGAACTCAACCGGCTTGCCGCTTTCCGCGAGAATTTCCGTAATTGTGCCTGACATTTCCGCTTTGATCTCATTCATCACCTTCATGGCCTCGATGATGCAGACGACGCTTTCGGGGGTGACAGCCGAGCCGACGGAGATGTAGGCGGGGGCATCGGGGGCGGGGGAGCCATAGAAGGTACCGACCATGGGGGAATTGATCGTGGGGAGGGACTCGGCGGGTGGGGTGGGGGCTGCGGTGGGGGTTGGGGCGGGGGCGAGGGGAGATGAGGGGAGGGCGGTTGGGATGGGGACGAGGGTGGGGGTAGCGAGGAGGTTCGGGGATGATGAGAAAACTTGAGGTTTGCCGTCAGGCCCGCGCTGGATTCGGATTTTGGTTCCGTCCTTTTCGTACTCAAACTCCGTCAGGCTATTTTTCCGCATCAGATCGATGACGGCTTTGATCTCTTTAATATCCATAAGACGGTAATATTACCTTCGCTTTTGAGTGAAAATCAAAAGAAATTTACTATATCATTAAAGTAGTCTAAAAATTGCCCTAATTTGCCATCTAATCGGATTAATTATAGTCGACAGAATGTCGCCTAAGTGAGTATTGGGATAGGTGGGGGTTTAGGCGGTAAGGCCAGCGGTGCGGAGACAGGCGACTTCGATGGCGAGGGTTTGATCGATATTGCGTGCGAGGGCGAAGCGGAGTTTTTCCAGAGCATCCACTTCCCGGACGATTTCTGGGTGTAGGGTGGATTCGGAACGAGCCCAGGCGGACCGGATGAGGTGGGTTATAATATCTTCGCGGACTCGAACCAGTTGCCCTGCCAAGTTGGCGGATTGAGCGGATTCATTCTCTTCGCCTGATTCATCCTCGCTTTCGTCACTTTGCGCGGCCAATCGGTCACGGGTGGAGAGTAGAAAGGTTTGGAGAAGAGTGGCGCGGCGATAGGCCGATAGGGCGTTGGGTTCACTGGATTTAGCCCACTGAAGGGTAAGTTCCTCAATTCCCTCGATCGGGCTGGGGTTTTGGTTGGGTAGGATGGGGAAGGTAAGACAACGCGAGCGAACGGTCGGAAGAAGCTGTTCGGGGCGGTCGGAGGTAAGGATAAGGAGAGAGTGGTCTGGGGGTTCCTCCAAAGTTTTGAGGAAGGCGTTCGCTGCTTCTGCAGGAGGAAGGCACATTCTTTCTGCCTCAAGAATGAGGGCAACTTTGATGGGCGCACGATGCGGGCGACGGGAGAGAGAGTGTTCTAATTGGCGGACTTGGGCGATTGAGACGCGTCGCGATTTCGATTCTGGGCGGAGGGTAAAAAAGTCGGGATGGCCCTCCAGTTCCGCATCGAGAAGGTTGGCGGCTAAGCCTCTGGCTAACGACTCAAGCTCGGCAGGAGGTGCCCCGGTTAGTAGATGGGCATGAGCGAGGCGGCCCTCTTTTGCGGCGAGTTGAAACAGCTCTTCAACGCGGGAGGGTGGGAAAGGCATGGCGGAGTTCCTTTTGAATCATGACAAAGGTCTGTTCTCGAGTGCCGGATGCGTCAATGAGTTTGACTCGTTTGGGCTCCCGTTGGGCGAGGTCGCGATATCCTTGCGCAACCTTCTGATAAAAATCGAGGCCGAGATCTTCGAGTCGATCTTTTTGTCCTATGGGGCGGGGGCGGCGGAGGGCCCGGCTCCTTGCTTCGGCCGGATCCAGGTCGAGAATCAAAGTGAGATCGGGTTCGCGATGGGCGATCGCAAAGCGGTTGATGAAATTTACTTCATCCATAGGGAGGCCCCGGGCATTGCCTTGGAAAACGGTGGTGGAGTCGTGAAAACGGTCAGCGATGATCCATTCGCCTCGGGTCAGGGCAGGCAGGATGGTTTGGCGGACGAGTTCGGCACGGCTCGCGGCAAAAAGTAGGAGTTCCGTCTGGGCAGTCATGGATTGGCCCACGGGATCGTGTTTTAGGAGGTGGCGAATGACTTCCCCCACTGGGGTACCGCCGGGTTCACGGACCTCGTGAACGGTAAGGCTTGTGGAGCGAAGCCAAGCGAGGGTGGATGTGATTTGGGTGCTTTTGCCGCAGCCTTCACAACCTTCAAAAGTAAGAAAGCGACCTGGGGAGGTCATTCGGGGATGTCGAGGGCGGCCACGGCAAGAGCGGCGATACCATCTCCTCGACCAATAAAACCGAGTTTTTCGTTCGTCGTGGCCTTCATGTTGACTCGGTCGACGGGCAGGCCGAGGGCAGCGGCAATCTTTTTACACATGGCGGGAAAGTGGGGGAGAAGCTTGGGGGCTTCGGCCAGAAGAGTGGCGTCCACATTGAGGATGGTAGCATTTTTTTCTTTCGCGAGGCGGGCGGATTCTGCAAGGAAGAAGGTACTGGCGACATTTTTCCATTTTGGATCAGTGTTCGGGAAGTGGGCTCCGATATCGCCTGCACCGAGGGCTCCAAGAACCGCGTCTGTGAGGGCATGTAGAAGGACATCGGCATCGGAGTGACCTTCGAGGCCCCGCTCATAGGGAATGGTCACGCCACCAAGTACGAGGGGTCGTCCTGGAACGAGCGGATGAACATCATAGCCAAAGCCAACGCGCAACATGAATGGAGGATGTCTTGGTAACGGGTTCGAGCCAACGGTTTTTACTAAGTTCTTCGCAAGGGCTGTCATCGACACGGGAAGAAAAGATGAATATAGTATTTTAATGAATATTCATATTACCCCTCGTCATCTTCCTTTGACGGATGGGATCGACATGTATGTGCACAACAAACTTTCTCACTTAGATCATTTTGAGGCACGGATCATAGGAGCGCACGTGGTGCTTTGGCATGATCACAGTGCCCCGCCGAAAAAGCAGTATCGGGTGAAAGTCCACTTGGCGGTGCCGGGGCCTGATATCTTTGCGGAGGCAGGAGAAGAGGATCTTTACGCGGCGATTGATAAGGCGGAGGAAAAATTAAGCAGCGAGTTACGGAAGCGGAAGACAAAGAGGGTGGATCGGAAGCGCCACGTGGAAGCGCGAAGAAAAGAAAAAGCCCGTCGGTTTGGAAGATAGCCGGTTCGAGCTGTTTTGTTCCCAAAACAGCTCCGTTTGTTGACAAGTTGTACACAGTGGAATTTTTATTGCACGACTCAGAAAATCTGTAACCTGCTGTCAGTAATGTATTTATAAAATATTTTATAAATTTACTCTTAAAAATATTGTTCCGCGCAAGCAGGTGTGATTTGATTTCCATCCCATTTGCGAATTTTGGGCAGATCGCCCTGGAGTTGCTGATGGGAAACAAACAAACACCAAAGGAGATACGAAACAAAATGATCAAGAATATTACACGGATTCTTGGCGTGCTTGCGGCCGTGGCCAGCTTGTCCCTCGCGGACAGCGCCCCGGAAGCTTCCGCCCAGGATACGAAAAAGATGGTTCAAAATAACTTCGTTGAGACCGCCCAGAAGGGCATCAAGCTCAGCGGATACGTCGATGCCGGTTACAGCTACAACTTCACCGGATCGGGAAAATACTCAACAGTCGATTCCCGAGTCGGCTCCGACACCGCCCAACGTGGTGATTTCCAGCTTTATGCTGTGAAGATCGCGCTGGAAAAAGCGTTGACCTCGGAAAACAAAGCACAGGCCGGATTCCGGGCTGATGTGATGATTGGTGAAGATGCTAACTACCTCGCTGATCGTGCATACTCAAACTCAAACTCCAGTTTTGAAAATCTACAAGCTGGCACTGGCGGCCCAAGCAACGCGGACAGTAACTCGAACTTCTTGTTCTTGGAGCAGGCTTACGTTTCAATCCGTGCTCCGGTGGGGAACGGTTGGGACTTTAAAGTGGGTAAGTTCGTTTCGATCCTCGGCTACGAAGTGATTGAACGTCCTGCCAATATGAACACAACCTACGGCATCCTCTTCAACCAGATGCCCCTCTACTACACTGGTGTTTTGTCGTCCTACAAATTTGACGACTACGTTGACGCGAAATTGGGTGTGGTGAACGGTTCGAACAGCGATAACAACACCACTCTCAATGCCAATGTTGGGGACGGTGTGGCTCTTCTCGCTGCTTTGAACATCACTGCCCCTGGCGGCAATGCAAACTGGAGCAACAACTTCCAGTACAGCACAAGTGGAGATAATAACACCGCTACTGGCGCCCTCGACTCAACCATACCAACTAACACTGGTGGTACGGCCACGTTGGCTGGGACAAACGCCGGGTCGGTGTCACAGTCTGTTTACAATATTATCTACAACTCTTGGGGTAACTGGGTGCCTAAATTTGCTGACGGCAAACTACTCTTTGCTGTCCAAGGATTGCTTGGAGTCACCAATGGTGATTTCTCAGTCACTGGCGCTGACGTCACGGTAGGGTCAACCACGGTGAGCGGCAACGGTAATTACAACCTGAACTCTACCTATTATGGTGCGGGTGCTTACGCCAAGTATCAGTTCAACGACTGGTTTTATTTGGCCAGCCGCGGTGAATACCTTGGCTCCAACAACTCTGCCAAGTTTGGTTCCCAAGGAACAGGGACAACAAGCTCTGGGGGAAGTATTACTACTCCTGGTGGCACTATCGCTCCGATCCCAACCGACGTCCATCAAACCGGAAACAACTGGTGGGAGTACACAATCACGGCAGGCTTTAACGTGATCGACAACTTGTTGATTCGCGCTGAGTACCGCTTGGATTGGGGTAGCAACATCCAGTCTCCTCAAGATGGATACGTATTCCCTGGCGGCGACAATGGTGGTGGACCTTGCCACTACGCGGGTGCGGAAGTGGTCTACAGCTTCTAAAGAAATTTAGAGCAAGACTCTTAAACAAAACCCCTGGGACCAGTGATTAGGTCCCGGGGGTTTTTGTTTTGTGTGGGGCGCCTGGTCGTGGGCGCCGGGGACGAGCGGGCAAACGGATTGAAGCTTACTAGGGGTTTTATCTGAGCGGACCTTGCTCAGTCATAAGTTAGCAAAATACTATCAAATCATATCAGTCAATATTTTAACGGAAAAACGCAGGCTTTGGCGACCTGCGCTTCTTGACGAACACCCTCAGAGACATTCGTAATGGAAAAAACTAATACAGGTAAGTTATTAACAACGCTCAAAAAATATTTTTTAACGCCATCGGCAGATTTGATACACCTAAAATGTTCACGAGTCGCTTTGGCCAACAATCACGGCATTTCGTGGATACAAACAAACACAAACCACAGGAGATAATAAATAAAATGATCAAGAATATTGCAGCGATTCTTGGCGTGCTTGCAGCCGTGACCAGCTTGTCCCTCGCGGACAGCGCCCTGGAAGCTTCCGCTCAAGATACCAAAAAGATGGTTCAAAATAACTTCGTTGAGACCGCCCAAAAGGGCATCAAGCTCAGCGGATACGTTGATGCTGGTTACAGCTACAACTTCACAGGTGCCGCCAACGGGACCTCTGACGTGACGGGTCGTGTCGGTACCGACACCGCCGCAAAAGGTGACTTCAACTTGTACGCGGTTAAGATCGCTCTTGAAAAGGCGTTAACCTCCGAGAACAAAGCTCAGGCTGGGTTCCGTACCGATGTTATGATCGGTGAAGATGCCTACTACCTTGCCAATCGTAATTATGTTGATGGCGAGGAGAATGCCCAACAAAACTCGAATTATCTGTTTCTCGAACAGGCCTACGTTTCGATACGTGCTCCTGTGGGTAACGGTTGGGACTTCAAGGTTGGTAAATTCGTTTCGATACTCGGCTATGAAGTAATGGAGCGTCCTGCCAACATGAACACAAGCTTCGGATTGCTGTTCGAAGAAATGCCGCTTTGGTATGTTGGTGTTTTATCATCCTATCGATTTGATGATTACCTTGATGTAAAACTTGGCGTCGTGAACGGATCCAATACGGACAACAATACGACAACCGGTTTGAACGGGGACGGTTGTGCTGTTCTGGCGTCATTGAATGTGACCGCCCCGGGAGGCAACGCAAACTGGAGCAATAACTTCCAGTACAGCAGTAACTCAGACAACAATAGCGCATCATCGGTAGACACCGGCGTTCTGATTCCAGCGTCTCAGCTGAATTCAAATCCAACTCCTCCTCTTACTGCTAATGGAGGACAAGCCTACACCTTGGTCTATAATTCATGGGGGAATTGGTCTCCCAAATTTGCTGACGACAAGTTGCTGCTTGCATTCAATGCTCTACTGATGGGAACTGGAGGAACAGTTAACACTGAGCTCAACAATGCGAGAGCCTCTTTCGGCCTTCCTCCTTATTCTCCTAATTACACATCCTACGGAGCAGGTGCATATGCCAAATACCAGTTCAACGACTGGTTCAGTTTGGCAAGTCGCGGAGAGTACTTGGGCATTTCAACCAACGGGGTATACACCGATTTGTGGGAATACACTATCACAGCTGGTTTCAATGTGATTGATAACCTTCTCATCCGGGCGGAGTACCGCTTAGATTGGGGAGCTATCGCAGTTAACAACTTCGGTTCTGATTCAGCGGGCAGCTCGGCATTGGATGGTTCGACAAGTTCAGGACCGGCTCACTACGTTGGTGCGGAAGTGGTCTACAGCTTCTAAAGATTATTTAGAGCACAGTTAGTTTAGAAACCCCTCGGACGAGAGTGATTGCTCGTCCGGGGGGTTTTTGTTTTTAGTGAGTTGGCCCCCGCACGCCCGCCCCCTGGCCCATTCGATTTACGCCTCCGGCTTGGTAAATATTTTCGCTTACGCGAGGGAATTGGCCCCCGCACACCCGCCCCTGGCCTTTGCGGTTACCCCTCCGGGTTGGTTGGAATATGCGCTAACGCGCATAAGCAATGCTCGTTCGGGGGGTTTTTCTTTTTTGTGTAGGGCGTCCGTTCGTGGACGCTGGGGACGAGGCGGGCAAGATGCCCGCTCTACAGATTATTCAACGCTGAGTATTGCTCGGGTTCTATCGATCGATCCGCTAGAAAGAATCGATGGTGGATCTTCCCTACTGGACGGTGGTGAATCTTCTTCGGGGAATTCTTTCCCCAGTTTGCCGGATCGAAGTTCGGGGAACGCGACAAGTTCCCGCTGGGCCGTGGATTTTGGCCTGCAACCACCTGAGTCACTTTGATCCTCCACTTATTGCAGGGGCTTTTTCGCGTCCGATCGACTTTTTGGCGATGCGGGAGCTGTTTCAACCTGCTTGGTTCGGATCTCTGATGAGAAAGTGTCATGTGATTTCTGTGGGCCGGGAGGATGTGGATACGGCAGCTTTCAAAACCGTACTCAAGAGACTTCAAAGTGGTCGGATCGTGGGAGTTTTTCCCGAGGGAGGACTTCGAGCGGGAGCAACATCCGTGCTCGAGGGGGCACGGATGAAAGAGGGGATTTCCCTTTTAGCTGCCAAATCGGGTTGTTGTGTCCGACCTGCCGTGATTGTGGGAAGCGATCAGCTTTACGTCGGGAGAAATTGGCTTCGGCGACCCCGAGTTGTGATTGCGGTAGGAGAACCGATTTCTGCGCCTCGTGGTAAGGAGGATCGGAAGGGGTGGACCGATCAGTTGGCAAGCGAGATGCGAAAACTGTATGCGGAGGTGAAGAGCAGTCATCGACTGGAAGAGGTGGTTCTTCCGAAAACCCCGCAGGAGAGATGGAAGGCGGGCCGATGATCGGGCGATTGCATGCGTTGCAGTCTCGGGTGGTGGATTCTGGAGCTTTTTTCGGGATTGGATTATGGCAGTTGTTGGGCCGTGCCGGCCGACACAGCCCACAGGAGTGGGATGATTATGTGCGAAATTGGCTGACGAGGGGGGGCGAAGAGTTTTATCGGGTTCCGGACAAAATCCCCGAAGGATTGAATGAGGGGAGAATGAGTTTTCCGTCTCCGGTGACAGGGGATCGGGAGGAAAATAACCGATTCCATTTGCGGGTCTGGCCTGGGCCCAAAGGATTGAAGTCCCCTGCCATGGTGATGTTGCACTCCCTCTTTTCGGCCAGTGATGTGGGGTATGCCCACTGGGCTTCCGTCCTGAACCGCCTCGGTTGGACGGCGGTTTTTTATGATTTGCCGTACCATTTTCGCAGAAGGCCCAAGGGAACGTGGAGTGGGGAGTTGGTTTTTGGGGGTAACTTGATTCGGAGTGCGGAGGCGATTCGGCAGGCGGTCACCGAGGTCAGGATGGTAACAAGGATGTTGAAGGCGTCGGGGGCACCGGAGGTGGGGCTTTGGGGAATGAGTTTGGGAGGGTGGGTAGCTGGGTTAACGCTGTGTCATGAGCCGGGGTTGGCTTGCGGTTGGCTGGTGCAACCGATTCCAGATGTGGCGACGGCGATTTGGGATTCAGAGGGAGGCTGGGTTTTGCGCAGGCAGATGGAGGAGCGTGGGTTGGACCGCGAACGGGTGGAGAAACTTTTGCCGTTGGTGTGCCCCTCACACGGAAAATTACAACTGCCTTCGAAGCGGGTGTTGGTCGTTGGCGGTTCGCACGATTCGGTGGCTCCGCCGTCCAAGTTAAGGGCTTTGTCGGAGGGGTGGGGAGGAGCGCACTATCGGGAGGTAGGGCAGGGGCATATCGGTTACCAAGCGATGCCGAGCACCTGGCGGTGGGGTAGGGAACTGATGCCGGAACTCTTTATCGGCAAGTAGTTACCAGTAGGAAGAAGTTGGAATTGATAGGCGGGAAAAGGGTGGCATAGTCTAACCATACCGACATCCAGAGACCAAAGTGCTGGGTGAACCAAAGGAGCCAATCGAACATGGCATCGTCAGGAGCAAAAAAGGTAAGGTCGAAAGAGAAGCCGGGTAAATCACCCGCGGTTCTCCCTACCCTGACACCCTTGGAACGGGTGGATCTGCTCCGCAAGATGGTTTTGATCCGCAGGTTTGAGCAGAAGGCGGCCCAAGCTTTCATGCAGGCGAAGATTAAGGGGTTTTGTCACTTGTACATTGGTCAAGAGGCAGTAGCTGTCGGATCCATTTCCACTCTCAGCCCAACGGATGCAGTCATTACTGCGTATCGGGATCACGGGCATGCTTTGGCCCGAGGGATGAGTTCGCGTGAGTGCATGGCGGAGTTATTTGGAAAGATTACAGGATGTTCGAGGGGGAAAGGTGGTTCGATGCATTTCTTTAATAAGGAAAAACACTTTCATGGTGGACACGGAATTGTGGGAGGTCAGACGCCTCTAGCCGCGGGAATCGCTTTTGCGCAGAAATATAAGGGCACAGGGGAAGTAACGGTTTGTTATTTGGGGGATGGAGCGGTGAATCAGGGTGCGTTTCATGAATCACTCAACTTGGCGGCCTTGTGGAAATTGCCTGTTATTTATGTGATCGAGAACAATGAGTATGCAATGGGCACGCATCAGTCTCGTAGCTCGGCGGGATATCCTCTGGTCAAGAGGGCGGATGGGTACGATATGGCCGGAATTACAGCGAATGGAAATGATGTGGATGATGTGAGGGAGAAGATGTGGGATGCGGTCCAGCTGGCTCGGACGGAAAGCCTGCCTTCTTTGGTTGAGGTGAAAACCTACCGTTACCGTGGACATTCGATGTCGGATCCTGGGAATTATCGGACGAAGGAAGAAATTGCGGAGAGAAAGAAAGAGTCAGAACCGATCTCCTTTTTCAAAGAGAGGCTCTATAAGGAGAAGGCTTTAACAGAGAAAGAGTATGAGGAGATTGAGCGGGTGGCAGTAGCCGAGGCGGATGATTCAATCGCTTTCGCTGAAAGCTCTCCGGAGCCCGAGGTGGCAACGGTGTTTGAGGATATTTTTGCGCCTGAGGATCAGATTGCGGAATTCCGTCCGCCGATTGGAAGTTAATCATGGCTGTGATCACGATGCGGGAGGCGCTCAACCAAGCGTTGAGTGAGGAGATGGAGAGGGATGAGAATGTAATCCTACTGGGGGAGGAAGTGGCCGAGTACCAAGGAGCTTATAAGGTGAGCTCGGGGCTTTTGCAGAAGTTTGGTTCCAAGCGGGTGTTAGATACTCCGATCAGTGAGTCTGGTTTTGCCGGGTTGGGGGTGGGAGCGGCCATGCAGGGGCTACGTCCGGTGGTTGAGTTTATGACATGGAGTTTTTCGATGGTTGCGTATGACCAGATCGTCAACAACGCGGGGGCGATTCGGTACATGAGTGGGGGGCAGTACTCGATTCCGATTGTTTTTCGTGGTTCCTCGGGTGCGGGATTGCAGGTGGGAGCGACCCACTCGCACACACCTGAAAACTGGTACGCGAACGTGCCTGCCCTGACAGTGATCACGCCCGCATTCCCGGATGATGCCAAAGGCCTTTTGAAGAGTGCCATCCGGAGCAACAACCCGGTTTGCTTCATCGAGAATGAGAAACTTTATGGATTCAAAGACGAGGTGCCCGAAGGGGAGATTCTGACCACCATCGGCCAGGCCCGTATCCGTCGCCCAGGGGACCAGGTGACCCTGATCGCCAATAGTGCATCGACTCATGTGGCACTTGCGGCGGCTTTACAACTGGAAGCGGATGGAATCTCTGCCGAGGTTCTTGATTTACGGACGATCAAACCTTTGGACCTGCCGGCGATTTTGGGATCTGTTGCGAAAACGAACCGAGTCGTGATCGTGGAGGAGAACAAGCCGTTTGCAGGTTGGGGTGCCCAAGTGGCTTACGAGATCCAGCACCGCTCTTTTGACGATCTGGACGCACCGATCCAGCGCGTGACGGGGTTGGACACTCCCCAGCCGTATGCCCGCGTTTTGGAGCAGGCGGTGATGCCTAGTGCAGATCGGGTGATCGAAGCGGTGAAGAAAATCTTGGCGTAGAGGTTCGGGTAAAGCGGGTTTTTATTTCGATGAGTTCCGCACTTTTTCAACCTGGGCAGATGATTTTTCGGGAGGGTGACACAACCCAAGAGGCATATCGAATTCTGAAGGGCCGGGTGGAAATCAGTATTGCGGGGGAGGGGAAGTCGGTCATTTTGGCGCAGTTGGGTGAGGGGGATATTTTTGGAGAGATGGCGATGGTCGATGAGAGACCTCGTTCGGCCTCGGCTCAGGCACTGGAAGTTACGGAGTGCGAGGTTCTGACGGCAGAGAACTTCAATGAAGCGGTTTTGCAGCGCCCCGAAATTCTGATTCCTTATCTGGCCTCCTTCTTTGAGAGGTTGAGAACAGCCAATGATCGTTTGCGGATGGAGATGAGGTTGCGGGCTCAAGCGGAGCAGAGAGCGTCTGTGCCTGCGGCTTCCAACCCTGCGGCTCCTGTGGCACGAGTCGTTGCCCCTGTGGCCAAGCCAATTGCACATCCCTCGCTCGAGATGACGCGGGTTTTGGCGCCTGCGCCTGTGCCTACGGCTCCGTCTACTGCCCCAGTGGCTCCTCCGCCTGAAGGGGGATATCAGTCTATTGTATTAACTGCCTGTAACGATCATGCCATGGCTCGTCTGCCCGAAAGTTCTGTGACGATTCAGAAGTTTCCTTTTCGGATCGGGCGAAAGCATGAAACCCTCGGAAAAGGGGCCACGGTATTTGCGTCGAATGATTTACCGATTGCCGACGAGAAGCCATATCAAATTTCCAGGAATCACTGCTCCATCGAGCGGGAGGGGGACCACTTCTTTGTGAGAGATCGTGGAAGTTCGCTGGGAACGGTGGTGAACGATGCGGCGATTGGTTTAGCAGAAAACAGCCTGACGCAGGATTTGCGGGGTGGAGAAAATCAGATTTTATTGGGTTCCGACGACAGCCAATTTCAGTTCAAAGTGACGTTGCGCTAGGGGCTGGTTGAGGTAGAAGAGAGCATGGATACGGAAGAAATTTCTTATGTGATCCGCTGTTTAGGGGCTGTTGCGGCATGCTTGGGCGTAGCGGGGGCTATCTTTACTTACAACATCCTTCTTGAGCTTTCTTTTTTCTCTAATCTACTGATTCGACTCGGTTTACAGTAGGGCAGGAGGCCTGCGGGGCCGCTTTGCGTGTGTGACCATCGTGAGTTTTGAGCCTTCTTTTGGGATGTTCGCCTTGCCCTGACTTCAGAAGGAGTCGAAGATACCGAAGTGAGCGGACCTCTTCTACTTTCCTTGGCTGAAAAATTGGTCAAACACCCGAAACGGATTGTTTTTCCTGAGGGAACCAATGCCCAAGTAGTGCGGGCGGCTTCCCGATACGCCCAAATGCGGATGGGACCGGTCGTTTTGCTGGGGCAACCGGATTTGATCCGGCGTCAGGCAAAAACCCAGAAAGTAGAACTGGATCGGGTGATGTTACTGGATCCCGTCGAAGGTCAGGACCGGCAGATGTTCAAGGACTACTTACGAACTGAGGCCCAAGGCGGGAAATTAAAATTAAGTGAAATTGATGATATGTTGTCCGATCCGATTGTATACGGAACGTTAATGCTTCGATTCGGGCAGGTGGACGGTCTCGTGGCGGGGGTGGGAGCGTATTCGGGAAATGTGTTACGGCCTTTGATTCGAATGATTCCGCGCTTGCCTCATATTTCGAGGATATCGAGTGCGACCCTATTGGAGTGTGAGGATGGAAAAACGGGAGATAATGGAATTCTGGTTGTGGGCGATGCGGCGGTGGTGCCTCGTCCCAAGGCCGAGGAGTTGGCGGCAACGGCGGTGGGATTAGCAGGATTGAAAAAAAGGCTAACGGGTAGAAATGCACGAGTCGCCTTGCTTTCTTATTCGACCCGCGGAAGTGCTTCTTTGAATGAGGAGACGGGCAAAGTGATCGAGGCGACAAAAAAGGCTCGGGATCTAGCCATTCAGATCGGTTTACCGGGAGAGTTCGACGGGGAGATGCAGTTGGACGCGGCTCTGGATCCGAAGAAAGCCTCGCTGAAGATCTCGGGTTCCAAGGTTGCGGGTCGGGCAGACTGTTTGGTGTTTCCAGACCTGAATTCAGGCAATATTGCGGTTAAGAGCATTCAGCACTTCGGACGAGTCCGAACCTACGGGAATATTCTTTTGGGGCTGCGTTTGCCTGCGGCAGAGCTCAGCCGTGGGGCGGATGAGGAGGAAGTGCTGGGGGTGGCGGCGATTGTTGGAATTTTAGCGGTGGAGTATCGCAAGTTGTATCCCGAGCCCTCTTCTCCGGAGGTTGCCCTGGGAAGGTAAGAGAATGGAACTCAACAGAGTAACGCCACGGATCTACGTGGCTGCGACCCGGCAGGATGATGGAAAGACGACCACTTGTCTGGGACTTTATGCGGCTCTCTCGTCCAAATTTAAAAAGATCGGTTACATCAAACCGGTGGGACAGAGGTTTGTGGAGGTGGCGGGCAAGAAGGTGGATGAGGATTCGGTTTTGGTGAGCAACACCTATGGCGTGAATTTACCGATCGAAGCGATGTCTCCGATCGCGGTGGATCGTATGTTCACACGGGAGTACCTAGAGCGGGGAAATCTTCCGGCGATGAAGGCAACGATCGAGGAGGCTTTCAACCGGGTGGCGTGGGAACATGACTTTGTTTTGATTGAAGGCACGGGACATGCGGGGGTGGGAAGTGTTCTAGATCTCTCGAATGCGCAGGTGGCGAAGCTGTTGGGGAGTCAGGTGATCATTGTGACGACGGGGGGGGTTGGGCGGCCAGTGGATGAGGTGAGTCTAAACCTTGCACTATTTGAAAAACACGGGGTGAAGGTAGTCGGGGTGGTATTAAACAAGGTTTTACCGGCCAAGATGGAAGCGTTGCGGCCTTGGGCGGAAAAGGCATTTCACCGGATGGGGTTACCGATTTTGGGAATGATTCCGTATCACGGGGAACTTCGTCGTCCGACGCTGGGTCAGGTGACCTTGGAGTTGGGCGGGGAATTTCTTTCGGGGGAAAATATGAAACGGAGGAAAGTGAGATCGGTAGCGGTGGGAGCGATGACGGCGGCCCGCTTACAGGATCAGCTTCATCCAGGGGCTCTTTTGATCACCCCGGGAGATCGAGAGGATCTGCTTTTGGCGACACTAGAGGCGCAGGTCAAAGGGGGGCACGAAGCGAAGCCAGCAGGAATCATTTTGACGGACGGGCTCAAGCCACAACCGGGATTGATCAAGATGTTGCAGGAACGCGGACTTCCGACGGTGGCGGTGACGGGGGACAGCTATACCGTGGCAGCGAAGATCGAGAGAATGACGGTGAAGACCGATCCGGGAGACAAGGAGAAGATTTTAATGATTCAGCAGGTGATCGCAAAGCATTTGGATCTGGGGGCGATCATTCGTGGGAGCAAGCCAGTGAGTGCGGAAAGAAGCTAGGCGTTGACGGAGCGGATGGGATTGGGGATGGGGCGAAGGGCGGGGGTGATCTGAGGGATGTCGCAAGAGTTTGGGTTGTAGCGAAGAAGGAACTCATCTTGGACACGGCGGGCGGGGGTGTTCTCGGGCAGAGGGGCACGGGTGGAGAGGCCATTCTGGCCCAAAATTCGGGCTTTCCGATTATCGTTTGAATAAGCGGGAACGATGATCTCGAGGAATTGGCGACGGAGCTCTGGGTCGAGAATAGGGAAGACCACCTCGACGCGGCGGTGGAGGTTGCGGGGCATGAGATCGGCGCTGCCTAGGAAAACGAGTGGATCCCCCCCATTGGTGAAGACATAGATGCGGCTATGTTCGAGGAAACGGTCCACGATGCTTCGGACTTGGATGTTTTCGCTCAATCCGGGGACACCGGGGCGGAGGCAGCAGATCCCGCGTACGAGGAGTTGGATGGAGACTCCTTCCTGGGAGCTGGCGTACAGAGATTGAATGATCTCCGGGTCGACGAGGGCGTTGGCTTTGATAAAGATTCCGGAAGGGCGGCCTGCACGGTGGTGGGCTGATTCCCGATGGATGAGTTCGAGGAGGCGGGGGGCAAAATTAAAAGGGGCGACGAGGAGCTCGTCGAAGTGGGCGGTTTCCGACATTCCCGTGAGGACGTTGAAGAGAGACGCGACTTCGGAGGTCAGGGCGGGGCGACAGGTGAGTAAGCTGAAGTCGGTGTAGAAGCGTGCGGTACGGGGATGATAGTTTCCTGTACCGAGGTGCAGATAGGATTGGAGATGGCTCTCTTCCCGACGGACGATGAGGAGGACTTTGCAGTGGGTTTTTAAGCCGACCAAGCCATAGACGACGTGGATGCCGGCCTCCTCCATCTTGCGGGCCCAAGCGATGTTATTGGCCTCGTCGAAGCGGGCTTTCAGCTCCACGAGAATCGTAACCTGCTTTTCGTTGCGGGCGGCGGTGATGAGGGCGTTTAGGAGTGGGGAATCCCCGCTGGTTCGATAGAGGGTCATCTTGATCGCTAGGACTTGAGGATCGACGGCAGCTTGTTCGAGAAGAGAGATGATGGGTTGAAAACTCTCGTAGGGATGATGCAGGAGAATGTCGTTTTGGCGGATTGCCTCAAAGCTGCGCCCGGGGGCTTGAAGCGGGGGTGGGAGGGAGGGGGTGAAGAGGGGATCGTGGAGGTGGGGGAGGCCGCGGCCTGACTCGGTAAGAGCGAAGAGCTGAGTCAGATTGACGGGTCCCGTGACACGATAAACGTCTTCGTGCGTGAGCTCGAGATGACCTAGAAGATAGGTTTCGATTTCGACGGGGCAATCTTGTGTGAGTTCGAGACGAACGGCGGCTCCTCGATTTCTCTTTTGGAGTTCTTCCTCGATCGTGAGGAGGAGGTTGTGGGCTTCCTCTTCGTCGATATAGAGTTCGCTGTTTCGGGTGATCCGGGTGGGCCAGGCACCATGGATTTTCATGCCTGGGAAAACCTCGGAGACGAAGTGGCGGACCAGTTCGGAGAGAAGGATGAACTCCCGTGGGTTGGAGCTTTCTCTAGGGAGGGGAATCAGGCGGGGAATGCCACGGGGAATCTGGACGAAGGCGTGGCGGGTGGTTTCCTGGTGGCCGGGTTTCGAGTAAAGAATGACAAGGTTGACCGATTTATTGAGAAGTTGGGGAAAGGGGTGACTGGGGTCGACGGCGAGGGGGGTAAGAATGGGGAGAATATCGCGTTGGAACTGTTCGCGAGCCCAGGCGATCTGAGCTTCGTTCAACTGCAGAATCGGGCGGAGGTGAATGCCTTCTTGGGCTAGGGCTGGGAGGAGGGTTTGGTGAAGGAGTTGATACTGGTCGTCGACCATGCGGAGGACGCGAGTTCGGATAGCAGTGAGAACTTCGGGTGGACGGAGGCCATCGGGTCCATGAACATCGCTGCGATTTTCTACCAGTTGCTTGAGGGCGGCGACGCGGATTTCGAAGAACTCGTCCAGGTTGGAGCTGACGATGGTAAGGAATTTGAGCCGTTCAAGAAGGGGTTGGGTCGGGTCTTGAGCCTCCTCGAGAACGCGATGATTGAACTCAAGCCAACTGAGCTCTCGATTTAGGTAAGAGGAAGAGTCGAGGGACATAAAGAAAGTATATCAGAAAACTATCCCTACAACTAGGCAGGGCTTAACTCCACATTCCTATAAATGGAGGAGCTGTATTCATAAATCATTGATTATTATACCAATATGTACTTTGACCTCTGACCCCACTTCTTAAAATCAGCCATTTAAGATATTGTTAGTGAACGAGTTGCAAGACCTCTGACCCCATGTAACTGTTTGCGGGCCAAGAGCTTGGGGGTTGATTTTTTTAGAGGTGGGGTGTGTGGTGGTGTTAGGAGAGGGCGGGGACGGACAGTAGTTGAGTGTTATTTGTGAGGCAGTAGGTGGCCGCGGGAAAAGGTAACGATGGATTGATCGGAGGATTCGTACCACTGGACGGGGGGAAGAGTTTTGGCGCGAAGATTTTGGCCTGCCAAAAGGGTATGCAAAACTCCCACACCGTCGAAGTAAAAAGCGTTTTGGTTGGCCCCGAGGTGCTCAAAAAACGCCGGTAGGGTTTTGCTGGAAGCAAAAGTCCAAAGTTTTTTTTCCCATTCCGCAACTTGGGCCCGAATCTTTTTGTCAGCAGCGAAAGGATGCTGAAATCGAGGGCCTACGTGGCATCCGTCGATACTTGCGACCACGGCTGTATCAGATTCCTGACTAATCTTTGCCAAGCCTCGAGCAAAGGCTGTCTCGGCTGAGTTTGAGGATGGAGGGGTGCCCGTCTCAATCGAGCTCTGAAAGCCGCCGCAGAGAATGGGCAGAATGGTGAAGGAGCGACCTGGAAAAAAGAGATCGCGAAGGGCTTGAAGCCAGATCACGACAAATTCGAGCGAGTGTTCGCCCTGAAATCCACGGGTTTCTTGGTCGATAGGAAAAGGGCAGGAAGCCGAAAGGGAGGAAAAAAGATCGCGATCAGGCAGGATTTCCCCCATTGCCGAACGAAATCCCAACGGATGACACGCAATTTCTGCCGGGCACCTATGGCCGACTCCCAGAATCACTACCCTAGAGGGGAACCAGTTTGCGTCGCGCCATAAGGCGTAGGTTTGCGCGTATAGCTCGAAGTTCACCCGAAAATCGATATGGGGAACGATCGGATAACGGAGGTCGTGAGCACTCTTTTTGACTGGGGATACTTTTTCCAGGGCCTTCGAAAAGGTCTGTAAGATCTCCTTTGGATCGGCTGGGTAGCACGAACCTGCGCAACGCGCCTGAAGTTGTGTGGGAGCGGAGGTCAGGCCTTCGGAAGCAGGGCTTCGACAGCGGCCCAATCGACAAAGTTCATAAACTCATCGATGTAGCCACCGCGGTTGGTAAGGAAGTCGGCGTAGTAGGCGTGTTCGTACACGTCGAGGCCGAGGATAGGAGTCACACCCCAGACGGGATAACTGTTCTGTGCGTCTCCGATATAGTTAAAGAGTTTTTTCGTGCCGTGATCGTATCCGGTCCAGGCCCAACCGCGGGCGGCGATCCCAGTGGCCTTGAGGTCTTTCTTATAGTTGTCGAAAGAGCCGAAGTCCTGATCGATATGTTTGAGAATACGATCCGACGGTTTTCCATTTCCGCCCAGGATGGAGAAGTAAAGTTCGTGATTTTTGAGACCACCGATTGCAAAGGTGAAGTCCACCTTGAGGGCGCGGACGGAGGAGTAGATCTGGTTGGCCACGGCGGGGTTGGTGGGGTCAGGAGTGCCCATTTTTTCCAGTTCGGCAAGGATGCCGTTGCTCTTGTTGACGTAGCCGGTGTAGAGCTTGAGGTGCTCCTCATGAGTTTTATCGGAAATTTTGCCTGTTTTTCCCTTCACTTTTGCGAGGAGGGATTCTTGTTGGTTCGAATAGGTATAAGACATGAGTGGAGTATCTCGTAGAGCAGGGGTGGCGTCAAACCCAGCAGTTGAAACAAGCTTACGATTTTTTGGGCATGATGATCCAAAGGATCAGGTAGAAAATGGCGCCCGAGAACGCAGTGAAGAAGGTTAGAACGGTGTAGAGAATTCGAACGAGGGTAGGGTCCCAGCCGAGCCATTCGGCCAGACCACCACAGACGCCCCCGATCATGCGGTTGGAGGATAAGGTGAGAACCATAGGGGTTGATAGCCCTGTCATAAAATGGTGTCGAGTTGAACTGAGAAACTTGGCTTTTGGGGTTCGTTGGGAAAGAATAGATACAGGATGAATCGTAAAGGCATTCTCTTAGCGGGGGGGACGGGGACGCGGCTGTGGCCGTTGACGCGGGCGGTGTCCAAACAGCTTCTACCGCTGTACGACAAGCCGATGGTCTACTATCCGCTTTCCGTGCTGATGCTGGCGGGGATGCGAGAGATTCTTCTGATTTCGACACCCCAGGATCTGCCTCTTTTTGAGCTTCTTTTAGGAGATGGAAAGAGTTTGGGGTTGAAGTTGAGTTATGCAGAGCAGCCAAAGCCCGAAGGATTGGCACAGGCGTATCAGATTGGGGCAAAATTTGTGGGGAGTGACCCGTCGTGCCTCATTTTGGGAGATAATTTTTTTTATGGGGCGGAGTTGGGAAAATTACTGGTCTCGGCCCAAGCGAGAGAGAAGGGGGCGACGATCTTTGCTTATCAGGTGGCGGATCCATCGTCATACGGGGTTTTGACCTTTGATGAGAAAAATCGGATCACCTCGATTGAGGAGAAGCCGGCGAAGCCGAAGTCGCACTGGGCAAATTGCGGGCTTTATTTCTACGATGGGCGGGCGGTGGAGTTTGCGCGTGGATTGAAACCTTCGGCGCGGGGGGAGCTGGAGATTACCGATCTGAGCCGGTGTTACATGAAAGATCAGAGCCTGCACGGGGAAAAGTTTGGACGGGGATCGGCTTGGTTGGATACGGGGACGGCGGATGGGTTGTTGCAGGCGGCTCAATTTGTTCAGACAGTGCAGACGAGGACAGGGATGCTACTGGGTTCGCCGGAGGAGGTGGCCTTTCGCAAGGGTTGGATTGGGGGGAAGGAGTTACGGGTTTTGGCGGATGCGATTGGTAAGAATGCTTATGCGGAGACGCTGAGGCAGATCGCGGCGGAGTAGGGGACAAGGCAGGAGGCGATGCCGATTTACGAATTTTACAGTCCGGACCGGCATCGGATTTATACTTTTTTAGCGAGGAGATCATTGCGGGAGGGGGAGGCGCCTTTTTGTCCGGATGGGGCAAAAAGCAGGATGGAGAAAGTGGTCTCGGCATTCGCCTTTACGGGCAGGGCGAAAGAGGTGGTGAAAAAAGAGGGGGAGGGTGGGGAGATGGATCCGCGAATGGAGAGAGAGATGATGAAAATGGCGGACGAGTTTTCGAAAATGGATGAAAAAAATCCCGATCCTAGGATGATGGGCAAGATGATGAGGCGGATGATGGAGGCGAGTGGGCAGAAGTTGCCTGGGGAGATGGGGGAGATGTTGCAGCGATTGGAGAAAGGGGAGAATCCGGACAAGTTGGAGGAGGAATACGGCGATGTGATGGAGAAGATGGATGGGATGGAGGGGTTGGGTGGGGAGAAGAAAGAGGATTGGAAGATGAGGTTACGGCGAAGGCTGCCTCCGCGGAGAGATCCGACTTTATACGAGTTTGAGGATTATGTTCGGGTGAAGAGGAAGAGGGCTAAGGGCGTTCGGCAAAAGGCTTGAGTTGGGCTAGCAGAGAGAGGAAAAAAGAGAGAGTGGCCACAAAGGGACAAGAGGAGAAGGGGTTGTGGGTAAGTGTTGACCGGGTTGAGTATGTCGTGGGGGCATCGGGGCCGCCGGATCGGCCACATCAGTTCGTTTACTACGTGACGATCCATAATGACAGTGCCCGGGCGGTGACGATTGTCGGGCGAAAATGGGTGGTCAGGAACGCGCTAGGGCATCGACTGGTGATTGAGGGGGATGGGGTGGTGGGTCAGTTCCCGCGTTTGGCTCCCGGGGAGCAGTTTCACTATAACAGTTATCATCTGGTCGATTCAGACAGTGAAGCGGAGGGAGCGTATTTGGCAAAAGATGAGGGGGGAAAAGATCTGGTCGTGCGTATTCCCGCGTTTCGGTTAGACCTACCGATAGCATGAATGTGGCGATGATCGGCGCGGGGCGAATGGGGGGAACCATTTTGCGAATGTTAAAGGGGGCTGGGTCGTGGAGTTTGGAAGCGTGCGAACCGGATTTCAAGGGAAGAGAAACATTAAGCAAAGAGATGGGAAAAGGTGTGAAGTTTGTCGAGAAGGTGGAGGAGTTGGGTGAGGCGGAGGTGGTTTTATTGGCAGTGAAGCCGGCGATGCTGGAAAAAGTTGTGGGGTGGCTGCGGGGAAGAAGAGATTCGTATTTACTGATTTCCATCTTGGCTGGGGTAACGACGGAGAAGTTGGCGAAGGAGGCTGGGGGTAAGGCGCGGGTGGTTCGGGCGATGCCGAATCAGGCGTTGCGGGTGGGGGAAGGGTTGACGGCGTTGTGCGAGGGACCGGGGTCGAAGAAAGAAGATCTCGGGGTGGCACGGAAAATCTTTGCATTGGGAGGTACAGTGTTGGAAATCGGAGAGGAGCAGATGGATGTGGTGACGGCGTTGAGCGGGTCGGGCCCTGCGTTCATGGCGAAGTGGGTGGAGGAGCTGGAAAAAGCGGCGGTACGGGCTGGGTTGGATTCGAAAGTAGCTGGGGAGTTGGCAGCGAGGACGATGTTGGGGACGGGGGCGCTTTTGGTGAGGGAGGGAATTAAGCCGAGTGAACTATGTGCGGCGGTGGCGAGTCCTGGGGGAACGACCGAGGCGGGATTGAAGGTGATGCAGGCGGGTGGGATTGAGGTTTTGGCGGAAAAGGCGATGAGTGCTGCAGTGAATAGGGCGAAGGAGCTGGCCAGGGGTGGGTAGGAGGGCTGTGGCTTCGATAGGAGTTCGGGGCTAACACAGCCCCGATAAGAATCGGGGTAAACTTGGTAGTGAGCTTGTTTCGGGTACAAGAGGTCCCGGGTTGGCCCCCTCAGACCTGCCCCCGCCCATTCTCAAGTGTCGCTCCGCGACGGACTAAATGTCCGCTTACGCGGGGGAATTCAAATCCCAGCGGGTTCATTGCGCGGGTGCGAAAGCACCCAAGTCAACCAACCCAGAGGGGTTTCCGCAAAGCGCAGGGGAGGGTGTGTGGGGCGCAACATCCCGGCGGCAGTTCAAGCTTTCGGGCCGCCAGAAAAACGGATACTATTTTAAGTTCATACGGGCCGTAGCACAGCTTGGTAGTGCGCTTGTTTCGGGTACAAGAGGTCCCGGGTTCAAATCCCGGCGGCCCGATGATTAAAGCCCCGAAAAATCCGTTCTTGCCGATGGGGTTAGGGAAGTGGGGGATTAACCCGAATTTTCAGTTCGCTACGGAAGAGCGAAGCAGAGTATTCTTTGAGCACTCAGATGATTCCAATAAAGTTGGTATTGTTATCAGTTCTAGCCGCAACATCAGCAGCTTTTAGCGAAAAATTCGAAAGCGCTCTTATTGAACAAAAAATACCAGAAATAAAGAATCAAATATTATCCAAATATACAAACTTAAACTCTGCAGACATTAGATTTTATAATGTAAACTACTTTTACAATAAGGAAGATCTAGACGCGATAAATGTATTTACTGACCAAATAGAAAAAACAAAATCTACAGATACTGTAAGAATTGGTTTCTTAATATCTGACAAAGTAAAGGAAACTGCAGATCAATCTAGCAAAGAACTGTCCGTGTCAGGAGTTTTAGTTGAAGCATCCTTGGACGGTGAGGTCAAAAATATTCAAAAAGGAGAATTTAGTCGTCGTGCATATGTAAAAATGGATGGTACATACGGAGAGTATTCTCAAGGTGGTTTTTCAAATGATATAGCGCTCAGATACAAAAATATTCTTAATTCATCTCCAAAACCAAATAGAACGCCAAACATTCAGCAAATAGATCTACAAAAGGCACATGAAGATTTAATCTCTAAGGCTCAGAGGGGCGAAGTACAAGCGCAGTATGCACTTGGTAAGAATTACTTAACTGGATTTGGATGTAAAAAAAATGAAGAAGAGGCGAAAAAATGGTTAAAAGCGGCTGCTGATCAAGGAAGCAAGGGGGCTGAAGCCGAACTGAACAAAATTGAGATGGCCGAAAAATCCGCCACCAATCCCCAACAAAACCCGTAGTCCCCGATTCCCTTAGCTGACTGCATGCGGGGCAGTGGGGAGATAACTTGTTCCGATTGAGCAACCCCAAACCGCTAAATGGGTGGGTTTTTAGGGGTCCCGGGTTCAAATCCCGGCGGCCCGATAATTTTCTGAAGGAAAATTGAGGGATGCCAATCTCATCCAGCCGGAGGCGAAAGAGGATTGGGCCAGGGGTGGGTGTGCGGGGGCCAATATCCCGGCGGCCCGATGAATTAAAGCCCGTAAAAACCTGTTCTCTCCAATGAGCTTAGGGAAGTGGGGGATTTGCCAGTTTTTCAGTTCGCCACGGAAGGGCGATCACTACCAAGAGTGGCTTTTTGGGGTAATATCAACAAAGTAGAAAGAATTGTCCTGCTTCTCAATGTGGTCAGGCTCTGAACCTTGTTCTTTTGGTGTGTATTTTTTGAATACGCCAGAAAATCCTTTGGGCGTATCTGACTTAAACGAAGAAACAAAACTGCTAATCTTATCATTAGGGACAAAGACCTTTACATAACCTTCACTTTGAAAGGAGTTCCTAGTAACACTGCCTGTGTTAACCCTTTTTGATATATAGGTCCTCATCTCAAAAAACTTTCCAGATCCATCTGTATGCAGAGTGGGTGAACTGCTGTCGATGCACCCTTTTAAGTTTACGGTCTTATTTAAATACTTTTCCGGATTAAGACTTAAATCTTCGCCAGTTTCTGAATAAGAAGACGTGGAATAAAAACTTACGAATAAACAACAAAGAAGAAACTTACGCATAGGCAAGCGTTACTACTAAATATTCAAAGAAACAAGAATAAATGCGATATGTCAAAGTCCTCCACCTATCCCCAACAAAACCCGTAATCCCCGATTGCCGTAGCTGACTGGATTCGGGGCACAGGGGAGATAACACCTTCTGATCGAACAGAGCTGAATTGACTAAAAGGGTGCTTTATGGGGGTCCCGGGTTGGCCCCCTTAGACCTGCCCCCGCCCATTCTGGCTACTCGTTCCACGATGGAATGGATGTCCGCTTACGCGGTGGAATTCAAATCCCGGCGGCCCGATGATTTAAAGGCTGTAAAAACCCGTTCTGGCCGATGGGGTTAGGGAAGTAGGAGATTAATCAGGTTATTCAGTTCGCTACGGATGAGCTATTGGCCTTTTCGGGATATTGCGGAATTAGGGGATTGATGCTTAATTCTACTGATGACGCCAAAATATAAGCTTCAGGCGATTGCCCTTCTTCTTTCAATAACTTCTGGCAATGCTCAGTTATGGGTTGGAAGCGACAACTTTAATTCGTCTTCATTAGATACTAGTAAATGGTCAACTTATTCGGGAAGTCTGCCTTTAGCCTTATCAGGTAACTTTGATAAAACATCCACTGGTATTTCGTTTCACTCAAATCTTTCATCAGGGGAATCATGGGGCCTGATTATATGGAAACAAAAACTTCCATTGAACCAAAACTGGTCTGCCAAAGTAGAGGCATCTATAAATCCATCTTTTGCTACAGCTAGTACGAGCAATTACGTAGAGGCTCTAATGTCAGTCACTCAAGACCTCAATACTTTCTCAAATTATTTTACACAGTGTCTACATAAAGATACGGCATTTGGTATTGTCCCAAACTGGGCAACAAACGGCGGATCTAATACTGAAATAAAGATACCGACATCCTCGAGTTCAGTAGTTTTGAGGATGGACTTCGACTCAGCAGCAAAAACAATATCAGCATCATATGCTGATATAAACTCTCCAAATACATTCATACTTAATAAGACACTTGATGTAAGTGCATGGAGTGGAAGTGAAGACTTTTATATGGCCATTGGAGGCTATAGTTGGGATAGCACGATAGCTACCGGACTTTTAAATATGGATAACTTTATAGTCATCCCCGAACCTTCCGCACTTTCGCTTCTCGCCGTTGGTTTAGGCGGATTGGCAATTCTTCGGCGTCGGCTGTCGTAATCCGCAGTCCTCTACCAATCCCCAACAAAACCCATAGTCCCCAATTCCCGTAGCTGACTGCTTTCGGGTTACTGGGCAGATAACTCCTTCCGATCGAACAGCCTTCAATCCGCTAGAAGGGTGGCTTTATGGGGGTCCCGGGTTGGCCCCCCAAGACCTGCCCCCGCCCATTCTCAAATGTCGCTCCGCGACCGAATGAATGTCCGCTTACGCGGCGGAATTCAAATCCCGGCCGCCCGATAATTTTCCGAAGGCAAATTGAGGGGTGCCAATCTAATCCAGCCGGAGGCGAAAGAGGATTGGGCCAGGGGTGGATGTGCGGGGGCCAATATCCCGGCGGCCCGATGATTTTCTTGTTGGTGGAAGTACTTCCGACTGACCCCATTAATCGAGTTGGTGGGGAACTCCGAATACTCAGGCAGCTACAAATCAGCGAAACAAATCTGAATGTGTGCCAGTGCGCTCTAAACGTAAATGTTCGGCAGAGGCGGTATAAATCAGAATCCAATCAGGCTCGATATGGAGATCACGGGATCCCACAAACTCTCCATGAAGCGGATGGTCTTTGTAAGATGGTGGCAAAGGTGCGGTTTCGATCAGAAGATCAATGACCTTCTTAAGTTTTGAAAAATCTTTGCCTCTCTTTTTGGCTCGTTTGACGTCTTTCCTAAATGCGGTGGTGCTACTGAGCGATCTCACAGGCCAAGGTCACGATAGAGGTGCTTCTTCGATTCATAGTGTTTCACGCCTTTGCCCTTTCGGCTGTCCCGAAGAATTTTGGCGGTTTGCGCGTTGGGAAGTGCCACCGCAAAGGGAAGTCCGCGGTGGAGCTGGATTTGGTGAAAGAGAAGCTGAATCGCATCCGAAGCGGTCATTCCCAGTGAGGAAAGAATTCGTTCCGCCTGGGTTTTTACAGTGGGAGTGATTCGGGCCCGGATGGTGGTAGTTTTTAACATGTAGTAATTGTGGCGCAAATGTAGCTACAAGCAAGCAGTTGTTTTGCCAATCACATATTTTGGCTGCCTCTGAGATAACGGCCACTGAAGAGTCACAGAAGTTTCCACATCGTTCTGAAGAAATCAGCGAAGCCCGAACCTGCTGCCCGATAAATTTCGTGCCACACAAATGTTGCGCAACCGATTTGGCTTTTGGATTTATGCCTCTAGAAAGAACGGATGAATCGTTCCTTCGTTATCTTTGGGTTCCTGCTTCTTTGTGGCCTGGGGCAGGCGGGAGAAGTTCCCAAGACCTTGCATCTCACTTGGGAAGGGGATCCGTGTACGACGATGACGGCTCAGTGGTTGAGGGGGCCTGGGCTAGGGGACCGACCTGAAAAGGGTAAAGGAGAGGAGGTGCGCTGGAAAAAGGCAGGAGATACGACGTGGCAGGTCGTGAGGAGCACGTCCACCGAGTTTCCTGATCCCCAAAAAATGGGAATGCCGAGGTGGAGTTTATCCAGAGTCCGTTGGGAGGGCTTGGAAGCAGGTAAGGAGTATGAATTCCAAGTGGGGGATTCACCGGAGCAGAGCTTTCGAACCGCCCCTTTGGACATCGGAGAGGAGCTGATCTTTGCGGAGGGAGGAGATTCTGACTCCACCCAGGCTGCAGAGGAAATGTTGACTTTGGCCTGCCAGAAAAACCCGCTCTTCTTTAGTCTTGGAGGAGATATTTCGTATAGCGACGGAAAGGATGTTGCGAGGGAGATTCGATTTTGGGAGATGTGGCATCGAGTCGCCCATGGAACGGATGGAAAGTTAATCCCGTTTGTGCCCGGAATCGGGAATCATGAGGTTCAAGGAGGGTATTGGCAGGAGGGGGCAACGTTTGAGGACATGAAAAAGAAGGCCCCATTCTTTTTTGCTTTATTTGGTGGTTTATATCAAAGGAATGAGCCTATCGGGATGGATTTTGGAAATTATCTTTCCCTTCTTCTTTTGGATACGGGGCATATCACACCGATGGAGCGGCAGACGGAGTGGTTGGAGAAAAACCTGGCGGCGAGAAAGAGCGTGCCGTGGGTCTTCGTTTCATGGCATATCGCTTGTTATCCATCGGCACGAACCTGGAATGCGCAACCGATGAGTGGATATGCAAGGAGTGAGTGGATTCCGCTGATCGAGAAGTCGGACGCTACGGCGATTTTTAATCACCACGATCATGATATGCAGAGAGTGGAAAGTGAGGGAAAGGGGGGGCGGAAGGTCATGGTATTGGGAAATGGGTCGATTGGGGTCGAACCAAGGGAGGCGGCTTGCCAAGAGTCCATCCCGATGCGTAAGGCTTATGCTCAAGAGAACTATGTAAATATCGTAACGTTAAGAAAAAAGTCTGTTGAAGTGGTGAGTTTGGGTCGAAAGGGACGGGAACTGGATCGGGTGGAGTTTTCAAAGCGGTCGAAGTAATTTTTTACACTCCGCATCGACACTTTCGGTGGTTTCTGGTCTGCTGGTCGGATGATGATACCCGACAGCTGGTGGGAGCCCTATCGGGATCTGCGTTGGCAGGGGGCGTTGGAGATCCTGATTCTGACAGCTGTTTTTTACTACGGGTACAAGCTGTTGAGACGGACCCAAGGGGCAAAGGTGTTGAGCGGATTTCTTCTCGTATTCTTTGTGGCTTTAGTAGCGTCGCGTTTTCTGGAATTAAGAGTGTTGAGTTTCTTGCTTCAGGCCTTTGTTTCGGTTCTGGTGCTGGCGTTTCTGATTCTGTTTCAGCCTGAGATTCGTCGGGCATTAGCCGAAATTGGGAAGGCGGGTGGATTTTCGATTCATGGAGAGCGGCAGTCGTTTGTGATTGAGGAGGTGATCAAGGCCATTGAGGCGTTGCGCGAGAGGAAGTATGGGGCGCTGATTGTTTTTGAGCAGGCGGATTTGGCACAGGGGTTAATTGATTCAGGGGTGCCAGTCCGGGGGCAGGTATCCGAGGAGTTGTTGGCGACGATCTTTTTTAATCAGACCCCTTTGCATGACGGGGCGGTGGTTTTGCGTGGGGACCAGATTGTGGCGGCAGGTTGTATTTTGCCTGTGAGTCAGCAGGGAATGAGCCGGATCCTGGGGTTACGTCACCGAGCGGCGCTGGGGTTGAGCGAGGAGAGTGATGCGGTGGTGCTGGTGCTATCGGAGGAGACGGGGGAGTTGACCTTGTGTCAGCAGGGCAAGATGGAGAGGCCGCTAGAGGTAGATCGGTTGCGGCAAAAATTAACAGAGGTTCTGGTGGGTGGGGAGGGAGTTTCGTGGGCAGAGGGATTGGTGAGGGGTTTTGTGAGGCCTACGGTCGGACCAAAGGCCTTGGGGCGACGGTTACTTCGGATCGGGATCTGTATGGGGCTGGCCTTTGTGGTGTGGGGCATTATGGGGGTGGTGGTGGCGGGGATGCGGGCGGGAGGGAGATAAGTGGAGAGGAGGTGGTTTGGGACGGATGGGGTGCGGGGGCGGGTGGGGACGGAGCCGATGACAGTGGATTTTGTTTGGGCGTTGGGCAGGGCAGCAGGGAGTTTTTTTGCAAAGAATAGTCCTAGGGGTCGGGTCATTGTGGCTCGGGATACAAGGGAGTCGGGACCACGGCTCGAGGCTGCTTTATGTGCGGGACTGAGAGAGGCCGGCTTGGAGGTTGAATCGGTGGGAGTGTTGCCAAGCGGGGCGTTGGCGATGTTGGTACAGGAAAAGGGGGCGTGTGCGGGAGCGATTTTGAGCGCATCGCATAATCCGGCGAGTGACAACGGGGTGAAATTTTGCGGATCAGACGGCGCTAAGTTAACGGAGGAGTCGGAGACGGAGATTGAAAGAGGATTGGACCGAACGAAGCCTGCGCCTGAAGTGAAGGCTGTCGACGCTCTAGATTTTACATGCACGGAAGAGGCTTTCGATTTGTATCAGGGGCGTTTGCGGAAGGTGTTTGGAAGTGGACCCTTTTTAAAAGGGATTCGAATCGTGGTGGATGCGGGAAATGGGGCGGCTTGGTATACCATTCCAAAGATTTTAAGGGAGATGGGGGCAGAGGTGGAGGTGATGTCGGCTCAGCCTGATGGGAAAAATATCAATGAGAAGTGTGGGTCGGAGCATCCAGAGAAGTTGATCGAAGCGGTTAAGCAGAGGAAGGGATGGATTGGGTTGGCCCATGACGGGGATGCGGACCGAATGGTCCTGATTGATGAGGATGGGGAGAGGGTAGATGGGGACGAGGTGATTGGGATGGTGGCATTGGATGCGATTGAGCGCGGGAAGTTGCCTGAAAAAACAGTGGTGGTTACTCAGATGAGCAATTTGGGGTTGGATGAGATGGTCATAGCCCAAGGGGGCAAGGTGGTTCGGACGGCGATAGGGGATCGTGCGGTGGCGGAGGCGATGCGAAAAGGGGGATATTTGGTAGGCGGAGAGCAGTCGGGGCATCTGCTGTTTCATGATGCGTCCCCTGCGGGGGATGGTTTGCTTTCTGCACTGAAAGTACTGGATCGAGTGCAGCGAAAGAGGGCAAGAGTTGCAGATTTGAAGAGGGGAATGAGGCGATATCCCCAAAAGCTGACCAATCTTAAGGTGAGGCATAAACCTGCATGGGAGAATGTGCCTGCTGTGGCGAGTGCGGTGCGGGAAGTGGAGAGGGAACTTGGGAAAAAGGGCCGGATTTTGCTTCGGTATTCGGGCACGGAGAACCTAGTGCGACTGCTTGTCGAAGCGGACAAAATGGATACGATAGACCGCGTTGTGGAGAGGCTGATGCCGATCCTGCAGGAACATCTGGGGGGAAAGTAACGATGAGCACAAATGCATTAGAGCAGTTGAAGAAGCTGACCACGGTGGTGGCAGACACAGGGGATTTTGCCTCGATGAAGGAATATGCCCCGCAGGATGCGACGACGAATCCGACTTTGATTGAGAAGGCGACGGAGATGCCTGCGTATCAAGCCTTGCTGGAGAAGGCCGTGGCGGATGGTAAGGGCGGATCGGGTTCAAAGGAGGAGCGGGCAAAAGCGATCATCGATCGGCTCCTGATACTCTTTGGTTGTGAGATTTTGAAAATCGTCCCGGGCCGGGTCTCGACTGAAGTGGATGCCAGACTTTCGTTTGATGTGGATGCGACGGTTGCGAAGGCACGGCATTTGATTGGCATGTACAAAGCGGCTGGGATCGATCGTGAGAGAATTTTGATCAAGATTGCGGCCACTTGGGAAGGGGCACAGGCGGCGAAGATCGTTCAGAAGGAGGGAATTCAGTGTAATCTGACTTTGATGTTTTCACTTCCGCAAGCGGTGGCTTGTGCGGAGGCGGGGGCACGATTGATTTCTCCTTTCGTGGGGCGAATTTACGACTGGTTTAAGAAGAGCACGGGGAAGGAGTATGTAGGAGCTGAGGATCCTGGGGTGAAATCGGTTAAACAGATCTACGCGTACTACAAAAAATTTGGTTATCCGACTCAAGTCATGGGTGCAAGTTTCAGGAATATGGGCCAGATCCTGGAGTTAGCGGGATGTGATCTCCTGACGATCAGTCCAAATCTATTGGGTGAGCTGAAAGCATCCACGGTAGCTGTATCCAAAAAGCTGGATATGGAAACAGCCAAGAAAGATCCAATCTCCAAGCTCCCGCTGGATGAGAAGAGTTTCCGTTTCCTTTTGAACGAGGATGCGATGGCGACGGAGAAGTTGGCGGAGGGGATTCGGCTGTTCTCTGCGGATATCGTGAAGCTAGAGAATAAAATTCTCGCTAAGATTTAACTTAGGAAGTCCTAGTCGCGACTGATCAGATCAGCGGGAGAGAATTTGGCGGAGGACGTAGGGAAGAATGCCGCCGTGCAGGTAGTACTCCACTTCTACGGGGGTATCGAGGCGGGAGAGAATCTCTGTTTTTTCGATCGAACCGTTCTCCCGCTGGATTCGTAGGGTGAGTTTCTCCTGCGGTTTGGGGGGTTGGCTCAGCCCTTCAATCGAAAAAGTTTCTGTCCCGTTGAGTTTTAAGGTCTGGGCATTGACTCCTTCAGGAAACGTACAGGGGAGGACTCCCATTCCGACCAAGTTAGAGCGGTGAATCCGTTCGAAGCTTTCGGCTACAACGGCGCGAACGCCCAGAAGTCGGGTGCCTTTGGCCGCCCAGTCGCGAGAGCTACCTGTTCCATACTCTTTCCCTGCGAGAATCACTAATGGGATATTTGATTTCCTGTAATTTGCAGCTGCATCAAAAATGGATAGTTGGGGCTTTTTGGGATCGAGCAGATTGAGGGTCATTCCGCCTTCGACACCTGGAAGCATGAGGTTTTTGATGCGCACATTGGCAAATGTACCGCGGGTCATTACACGATCGTTTCCGCGACGTGCCCCGTAGCTGTTGAAGTCTTCTGCAGGGACACCCTGCTCGATGAGGTAGGCGCCTGCGGGAGAGGTTTTCTTAATATTTCCTGCCGGGGAGATATGGTCGGTGGTGACTGAGTCACCAAAAATTCCAAGGCAACGTGCCGATTGGATGCCCAATAAGGGGGATGGCTGGAGTGAGAAGTTTTCAAAGAAGGGAGGTTCTTGAATATAGGTGCTTTTTCGGTCCCATGCGTAGGTAAGGCCTGGCTTGCTGGGAATCTCGTTCCATGCGGGATTCTGTTTTGAAAAATCACGGTAGAGCCGTTGGAAAACTTCAGGTTGAAGTGCAGATTTCATTGCTTGGCCAATCTCTTCTCGCGTGGGCCAAAGATCGCGTAGGTAAACGGCTTTTCCATCTTTCCCCAGTCCCAGCGAATCCTTGGCCAGATCGAGGTCAACCCTTCCCGCTAAGGCAAAAGCGACGACAAGGGGCGGGGACATCAGGAAGTTGGCTTTTACCGAGGAGTGTACTCGTGCCTCGAAATTGCGGTTTCCTGAAAGAACGCTGGCCGCGATTAGATCGTGGTCGACAACAGCTTTTTCAACAGCGGTGGGAAGGGGGCCTGAGTTTCCGATACAGGTGGTGCAACCGTAACCCACTAGGTTAAAGCCGAGCTTATCGAGATAAGGTTGAAGTCCCGTGGCATTCAAGTAGTCGGACACGACACGAGAGCCAGGAGCTAGAGAGGCTTTGATAGTGGGGTCGACGGTGAGACCACGTTCGACCGCTTTTTTGGCGAGAAGACCTGCAGCGAGCATTACCGAGGGGTTGGAGGTGTTGGTGCAAGAGGTGATGGCGGCGATGACGACAGATCCGTTTCGGAGTGTAGAGGCTTTTGGATTTGGGGCTTCGGATTTGGGACTTTTAGGTAGAGGATCTGGGGAGGGGCGGTCGGAGATCATCTCCTGTTCATCTACGGACATCGTGACCGTTGTGGTTTGGGTAAGTTGATTGGAGTTTTTCCCGTAACCGCCCTCGGCGAGTGGTTTCGAGAGGAGAGAGTCGAACGTACTTTTGAGGGATGGAAGTTCGATACGGTCTTGGGGACGTTTTGGTCCAGCCACGCTGGGGCGGATGGTCGCCAGATCGAGTTCAACAACGGAGGAGAAGGTGAGGGAGTCTTTCTGGGTCGCGATTCCGAAAAGATTTTGGGCGCGGTAGTAGTCCTCGACTAGTTGGACAAGTTCGGCGGGGCGTCCAGTTCCGCGGAGGTAGGCGAGAGTTTCTTCGTCGACTGGGAAATACCCCATCGTGGCTCCGTATTCCGGGGCCATGTTGGCGATGGTCGCGCGATCGGGGAGGGTCAATTTTGCGGCCCCTGGGCCATAGAATTCGACGAATTTACCGACGACTTTGTGTTGTCGGAGGATCTGGGTGACGGTGAGAGCCAGATCGGTGGCGGTCGTGCCGGGAGGAAGTTCCCCCGTGAGGTAGAATCCAACGACTTCAGGGGTCAGGAAGGTGAGGGGTTGACCGAGCATGCCAGCCTCGGCCTCAATTCCGCCGACGCCCCAACCAACAATTCCAAGACCGTTAATCATCGTGGTGTGGGAGTCCGTCCCAACGAGGGAGTCTGGGTAGGCGATGACGGAGCCATCCGCCTGTTTTTTCGTAAATACACCGCGGGCGAGGTATTCGAGGTTTACCTGATGAACGATTCCGATGCCGGGGGGAACAACGCCGAACGTCTCGAAGGCCTGTTGTCCCCATTTGAGGAATTCGTAGCGTTCCCGGTTGCGTTTGAATTCGTACTGCATGTTGAGCATGAACGCCTGTTTCGTGCCGTTGACGTCGACTTGCACGGAGTGATCGACCACGAGATCGACGGGAACAAGGGGTTCAATGAGTTTGGGATCTTTTTTAAGGCGGGCTACGGCATCCCGCATGGCAGCTAGATCCACAAGTAGGGGGACGCCTGTAAAGTCTTGAAGGACGATGCGGGCAACGGTGAAAGGGATTTCTTCTGCGCCTGGTTTCTTGGCGTTCCAGCGGGCAAGGTTCTCGACGTCCTTGGGGCGGGCGGTAAAGCCGTCGCAGTGGCGAAGAACCGACTCGAGAACAATCCGTAGTGAGATGGGGAGTTGGGAGAGGTCGACTTTCAGTTCTTGGCCGAGCTTCGGCAAGCTGTGGAACTGGTAAGATTTTCCCGATGAGGAGAAGATGTGATGGGTGGCTTTGCGGAGGTCGGGCATGAAGATTCTTAAGATAAACCAAAATCTGTTTTTGAGAAAGTCGGAAGACTTAAAAATTAGCAAAATTCGGGGGGTGCGGGCGGAGTGAAAAAATGGCAGAGTATGTGCATGGCATGCCTAGTTCAAAAGTATGGGGGAACGTCTGTTGCCAATCTGGAAAGAATCCAGAGGGTTGCGGATCGTGTGGCTGAGTCTCGTCGGCAAGGGAACCGATTGGTGGTGGTGGTTTCGGCG
>JBIKNP010000024.1:0-26651 GCA_044358595.1 Methylacidiphilales bacterium
GTTGCTTCTGCCTAAATGCTTTAAGCCCTTACGGCAGGGATTTTACGATTCGTAGACCTGAGTTGTCTGCACTCAGTATTTTTAGATCAACAGAATGATGTCCTGCCTGCCGTAATGCTTGGACCATAGCTTGGCCAATTGTCTTCTCAGATTTCATTGTAATAGCCATCAGAGTAGGCCCTGCACCGCT
Organism: Methylacidiphilales bacterium; assembly: GCA_044358595.1. GTDB lineage: Bacteria > Verrucomicrobiota > Verrucomicrobiia > Methylacidiphilales > Verrucolacustridaceae > Verrucolacustris. The sequence continues at coordinate 191 of JBIKNP010000024.1, forward strand.
CAGAAAGGCTCCAAGGGCGCCCGCCTTTCCCGCCTGTGCGATGGCAGAGTCCAACCCTGCCACAAGGGAGCTACGATAGGGTTGGTGAAGGCGATCGTGAAAGGCTCCCACCGCCTCTTCGTATTTCTTGCTGAAAAAAGCTGAAGAGATTCGGGACGCATTGCGCAAATTAGTTACGGCGTCTTGGAAGGGCACTTGGGCGGGAAGCAGCGAGCGAGCTGTTTTTGTGGACGTTTCGACTTGTGGAATCGCAGCAACAAATCTTAAGCGGCTGGATATTTTTGTGCATGCGGGTTTTTTACCTCCGCATACGACAAATCCTCCGAGCGCGGCGGCTGTGATATTGTCAGGATGGCCCTCGAGCTTGGTGGCTGTTTCGATCAGCCAAGGCAGGTCTAGCTTCCGGCCATTGAGTTTGTCGAGTGCCGCGAGAATACCGAGGCGGATTGTGGCACTACTGCCAAGTCCACGGGAACGAGGCACCAGCCCATGGACAATGAGGCGGTAGTTCTTTGAGGGAAGATTCCTGGATTTATGGTACGCGTTGACGGTCTCAGCAACAAAAGGATCAGGTGTTTCAGGATTTCCGGGAGTCACGGCAACGTAGTTGTAGAGGTTGAGAGCTAAGGCCAAGGTATCAAATCCAGGTCCAAGGTTTGCAGTCGAGGCAGGTACACGAACCCAAAAGGGGATGGGGGGATTGGTTTTCATGAAGAAGGTAGGGAGAAGAACTTTTCCGCAGCGGAGGTCGTTTCGCGAGCGATTTCTTGCACGGTTTGACCTCGGAGAGCGGCGACTTTTTCAGCTACGGCAAGCGTGTAGGCGGGTTCGCACCGTTTTCCCCGATTCGGTTCAGGCGCCAGATATGGGCAATCCGTCTCCAAGAAGAAGGAGCCTGAGGGAATCTTTTGGGCGCAGGAGTGAACATCTCGAGCATTCTTAAAAGTCACAATCCCTGTGAATGAAACAAAGTGCCCCAAAGAGATCAGCTCATGGGCTTGGGTCAAAGTACCAGAGAAACAGTGAAACACGGCATGAAGTCGCCCTGAGTATGGCTTCAGTGTGGTGAGTGTGTCTTCCCAGCTATCCCTTTGATGGATTACGACATTGAGTTTTCGTTCTACGGCTAGATCGAGTTGCTGCTGGAAAAAGACAGCTTGGCGATTTTTTTGTTCGGCATCTGCTAAGGTTATATCTTCTGAACCTGGAAATACGCCTCCTGTGGTCGAAGTGGAGCCTGAGAAGGGGGCGGATGATTTGCTGGGAAGACGATGGTAATCCAAGCCACATTCGCCAATCGCGACCACTTTTGGGTGTTCTGCAAGTTGGGCAAGTTCATCAATAGCAGAATCCCTTGCTTCCTGAACTTCACATGGGTGTAGGCCAACTGTTGCAAAGATTTGAGGATTCGAATCGGCCAAAGCAATCGCTGCTCGGCTTGTTTCGAGGGTAGTCCCGATCGTAATGAGGCGAGCGACCCCCGCTTCATCGGCCCTTTGAATCACTTGGGAGCGGTCGGGATCAAAATCGGGAAAATCAAGGTGGCAGTGGGTGTCAATCAGCACAGTGTTTCTAGACTAATCCAAAACGGGGTGGTGGAGAATAATATCCTTCCCAATATTTCTTTTCCCTTGGGAGCAAACGCAGGTAGAAGAATCGGATGAGCACAAAGCCAGTTCCACAAAAGGTTGAGCCTGAATCTAACGGGGGGGCAGAAGGGGCGGGTTTGGTCATTGAAAATCGGCCGCAAGAGTGTGCCAGGATCGTCAAACGGCTTTTGGAGATGATCGATCGGCATGTAGCTTCGCTAACAAAAAGTGGCCTGTCGATCAGTTGGGCTGAGATGCAGTTGGTATTGCTGGCTTTAGAAGCGGATGCCGATGGAAGAGATGTGAATGTCCATTTGGACGGGGCGGACGAGATTTCGGCCTATGTGAGGCGGAATCTTTTCGACGAGCTTGTCGGAGAGCCCAGTAATATCTTTTACACAACGCAAGTGGACGGAAAAACAGTGCGCTACGAGGCTTTACCCAAGGATTTTTGGAAGGAGTGTCTCTCCCTTTTGCGGCAGAAACTTAGGGAGCTACGCGAAAAACCCTAGTGGGAGATCGTGCTGGTCAAAACAAGTGCCGCACCTGTTGCGGATATGGACTGAACCAGGAAGTATATTCCAAAAATCGCGATAGTAGCTCCGCTTAATCGGAACACAGCTGTACGAAACGGAATACGAGATACGATCGAACCCAAAAAAACTCCCAGAAGGTGAATGAGGGCAGTTCCTAAAACAAAGCCTAGGGCATAGAGGTAGGGTGCAGACGAGGACGGCATTTCCTCACCATGGGCGTGTCCGTGAAACAGCGCGAAAAAGCCCACTCCTGCCATGGTTGCAATAAGGGGAACCTTTGCGCCGTTGGCTATCGCGAGGCCAAGGAGGAGGACAGATAGAGCGATGCCAATTTCAACGGAGAAGAAAGGAATCCCTGCTATGCCAAGAATTCCTCCGACAAGCATGAAACAAAGAAAGGTTAGGGGTACGGTCCAGATTGCGCGTCCACCCATCTGAACGCCAAGAATCCCGACGCTAAGCATGGCCAGAAGGTGGTCGAGGCCAAAGAGGGGATGAGTTAAACCTGATGAGAAGCCAAGAGACCCGTGAGGTGTGTGAGCAAAAACTGAGGCCGGAATAAGACAAAGAATGAGGAGGAATTTCATATTTGCTAAGATACGGATCTTTCTTGATGGCTCAAAGCCAAAATCTGCCTCCCCGGAGATAAAGAGGGAAGCAAGTCAGAGGGATGGGCGTTGACCTGATCGGTAGATTCGGAAAAGATTACCGTATGGGACATAAAGGTTGGACATCACCATTGGCTGGGCCAGCGATTGGCCCTTATCGGCAAGCGACTGAGGCGGGGGGATTCGTTTTTTTATCCGGACAGTTGGCCTTGGATGAGGCGGGCAACTTGATCCAAGGTGGTGTGGCTGAGCAGACCCGCAAGGCTTTGGAGCGGGCCCAAAGTCTTCTGAAGGAGGGTGGATTAAGTTTGGCAGACGTGGTCAAGGCAACGGTCTTCCTGCTCGATTTAAAAACTTTCCCTGAGATGAATGCGGTTTATGCGGAGTTTTTTCCAAAAGATGCGCCAAGTCGGTCTACGTTTCAGGTGGCGGGATTACCAAAGGGGGGTGCGGTAGAGATCGAGTTTGTGGCGAGACGCCCTGGATCATGACCTCGGCCCAAGTGCTGGAGGTTTTCCGCAAGTGCGGCGCCCTTTTGCACGGGCACTTTATTTTACGGTCGGGCCTGCACAGTCGGACTTTTTTTCAGTGTGCCCTTGTTTTGCAGGATCCGGTAGTGACGTCGGAGTTGTGTGGAGCCTTGGTGGAAAAAGTGAAGTTGGACAAGTGGGTCTTTCATTCGGTGATTTCGCCTGCCATGGGTGGGATTTTGGTGGGGCATGAGGTGGCCCGTCATCTCGGTCGTCGACATATTTTTGCAGAAAAAACTGAAGGGAAGTTGGGGATCCGTCGATTCGAGGTCAAACCCGGCGAAAAATTTCTGGTGGCGGAGGATGTGATCACCACGGGAAGCGCCGTCCAGGAGGTGATGGAGAGGGTGAAAGAGGCGGGCGGGGAAGTGGTCGGAGTGGCCTGTTTGGTGGATCGGAGCGTGACCAAGCCCAAGTTGGGGGTACCGATATGTTCTCTTTTGTCTCTTCCGGTTGAGACATTTTCGGCGGACACAATTCCTGAGGATTTACAGAAAATACCCGCAATCAAGCCCGGTAGTCGGTAGGTCGTTTCCCGCTTGGCCTTTTGAGGCATCTGCGTTCCAATGGTGGGGTGAGTCGATTCAATAAGAAGATTCGTTTTGAGTGGGACCTGTCCAAGGTGCCCGCTCTTTCACTCTCTTTACCTCCGAAGCACGAAATTAGGATTCAGCCTGCTCCCGATGTGGAAAATTTATGGGAGGGAATTCAGAGGGCTTTTCTAAATGAAAAGGCCTGGATGATTGGTTTGGAGGCCCATCTGGATGAGTTGAGGAAACGAATATTCCCAGAAGGTAAACCCATTGCAGGGATGGACTTTTTCGTTCTTTTGCACGGATCTCGGATCGTGGGGTATAGCGCCCTACTGCCCATCGAGGGGGAGGGGCCTCAACTCTTGTCCGGAATTATTATGGATTATGAGTATCAGCGAAGGGGGTTGGGATTGGCCTTGCTTCAAGCCTCCTTGCGGCATTTGGCTGACAAGGGGCTGGAGAGGGCATCTGTCATTACGAGGGAGGGGGTTCCTGCGGCGCGTTATCTGTACCCTAAATTTGGCGGACAAGGCAGTGTGATTGATTTCAGCACACCCACTGGGTCTTAGTCTTTGTATGGCTCAGACTTTTGACCTGGCCGTGATTGGTGCGGGGAGTGCTGGGTTTGCTGCAGCGAGGACAGCGGCAGCGCTGGGATTGAGGGTGGTAATCCTTGAGGGAGGAAAGCAGGTGGGAGGGTTGTGTATTTTACGTGGGTGTATGCCGACCAAGACTATGCTGGAGAGTGCTCATCGTAATCATGAAATCGGGCGAGCAGCGGAGTTTGGAATTCGCGTGGGAAAGCCGAAACCCGATTGGAAAGAGATTCTAAAAAGAAAAGATCGCTTGATACGAGAGTTTGCGGAGTACCGCAAAGGGCAGTTGGAGGAGGGGAATTTTACCTTTTATCGGGCCCGCGCAAAATTTCTTGGGTCGCATCGCCTTATGTTGGAGGCGGTGGGAAAAGATAAGGTCCCTGCGGAAATTGAGTCTAAGAGTTTTGTTGTGTCCACTGGATCAAGAACAGCCAGACGTGAAATACCCGGATTGGAAAAGACGGGCTATTGGACAAGTGATGAGTGTTTGAAGGATTCGAAGCCTATCAAGAGTCTGATTGTGCTGGGAGGAAGAGCTGTGGCCTTGGAGTTCGCGCAGTACTACGCCCATCTGGGGGTCAAGGTGACGGTCATCCAGCGGAGTTCCCAACTGTTGCCCGAATCAGATCCCAAAGTGGGGCAGGTTTTAGAGAAAGTCTTTCGGCAGAATGGGACGGATGTTTTTTGTGGAACCGAGATTGTACAGGTGATGCAGAAAGGAAAAATGAAAAGGGTAGAGTTTCTGCAAGGGGGTAAGAAAAAATCGGTAGAAGCAGAGCAGATTCTTCAGGCATTAGGGCGGGAGCCGGATTTGTCGGGCTTGGATTGTGAGCAAGCGGGGCTTGAAATCACGAAAGGCAAAATTGCGGTATCAGAAACCCAGCAGAGCAGTGTTCCGCATATCTTTGCCGCCGGAGATGTGTGTGGCCCGTATGAGGTGGTGCATCTGGCGATCCAGCAAGGTGAGGTGGTAGGCAAAAATGTGGCACAACTTCTTAAGGGTGGGGATCTCCGAGAGAAGATGGATTATCGGATGAAGCTGGAGGTGATCTTTACCTCTCCCGAGGCAGCTGGGGTTGGGTATTCGGAAAAGGAGTGTCGTGAGAGGGGGTGGGAGATCGTTACGGCAAGTTATCCTTTTGCCGACCATGGAAAGTCGATTGTGATGGGGGAGTTGGACGGCTTTGTGAAACTGATCGCATTAAAGCAAAGGGGCGAAATTGTTGGGGCGGAGATGGTCGGGCCGCATGCCTCGGATCTGATTCATGAGCCGATGGCGGTGATGCGGTATCGGGGGACTGCCAAAGAGATGGCCGAGATGCCACACTATCACCCGACCTTATCTGAGATCTGGACCTATCCCGCAGAGGAGATAGCCGAAAAGATTACTTTTTAGCTCGAGAGTTCTTCGACTGTGGGGCAGGAGCAGACGAGGTTTCGGTCGCCGTGGACGGCGTCAATTCGGGATACGGTTGGCCAGTATTTCCACGAGCGAGTCCAAGGGGCTGGATATGCTGCTTTTTCGCGCGAGTAGGGGCGATTCCAGCTGTCCGATGTGACATCGCCCGCAGGATGGGGGGCGAGTTTCAAGGGGTTACGATTGCGATCCATTTTTCCTGACTCAATTTCAGCGATCTCTTCTCGGATTGAGATCATAGCATCGGCAAATCGATCCAGTTCCTCGCGGGATTCAGATTCGGTAGGTTCAATCATCAGGGTTCCCCCCACTGGCCAAGACATCGTCGGGGCATGAAACCCATAATCCATCAACCGTTTGGCTACGTCCTCTACCTCGATACCTGCGGAGGCTTTGAAGGGGCGAAAATCGAGGATGAACTCGTGGGCAACCCAGCCTCCTGCGCCCCGATAAAGAATCGGGTAGTGGTTGGAGAGGCGTTTGGCGAGATAGTTGGCGTTTAAGATGGCGACTTCTGTACAGCGAGCGAGTCCCTTACCCCCAACCATTGCGAGAAACATCCAAGGAATGACCAGGATGCTCGCACTGCCGTAAGGGGCTGAGGCGACTGGACCTACTTGGTCTTTTTTTAGAATCTGATGTGGATGGGAGGGGAGGAAAGCAGCCAGGTGGTTTGCGACTGCGATGGGGCCGACTCCTGGTCCTCCCCCTCCGTGTGGGATACAGAAAGTTTTGTGAAGGTTGAGGTGGCAGGCATCGATTCCGAATTCGCCAGGTCTACAGATTCCGACAAGGGCGTTCAGGTTTGCTCCGTCCATATAAACCTGTCCCCCTGCATCGTGAACTTTTTTACAGATGTCACGGATCGCCGTTTCGAAAACACCGTGGGTTGATGGGTAGGTGACCATGGCAGCGGCAACTCGGGGTCCGTGTTCTTTCAGTTTGGCATCAAGGTCTGTGAGATCCACGTTGCCTTGGTTGTCGCAAGCGACAGGAACAACTCGAAAACCAACGAGGACGGCGCTGGCGGGGTTGGTTCCGTGCGCCGAAACGGGAATCAGGCAGATATCTCGCTGGGTGTCCCCACGGGATTGATGCCAAGCCCGGATCGAGAGAAGGCCTGCGTATTCGCCTTGAGAACCCGCATTGGGCTGCAGGGAAACATGTGGAAGCCCGGTGATTTCACCCAGCCATGTTTCCAGGTCGTGGATCATCTTGAGGTAGCCGGGGTTCTGCTCGGTGGGGGCGTACGGGTGTGGGTCGGCTACGGTCGACCAACCTAGAGGCGTGAGTTCGGAAGCGGCGTTTAGTTTCATCGTGCAGGAACCGAGAGGGACCATGGACTGAGCTGGGGTGAGATCTTTTGCCGCGAGGCGCCGTATGTAGCGGAGGAGTTCGTTCTCGTTGGCGTGGGATGTGAAAATCGGGTGACGGAGCGTTGGTGTCTTGCGAGTTAGCTCAGAGGCTAGCGGCTTAAATTCGCTTGAGGGCTGGGGGAGTTTAGCCGATCCGAAAAAGGACAGGAGACGATCGACTTCGGCCTCATCGGTGCGTTCATCTAAGGTGATTCCCAGGTCGCCATTGGGGAAGAGGCGGAAGTTTGTCTGGGCTTTTGCGGCTTGGGTAAATGCGGATTGAAGATCTGTGGGGGAGCCTTGGATATGCAGGGTGTCGAAGTAGAGGGGGTGAAGGATTGAAAGGCCACGCAGTTTAAGGCCAGCGGCAAGACGTTGAGCGTGTTGGTGGATGCGGAGTGCAATTTGGTGAAGGCCTTTAGGGCCGTGGTGAATCGCGTACATTGAGGCGAGGGTGGCCAGCAGGGCTTGAGCGGTGCAGATATTACTGGTGGCGCGGTCTCGTCGAATGTGTTGTTCGCGTGTTTGAAGGGAGAGGCGGAAGGCGGTGCGGCCCTCAGAATCTTTGGATACGCCGATAAGACGGCCAGGAAGAAGCCTTTGGTGGGTGAGTCGAGTAGCAAAGTAAGCTGCATGCGGGCCCCCGAAACCGATCGGAACACCGAAGCGCTGGGTACTACCTACGGCAACGTCGGCCCCTAGTTCGCCTGGAGGGGTGAAGAGAAAGAGAGCGAGGGGATCCGAGACTAGGATCGAGAGGGCACCTGCCTTCTTGAGCTGCTGAATAAAAGGTTGGGGGTCGGCCAAGCGACCATCGCTTTCTGGGTAAGCCACGACACCTGCAAAAAGGTGAGCGGCTTCCTTTTCTGGAAAAGATTCCGATGTGATCACTTTCCAGCCTAAAGCGGCGGCACGTGTTGTGACGACGGAGGCTGTCGAGGGGTGTAGGCCAGGGGTTAGCCAGATTGTTTTCCGAGTTTTGTCAGAAACAGCGGCTTGGGCTAGGGAAGCGGCTTCTGCGGCAGCTGTACCTTCGTCAAGAAGAGAGGCATTCGCGATCTCCATGCCCGTAAGCTCGAGAATCATGGTTTGATAATTGAGGAGGGCTTCCAAGCGGCCCTGAGAGATCTCGGGTTGATAAGGGGTGTAAGAGGAGTACCAGCCGGGGTCTTCCATGATGGCTCGACGCAGGACAGGAGGTGTTATGGTTCCGTGATAGCCAAGCCCAATGAGAGAGCGAAATGGGAGATTTTTGGATAGCATTTCCTCAAGGGCACCAAGAGCGCGTGTTTCGGAGCGGGCAGGGGGTAGGTGAGGGGGCTGAGCGGAGGCCAGTCCTTGGGGTAGGGTTGCCCGAACAAGATCTTCTAGGGAGTTGAGCCCGAGGGTCTCAAGCATCTGCTTTTCTGTGATTTTATTGGGCCCGAGATGACGCGATAGGAAAGAGAGATCGTCAGGAGAAGCGGGCAGGGTGGGTTTCCGATTTTGCTTTTTTGGAGCTGTTAGAGAGGGGGTAGGAAGGGAGGTTGGCACTTCCTAAAAGTAGTAGGGTGTAAAACCTTGGCAAGTGGTTGAGTAAAGTTGGTCAAAGTGGATTGGGAATAGATAGTCTAAGGCTGTGCACGACCATGGAACACCAAACTGCGGATTGGATCTGCTCGCCCATGAGTTAGGAGAGTCAGCGGACCTGCGTGCTGTTTCAGTGTCTTTTCATGAAGGCCAGATTGATTATGCTACGGCTGCCTCAGGAGCGGGAGAAAAGGGAGCCGCTCAGCTAGCTGACGCGGTGAGACGGCTGCGTGGGGAAAGCGTCTGCCGATGGGAGTTGGGGGATTCACGGTGTGGAAAGTGCGGAAGAGTGCTTCAAGGGGATTGGGGGGAAGGAGTTCGTATGAGAAGAGAGAGCGAGAAGATCATTTTGGAAAGAGAGAGTTGTCCTACAGCACCCAAGTTATGGTTTTGGAGAGTACTCCGCGGGGTGAAGTTAGATGTTCGGCACCTACCTTCGATTGTGGGAGCGGGTAAAAAGTGGAAAGTTCCACTGAGCTTGGCGTTGTTGTGCGGGGGTGCTGCTTTGGCAGGTTGGTGGGCAGGTGGGTGGATCGAAAAGTTTTTATTTGCGGTGGCTTATATTGCAGGGGGATGGAAAACGGCCGAGGAGGTTTGGCATAAAATTAAATCGGGCGTTTTGGAAATTCACTTCTTGATGTTGGCGGTTGCAGTGGGGGCGGCGTGTGTGGGGCATTGGGATGAGGGAGCTCTTCTTCTATTTCTCTTTTCCCTGAGTGGTGCCTTGGAGGAACTGGCTGCGTATCGGACGGAGCGAGAGTTGGCAGGTCTTTTCCGTGCAGCACCTCGAGAGGCAATCCGAATTCTTGAGGACGGAACGGAGGAGAAAGTAGCGGTGGATTTACTGGAGCCTGGAATGAGAGTGAGAGTTCGACCCGGGGATGGTTTTCCAGTCGATGCGGAGGTCATTGAGGGAAGGAGTGGCGCAGATGAGTCAAGTTTGACGGGGGAGTCCGCGGCCGTGTCCAAGGAGATCGGCTCAATGGTTTTGGCTGGGACATTAAACCTATGGGGCAGGGTGGACTTGAGAGTTCTGCGAAGGGCGAAGGAGAGCGCGTTAGAGGGTATTTTGAGGCTGATTCGGGAGGCCCAGGAACAAAAAGCACCTTCACAGAGGTTTACAGATCGTTTTGGTACGCGTTACACCCAATCCATTCTCGCTTTAAGTGCGATTATGTTTTTTGTTTGGTGGGGTCTTGCGGGATGGGGCAAGGCGGATGTGCGCCCAGCTTTTTATAAAACAATGACCTTATTGGTGGTGGCGTCTCCCTGTGCGTTGGTGCTTTCCATACCCTCAGCGATTTTGGCAGGAATTGCTGCAGGGGCACGGCGAGGGATTCTATTTCGAGGTGGAAGTCCGATCGAGCGGTTAGGAGGTGTGACGCGAGTGGCTTTAGATAAGACGGGGACATTAACGACGGGAGAGATGAAAGTGCGCGCCGTAGAAGTTGTAGAGGGTGCGGAGGATGCCTTACTTCGGGAAGCAGCTGGGTTGGGGGTGCAGTCGCTCCACCCTGTCTCCGTGGCGATTGTTCGCGAGGCTCGTCGGCGAGGGTTTCAGATTCCTGAAGTGCTGGACTTTTCTTCTGCTACTGGGGGTGGGTTAAAAGGCAAGATAGAGAGGGGAGATGAGTGTCGGCTAGGAAGGCGAACTTTTTTTGATGGGGCTAAGTGGGTGGATTCTTTGCCTGCACCTAAGCCTGGGGTAACGGAAGTCTTTTTCGGCGCGGGAATGCTTCGCGGAAGGATCTTGCTCGAGGATGAAATTCGGAAATCGAGTCGGCCATTACTGGAGTGGTTAGTTGCTCAAGGATTGAAGGTTACCATGCTGACGGGAGATCGGGAGGCGGCGGCTCGATTGGTGGCTGAGCAGGTGGGGCTGAAAGAGTACCGGTTTGGCCTACATCCTGAGGACAAGGTGGAGGCGATTCGGGATTGGTCTAGGCATGGGGAGAAAGTCGCGATGGTAGGAGATGGGGTGAATGATGCGCCCAGTTTGGCGGCAGCTGAGATCGGAGTAGCGATGGGAGCGAGAGGAACGGGTGCGGCTTTGGCTGAATCGGACATTATTTTAATGCGAGATCGTTTAGAAAGTTTTGCGGAGGCTTACGATTTAAGTCGGAGAACGCGCAGGATCATCACCCAGAATTTGGTTCTATCTCTTGGCACAATTGTCCTTCTTGTGAGTGCTGCTTTGGGGGCATCGATCCCTTTGACTTGGGGGGTGGCAGGTCACGAGGGCAGCACAGTGATCGTTGTTTTGAATAGCCTGCGGTTACTGGCATCGCGGGGGGGATTTGTCGGATTGCACAAAGCAGGGGATCAGGTGTAGGAATAGAAGATGCGCTGGCGTGCTATCTTACTCTTCGGGGCGCCTGGTTCCGGCAAGGGGACGCAAGGGAAGGTGTTAGGGACAATCCCTGCCTTTTGTCATATTTCCTGTGGAGATGTTTTTCGTGGAATGGACCTGCGAACCAAGGTGGGCCAAGCCTTTTTAAAGTACTCCAGTGCCGGGCAACTTGTCCCTGATGATGTGACCGTGGATCTGTGGCGCCAGCATATGGCGCACTTGGTTACCCTTGGAAAATTCAAGCCTGAGATTGATCATTTGGTGTTGGATGGGATTCCCCGAAATGTGGAGCAGGCAAAACTTCTCGTGGATGATCTAAAAGTGGAGGCTTTATTTCATCTGGTTTGTCATGACCGGAAGAAGCTGGAAGATCGTCTTAAAAGAAGAGCCCTGAGGGATAATCGTTTGGACGATGCAAGTGATAAGGTAATCCACGACAGGCTTTTAACATATGAAAAAGAGACCAAGCCTGTTTTGGAGTATTATGGGGAGAAGACGGTCAAGGAGATTGATGCGGAGCAGTTTCCTTTTGAGGTTACGCGGGATATTTTGAATCAAGTTCAAACGACGAAGGTGAGTCGTTCTAAAAAAGCTTTATCCACCATAGGCGTGTAGCCAGTGCGGATTGTTTTTGCTGGTACAGGCGAGTTTGGGATTCCCTGTTTGGAGGCGCTGGTTGCCTCGGACGAGCATTTTGTTCTCTCTGTTATTACTCAACCTGATCGACCTGCTGGACGGGCCCAGAAGCTGCTTGCTTCTCCTATCAAGGAGTGTGCCTTACGGCATCAATTGACCGTATTTCAGCCTGAGGATGTGAATTCGGCCACTTCTTTGAGCCAAATTCGCTATCAGAAACCCGATTTAATGGTGGTCGTTGCCTATGGGCAGATCTTAAAAAAGCCAATTTTAGAACTACCTGAGTTGGGTTGCTGGAATGTGCACGGGTCACTTCTTCCAAAATACCGGGGAGCGTCCCCGATTGCGGCCGCAGTACGTGATTTACAGAAGCGAACCGGGGTGACGATCATGCAGATGAATGAGGGGCTAGATACCGGGGATATTCTTGGAAAAGTGGCTACACGAATCCGCCCCGGCGAGACAACAGGTCTTCTGCACGATCGGTTGGCAAAAAAAGCCGGTCCCCTGCTTTTGTATCTTTTGGAGCGAGCCAAAAAAGGGAAATTGAAGAGCACGAGACAGAACTCCCAAGAGGCTTCGGTGGCTCCCCGAATGAAAAAAGAGGATGGCAAGATCGATTGGGCTAAGAATCCAGAGGAGATCGATGCGCACATTCGAGCCATGCAGCCTTGGCCTGGTGCTTATACTTGGATTCCCGACGGGCAGGATCAGAAGATGTTGAAGATCTTCTCCGTCATATTATCGAGAAGGGCGAATGGAAAGCCCGGGGAGGTGGTTGAGGTGAATCCGCACGGGATTCTAGTGGCTGCAAAGAAAGGCGGGGTGCTGCTTAGGGAGGTTCAGTTGGAGGGTCGGAAACGGATGACTGCGGTGGAGTATGCTAGGGGATCTGGATTGACCAATGGCATGATGCTCAATTGGGAAGGATAAAGATAATAAGTTGAGATTAGTGGTCAGAACGCGCTGAGACGAATGTGACAGCACCGCTGGCGATAACGTTTTGCACGAGATTATAGAACATCATCGGAACAAGGATTTTGGGTGTATTGACGAAAGCAAGTGAGGCAAGGACCAGTGCGGTGCCATTGTTATTCATTCCAACCCCAAACATGAGTGCCAGACATTGTGCTGTCTTAGCTCGCAGAATTCGTGCGATCCACCATCCAGACATGAAATCGATCGTGCAAAGGAGAGAGCCAAAACCCAACGCTGCCGCTAAAAACCCCCAATCAGGAGATGCGAAGACCTGGGGCAGGGCGATGGAAGCCATAGTGTAATTGAGAAGTAAAAGGCAAGTGGAGTTCAATAGCTTCAGGGAGGGTTTGAATGACTGGATTCGTTGAGTCCCCAAAATCGGACGCATGCCGAGACCAAGAACGGAGGGGAGTAGCACGGAAAGAAATAGGACAAGAGTGGGTGCTCCTGTCTCCAGTTGGAGAAGCGCTGGGGTATAGTCGCCAAAGGAAAAATAATTGATCAGATGCAGTGAGATGGGCATGAGCCATGGGCTCAGGAATGTTGATAGGAGCACGAGACCGATCGAAAGGGGAACATCCCCGTCTGTATTTTGTGTGTAAGCGGTGGCGGAACCTGCAACTGGGACTGCGGAAAGAAGCGCGAGAGCCACGATGACGGCCTGCAAGTGTTCGGATGTGCTCCAAAAACTCATAGCATACGAGGCAAAATAAAGGACAATGACAGGTAGAAACATGTTGGCAGCCAAGCCAGCGACCAGAAATCGAGGGGTACGAATTAAATCACGGACTCTTTCAAGTGAAAGGGCTGCATTGAATAAGAGAATTCCAAGCATCAACATGCCCATGGAAAAAGAGGTTGTTTCCCTGAATACTGAAATCTGGCCCAAGGAAATATGGCGAATCACTTTTCCAACCCCTGGGAAAAGTCCCCCCAGAACATATGAGCTGATCAGGAGTACGAGAAAGTAGCGATGGAGAAAATGCGAAAAGCGAGTCCCAAGCCCTTCGCGACAGTGAGTGTTCGGCATTTCTATATCCTCCTGCGAATCGGAACTCCCTCGTACAGCTTTGGAAACAAGGCTATTTCTTGATCCAACGCTCCTTTTGTAAGGCGAGGCGACGGTTTACTAGTTCGAGCGGGCTTGGATTCTTTCCTGACGCGTACAGCTCGGCTCTTTTTAAAATGGATCGCACGTAGGATCGGGTGGTTGGAAAATCAATCGAATTGATGAAGTCCTTAGCGTTTAGAGTTTCATGCTGTTTGGCCCAGCGGCGGGCATGGGTGATTCCGGCGTTGTATTCGGCCAAAGCAAAGACCTCGGGCCTGTCCGCATTCGACCAGCGCTTGATGGCCCGAGTCAGGTACCAGGTACCTGCCGCAAGGTTGGTTTGGGGATCAAAGAGATCGGTATTTTGAAAGGATCGTTGCCGAGTTGCTTGAGCCCAATCTTGAGCCGCTCCCGGGGTCACCTGCATGAGTCCGCGCTCACCCGAGGTGCCTACAGCCTTAGGGTTGAAATCGCTCTCCCTCCACACAACAGCACGAACCAAGGAGACGGGCAGACCATGGCGATTGGCCGCTTGGACGATAAGAGGCTCGAGTTCTTGCGAGCGACGAATCTCTCCAAGCCAAGAGAAGGTGATCAGTGCAAGTGGAGCTAAAATGACGATGAGGGCACCAAGAATCCGCGGACGAGCTAGAAGCATCAAAGTGAGGCTATCCAATTTGATTTAAAAGGGAAGGCGGGCAAAACTTGCCAGATTGATGAAAAGAGAGCAGAGCCTAGGGGTGAAAGAGTCCCATTTTGTGCGAGTCGCACCCGAATTGGGTTTGGATCGGCTTTTTGACTACAGTATTCCAGAGCGTTTGAGGGGTAAAATTGGGTTAGGTCAACGTTTACGGGTTCCTTGGGGTAAGAAGAGTATTATGGCGTATGCGGTGGAGTTTCCCGCTCATCCTGAAGTGGAACAAGTGAAGGATGTGGAGGAGATCACCGGCGAGAGGCCTTTGATTCCCGCTGGACTGTGCCGATTGGCACGTTGGATGGCGGATTATTATGCGTGTGATCTTGGGGCGGCTTTACGGGCAATTTTACCTGGGCCTGTCCGATCTCATGAGGGTGGAGGTAAGATGGCGTGGTGGATTTCTCCTGTGGAGGGTCGGGGGGAGATGGCCAAACAGATTCTTCGGGGTGCAAAAGCGCAGGAGAAAGCTTGGGCGTACCTGACTCAATGTGGGGGCGGATGGCAAACCGCCTTGGTGAAGGAGTCTGGGGTGGGAACCGCGGTATGGAGGGCGCTTGTCGATCGGGGTTTGGCGGAACGATCTGAAAAAAGGTGGTTGCGTGCTGAAGATGCACCTGAGACAGGTTGGGCTGGAACGGAAAAAAGGCCTGAATTAGCACAAGAGCAGATCGAGGCAATGAACGCGTGGGAAGAGGAGAGAAAAAAAGAGGGTGGGGGGCTACCGATTCTGTTGGAGGGCGTTACGGGAAGTGGAAAGACCGAGATTTATCTGAGGGCGATGGAAACAACGTTAAAAGAGGGAAAAAACGTGATCATTCTGGTTCCTGAAATTTCCCTAACACCTCAGACGGTTGCCCGATTTCGAGGACGACTGGTAGGTCAAAAGATTCGCCTCGCAGTTTTGCATAGCGGGCAGACGGTGGCAGAGAGGCGGGAGTCTTGGCATGAAATTCGTGAAGGCAGGGTTCGGGTAGTCATCGGAGCCCGTTCCGCTCTTTTTGCGCCTTTGGAAGATCTGGGGCTGATTGTCGTAGATGAGGAGCACGATGGGGGGTACAAACAGGCCGAATCTCCGCGGTACCAAGCGAGAGATCTGGCAGTTGTTCGGGGACGAATGGAAGGGGCGCCGGTGATTCTTGGGAGTGCGACTCCCTGTTTGGAGAGCGGTTGGAATGGGGATCGCGGCAAATATCGTCGCGTTCGACTGGCCCAAAGAGTGGATGGGGCGCGATTACCGAAGGTGCATGTTGTGGATTTGCGCAAAGAGACATCCACTCGCCGAAAGGGTCCGGTTCTGTTGTCTGCAGATCTGATTGCAGCCCTTCGGGAACGTTTTCAGAAAGGGGAGCAGAGTCTCGTCCTCTTAAATCGGCGGGGGTATGCCCCGAGCGTTCAGTGCCCGCACTGCGGAAAAGTGGAGGAGTGTGATCGGTGTGCAGTTCCAATGACGTATCATCGGCAGGACGGGAAAATGCGGTGCCACTTCTGCGATGCGGATCGATCCTCGCCTACCCAGTGTCGGGAGTGTGGATCTCCAGTCTTGCAGTATACGGGGGCGGGAACGGAGCGGTTGGAAGAGGCGGTGCTTGAGGCCATTCCAGGAGTCCGACTTACTCGGATGGACTCAGACAGTATGAAAGTCCGGGGGGCTCATGCGATTGCTTTGGCTGACTTTCGAGAGGGAAGAACAGATATTCTGGTCGGAACCCAGATGATTGCGAAGGGGCTTCATTTTCCCAAAGTGACTTGCGTGGGAGTTGTGGGAATCGACGGGGCTCTGAATTTGCCCGACTTTCGTGCTTCGGAGCGCGTTTTTCAGCTTTTGGTTCAGGTAGCGGGTCGTGCAGGAAGGGGAGAGGTGGCTGGGGAGGTGTTTGTACAGACGTACACTCCGTTTCATCCAGCGATTCAGTTCGCGAGGCATCATGATGTCACTGGTTTTCGGGAGCAGGAGTTGGAGTATCGAAAGGCACACGGATATCCCCCTTTTCGCAGAGCGATACTAATTTCGTTTTCTGGAACGAGCGAAGCTCAGGCCCTTGCGTCGGCAGAGCATGTGGTAAAAAAGCTCCGTGGAGTCTGGGGAGATAAAGTGGAGGTCCCGGACGCCAGCCCTGCTCCAATTGCGCGTGTGGAGGGGCGATTCCGTTTCCATGTATTCCTTCTGGTGGAGCAGGTGTCAGCGATTTTGGCTGATTTAAAGAGGGAAGTTTTGGCTCCGAAGTGGCCTTCCTCTCTGCAGGTTTCCGTGGATGTCGATCCGCAGGATCTTCTTTGATCGAATCCGAATTCTCAGTCTGGTATAAACATTAAGGATGGATTCCCTCTACCTCACAACGGCGATTGATTATGCCAATGCCCAACCGCATCTGGGGCATGCTTATGAGAAGGTCCTGACGGATACCTTGGCTCGTTATGCAAGAAGGCAGGGCAGTAAGGTTCGCTTTTTAAGCGGTTTGGATGAGCACGGGCAGAAAGTTCAGCAGAGCGCCGCAAAAGCTGGCAAGAGTCCTCAGGAGTTTGTCGATGGCATTAGTGTTCATTTCCTTGATCTATGGAAGGACCTACGGGTTGAGCCAGATGACTATTTGCGGACAACGGAATCTAGACACAAAAAGTTGGTCCAAGAGGTTTTGGCACTTCTCTATGCCAAGGGGGATATTGTTCAAGGGACGTTTCATGGATTTTACAGTGTCCGGGCTGAGCAATTTCTGACCGAGAAAGAGAGACAGGCCGACGGTAGTTGGCCTGAAATCTTTGGGGAAGTGGTGGAACTAACGGAGGAGAACTATTTCTTCAAACTTTCCAAACATCAGGATTGGTTGAAGGAGCTGTATCAAAAGAATCCTGAAATCATTTTTCCGGAGTTTCGTGCGAAGGAAATTCTGGGTGCCCTGGAAAAACCTTTGCCTGACCTCTGTATTTCGCGTCCGAAAACGAGATTGGCCTGGGGAATCCCGCTTCCGTTTGATGAGAGTCAGGTGACGTATGTCTGGTTTGATGCCTTGTTGAACTATGTGACAGGTGCTGGGAAAGGTGAGGGGAAGTTGGCTGACTGGGTGCCGGCGGTTCACGTAATCGGCAAGGACATCATGGTGCCGGCTCACGGGATTTATTGGCCCTGCATGTTACGTGCTCTGGGATTGCCGATGTTTCAGAAACTTCTGGTGCACGGATTCTGGACTAGGAAGAGCGAGAAGCTGAGTAAATCAACAGGCAATGTGGTGGATCCTAAGCTTCTTGCGGAAAAGTACGGTGCAGATTCGTTTCGGTACTATGTTTTGCGCGAGATGGCTTTGGGGCACGATGCGGATTTTGATGAGGTATCCTTGGCGGCGCGACGCAAAGGGGAGTTAGCCCATGAGTTGGGGAATCTGCTTCAGAGATCTGGATCGATGATCGGACGTTATTGCGATGGAAAGATCCCTGATGCGCCGACTCCGGATGCGGTTTCCCTGGCTTTTCGGGCAACGGTTTTGGGTGCCCTGAGAAAATGGGATGATTTGATGAAGGCGAATCTGATTCATTTGGCATTGGGGGAACTGTGGAAGGCAGTGCAGGCAGGCAATCAGATGATTGAGAGCAGAGCGCCGTGGAAATTGGCTAAAGATCCTGCATTGGATGGTGAGTTGCGAGCCACTTTGGACGATGCGATGGCGGTTTTGGAGTTGGTCTTGCATGAAGTGGAGTGTGTGATTCCTGCCACGGCACAGGCAGGGTTAAGGCAACTTGGACTCGAAGGGCGTGTCGAGGCGCGGGCAAAAGATTGGCCTCAGTGGCCGAGCGGTCAGGCGGGTCGGCCATTAGGTAAAATCGAACCGCTTTTCCCGCTTCTGGAGGAAGATAAAACAAAGGGATAGGGGATGACACGCCGGGCGGTTGCACGCGGTCTTACGGTAAGGCATCTTGGAGATTCGAAGGAAATAAACTTATGAGCAAAAAAGAGTACATTCATCCTGAAGCTTTGGTCGAAACCGACTGGCTGGCCCAACATCTGAATGACCCAGGAATCCGAGTGGTGGAAAGTAATGAGGATGTGCTCCTTTACGATACCGGGCACATTCCTGGAGCGGTCCATATTGATTGGCGGCGGGATCTGCAGGATGCCTTGGTGCGGGACTACATCAGCCCACAGGCCTTTGCAGAGCTTTGTGGACGGAATGGCATCACTCCCGATACCACAGTGATCTTTTACGGTGATAAGTCGAACTGGTGGTCATGTTATGCTCTTTGGGCTTTTCGCCTTTTTGGTCATACGAAGGTGAGAATTTTGAATGGGGGTCGAGATAAGTGGGTAGGGGAGAAAAGAAGCTTAACCCGCGAGAAAGTAAAAGTTCCTGCGGCGAACTATCCGGTGCCCCCACGTAGGTTGGATTCTGAGATTCGGGCTTTTTACGAAGATGCTTTGGCTTTTAGTCAGAAAAAACTGCCACTGATCGATGTTCGGTCCCCCGGTGAGTTCAAGGGTGATGTCACCCATATGCCTGAATATCCGCAGGAGGGAGTTCTCCGGGGTGGCCACATCCCTGGCGCGAAGAGTGTTCCTTGGAAAACGGCGGTGAAGGAGGATGGAACCTTCAAGTCAGCGGAAGAGTTGGAAAAAATCTATGTTGAGGGTTGCTCTTTGTCGCCTGAAACGGAAGTGATTGCCTACTGTCGGATCGGGGAGCGGTCGAGCCACACCTGGTTTGTCTTGAGCTATTTGTTAGGTAGGAAGAAAGTGCGTAACTACGACGGATCATGGACGGAGTGGGGAAACCGAGTACGTGCCCCAATCGAGCGATCGAGTTAGATTAAGGGTTTCCGCTGGGCGGAGTAGCTGGGGCTGGTGGTGTTACAGAACTGGGGGAGGCCGGTTGATAGTCCGTCATCTGACTCACCTGTTTTTGTGCCATTCGGTAGCCCATGATGTTTAAGTCGAAGCTCATAAAGAAGCCCGATGGAACAGGAATATTGATGGAAGATAATTCAGATGTTTCATAACTGAAATCCATGCCCTTCATTGTGGCTAAGAACCAGGCTACATCGACCTCCTCGGTCAACTTCCCTTTTGTTTGAATGATGCTGAAATCGTTTTGATCGATCCAGATCGTCCCGCCGACCTTGTTGATGACCTTTTCTTCACGAGAATTAAAAGGCTGGTCGGGTTTGGGTGAGAACTTGATTACGAAGCAGGGGCGATCCCTAAGCGTCTGATCCGGTAACCGTACATACTTAAAGCGGGGGGCGATTTTTCCCATGTCGAGCATGGCGTTCACTTTTTTTGCATCCTCCACATCTTTGTTAGAGTCGTCGTCATCGTCCTCCGACTTCCTTTGCTTTGATTGAAGTCCGCGCCCACCAGTTGCACCTGCATAAGTTGTTTTTTGAGGTGAACTGTCGGTGTCTTTCGAGTCATCGTTAAAGTCGGCACTAAAGGTGATGTCTTTGCCCGGTTTAATTTTCGCGGTGACGGTCTTGGTTTTATCGGGGATGACCTTGTTGTCATCATCGAGACGTTGGGTAACTAGTTTCAGTTGGTAGGTGAATTCTTCACGGAGTTCTCGAAGTTCTTCATCCCTGCGGATGGCGTTTTGGATGATCTGGTCTACGGAAAGTTTCGCGTTCTCAACATTCGTCGCTACAGGGGCAGCTACTGCGGGGGTTGACGGGGTAGGGGTTGGTTCGTTTGCAGGGACCGCTTTCGCGACGCGCTCGTTATTCACCTCCTCGTCTAAAGTGGTTTGGAAGTCGGGGCTAAGCTTTGGGTCGCGGGAGTTGACCTGGGCAAGGAGGGGACTTGCCAAGAGGCTGTACCCAAGGAGGAGAATGTTGTGTTTGCGCAAATGCATAGTTCCCCTATCTACCCTATTTATGTCTCACATCAAATTATATATCCCTGGTCCGGTCGAAATCTCCCCTTCTGTTCTGCAGGCATTCGCCAAGCCAATGATTGGGCACCGCGGAAAGGGCTTTCAGGACCTCTACGCGAGGGTACAGCCCAGCCTTCGGCAACTATTTCAGACTCAACAGCCTGTATTCTTAGGGACGGGGTCGGCGTGGTCTGTAATGGAAGCTGCTCTGAGGAATCTAGTCCAAAAAAAGGTGCTGGTTTGTATGAACGGGGCTTTTTCCGATAAGTGGTTCGATGTGGCGCAGAAGTGCGGAAAAGATGCGGGTAAGGTCCAAGTGGAGTGGGGCATGGCGATCAAGCCCGAGATGATTGAGAAAGAGCTTTCGAAGGGTGGGTATGATGCGCTGACTTTAATTCATCACGAGACTTCCACGGGAGTTTTGAGTCCGCTCGCTGAGATTGCGAAGCTGGTCCGAACCAAATTTCCCGATGTAATGCTCATTACGGATACCGTTTCTTCGTTTAGCGTGATGCCGATTCCTTTTGATGAGTTGGGGTTGGACGTGATGCTGTGCGGAACGCAGAAAGCGTTGGCCTTGCCTCCTGGGGCATCCCTCTTTTCCGTAAGCGAGCGGGCGTACGCCCGGTCGGAGAAGGTGAAGGATCGGGGCTACTACTACGACTTTCTTGAATTCCGAAAACAGGCAGAAAGCAATATGACCCCCTGTACGCCGTCCATCTCCCATCTCTATGCATTGGAGGTGAAGTTGGCGGAGATTTCAAAGGAGGGGATCGCCCAAAGGCATGAGCGCCATCGGAAGAATGCGGAGCGGGGGCGGGCGTGGTTGGCGGCAAATGGCTTCGAGATATTTCCAGAAAAGGGTTATGAGTCGCTCAGCCTGACCTGCGGCAAAAACACGCGTGGGGTGGATGTGGCGAAGTGGATTGCGTGGCTCAAGGAAACGCACGGGGCAATTTTCGACGGAGGTTACGGAAAAATGAAAGGTCTCAACTTCCGAGTTTCCCACATGGGGGATGAGACGGAGAAGGGGATGGAAGAGTTGTGGGGTCGACTGGCGGAGGGGTTGAAGAAAATTGGGTAATGCAGTTCCTCTTTTAGTCAGCATGCCTCGTCTAGCTTTCGAAAGATTCCGAAAGTTATTCTTTTGTGTGGGTCTATTTCTTGACCTGATTTGAATTATGAAATAATTCAATACATATACGTGCATTGGCTGCCAGTCATTGCGCTAAAAACAAATCACCCAGTAGCTAAACTAGGAGACAGTAAAATGACAAAGAACCTCTACTTAACTCTCATCATGTTGGCCAGTATGGTTGCCCTTTCCTTCGCGGACAGCGCCCCAGAAGCTTCTGCTCAAGACACAAAAAAGATGGTTCAAAACAACTTCGTTGAGACCGCCCAGAAGGGCATCAAGCTAAGCGGTTATGTAGATGCTGGTTATGCCTATAATTTTACTGGATCGGGCAACCAATCCCAAGTCAACGGCCGTCTCGGTAGCGATACCGCACAGCGGGGTGACTTTAACCTCTACGCGGTTAAGATCGCCCTCGAAAAGGCTCTGACCTCGGAGAACAAAGCTCAGGCCGGATTCCGGGCTGACGTGATGATCGGTGAAGATGCAACCTACTTTATTAATCGCACCTCGACCCAGACCGCTGTTAACGGTGGCCCTACGAATACAAGTATGAACTCCAACTCACTCTTTTTGGAGCAGGCTTACGCCTCCATTCGCGCTCCAGTAGGAAATGGTTGGGATTTTAAAGTCGGCAAGTTTGTTTCGATTCTGGGCTACGAGGTAATGGAAAGGCCGGCCAACATGAACACCACCTTTGGGCTGATTTTCAACCAACTCCCCCTTTACTACACTGGGGTGCTTTCTTCCTATAAATTTGATGAGTATATCGATGGAAAACTTGGGGTAGTTAACGGATCGAATAGTGACAATAATACGACGACGAATCCGAATGATGGGGATGGGTGTGCGCTTTTGGCTGCTTTAAATTTTACGGCACCAGGCGGGAATGCGAACTGGAGTAACAATTTTCAATACAGCACGGGTTACGACAATAATACTGCAACGGGATCTGGTAATTCGAGCCAGGGGTACAACAATAATGGGGGCTCTGTTTCGGCCTATACATGGTACTACAACTCTTGGGGAAATTGGGCGCCCAAGTTTGCGGAGGACAAGTTGCTCCTCGCTTTTAATACTGTCTGGTTCGTTAAGAGTGGTAACACCACAGGGCCCACAACAGTCAATTCCAGCGTCTATGGAGTTGGCGCTTATGCAAAATATCAGTTTAATGACTGGTTTAGCTTGGCCAGCCGTGGCGAATACCTAGGAAGTAACAATGATCTTAAGTTTGGCACCCAAGGGAATCCCTCGACTAGCGTGAACAATGGGGGGCATGTCACCGGAACAAATCTTTGGGAATATACCCTCACAGCAGGTTTCAATGTAATTGATAACCTTCTTTTGCGTGCAGAGTATCGGATGGATTGGGGGAGCAACATTGTGAGTAATGGAAACGTGGCTGGCAATAACAGTGGAAATGTTTCTGGTGGGCCCGCCTATTACGCGGGTGCAGAGGTTGTCTACAGCTTCTAGGGGAATATTTAGAACAAGACTCTTAAACAAACCCCCTGGAGCCAGGGACTAGGCTTCGAGGGTTTTTTTTCCTTCGCTAGCTGGAACAATCAGCACGAGCGGCTAGGGAACCGCCCCTACCGGTTATTAGGCGGCTTTGCGGGATTCTTTGCGTTTGATGATCGGGGCGCGATGGCCCTCGGCCACAGACTGATTGATGATCACCTCCTCCACGTCGTTGCGTGACGGAATTTCATACATAAGGTCGAGCATCATGCCCTCGAGAAGACTGCGGAGAGCTCGAGCTCCTGTGCCTTTTTTGATGGCCGACTCAGCGAGGCAACGGAGGGCATCGCGTGTGAAATTGAGCTTAACACCCTCCATCCCAAGAAGCTTGGCATACTGGCGGGTGAGAGAATTCTTTGGGTCGGTGAGAACTAGGATGAGCTCATCCACAGTTAGTGGGTTTAAGTGACTCAAAACAGGTAAACGACCAATGAACTCAGGAATCATTCCGAAGCGCAGAAGGTCATCCGGCTCGGTGTAACGGAGTAGTCCAAGCCCCTCCTCTGAAACTTGCGCGCTGGCTGTCAGGCTTGATCCAAATCCCAGCGAACGGCCTCCCATCCTTTTATGAACGATCTCCTCAAGACCGACAAAGCCGCCACCGCAAATAAAGAGAATATTCTGGGTGTTGACCTGAATATGTTCGGCTTGGGGATGCTTGCGTCCGCCTTGCGGGGGGACGTGACAAATCGTTCCCTCAAGAATCTTGAGTAGACCTTGCTGAACCCCTTCGCCCGAGACATCCCGCGTGATGGATGCGCTGTCGGATTTTCGGCCGATCTTGTCGATCTCATCGATGTAGACAATTCCTAGCTCGGCTCGTTTTACATCGTAATCGGCATTTTGAAGAAGTCGCAAAATGATCGTTTCCACGTCTTCGCCCACGTATCCCGCCTCGGTCAAAGAGGTGGCATCGGCAATGGCGAAGGGAACATCTAAAATCCGTGCAAGTGTACGCGCGAGAAGGGTTTTCCCCGAGCCGGTCGGTCCAATGAGGAGGATGTTGCTTTTCTCGAGCTCGACGTCCGCATGGTCTGTCGGAAGGGTATCGGTTTGGGGGGCACGGACGCGTTTGTAGTGGTTGTGAACGGCTACGGCGAGAGTGCGTTTGGCCCGATCCTGACCGATCACATGGCGATCCAGTTCCTCGCGGATCTCACGGGGTTTTGGGAGGGTCTTTAAGATTCCTTTTCCGACGGGACTGTCTCCCGCTTCGCGATTTAGAATATTTGTG
Organism: Methylacidiphilales bacterium; assembly: GCA_044358595.1. Lineage (GTDB taxonomy): Bacteria > Verrucomicrobiota > Verrucomicrobiia > Methylacidiphilales > Verrucolacustridaceae > Verrucolacustris. Next base: position 24,378 of record JBIKNP010000024.1, read on the forward strand.
CAAAGAGTGATGCAGTTATCGCAAATATAAACTCCAGGCCCCGCGATAAGCTTTTTAACCTCTGCATGGCTTTTGCCACAGAAGGAGCAGAGGGTGAGGTGAGTGGGGCGGGCCATCGGGCACCGACTTTACTTCTTCGTTGATTCCTCTTTGCGGAAGGAGACGACATGGTCGACCAGGCCGTATGTCTTGGCGTCTTCGGCGGACATAAAGCGATCTCGGTCGGTGTCTTTTTCCACAGTTTCAAAGGTTTGGCCCGTGTGGTGAGCAAGGATTTCATTGAGACGCTTCTTTGCGCGAAGAATTTCTTGAGCCTGAATGCTAATATCGGTGGCTTGGCCTTGGGCTCCGCCCAAAGGCTGGTGAATCATGATCCGCGCGTTGGGTAAGCAGTACCGTTTCCCTTTTGTTCCGGCAGCGAGCAAAACGGCGCCCATACTGGCGGCTTGTCCGATACAGTAGGTGTTCACCTCGCAGGTGATGTACTGCATGGTGTCGTAAATGGCCAAGCCTGCGGTGACGTAACCGCCTGGGGAATGAACATAGATACTGACGTCTTTTTTGGGGTCCTCCATTTGCAGGAAGAGAAGTTGAGCGATGATCGAGTTTGCCATGCTGTCATCAATCGCCGTGCCAATGAAGATAATCCGATCTTTGAGGAGGCGGGAGTAGATATCGTAGGCGCGCTCTCCACGCCCCGTCTGTTCAATGACGCTAGGGACAAAGTAGTCGGCTTTAGGATCCATGCTCATGTAAGGAATTTACCCGCGAACGGCGTGTTGCAAAAGAAAATCAACGGTTTTTCTGCGCAAAAGAGTGTCAGCAAGTGAGGGTAAGACGTTCGACTTCTGGAGTCGCTTGGCAAAGAGGCGGGCGTCTTGACCCGATTGTGCGGCAAGAATCGCAATTTCTTGGACGACTTCCTGTTCCTCAACTTTTAGGCCTTCGGACTCTGCAATTTTGCGTAGTAGAAAGCTAAGTTTAACGTTCTCCTCCGCATTTTGACCTGCTGTTTTTAGGATATCGTCTTTGTGCTTGATCAACTCCTCGTTGGAGACGCCCCGGCGCTGGTTTTCCTCCACGAGGCGAGCCACCAGACGGCGGCGTTCGTCTTCGAGGAGGGGCTCGGGAACGTCCATTTTGGTCGAGGAGAGGAGGGCTTGGGTCACCGCGCGGCTTTCTTCGGCTCGATGCGCGGAATTTCGTGAAGCGGTTAGATCTTCCCGGATTCGGGATTCGAGTTCCGTTTTGGGCATTTTATAGTTTTCTTGGCAGAAGGCCTCATCCACATCCGGTACATGTCGCTCTTTCAACTCCACAAGAGTCACCTGATAGGTGCCTGTCTGTTTCTGGAGTGAGGCGTGTGGGAAATCAGCAGGGAATTTGACTTCTACTTTCCGAGTTTCACCTGGCTTCATTCCAAAGAGGGCCGGCACAAATCCTGGCAGGAAGGCGTCGGGCTTAAGTAGAACCCAAAGCTTTTTTGCTTCGCCCACTTGGCCTGCTTTGGGGTCTATTTCGATAATCTTTTTACCCCCACAGGTTCCCTCGAAGTCGAGGACGGCGTAGTCACCCTCTTTGGCTGGACGGGGTTCGACGGTGTGAAAGTGAGCCATAGGTTCGGCCAGTCTGGTGAGGGCGGATTGAATATCCGCATCCGTGACAGGTTCAGGATTTTTCTTTGGAATCTTGAGCCCTTTTGCGGCGGGGACTTTGAATTCAGGAGCCAGATCCACGCGCAGGATAAATTTGAACTTCTTGTCCTTTTCGAAATTTGCCTCCTCAACGGCGGGGTCGTCTACGAGATGAAGCTTCTCTTTTTCGACCGCGTGACGAAGGCCCTCCCGCAGGAGGCTATCTTTGAGCTCATTTTGAATATCGGGGGCGTAGCGACGACGCACCATGTCGAGCGGGGCGTGGCCTGGGCGAAATCCTGGAAGTTTGGCTGATTTTTGAAAGGAGAGAGTGACCTTTTCCTCCGTTAGACGGACCTGATCGGCAGGGATTTCACCTTTGAGGCGGCGGCGGCAACCGCCCATGTTTTCTAGGGAAACTTTCATATACAGCATTGAAACCTACGCAAGGAACCTCGGCGAGCCAAGGTCAGATTGGCCAGCGATTGGGCTTTGGTGGGGTCGGGAAGTGACCCGAATTACAACACCTTTAAGAGATATGCTTATTATTTGGCAAAGGTGGTGGGAGCATCGGCCACAACGGCAGCATCATAGTTGGCTTGAGCTCGGAAGTAGTCGGCTTGAGCCTCAACGCCCATTA
>JBIKNP010000001.1:0-239580 GCA_044358595.1 Methylacidiphilales bacterium
GCCGCAGGCCTTCCCGGTGGTCTTTCCATTAACACAACAACCGGTTTTATCTCCGGAACTCCCAACGTTGCAGCCGGCACTTTTAACGTCACCCTTTCCGCCACCAACTCCACCGGCACAGGCACCGCCACCCTTGTCCTTACCCTCCGGGCAGCACCCGTCATCACCTCCACCTTAACTGCCACAGCCACTCGCGGAACCGCCTTTACCTATCAAATCACCGCCGATAGCTCTCCCACCTCCTTCAACGCCTCAGGCCTTCCTGGTGGCCTCTCCATTAACACATCAACCGGCTTTATCTCAGGAACTCCCAACGTTGCAGCCGGCACTTTTAACGTTACCCTTTCCGCCACCAACTCCACCGGCACAGGAACCTCCACCCTCGTTCTTGATCTAGCATCTCCTTCTTTATCAATCCCCTCACTCGTCTCAAACAAACTCACTCGGACTGCCGGAACTGCCTACTCGATTCCTGTGACCATCCCCGCAGGCTTTACGATCGACTCCTACACCATTACCCCAGCAATCTCAGGCGTCAGCTATAGTGCTGGCAATATTATCATCTCTTCGATGGCTGCACCTTTTGCGAAAGGGACAACAAAAGAATCTTTAACTCTGACCCTTAATCGCACTACAGGGCTGAATGGAGCCACGATTTCGGCCTCCTTGCCTTTTGATCTTCGTCTTGAAGCGCCCGCTCCTAGAACATTAACTACACGCGGGCCTTTTGAAGTTATAGTTGGAGATGACTATAGCCTGCAGCTTGCGACTGATGTATCCGCCATCTGCCCGAACCAAAACATTGCGATTGTCGGAACCCTGCCTCCCAACCTGATCAACAATAGTGCGAGGCTACGGAAAACAGGATTGATCACCGGGAAGAACACCAGCACAACTTTGCCCTTCGAGTTTACTGTGAATGTTGTCGCGGATACCTCCACCTTTTATGAGGGAGGGGGAACCCTGACTGTGCCGGTGATATTCCGGCTTCGGAATCCAGTGGCCCCTGTGATTACCAGTGCGTCAACAAGACTTGCTGGAGTAGGAAAGACTTTTACACCCTATACAATCACCGCGGACGGATCTCCATCGCGATTCACCGCAAGCGGCCTGCCTCCAGGCATTGTTTTAAATGGCGCGAACCTTACCGGAACTCCTACCCAAGCGGGAAATTACGATGTACGCCTTGAGGCCTACAACTCCTTTCGACCCGGCTCAACCCTCGCCACCGACCTTCAGTCGGGTACGTCAACCCTGCGGATTTTTGTCTCAGGCTCCAAACCCACGAAAGCGACTCCCCTTTCTGGGTCGAGCAACCTTCAAGTAGGTAACGCAGCCAGCTTCTCGATGCTCTCCGCACAAGAACTAGGGCTGAGGATATCTGGCTATGGGTTTCCTCCAGGATTATCCATTGATTCCTCCACTGGCCTAGTAACAGGAACCCCGACAACTGCCGGGACCTACTCAGCAACAATATTTATTCAGAACGGAAAAGGTTGGATTAAAAAGGCTGTCCCCCTGACTGTTCGTTAAAGTAATTCAAATATGAAAACATTCCTAAACATAACCTACGTCGCCCTTTTTTCCCTCCTGAGCACCTCCTCTGTTTTCTGCCTTCAAGCCCAAGAAACCGCGGGATACTCCATTGCCCTAGAAAAGGATTTAGAGCTTGTAGGAATCCCCCTGCAGCATCCTGCCCTCTCCTCCGGACAAGTCACTGCGGTGCAATCAGGGCCTGTGATCGCATGGAAGCCGTTTTTTACCGACACGAGCTTTGGATCTGCTTTGCTACCCAACTCAGAGTACTACGCCGAAGTGGTGGGCCCTGCCACCCACCCATGGTTAGGGCACCGCTTTGAGCTGAATGAGTCTGCAACACGAACACGCACCGATCACGCCTTGGTTCCAATTGTGTCCCCTTGGAATACAAAAGGGCCTATCAACAGTTCCCTCTTGGGCGCAACAATCGAAGTCCGTCCCCATCTTACCTTGCCTTACCTAGTGGATGACACCCTCCTTCGCCGAATTCAAAGTGGAGGGGAAAATCCCAAGTCCTTTCAATTCTTTCTTCCTTTCCCAGCTGCTGCCCCTTTATCTGCGCAAGTGAACTTATCAGGGAGCACTTTACTTTGGAAAGATTCGGCAACAACGAGAGCACTTCGTACCGACGAGCTTATCCTTCCTCCAGGATCAGCATTCGGAATCAAATTTGGAGATCGTCGCGGGCTATCTCGAGGTTTCACGGGCATAGTTCGCAAAATCCTTTGTCCCGCGCCACTCCAAAAAGGCTACAACTACGTTTCCTATCCATTTCCTAGGGATTTGAGACTTGGCGTTGATTGGGGGTCTTCACTGGAAGGATTTAAGTCAGGCTCGAGCCCCATTGGATTAGACCGAATTGAACTGTGCCAAGGAGCACAAAGAAAGAGCTATGCTCTTTATTCTGCAAACCCGAGAGGCCCAGTTCGTTGGCGACTGATAAACAATACCCGGTTAGATCAATGGGCTTCTACCCTAGAATACCTGGAAAAACTAGATGCAGGCGAAGGATTCTTGATCTGGAAACAAAGCGCGGATCCGTTGCATGCCTTTCGCACCCCCAAGCCTTAAGTTTGTTTTTGAACTAGAATCAGCTCGTATGACATTTCGATGTCTATTCACACGTTCTTTTTTGTTTCTCTGTTAGGGACTTGAAGCTTATTTCCTGCATTTCACCCTCCACCCATGTGCAGATGGGGTGTGTTTATTTTTTTCGCTCTTTCCTGGGCTGCGTCATTGCAGGCCGATGACACAGCCAATCCGCACCCTCTCTCCAAACCCCCCTCTCCTCTGGCCGATCCGAATGTGGAGTTGGTGGATCAACCTATCCCAGGGACAAAACCAGAGGGTAAGGATGCCGAAAGCGGGAAATTATCCGTTCTCAGTGACGAGGCCAACCCGCTTACACCATTTTATGTTCGGACAGGGATTGGCCTCAGCTTTGTCACATCTGTCGACTATCCCGACTTTGGCATCAGTGGAGACGTTCCGATGCAACCCGGCTTTGCCACGGGGGTGATGCTGGGTGCCCAGTTTCACGACAACATTGCCTTCGAGATCGAAGGAGGTCTTCTCTACAACTCCGTATACCAAAATCAGCTGGATGGGGTCGGTGCTACTGAGATGACCTCGGTCAGCAACATCCAACTGTTTCAGGTGCCCATAATGGGAAATTTTGTTTTTCGGACCGACCCTTTAGCCGATTCGAAAATTAGGCTCGTGGCCGGGGGTGGTATGGGCGGAATTTTTCGCCAAGTGTTTATTACGGGCGGGCCAAATGACAACACCCGTAGCCAAACTCTTTCCGCCTTCCAAGGGTTTGGAGGAATTCAGATCAACCCCGGATTGCCCGATCTCATGGTGGATGTTCAGTTCCGTTATTTAAATTCGATCGCAGGACAGTCGGTCCCGTCGATGTCGATTATGGGGACGGTAACGATTCGCTTCTAAAGACGGCGACCATGATTCAGCTTGCAACGAAAAAGAACACGAATCGGATTTTTGATGTTGGATTTTTCCCCGCGGTTGCGGGACACGCTGACGCGTGGATTTTGAAAAGCACATGGGAATGGAGGGGCCTGCTTCGCTCAGTCTCGGCCAGCTTCCTGAGCTTCGCAGGGTTTTTAGATGCAGGCCCCGCACTTGCGGGACACGCTGACGCGTGGGTTTTGGATTGTACATTGAAGGGGTTGAGGGCTTTTAAGTGGGGGTTGGTATTGATCATCTTTTTTTGTGGATCGAATCTGTTTGCCCAGAGATTGTCCCTCACTGACGTGCAAGCCCAGCCGGTCACGGGCCCCGGACCGGGCTTGCGAATTGCACTCGGTGGGACGGTGAACTCCGACATGTCGGTCGCCCAGCGTGACAACAATGATTATCCCCAGTCGAACATCAACCCCCTCTTTTCGAATCAAGTGCAGTTCAATGGAACGGTCAGTTATGAGTCGATCGGTTTCAACCCAGGCTTCCGTTTCGATTTTGCACCAGGGTACCGCCTGAACCAGTGGATCAATTTCGAATTTGAAACTGGTTGTATTTACAATACGGTCGAATCGTACACGATCACAGGAAATGGAACTTTCACAGGCGTCAGTGGAAATCCAAATTTAAACGGAACGATGAAGTTGGATGCGGAGGGATATCTCTTGCAGGTGCCACTCATGGTGAACGTAGAGTTCTCCTATCCGATCGGCGACGGGTGGCGACCGTTTGTGGGTGCAGGCGGAGGAGGAATGTTCCAAAAACTTACTGTCAGCACGATATCGGGCACGATCAACTATCAGGGAGATTTCAATCAATCGAACTTCATGGGGGCGTGGGAGGCCTTTCTCGGTTGCGGGTACCAGGTCGCCCCGGGATTCGATGTGTCGATCGCGTACCGGATCGATGGGGTACTAAGTCCCGATTTTGGGGGGTACACGATGCAGAATTTTTACACCCAAGCGGCCGAGTTTGAAATGAATTGGAGGTTTTAGCCCCGACAGGAGTGCGGGGCGGGCCCCGACGCGACGCCGGGTCGGAGCAGGCCTGACGCGGGCGGGGTTGGCCCTGCTCCGCTCATGCCTCGGTAAACTTCGGTGAGCTTCGCAGGATTCGCACCCTTCGAGGCGAGACTTTGTTATCAACACTTATTCGTCTCTAGTTCGCATCAACTCTGAATTGTCACACTACACTTCTCGCTTCAATTGGACGCTGTTTCATTATTAAGGAGATGCGATTTAGTTCCATTCTTTTTGGAGTCATATGCTTTGGGGCTTTTGCCACGCAAGCCCAGGAGAATTCAGGTCGACTTAGCGTCTCTCCAGCTGCAAGCCCAACCAATGCGACTACAGCCACTCCAGCACAGCAACCAATCCCAAAATCCCCAGAACCAACGTCGAATGTCGTGGATGCTCCCCTCCCGGAAATTGCAAACCAGCCCAAGGTCATCACCCCATCGCAATCTTCGACCCCAGATGGCCCGAAAGGCCCGCGCGATGGTCGCTGGTATGTAGCAGGTGGCGCAGGAGCTATGCTCCAGCAGACCATTAGTAGCGGCACAGCCACTTCCGTTGGAAACCCTTCGCTTGATCAAACAGACAGCGGAAACCTCGGTTTTTATGCTGAAGGAAAAGTAGGTTACGATTTCGCCGTTAGGGATGTACAGCTGGCTTTTGGCGGACCAACCCCCATGCGAACCGCCATGGAGCTAGAATTCGGCTACCTTGGGTCCTACGAAAAGATCCCCCTCCAAAATGGCGGTACAGCCGCAGGAACCGAAACATACAATCTTTCCGCCTACTCAGCCATGCTCAACGGCCTGATCAAGTTTGAAGATCTGCCTGTGACTCCCTACTTCGGTGGTGGCGTAGGGGCAGCTGTCTTATATTCCTATAACCACAAGATTACCGACACTTCGGGAGCGGATATTACTACCATCAATAACGCCAACAACGTCTGCTTGGCTCTTCAAGCGATTGTTGGCTTGGAGAGAAATCTCTACGAGAACTTAAGCTTCTATGTGGAGTACAAATTTCTGGCCTATATGGACGTACAATTTTCCTACGGGAATGAGAGCAGTGTAAATCAGCCAGGAGGCTCAAACTCCTCGAATAATTTCATGGCCAACCAGATCATCTCCTCAGGTCTCAAGTGGAATTTTTGACGATGAATTTTCTAATTCTTTTCCTCGCGCTTTGCTTTTTCCACTTAGCACCTGGACTTTTCGCCCAGACGAATGCCCCAAGCCCAGTCGCCCCCGCGATGAAGGTTACCAGCGAGACTGCCCCTATCATCGAGGCCACCCGGGAAACGTTAACCAAATGGGTTGAAACCAAGCAACTCATCTCCAAGGAAAAGTCGGATTGGGCATCCGGCAAGGACATCTTGGAAGATCGCGTCCGCCTAGCCGAAGCTGAAACCACTACCGTTCGCGACAAGTTGAAGGAAATCTCCACTGCCGTAGCAGAAGCCCAAAAGAAACGGGATGAGCTGGCAGCCCAGAACGACAAGCTGAAAGCCACGGCAGAGAAGTCGAAAGCTATGGTCATCGCTGCGGAAAAGAAACTTCGCCCCCTCCTTCCCCAACTCCCTGAGCCTCTCCGTGAAAAGCTCAAGCCGATCATTGCGCGGTTCCCCGAAGATTCGGAAAAATCGACCGCCTCCATGGCAGAACGCCTGCAAAACGTGTTGGGTATTCTCGATCAAGCCAGCGCTTTTAACTCCACCGTGGCTAGCGTGAAAGAGCTTCGCACTTTTCCCGACGGCACACGAGCCGAGGTCACCACCGTTTATCTTGGCCTCAGCCAAGCGTATTACACCAACCGTGAAGGCACCTTGGCGGGGATTGGTCACCCCGGACCCGACGGTTGGGTCTGGAAGCCGGACAATGCCAACGGGAAGAAAATCCTACTCGCGGTCCACATTCTTGAAGGAAAGGAAAAGGGGGCTACCTTTATTGATCTCCCAGTAAAAATACAATGAGCCTAAATGTTCAGCGTTCGTCCTTGTGTTATCAATCGAGGGTAATTTCGAAATTCGGAATTCGAAATTTGAAATTTGCTTTTTTGGCCTTCCTAGTCGTCACGCTACTTTCTAACTTCCAGGCGCTCGCTCAGCAGCAGGTGGATGCAAATATCCAGCCCCGCGCCCCGAAGGCGGAGTTTGTTGCCCCTCCATCCAACAAGCCTTCAGCCCCCGAGCCTGCTCCCGTCCCCTCAATCCTCCCTACTGCCCCTCCCAAGGCGACTGATGTTCTTGCAACTGCATCGACAAAAGCCCGAGCCGACTTGGATGCGGCCTTGAAAGAGCTGACTGCTACACGGGAAAAGATTTCTTCCGAAAAACTGCCCCTCAGCAAAAAGCTTTCTCTGGCCGAGGACGACCTCGCCCTTGCCCGCAAAGAACTGGATCTCGCCCAACGTGCTCGGGACATGAAAAATCTCGATCAATCCTCCCTCAAAGCCGAAATCAAACAGCGGGACGAGGAAAACACCTACATGCTCAACTTGCTGAATGAATTCGGCAGGAATTTCGGGGAAAAGAGCATTCATATTTCCGAACGTTCAGGCCACCGCGAAAAAATCGACCTAGCCAAAGCCACCCACGAAAACAGCACCGCTTCCCACGAAGACAAGTTCAAAGCCTCGTTCCGGATCGTAGATGCCGCCCTTAGCCGAATCGGCGACCTCCTCGGTGGCCACAGCTATCCAGGCGTGGCTCTGGATGCACAAGGCGGGCTGGTCGAAGGCAAGTTTGCCCAGATTGGCCCGATGGTTCTCTTCTCCTCCGCAGATGGCGCAGTTGCAGGTTGGGCCTCCGAAGCCAAGGGATCAAAAGAAACGGTTCTCAAAGGCGCGGAGCACTCGAAAATCTTTGGCCCTGCCTTTGCCTCCATGATGGCGGGCGGAGAGGGCGTTATCCCTTCCGACTTCACCATGGGTCAGGCCCTCAGAAATTACGGAAACAAAAATTCGATCATCCGCACTTTCATCCACGGTGGGCCCATCATGTGGCCACTACTTCTTTCCGCCATCGTTGCTGCCGTTGTTTCCCTCGAGCGGTCCCTATTCATCGTCTCTGAAAAACGCCGCCAAAATCCTGAGCAGGTGGAAAAGATCTTCTCCTTAGTCGAAAGCGGCAACCAGCCGGCGGCCATCCAGGTAGCCAATGCCTCCACCGATTTTGTGGCTCGAGTCCTCGGCTTTGCCCTTGCCAATGCTAACCTTTCGATCGGCCAAGCCATCAGCAAGGCCAGTGCGGTGGAGCTGAAGCGGTTTAGTCGTGGTCTACCTATCCTTGATACCATTATTACGGCAGCGCCCTTGTTGGGACTGTTAGGCACGGTGACGGGTATGATGAACACCTTCAGTATGATGGGTGGGGATGAGCTGGGAGCTCCTACCGCCATCACGGGTGGTATCGCCGAGGGTCTGATCGCGACCGCCTTCGGTCTGTTGATCGCCATCACCTGCTTGTTCCCGAACAACTACCTCAATGCCCGAATCGAATCGGCCCAACATGAAATGGAAGATGCGGGTCGCCGACTCGAACTGATGCTGATGGCAGAAAAAGCCTTCGAAAGGGCCAGCCACTCCCACGGAGGGGATCATGGAAATCCACCTCCCCCCCTACGTTCTGCGCCACCTCAACCGCCTATGCCATCTGCAACTCCTTCGACTCCGCCTCGACCACCGACGCCGGCCTCCTCTCCTTCAACTGCAGCCACCCGCATGCCCGTGGCTCCTCCCAGCTCGGTCATCCCCCCAACGACACCCGCTCCCTCTCTCCCCACGGTGACTCCCCCGACTCCCCGCCTCCAAGCCAAACCTGCAATCCCGGCGAAGAAACCAGCCGCTGGCAAAATTGGCATCAACCTCCTCTCCCTCTTTAAGCCCAAATCGAGCGGCCCCTCCACAGGAAAGGCCTAAGCAAAATGGCAGGCGGAGGCGGAGGTGTTTCCAGGGGAGGGCGAAAAAAAGCCCGGATCGAGATCATTCCTCTGATCGACATCATGTTCTTCCTTCTCGCCACCTTCGTGATGGTTTCCCTTTCCATGGTGAAGAACGAGGGAGTCTCTGTCATGCTTCCCGGCTCCAGCACTTCCGAGGCTAAGGAGAAGGACGACAGCATTACGACCGTTTCCGTGGCGGAGAGTGGAGACGTTTACATCAACCAGGAAAAGGTAACCATGAGCCAGCTGCCGCTCCGCCTCTCCTCGATCAAGGCCTCCAACCCCGATCCCAAGTTCACCCTGAATGCCGACTCCAGAGCCAATTTCGACAAAGTGGTTCTCGTCCTGGATGAAATCCGAAAACTCGGAGTCACCAAAATCGGCATTTCGACCAAAACACGCCAATGAGCCCTGTTGCCTCACCCCCTCCCCGGCCACCCTCGTCCCCCTCGCCATCATCTCGACCTCCCAATTTCGTCTCGCGCAAGGAGTCGAACCTGTATCCGTTGTGCTTCGCTGCAGTCTTTGGCTTTGCGCTATTTCTGGTGGTGGTGGTGGGTGGCTTTCTCTTTCCCGTCTCGAATTTCGAAAAAAAGAAAAAGGTCGAGGTGGAGCAGGAGCTGGATATCTCCAACCTCAAGAAGCCGGACCCTGAGCAGCCAAAGGAAGAGGTGGAGCAGGACAAAGAGCCGCCCCCTCCCGCTCCCATTATGGAAAATGTGAATATTGCTGCCCCTGCCATGGATGATGCCCCTGCCCTTGCTCCGATGAGCTTGAGCGATCTCGAATCCGCCCTCGCTCCCGGTGGTGGTGGCGGAATGTTCGGTGGAGGAGGAGGTTTCCAATCAGGCCGTATCGGCGGAAAAGGCGGTGGAGGAGGACTGGGAGCCGACATGGACCAGGCCTTCTCGATGGCCGACTTGGATCAAAAACCCCGCGCTGTCTACCAACCCGCCCCTGTCTATCCCGCCGCTCTCCGCTCACGAAAAATCGATGGCGTGGTTACAGTGATTTTTGTCGTCGATGCGAACGGTCGTGTTGCCAATGCAAAGGTGGAAAAAAGCTCCGACCCCGCATTCGATAAGCCCGCTCTCGACGCGGTACGGAAATGGAAGTTTGAACCGGCGATGAAAGAAGGCCGTAAAGTATCGGCCAAGATGCGCGCCCCGATCCGGTTCGACACCAAAGCCTCTTCATGAAAAAGATTCTCCTCCTTTCTTTTGCTTGGACTCTTCCCTTGCTTGCCGAGCCAGCGGATCCCTCGGCCCACGATCCCAAGCCCGCACCCGGTTCCCCGGGAGCGACCCGGGCAGCAGTGATGCAGGTTTTCGGCGATCCCGACTTCCGCAAGCGCGCGATTGAAAACTTCAATCTTCACAGCGATTTAGAGCCCAAGCTTCCCGCAACCGAGAAGGAGGCCTTTACCAAGATCGCAGACCTCGCCGCAACCGATGTGGTGAAAGCCTACTTTGAGTTAAAATCGATCGTGACGGCCGATTCCAGCGCCGTATTCGACTTCACCCTCGGATCGATTGCTTATCAGCTGAACAGACCGAACGAAGCGGCTAAATATTTGGAGAGCGCAACCCGCAAGTTCCCCAACTACCTCCGCGCTTACAAAAATCTCGGCTTAATCCAGCTTCAACAGGGCAGAACCGATGAGGCCATCAAAAGCCTGACTCGTTCAATCGAACTGGGTGGAGGAGATGGGAACACTTTCGGCCTTCTCGGGACTGCATATGTTTCCAAAGAAAACTTTGTTTCAGCTGAAGGAGCCTTTCGAAATGCTCTTCTCCTCCAGCCTTCTACCCCTGAATGGAAGCTTGGTTTAGCTCGCTGTATTTTCCGTCAGAACAAGTATGCGGAAGCTGTCTCTCTGATGAACGATCTGATCGAACGGCAGCCCGACAAGCCGGAGTTTTGGCTTCTCCTCGCCAGCGCCCACCAAGGCCTGAAGGAGCCTGTGGCCGCCGCGACATGCTATGAAATGATCGATCGATTGGGCAAATCAACTCCCGATACGCTGACCTCTTTGGCCGACATCTATCTTCAGGAATCGAACTATCCTTTGGCGGTAGAAACGTATGTGCGAGCCATCGATCTCAAGCCTGGGCAAAAAATCGACCGCCCCCTTCGTGCCGCAGAAGTTCTCAATGGCCGTGGGGCACCTGGTGAAGCTGGCATTCTTCTTGAAAAACTGAAGGCCTACGCAGGCAACAGTATCGAAGCGGATAAAAAGAAGAAGATGCTGAAGCTGGAAGCGAAAATTGCTTCTGCCCAAGGAAAATCGGCAGAATCTGCCGCTGTCTTAGAGCAGATCCTAAAAGAAGACCCCCTGGATGGGGATGCGCTGCTTCTGCTGGGTCAACACTACGCAAAAAGCAACCAACCTGAAAAAGCGATCTTCCTCTTTGAGCGTGCGGAGGGGATGGAGCAGTTCGAGGCGGATGCGAAGGTTCGCCACGCCCAAGTGTTGGTCACATCGGGTAAATATGAAGAAGCGGTCCCTCTTTTGAAACGGGCTCAGGAGATCAAAGCCAGAGAAAGTATTGCTCGCTACCTTGAGCAGATCGAAAGACTCCTCAAAACACGCTCGAAAACCTGATCCTCGGCACCGATCTCTGCCCCTTGATTTTTCAAGAACCTAGGCTTGATTGTACCTTATGAAGAGAGCCATCCATTTTCTGTCCTTACTGGTAATCTCCCATACGTTGGCTTCTGTCGATTACTCTGCCTCATTAGAGCAGAAGGCACGGTCGGGAGATCATCAGGCTCAAATGGATCTGGCTATCGCCTACGAGCAGGGCAAAGGCGTAGCCAAAGACGAACGCAAAGCGATGGAGTGGTTTCAAAAGGCTCGTCAGGGGGGATATCCGGACCAAGAGCTGGTTCAACTGAACCAACAACGAGTCACTCTTGCCGGGTCCAGAATCGAAATAGCTGTCCAAACCTATCGCACCCAGAATGGTGACCGCCTCCCTACGTCCCTAGCTGAACTTTCTTCTTCTGGAATCCTATCCGAAGCTCCCAAAGATCCGTGGGGTCGGGAGATTGCTTATATTCCCTCCCCCGATGGCAAAACATACTCTCTCTTTTCGGTAGGCCCTGATGGTGCTCCGAGAACTTCCGATGACATTGTGGCCCTACAGTCTGGACCTACTCTGGATGTCGAAACTGCTGCTGGAAGCGAGGAGCCTCCGATGCCGTGGTGGAAGGTTTGGTTGGTCAAGATCTGGAGTTGGCTGACCTTCTGGCGTCGCTAACAAACAACCTTTTTTTGTAGGTTTCTCTCCACTTACTGGCACTTTGCCTCACACCAAGACCTCCCCTTTCTCGACGTAGTCTTCCGTACTCGGCATGCAAGAGAGGTGAAATCGTGCATTTTTCTTATCGGTCTTTTGCTTCTGACGGGGGCGATTTCCGAAGGCCAAACCCCGCTGGCCGCTCCTGCCCCCACCCCTGTGGATGAAGAAAATTATGTTCCCCCTTGGAAGACGGATGAGGGAAAAGAAGCCTCCGGCTTCGACTGGTACGTCGCCCCAGCCTTGGGAATTTCGATGATCCGTGACACCGATATCAATCAGTTCTCAGGAAGCACCAGCGGCACAACCGTCAGTAGCGGTGCTGCCACCCTCGCCTTTAATCCCGGATTCCGCATGGATTGCCCCATTGGAGCCAAAATCACCGACTGGTTTGCTCTCGAATTCGCCCCCGGGTTTATGCTGAACACGATTCAGTACATCGAGCCCACCAATGGATCTCTTTCGATCGGAACCCAAACCGTTTCCCAAAACGGCCAGGCTTCCCTCGTCGGCGACTACTATCAAATCCCGATGCTTGCCAACTTCCTGTTTACCATTCCGATCCATCCCCAGTTCACCATCTCAGCGGGATTTGGCGTGGGAGGCATGGTGTCTGCAGCCCAAACAACTTCACTCCAAGGCGTCTCTCTTGAAGGCTCCGACGGAATCAGTACCGCTCTCTCCTTTGCTTACGCCGGCCAGTTCGGGCTCGATTTTCCTTTTTCGGAAAACATGCAGGCGGGCCTTTACTATAAGTACACCGGAACTGGAGAGCAGGATTTCACAGGAGGCAACTTTTTCCAATTCGTTCAGAATAACAACGGAACCTCCACCCAAAGCGTGCAAGGCTACTTCCTTTATCGGTTTTGAGATCGGGTTCAGCTGATCCGATTGAAAACTCTAACAGGCTTCGACAAATTCCTTCAAATCAACCCCAGCGTCACGCAAAGCGCCCTTCAACGTGTAGCGGTCGACCTCTGGATGAAATGGGAATACGATTCTTCTACCATCCGGGTGTTCCATTTTCACGTGGCTTCCTTTTCGATGAACCTCCTGAAACCCAAGCCGTCCCAAAGCACGAACAACCTCTTTTCCTGAAACAAGAGGCGCCTTCACACGCTCAGTTCAATAATCTCCTCTGAGCGATGAGCCGAGACCTCTGTTGCCGCTGGCTCCAAATATAGATCGATTGCATCGCGTATACCCTGCAACGCTTCCTCCCGGGTCTTTCCCTGAGACCAGCAGCTCTTGAGCGACAAACATCGGGCCACAAAATAGCCATCCTCCCCTTTTTCCACCGTTACTTTCAGGTTCATAGATGAAATTTACCTCGCCCTAAGGGATGGTCAATCTCCTCGGACTTTATTCCTTAGTGCTCGCGTTGCCTCATTCGCTTCCCGCCATCCCTTTGCATCAAACGCAGGAGGTGGGGTAAGCAGCGTCTTGCCAAACTTCTCCACTGATTCCACCGCCCCCGCCCACTCCTTTTCGGGCATTTCCGCCAACGCATCTCGTGCAATCTCCACACAAGCCGGATTATGACAAATTAGCAAAATCTCCTCTCCTGCGCGGACCGCTTGCCGTGTGGCCTCGGCACTCCCATAGCGGTTGGCAATTGCCCCCATCTCCAAATCGTCCGTCATCACAAGTCCGCGATATCCAAGGGTCTCTTTTAAAAGCCCCGTGACAATATCCCGATTCAAACTGGCTGGGCCCGAGTTCTTGCCCCAGGCGGGAAACTGCGCATGTCCCACCATAATAGAATCACACTGGTTACCCACCTCACGAAAAACGGAAAGCTCCTCCTCCATCTGCGCCTTCGTCCGGTCTACCAAAGGCAGATCCCCGTGCGGATCCAATCCGCAAAAGGTGTATCCCGGAAAATGTTTTCCCGTTCCCTTCACCCCCTCCTCCTGCATCCCCTTCAAGAACTCTCCCGCCCGTCGAATCACCTCTCGTGGATTCCCGCCAAAACAACGCCCCGCCAGTGAATTATCGATCCCCGCTCGCTCCGGCGGCGCATAGTCGAGTACGGGCGCCAAATTCAGATTCAGCCCCACCAGCTTCATCACCCGTCCAGTCAACCGCCCATGTTCATAAAACCACTCCTCTTTCCCTGCCCGTGCCAGTTCCTCTCCCGAAGGGGGCCTCTCCCCCATTACCGCTAATCGCGCCACCCGACCACCCTCCTGATCCACCGTCATGATCGCAGGGTGCTTCACCAAATCGGCACACTCCTTAACCAAACCATGGAACTGGCCCGCCTCTGCCATGTTTCTTGTAAAGAAAATGAATCCGCCAGGCTGCACCCGCTGGATCAGCTCCCTCAAACCGTCTGTGAGTTCGGGCCCGGGTAAACCCATGACAATTAGTCGGCCGGCTGGATGTGTTTTCACCCTATTGGCTCTAAGGAATTTTCCTCCACTACGCACGCTCAATCCACCTCCTCCAGCCTCGACCTCCCCCCCTCCGATCCCGTATTCTTTTCGTGCAGATGGCCACCTTCCAAATCATCTTTACGCCGGCCAGTTCCTCCGAAATCACCCAATTACCCACCCAGCTGCAGGTAGAAGTTCTCAGGGAATTCGATGTCCTCACCTCCGATTTTTTAGAAAAACACCCTGACCGTTTCGGCGTTGTCCGCTGCCCTGACCGAACTCTCTATCGCTATCGTGCTGGGGAGTACCGTATCTACTTCGAAAAAACCTCTAAAGGACTCACAATCCACCGCGTCCTTCACAAAAACTCTCTTAAGGACTTTGCTTTTCGCTCCCAACTTCCCCTATCGGAGGACGAGGTTCTTGCCGAAAACCCTAAATTCTGGGAACTAATCAATTCGGGCGAAGCCGGAAAGAAATAATCCATGCACCGCATACTCCTCCTTCTCCTTGCCCTTTCCCCCTGGCTCGCCGGATGCCAATCTTCCAAACATATGCCTCACCTGATCGCTCTTTTCACCGATTTCGGCCCCAGCGACCCATACGTCGGCCAGCTCAAAGGCGCAATCAAGACGATATCTCCAACGGCTGAAATATTAGACCTCTCCCATGCCAACGCAGCGTTCGATATATCCGCCGCCTCCTACCTCTTGGCCAAATCCACGCGAACGCTACCCACCGGCTCCATCGTCATTGCCGTCGTCGACCCAGGTGTGGGCTCCTCTCGTGCAGGCCTAGCCGTTCGCACTCAAGCAGGCCGAATCTACCTTGCCCCCGACAACGGAATCTTAACCGAGGTTTTAGCTCGGGAAGGGGTTTCCGAAGCCCGAACTCTCTCTCCATCCACTGACTCCGTATCCGCCACGTTCCACGCTCGTGATATTTTTGGCCCTACAGCCGCACGGTTGGTGAATTCAGGCTCTTTCGAATCTACAGGGCCCAAGGCAGAAAAGATCCTCCGCCTGCCCCGAAATACGGCCACGGTTATGACAAGCCTCGCCAAAGGCCAAGTTCTCTTTGTCGATCACTACGGAAATATTCTCACTAACATTCCTGGGTCTGAACTCGGAAAGCTAAAAGTGGGTCAACTTCTCAGCGTAACCATCAAAGGCAAGTCCCTCTCCTTACCCTATCTGCGTACTTATGCCGACGCCCCTGCCAATCGCCTCTTTGCCCTGATCAACAGCGATGGTGAATTCGAAATCGCCATCAATCAGGGAAACGCCGCCCGAGAGCTCGGAATCAAGGCTGGCGATCCCGTAGTGCTGAAACTGTAATTCGCCTCAGCCCCGCTTATTCCAATCGAATACGCCCTTTTTGTAGGCGTAGAGGTGTCCCACCTCCACCAAAAGTACGAACGCCAGCATCAGTCCAAATACCTGCCACCCTAAACCGCTCTCCTTAAATCCGATCAAGCTGACAGCCCACGGATACATAAAAATTACCTCGATATCGAACAGAATAAAAATCATCGCAACGAGATAGAACTTCACTGAAAAACGGGCTGAGGGAGATCCGATCGGGTCTTTACCACACTCATACGCCATGTCCTTGCCCTTATTCCTACGACCCACTTTCCCAATCAGGATGCCCAGACCAATTCCTCCTAAAGCAATGGCTAAGGCCATTCCCAAGGAAAAAAGGACGGGGATAAATTCGCGAACCACCCTCTTTTCCTAACGACACTGGCGCCCACAATCAAGTCTCGCCCTTTGCACCCCAACGCCCTTGGGTGCATTCTCCACGAATGCCCCTGGCCTTGCCTCTTCTCGCCTCGCTGCTTTACGCCGTTGGTTCATGGGGGCTGAAACTGGGCCTCCGTCGCGGAGCCCGCCCCAGCATGGTCACCGCCCTATCCAATCTCTCGATGGCCGGTTGGTCCGCGCCCCTCATTTTCTTTTTTCCAGGGCAACCCAACGCTTCCGGATTTTGGGGCGCTATTCTTGCCGGAACCGCTCTCTTTCTGGGCCGTATCTGTGCCATCCGCGCCCTTTCTCATGGCGACCTATCCCATGCCACACCTCTTCTAGGCACAAAAACCGTTTTTGTTGCTGTTCTAACCTCTTTGTTTTTGGAGGATCCGATCACCCCAGGACTCATGGCAGGAGCCGTTCTCACCAGCCTTGCCGTGGCGCTTCTTTCCATCACCCCCACTCCCTTGGCAAAATCTTGGTGGCCTAGAAAATTCGACCGGGCCACAACCTTCTGGGCTCTACTCGCCGCCTTCTTTTTCGCACTGACCGACATCGTAGTTCAAAAATTTGCCCGCCTTCTCGGAGTTGGCTGGTTTCAACCCCTAATGTTTTCCACCCTTGCCCTCCTGACCCCTTTGCTGTTTATCTCCCGCCTTCGTCACCCAAGTTCGCTGCAGGCCCTTCTTCCTGCTTCCTCACGCCCAAGCACGATTGGCGGTTCCGCAGTGATCGGTTTTCAGACTTCCCTGGTCATTTTGGTCATTGGAATTTTTGGCCATGCCACAGCCACAAACGTCGTTTACGCCGCACGCGGTCTTTGGGCCGTTCTACTGGAAGGAGCCGCAGGAGGAGGGGCCGCCGCAAACGATCGCCGCATTCTTATTCTCCGCCTCACAGGGGCAGCACTCCTTCTAGCGGCCGTCGCGTTGGCCGTGGGCTCTCTGTAAAATTTCGACCTCTGACCCCATAATCAAAAAACTCCCCTGCAAAGCCCTCATTACCAATAGTTTACAAGACCTCTGACCCCGTGTAATTCATTGATTGGCAATGCTTTGCAAGGCTGTTTTCAGGAGGTTCTCCCCGCTCTTCACAAGAGATGGTATCCCAACCGATACAATTTTTCTATGCCCGCCCCAACTGCAACATCACCAACCCCACCGCCGTCATCGCGAGCCCACCTAATTGCATGCCCGTAACGGGCGCCTTGAACCACCACCAGGCGGCCAACTGCAACAGGACAAAACCCGATCCGAGCGTGAAGGCATAGACCAGTTGGGGACTTTCTTCACGCAGGGCGTAAGTGATCAGCACGGGACAACCAAACCCCGCCACATTCCCGGCGAGAAACCATAGCCACCATTCTGTTCCGCTCTTGGAGGCGGCCATTTTAAAAAGAAGATTGGATCCAGCCATCGAAATGGCGTAACCCAAAACCAAAAGGGCGAATCTCACGAAAAAGAAAAGCTTATTAGGCTACGGCAGAACTACCACAACACGCCCCATCTTGATGCCCGGGTTGTGCATGCATCGCATAAGCCGCCCCCCCCATCCGATCGCACCACTCGGCAAATGCTTTTCGTTCGGCCGCATCCATCGGAGACTTGGATGAAGCCACCACCGCCTGATCCACATACTCAAATTTATCCACCCCGATCAGATGCGTACAGACTTCTGGGTAGCTAAGTGAGTAGCGCATCACCTTCTCCGCTGTCATTAATCCCTTCTCGCCTGATCGCTTGCTTCCACCAAACCCTTTCATCCCGATCACCGCGATCTGCCGTTTCGCCAGCTCAGGAATTATCTCGGTCTCGAATTCGCGTGAATCAAGGGTTCCCAACGCCGAAACCGGCTGAAGGGATGCATCGAAGGGATATCCACCATCTAAAATTTTTCGGTGAAACGCAGGATTGGTGTGCCCCGTAAATCCCAAATAGCGCACCTTGCCCTGCTTCTTCGCTAGATCAAACGCTTCAGCCGCCCCGCCTGGTCCGTAAAACTTGTCTACCTCCTCCGCTTTTTCTATGGCGTGCAACATCCATAGATCCACTCGGTCGGTCTTGAGGCGGCGGAGCGAATCCTCCAAACACTTCATCGCCCCCTCTTTTCCGCCCTCGGGCAAAGGCTTGTTGTGAGTGCAGCACTTCGTCATGACAAATGCTTTGTCCCGAATTCCTTGCAGAGCTTGTCCCATCCACTCCTCAGCCCGGCCCCCATGATAACACGGGGCGTTATCAAAAAACGTTACGCCACGCTCCACCGCCTCATGCGCAATCCTTGTCGCCTCGGAAATGTCTTTGGCCAACCCCAAAGTATGACCTCCGAAGCCAAGAACACTCACCCTCTCGTCATACCGGCCGAACTTCCGAGTTGGAACCCCCCCGCCAACCGCCCAGCTCTTCGCCAAACCCAACCCTGGAATCAACCCTAGGAATCCGCGACGTGTGATCATGGGTTAATTCTGCTCCTCTAATCGACCTCGGCAAGCCGAGAAACCATCCCCCATCCATTGTGAGGAAGTGGAATAAAAGAGTTTTCAAATCCCTACCAGAACGCAAACTATCCCTTAGCGGCCAGTTCGGTCGCACAACCAAAGGAGAAACCTCTTATGTCATTCAGCAGCGCCAGCAAGAAAAACGGAAAAACGTACTACCTTCACAGTCGCCAGCAGACCCTCCGTGGCGGAGCGACCGTCACCCTTTACTATTTCGCTTCCGCCCCCGGCGCTGGTGCTGTGGATGCCCTTCCCGAAGGCTATGTCGTGACCGAGAACGAACGCACCGGTCTGCCTCTCCTCAAAAAAGCTAAATAAACTCGGTCTCGGCTCTTGAGTCTGGATGTTCCGATCCAGACTTCACGCGACCGCCGAATTAGCTTCGCTAGACCTCAATTTTGAGGTTCAGGCGTTGTTTGCCCTTGGAAAGACTCCTTTTCAAGCAGCCACTAAACCTGTGCGTAGCTTCGGTACCAATCCACAAACCTCTTGATGCCGTCCTCAATCGAGGTTTCCGGCCGAAAGCCCACCGCCTCCCCTAAGTCCTCGACTTTCGCTGCTGTCGCCATCACATCCCCAGCAGGCACGGGCTTCATGATCACTTTTGCCTTCTTACCCGTGGCTACCTCAATCGCCTTCACAAATCTGCCCAACTCCACTGGCTCACTATTTCCAATATTATAAATCCGATACGGGGCGGGACTCGTGGCAGGGTCCGGTTTCTTCCCATCCCATCGCGCATTTCCGGTTGCCGGTTTTTTCGTCAATCGAACGATCCCCTCAACAATATCATCCACATAGGTGAAATCCCGCCGCATCTTCCCCTCTCCAAAAAGCTCGATCTCTTTCCCAGCTAAAATTGCCTGAGTGAATTTGTAATAGGCCATATCGGGCCGACCCCACGGACCATACACCGTGAAAAACCGTAAGCCTGTGCAGGGAATTCCGTACAGATGCGCATACGAGTGTGCCATCAACTCATTCGCCTTCTTCGTCGCGGCATACAGAGAAATGGGGTGATCCACATTATCTTTTTCGGAAAATGGCATTCCTTGATTCAGTCCATACACAGAGCTTGAACTCGCAAAGATCAAATGGGGTGTCTTCTGCGCTCGACACGCCTCCAACACATCCAACATCCCCTCCAGGTTGCTACGAGCATAGGCATGGGGATGCGTCAGGCTGTAACGCACTCCCGCTTGCGCCGCCAGATGCACGACCACCTCGGGCTTCACCTCATGCCAAATTTTCTCCACCCCCGTCCGGTCCCCAAGGTCCGTCTTCAAAAACTGAAACTTCTGACTCTTTTGTAGCCTGCTCAATCTCGCCTCTTTCAGACTGACCTCGTAGTAATCGTTCAGGTTGTCCAAACCAACGACCTCATCCCCTTGCTGGAGAAGCCGCTCGCTCAAATGATACCCGATGAACCCCGCCGCCCCCGTCACCAATACTCGGCGGCTCATGCCTTCTCCATTTTCGACCACTCCATCCGGTCCCCGTCAAATTCGAACCACCCCCGAAACTTTTCCCCAGACAACAATCGGGGCATCCACTGCTCGTCATCCGCCCACATCCGGTCGTAGGGAATTTGATCCGTTCGAACCCAAAACGGTTTGGCCTCCGCCGTCTCCATCAACTCTCCCTCCCAACCCGAAGCTCGGTACACCGTACAGTGCAAGGAGTACCCGTCGCGAAATTGAAAACGTAGTTCCCCCGCCCACTGCACTCCCGTGGGCGTAATTCCAACCTCCTCCTGCGTCTCGCGAATCGCGGCCTGCTCCGCTGTCTCCCCTTTTTCAAGTCTTCCGCCAGGCCCATTCACCTTTCCCGCCCCCAACCCCCGCTTTTTCTCAATCAACAAAATCTCTCCGCCCTGGATTACAAAACAGAGCGTGCCCTCCTCCTTTGGCCTCCAGTTCGCCCCATCCACTCGGTCGACAACTTCACTTGTGGAATTGAGGGCCATTCCGCTCCGTCAACGCATCGAACCGCTGGAGCGATCTTTTTGCATCAGCTTGGCCCGTGCCTCTTCCAAAAGTTTCTTCTCTGCCGCCGTCAAGGAGTCCATCCCCTCCCGCGAAATCTTCTCCAAAATCGGATCTACTTTTTCCAGCGGGACCAACCCTGTCTTTTTGGGAGCTGCCTTTTTCTTGGCGGTGTTTTTCGGACGCTTTCCAAAAGAAATCTGCGGCCAACTAACCCCTCCCGCCCGAACCCAAGCCACCGCGATGAGCCCCGTCGTCCAAAGCTGAACTCCTCCCAACCAATCCCGACCCGCAAAGTACGTTAAACTATACACCGCCATGAGGATCCACCCCACCCACCTGGCCGAAAGCCCAAAGAAAAACTGAGCTCCAGGATGCAAAGCGCAAAACGCGAGAAAGACCGCAAAGTGGATCGTGCCCGATCCAGCCATCACAACCGAACCTAGCCACGGAGCTAGCCCCGCGATCAGCAAGGCGGGTCCCACAGTCAATCCCGCATAAAGAAGCCCTAGGGATTTTCTCCCCATCGCCGATTCCACCTCTCGCCCAAACCAGAAAAACATCAGCATTTCGAACGCAAACCAAATTCCCTCCTGACGAATGTCGTGGACAAAGGGATACGTCACCAACGTCCACACATGTCCTTCTGCAAGTTGGGCAGCAGAAAATACCCCGGCGTTCACCCACGCCCCTAAACCCGCTGCCATCGCCACAGCCCCCACCGCCATAGACATGGCATGAAGCCCAACCAAAAGAGTCGTTAAATCCACACGGAAATTACCAACCATGAAAATAGGCCCCTCCGCACCTTGCCATCGATTCCAGGAATTTCCCCAAGCCATAGCATTGGAGTATGAAACGGAACGTAGGGCAGGGCAAGCCGTGCCCCTTTAGATCTGATACTCGGTCGTTCTTCCCTTGGCCGCCAGTTTAGCACGCACTCTTTCCACGAGGCGCGCCAAGGTCTCCGCCGCCAATACCTTGCTCGCCGCACCCGCCGCATCACTCTGCAACTTTCCCCACACCTCCCCCACCGCATCTTCTCGCGCAACTCCTCTGGCATTTCTCCCGCCATCCACCCATGCCACCACCTCACTCATTCGTATCTTTTCCGCAGGACGCGCCAACTCATATCCACCCCCCGACCCACGGCGACTGGTTACAAATCCACCCTGCCTCAGCCACCGTAAAACCTGCTCCATAAACTTTCCAGGAGTGCCCGAAACCTGTGCTAAGGCCGAAGCCTGCTTCACCCTTCCACTTCCCCCCTCCAGGGCCAAAGCCACCAGAGCCCTCACCGCATAGTCTGTTGTCCGGGTTGCTGCCATCCCACCATCGTCCCGAGGGTTATTCGCTTCGTCAACCCGCGCTTCCGCGCAACCCGTTGCCAACCCCACCTTCCAAAGGTAATCTCAATCTCTATGAAAGCGGAAAACGGACACTCCGCCGCCACCCCCGCTCCCGAAGTGGATTCGGGTATTGTCATTTCCAGTCGGGTTCGCCTTGCCAGAAATGTAAAAAGTTTTGCCTTCCCAGGTTGGCTGAAAAAAGCCGATCGCCTCAAACTTTTAGAAACCATTCAACCTGCCGTTTCAGACCTCACCTGCATGCGCCCTGCCAAAGTTTCTGTCGCGATGGAAACATTAACTCCGCTCGACAAACAGCTCTTGGTCGAAAAACACCTCATCAGTCGCGAGCACGCCGCAAAAAACGCCGGAAGTGGCCTCGTTGTAAATGGGGACGAATCCCTCTCCGTAATGATCAATGAAGAGGATCATATTCGCCTCCAAGCCCTCCGCCCAGGTTTCCACCTTCTCGAAGCGTGGGATGCAGCCGACAAACTCGACACGGCCCTCGAGGACAAACTCGAATTCTCCTTCTCGCCCTCCCTTGGCTACCTCACTGCCTGCCCGACCAATGTCGGCACCGGAATGCGCGCCTCCGCCATGCTGCATCTCCCTGGACTCGTATTAGGCGAGCAGATCAACCAGGTCATTAAGTCGGTCAATCAACTAGGCCTGGCCGTTCGAGGCCTGTACGGCGAAGGAACCGAAGCTCTTGGAAATCTTTTCCAAATTTCCAACCAAACAACCTTGGGCGAATCGGAACGCCAGATCCTAGATCGTCTCGTCAAAGTGGTTCGCCAACTTACCGAGCTCGAAAACAACGCCCGCCAAAAACTGATCCAAGAAAAAGGTCGCATGCTTGCCGATCAGGTTGGCCGCTCCTACGGCATAGTCCTTCACTCCTACTCCATCTCCTCCAAGGAAGCCCTCAATCTTCTCAGCCTACTCAGATTAGCGGCAGACCTCGTCCTCCTCCCCGCCACTCTCAAGCCCAAGCTCGATACTCTCCTTATTTCCACTCAACCCGCCCATCTCCAGCAGGCTTCACAGAAGAAACTGGGGGCAGAGGAACGGGACGCCTTCCGTGCCGATCTTCTTCGCGAGAAACTCAAAGGCATTGCCGAACCCGCGATGCGTAAATTGCACCTCTAACCAACTTGGGTTAATATCCTTCCTGTGAACAATTTCACCCCCCGCGCACAACAAGTCCTCGCCCTTGCCCGCAAGGAGGCCGACCGCTTTAACCACAACTATGTGGGCACGGAGCATATTCTCCTCGGCTTGATCAAGCTGGGCCAAGGTGTCGCCGTCAATGTCCTCCAGAAAATGGGGTTGGATCTCGAAACGGTCCGGATGGAAGTAGAAAAACAGGTTGGAACAGGTCCTGACACCAAAGTCACAGGCAACATTCCCTACACCCCAAGAGTCAAAAAGGTTCTCGCCTTAGCCAGCAAAGAGGCGAAAGCCCTTCATCACTCCTATGTCGGCACTGAACACATTCTTTTAGGCCTCCTTCGCGAAGGTGATGGAGTGGCCGCCCGCGTTCTGAAATCTCTCGAGGTCGATATCGAAAGAGCCCGACAAGAAGTTCTCAAGGAACTTGATCCTAATTTCGAGGAGGGGGGAGAACCCGCAGGTGGAATGGAAGAGTCCCCCGCTGGAAATGGAGAAGCCGCGGCCTCCACAGGCTCCTCCGGCGCTCGCAAAGATATCAAAACCCCTGCCCTCAAAGCCTTCGGTCGCGACCTCACAGAGCTCGCCCGCAAAGGGGAGATGGACCCCGTTATCGGCCGCAAAAATGAGATCGAACGCGTAGTGCAAATTCTTTGCCGTAGAACCAAAAATAATCCCGTCCTTATCGGCGAAGCAGGAGTTGGAAAAACCGCGATTGTGGAAGGCCTGGCCCAAGAGATCGCTTCAGGCAATGTTCCCGAAATTCTTCGCGACAAAAAAGTGATTACTCTCGACCTAGCCCTCATGGTGGCGGGCACAAAATATCGTGGCCAGTTCGAAGAGCGCATCAAAGCTGTCATGGAGGAAATTCGAAAGCTGAAATCCGTTCTCCTCTTTATCGATGAGCTTCACACGCTCGTAGGTGCAGGCTCGGCCGAGGGCGCCATGGATGCCTCGAATATCATCAAGCCTGCCCTCTCCCGCGGTGAACTGCAGTGTATCGGGGCCACCACCATGAACGAGTACCGTAAATACATCGAAAAAGATTCCGCCCTCGAGCGCAGATTCCAAACTGTTCGGGTAGATGCCCCATCCATCGATGAAGCGATCGCCATTCTCCACGGTCTACGTGCGAAATATGAGGAACATCACCACGCCAAGATTTCAAATGAAGCCATCGCCGCCTCGGTTCGCCTCAGCGAACGCTACATCACAGGCCGATACCTTCCGGATAAAGCGATCGATGTCATGGACGAAGCGGGTTCGCGATGCCGGATTGCCGCTAGTATCCGCCCGGCAGAATTCAAATTGGCCGAGGGCGAAATCGAGACTATCCGTGCGGAAAAAGAGGCTGCCATCAAAGCGCAAGACTTTGAAAAAGCCGCCGCTCTTCGGGATCGCGAAAAAGAGGCTACCGCAAAGCTGGAAAATGATTTGAATGCATGGCGCAAGAAGCGCGATGAAATTGTTGTCGATGTCGGCGAGGAGGATGTCAAACACGTCATATCCAAGTGGACAGGCATCCCTCTCACGCGAATGGGAGAAGGCGATCTCTCAAAACTCCTCAATATCGGAGAAACCCTCCAATCTCGTGTCATTGGGCAACACGAAGCCGTTCAGGCCCTCGCGAAAGCGCTTCGCCGCTCTCGTGCTGACCTCAAAGACCCGAAACGCCCCATTGGCTCCTTTATCTTCCTAGGTCCGACTGGAGTCGGCAAAACCCACCTTGCAAAAGCTTTGGCGGAGGAAGTATTTGGAGAAAAAGATGCGCTCGTTCAACTCGACATGTCCGAATACATGGAAAAGTTTAACGTTTCTCGTCTGATCGGTTCCCCTCCGGGTTATGTAGGCTACGAGGAAGGTGGCCAGTTGACCGAAAAAGTCCGTCGTCGCCCCTACTGCGTCGTTCTGTTTGATGAAATCGAAAAGGCCCATCCTGATGTTTGGAATGTGCTTCTCCAAATCCTCGAGGACGGGCAAGTGACCGACAGCCTTGCCAGAAAGGTCGATTTCCGAAACACCATCATCATCATGACCTCCAACGTGGGAGCGGAGCTGATTCGCAAGGGCAACGTGATGGGCTTCGGCACTCCTGTCCACGAGCAGGACTACAACGCGATTAAGGAAAAGATTCTCGGAGAAACGAAAAAAATCTTCAAACCGGAGTTCCTCAATCGACTCGACGATCAGATCGTCTTTCACTCTCTTACCCGCGAAGACCTTTCTAAGATCGTCTCCCTCGAGGTTGCCAAAGTGGCAGCCCGGGTTCGCGAAAAAGGCGTGGAAATCGAACTTACCCCCGAAGCCTCTACTTTCCTTATCGAGAAAGGCTACGAGCCCGTTTACGGCGCCCGTCCGCTGCGCCGAGCGATCGAAAGATATCTGGAGGATCCGATCGCCGAGGAAGTCATCCGTGGAAAGATTAAAGCCGGAGATCGCGTCAAAGTGGGTGCAGACAAGGAAAATCTAACCTTTACGACGACTTCCCCCTCGTCCCCTGCCAAATCTACCGCCAGCTGAACACGCCCGATCACGCCACGCGGATCCGCACTCTTTTCGGCGATCTCGCACCCTTTTACGATCGCTACAATCGGCTCTTTAGCCTCGGCCTCGATGTTGCCTGGCGAAAAAAACTGGTCGCCTCCCTCCGCCCGCAGTCCCCAAAAAAAATCCTCGATCTGGCCTGCGGTTCTGGCGATGTCAGTCTGCTTCTGCAAAAAGAATTTCCCTCTGCCGAGGTGATCGCCCTGGATTTCTGCCGGCCTCTTCTCGATCAGGCAAAAGCCCGAGGGGTAAAACAAACCGTGGAAGGCGATGCCCTCAACCTCCCCTTCCCGGATCAAACGATGGATGCCGCTACCCTCGCCTTCGGACTGCGTAACTTTGCCGACCGCCCCAAGGGCCTTTCGGAAATCCACCGAGTCCTTCAACCAGGCGGGATCTTTGCCCTGCTGGAATTCAATCCTCCTCCTTTTCCATGGAAATTCTTTTGGAACTTTTACCTGTTTCATTTCATGCCCTGGGCCGCCCAACTCCTCAGCCGCCAAGGCGATTCCTTTCGCTATCTAGCTGAAAGTATCTCCCGATTCCCATCACCCTCGGCCCTTCACCAAGAACTACATGCTGCAAGCCTGAAACTTCTCTTCGCACGCTCGATGTCGCTGGGACTTGTCAGGCTGACCATCTGCCGAAAAGTTTCTTAAACTCTACCCGCCCGCCCTCTCACCCCGCTCCGCGGATTTGCAGATGACACCTCCACACTTTGATTTGGAGGTATGGGGATTCGAACCCCAGACCTTCTCATTGCGAACGAGACGCTCTACCAACTGAGCTATACCCCCATTTACTCTGTAACTACAGTTATTTGCAGATACTGAGAATTCTGCTTGTCACCCCCAAATGTCACCCCCAGATTTTCCGTATGGACTCCGCCAAAAGCACTCGGCAGCGCCTTCAAAAAATCTCTGGTGTGGCTGGTTTGTACAAACATGAAGTATCTGGAATATACCACCTTCAGTTAACCAGCAAGCAAAGGAAAGTTCGTAAAAGTCTTAAAACTACTGATCGCAAAACCGCAGAACGTAAACTGGCCGTCTATAAAACCCAGCTCGCTAAGACGGATCCAAAGAAAGGCTCAGTTACTCTTGGTAGTCTTGTCCAAAGCTATCTCGAAACCCTAGGCACCAAATCCCACAGCACCTGCAAAAACCAAAAAAGCCTTCTTACGCGCCTCACCGATACTTGGCCCCAAGGCAGAAACCATAAAGTCACTTCAATCACTGGCGGGGATCTGGATATATGGCTTTCCAACCAGTTCGGTAAACTTCGCCCCAGAACCTACAACACTTATTCAGGATTCCTCAAAAGCCTCTTTGATCATGCCGTAGCACTTAAGGTCATCGGTGCTAATCCCTACCACGAAGCCCGGAACAAACGTCGCAGAAACGACAAGGTCAGTCGGGTTGTCCCATCACTAGATCAATTCAACCAAATCATTGCTCACATGCGTTCCAACAAACTCAATCCGCATGGGTCTGAGAGCGCTGATTTTATTGAGTTCCTCGGCACCGCAGCCGTCGGCCAAGCAGAGGCAGGTAACCTTCGCTGGGGGAATGTGGATTTTCAAAAGAAAAGAATTCAGTTCAAACGCCAGAAAACAAAACGCTACTTCCATGTTCCCCTTTTCAAAAACACTCTTTTGCCCTTACTGGAACGTCGAAAAGCCCAACTAGGCAGAGAACCCAGCGCTGATGAATTCGTCTTTTCAATGAAGGACGGCAAGAAAGGCCTTTCCGCAGCTACCAAAGCCCTCGGCTTCCCTCCTTACTCCCAGCGGGATCTCCGCGGGATGCGGATCACTCATTGGTTGCGGAACCTTGTGGATCTAAAGGTAATCTCCCAATGGCAGGGCCACTCCGACGGTGGGATCCTTATTCTCAGCACCTATTCGGAAGTAATCTCGGAATCCAACACCGCCGCCGAACAAGAAGCCGTTTCACGCGTCGAGAACTGCTAAATTCGTATCCCTAGCGATCTTTTCCACTTCCGCGTAGGGGATCAGAATCTTTCGAGAAAACATCGCCCTCGATAGCCTTCCAGATTGGATCATTCTTCTCACCGTCTTGTCACAGACATTGCCCAGCATGTACTGTGCTTGCCTGATCGTAACCAAGAGCGGTTTCACCGAGCTTCTTGGAACGAGAATCATCTCCTCATTCCAGACAGCATTTATTTTTGTCTCCGAACTATTCCGCTTCATCGGCCTCATCCTTTCCACCATGCTGATGCGTACCCCAAGAGTAAGGTGCCGTCATGCACTGTGCCGTGACAGCCTCCAGCAACTCCTCGCCTCTCTCCGTTCGGGATGCCTGTGCAACAAATGGTTTACCGTAAGTTGGTATCAGGATGATTCGAAAGCCTTCAAATGCTTTCCCCACCTTCTTAAGCATTTTCATCATGCCGACAATCGCATTTACTTCATCCAGTTGTTCCGCCGTCAGTTCTGCGTCTTTTATTTTTTTCATCCGAGTATGTCATCCTTTTCTGAGTCCAGCTCATCCATGGTCGGCATATCGTCCTCAAGACCCTTGGGAGATAATTCATCATCGATTCGTCGGTAATCCGTATCTCTGGCCACTCCCGCGCATTCTTCGGAAAGATACGACAACATATGATTGCAGAACTCGTTTTCCGCCAGTTGAACAAACATCGGATCCTTCATGCTAAATAGTCCGATGATTCTCATGCCCGGAACCACCCCGTCGGCATCATTTAAAAGCTCCTGACAGCGTTTCCTGAGCGACTCAGGCGTGTGTTTAGCTGGCACCTGCGGCTCGGGCTGCTCGTCCAAAAAAGCAAAGGGATCATGCAACTTGGAATCTTCCTTCATGGCTGTTCCTCCCTCTCCTCTTCAGCCAATTCCTCTTTCTGTTGTTTAGCGATCTGTTCCATTTCAGCGCGACAATCATCGCAGATGTAATCTTCTTCATCATCATCACGGGCACAGGCTATTTTCCTCTCAAGATCGTCAGTCAGCCTTTGAGACACGACTCCCAGAGTGTCGTAGCAGAGCAAGCTTGCGGCTGTCTGTTCGGCAATCGCATCGTGAAGGCTGAATACCCCCACGATTCTTAATCCGGGGACTACGCCTCTAGCATCATGTATCAATTCAAGGCACCGAGACCGTATGGATTGAATCAGCTGTGCCTTTTCATCCTCTGGGCCAGTACAAGTGCTGGTTTGGGGTTGCGGTTCAGTTTTCGCCCCTTTTGAGGGCTGTATTTTGTTATGTTTAGTATTTTGCATAGTTTCATATTACAAAGAATTTACTTTTTTTACAAGATTTTTGCTTATATAAATTATTACCTATCATATGTTTAGGTCTATATTGGCCTTGACTTTTAGTAAATTCATGATAGCCTCATTTTATAAAATAAAATTGATCTTTAAATCATTGTTAATTAACATATTGCACAATAATACCTGTTATAAGTCATTATAAATCAACATATATATCCATTTAAGGATATATTTATTAGAGTCTGCTGCTCTTTAGGCCGGTATAAGGCCTGTCTTCGTCTTAATTCGCAGTGCCTTCAATCCCGCCCATATTCATGCTGTTCTGCAGATAGTTTAAGAGGTTTTCCCGCTCATCTTTTTCCAATTTCACTAGCGAGCTGTGTAATCCCGCATCTCTTGCGGCCAACTCCGCAAATTTCCGTGCTTTGACTAGCTCCCGAATTGCTGGATTCAGGACATAGGACATAAAAACCGTCCTCACCTCACGTGCATGGGTCGCCAGAAACTCCTGCGTGGCTCGGTATTTCTCAAAAGCCTCGGTTGCCAGTTCATCCCGATTCGGAATCTTATGAATGATGTCCAGTACCAACGATAGGATCTCCCGTAATGTCGGCTTTCGATCCGTCGTCCGATACAAATCCTGCAGTTTCTCCAAATTCCAATACTCCTCGGGTTTGTTAAACAACCTTTCCTGCACCTGTGTTTCCAATAGGGCAAGGTTCTCCAACTCCATCGCTTCTTTCAACTCCGGCACTTGCTGAAGCAGATCCATTGTCTGCCGGGCAAACCGTTCTCTGGCTCGGAACATCTCCCGATCAATCCTCATCCCATCCGGCCCTACTGCTATCTCCTGCACTCCCATCACCGCATCCGCCCCTGTATGAGTGTGTGTGTCCGTGATCGGCGGAAGAACAATAACCCCACCACCGCCGTTCTCGTCATCCTCGTCTCCCCTAGCGCCGGGTTTCGGTACCTTCAGTTCCTCGTCGTAATTAAAGTCCTCCTCGAAGTATTCGCAGTTCGCAAAGAAATCAAACAATCCAAACCCATTCTTGGCTGCTTTCTTTTCGCCATACTCAAACTCATACAGCCTCGTTCCGCGTCCCTTGATCTGGATGAAGTCCGTTGGCGAGAAAATAGGCCGAACCAATCCCACATTTAGCAGATCTTCGCAATCATACCCCGTCGTCATCATCCCCACAGTCACACACACTCTTGTCCGACTTGTGTTGTAGTCCGGAAAATCCCGACTCCGCCACTTGGATTTCCCATTCATGTTGTTGTTCGCAAAATCCATCGTCATCTGCTGGGCGCCCGGAATGTCCGACGTAACCTGCACGGCAAAGCTGGATCCCGACCCATACGCCTCCGGCCATCTCTTGGTCGCCTCTTCGTTTAATACCTGAACCAACTTCGTCGCATGACGCCGATTCACCGCAAACAGGATCGATTTGCCGACTTCGCCCGTAATCGGATCCGCCTTGGCATGATCTAGAAAACATTTCACAAAGCTCCGATTCGTTTCCTCCGAAAAGAACTTCCGCTCAAAACTCTTTTCCGTGAAGGTCAGCTCTACTTCTTCGCCATCTTCCGAGGCCGGAACCACCACGGAGTATCCTTCGTCTGACAACAACTGCGTCGTGATCTCCGTCCGGGCATCGTACGTGTACGGATTCACCAAGTACGGCGGTTTATGCTGCACTGCATCCATCAGGCTGAACCGGAATGTCGGCGTCCCGTTTGGACATCCGAATGTCCGGTACGTATCCAGCAACATCCGCTTTTCCATCTCCCGCGGATCCACTTCCCGATTCCCGCTATCCACACCCTTCAGATAATCCTTCGGCGTGGCCGTCAGCCCAAGCTTCGCCCCGATAAAGTATTCAAAGATCGTTCGGTTATTTCCGCTGATCGTCCGGTGCGCCTCATCGCTAATGATCAACTGGAAATCGCTGGGTGCGAAATCATTCAGGAACCGATTGTTCTTACTCAGACTTTGGATCGTCGTCACCACTACTTGCGCCTGTTTCCAGTCGCTCCGCCGTTGCTTAAAGATCACCGTCTGTATCCCGTCCTTAGCCAAATACGCGGTGAAGTTCTTTTCTGCCTGTTTTTCCAGCTCCAATCGATCCACTAGGAAAAGAATCCGATGGGCGTTATCCGTTCGCAGATACAGCTTCGCCACAGCCGCACTTAACAAGGTTTTGCCTGTGCCAGTAGCCATTTCGAACAAGTAGCGATGCTGTTCTGGCGTTGCCGCCTTCTGCAGGGCATGAATGGCTGCAACCTGATAATCCCGCAGCAGACGGATCTTCTTGTTCTTCATTGCCACACTCTTTTCCGCATCCGTGTACTTCAACCAATCACTGTCTTGGGATACGGCCACATAGTTCTCATCCACCTTCACAGCCTTCAGCTTTTGACTGTCCGGCTTCCAATCAGCCGCCTTGCCTAACAGTTCCAAAGGGAGAAAGCGGGAAACCTTTACGGGGTTACCTTGTCGGAGATTCCAGTAGTAGTGGATTAGACCGTTACTTAGGAAAATATGCGCCACACCGAGGTTGTTTGCGTAGTCCCGCGCCTGTTCCTTGGCGGATAGGGGATCAATGCTTTCCTTCTTTGCCTCCACCACAGCCACAGCTCGTCCATCGTTGTTCTGTAGGACGTAATCCACAAATCCGTTTGGCGCAGATTCAAAGTCATTCCCCAGATCATCCGTCGGCTTAAACTTCTGGCCTGATGTCCGATGTTCGCAGACTACGTTGGCGGACTTGCCAGTGCTGTTGTCTAGCCTCCAACCGGCTTCCTCAAGGAGCCGATTAATCGTGATTCGGGCTTGTGCTTCCGATGGCATGGCTAATCGGCAATTCCGCCGCCCCATGCTCTGTCCATCACTGCTTGAATCTTATTTTCAAATCGAGCGATCAACTCCTTGTTGGCGTTGACCATTGTCTGTTCCTCTTCGAGTTGAGCGACGATAGCCTTTTGAGCAGAAGGAGGCGGAATAGATATACTCCTTTCGCTGACTGTCGTCTGGGAAATAGAAGGCTGGCCTCCGACCTTAGCAAATTGGTTTATATTCAATTGAATCAGAGACTGGGCGAGGAACCTTAGATCAATTTCTTGTTTAAACTCAGTAACGTAGAGCGCGTTATCTGTTATCCATGCATTCGGTTCTGTAATGTGCACAGATCCGCAATATGCGCCAACACGCCCAATAACAATATTAGGCTCCTTCTGAAAGAACTCGGAATGTGTTCCTGTTTTTCCGTTCCCGCCATAAACTGGGTATCCTCCTTCTTTCATGTCGGTTTTTGTAAGTCCTCGTCCGCTGGATAATTTCAGAACATCCCCCAGCACCACCACTGGCCACTTCGGATCAATCGTTATGTGCGGCTTGTAGTTTTCGACTACTGCCCGTGCGCCATCAATGACCTTCTGATAGCCCTCAATCTCCGCAACGATCTCTTTTTGGGTTAAAAGCGGCGGAAGTGGGATCTTGTAAGTTAAAACGTCACCTTTTGCGATAAATGGTTGTGCAGCACCACGCTTTGGTAATTTATTGCTTGCGAGAACTGCAAACAGGTACTTGGGATTAAGGGTCTCGGTTTTTGCAGTTACCGTCATTGTGTTTTTGATTGCTGTAAACCGCTCTGTCGGAAGGAAGAGTTTTCCGCACAAGGCGCCAATGGCGGAAATTACTGTCACATACGGTTCATGTTCAAAGTGCGATATTCTCCCGTCGCATCCAGTCGCACTCACCGCAAGATATGGCCCATTTTCCGCATATGATGACTTCGTAAGCTCGGTATTCCCCCAGTCCACAACGGAGACTTCACCGAGTTCTACGTAGTTCCACTTTCCTTTACAGATTTTCTCATCTCTGTGCCTTTCAGCACCAAGATTAAATTCTCCGTTAGCAGCAATCTTTTCTTTTGAGACGATATGCAATTCATCTTTATCGGAGATCTTTTTTCCTGAACGCAACTTTTCCAGATATTCACGAATTTCTTTGCTCAGTCTCGGCAGATCGTTCTTATCAATCGTGCGTCTCTGTGCGCCCAAATCGTATCCATCATTATCGACCTTAAAGAATGCAATCGAATCACTCTGTCGGGCCAATCCCTTATCTAAGATCAGGATGCTTGTCTTTACGCCGGAGTACGGATTGAAAACACCCGCGGGTAACGAGATCACTGACACCAACGAATCTTCCACCAGAAACTTCCTCAAAGCTCTGTAGGCATTCGCACTCTGGAAGATAATTCCCTCTGGCACGATGATTCCGGCGCGTCCATTCGTAGTCAGATGTTCCGCAATGTAATCAGTAAACAGCACCTCCGCTTTCTTGGCGGCGATTCGGAACTTGGTATGTGGTACAACTCCACCCTTCGGGGTCATAAACGGCGGGTTGGCCATGATCAGGTCGTACTTTTCGTTCCACCGTGCGTCGTTACTCAATGTGTCGTACTCGTGAATCTGGGGATCGGAGAACCCGTGCAGAAACATGTTCACCTTGCTTAGCTTCACCATCATCGGCGTGATGTCGTAGCCGTTCAGTTGCTGGGTCAGTTTCTCTTTTTTAGCAGGGGACAGCTGATCGCCGGGAACAGATGATCCCTTGGACGTGTGTTTGCCTAGGATATGTTTATAGGCGGATACCAAGAATCCTCCTGTGCCACATGCTGGATCCAAAATCTTGTCCTCTGGTTTGGGTTCCAACACTTCCACAATGAAATCAATGATGTGTCGCGGTGTGCGGAACTGCCCGTTATCTCCCTGTGCGCCCATGCTTTGCAGGAGATATTCAAAGGCGTTGCCCAACTCCTCGCTATGGGAATAGGCGAATCCGTCTAGTTCGGTGAGGAACAAGCTCAGGATGCGGCCATCACGGAACTTCAGCATGGCGTTGCGGAAGATGTCTCGAAACATTTCTGGCAAGTGTTTGCCAGTCTTTGGATCACCCAGAGCTTCCAACCCATCGGCAAAAAGGCGTACTCGATCAGCGGCAGATACAGTCTGTGGCATGAGGGATCGCCAGCGGAAATCAGCTAGTTCCTTGATAAAGAAAGAGCGTTTGCCTCCTAGCTGGACGCTCTGCTCGTCCAGATCGTCCATAAACTTGTAGATCAGGGCTAGGGTAATCAGCTCCACTTGATCGGTGGGCAGTGGAAGCTGGCCGACAAGAATATCCCGGCAGGAATCAATCCGGCGCTTCGTTTCAGAGGAAAGCATGAAAAATTACCAGATCAACGGATGGTGGACTTTGCCTGTAAATCAAAGTGCAGGGCCATAGTTACGTAATCATGCCTATCAAACTGGATAGGACAATTACGGTATTATGGGCACCTGCACCTGATCTCCTTTTTTAAGCCTTTTCGGACTCTTTCTCGTTCTGTTCAGCATCATCAACTGGGCGTATTTCCATTCCTAGAAGCGCATCACTGACCAAGTTGGTTTCCGCATATTGGAAGGCAAAACTGTGGTCTTCATTGACGATGACCGATACTTTCACTCCCAGTATGTAGGGCTTAATTTTCTTCATAAAGGCTATTGCCGCATCTCCCAGCGTCTGGGGCTTGTCGGCGTTATCCTTATTAAATACTCTGTTTTTCATGTTTTTTCCTCCTTTCCATAATCCAATATTACCCATCTTTTTGATTCTGGTCAAGACTGAAATATGTATAAATACATATCTGTCATAGGTTTACAATCGTATCACAGGATATAAATTGCAAAGTTTTTTTAGAAATTCTTTGTGCTTATCAATATCATAATGGAAAGGGTCCTAATCCCTTTCAGCCAAACGATAAGTCAGCGTGTGGTTTCCGATCCTGAGGCCTCAAGGGCTGTTCTTTTTGTCTAGGAGCTTTTACAGGAGGGAATAAGACAGATGCCTAGTTGGGCATCCAACAAACAAGCGGGAATAAAATCCCGCAGATCGCACCGCTGTGGAGTCAATATGTGGGGTTTGTGGTCACCGGCATATTGTCTCGTGCATACTTCCGCCGAACTCAATTCGGTTCTGTTTTTTAGCATTCGTTACAGCCGTTCCTTGAGACAGGAACGTGAAGGAAGACCCGGCTAATACCGGTACAACTTACTGAAGTGGCTTTTCAGACTAAACATCCTAGCCCCTCAAAAAAAGTAGGCTTATGTCATGCATCCAAGATCCTGATCAGGAAAAACCTGATCGGGACTTGGGTGCATTATTTTAAATATATTTCCTAAAAAAAGTTAAGGCTCATATCCAAGCAAACATCTTATTTTATTAAAAATCTTAAACTTAAGCCAAAGGCTTAAAATCAACCAAAGGTTGATTAAAAATCACACGAACCTTATCAAAGTGTAATCTTTTACATGGAAACAGCGGCAGAATTTAGATCAGCCAAAAAGGAGCTAGAATTACTCTTTGGTAATATTTACTTAACCTACGACAGGAATAACCAACTTTTGCCCTATTCTTTCACTGGATTGATGGATCAGCGCGTTTTTAAGGAGTTTATCCGCAGAACAGTAACCACCACTCAGGATGTCTCTTACCTTCAATCTGGGTATGCAATAACTATCAGCGGATACCCAATGCATAAACAAGAGGTTATAGAGGCCGAACCTCATGTTCTGCAGAATGAAACAGCCTATTGGACCATTTATACTAAGAAGGAAAACGACCCAATTCAGAACATTATCCGATCCCTTTAATCTGCTTCATACTCGAAATCAAATCCCTCTGAATAACCATCAAAATATATCAATATCTGGCCTTTCTGATTCGTTTGATAAGAAATAAGTCCAAATACCCTCAACAGTTCAATTCCGCCTATTAAATCAATTTTATATTCTTTATTCATAAGTCCAAAATACTCTGGATCAATTATTGTAGTGTGATTTTCATGTACATATTCCTGTAATAATAAATAAAGCTTAATACTACTTAAATTAATTTTATTTCTTTCAAAACTCTTAATGATCTTCTTAGGTAACTTGTAAAAAGAACCATATTTCATTGATCTTTTGATGATCCTTAACTGACCCATATTTATTAGTTACACCCTCAAATCTTCAAACCTCCCCTTAACCCAGCGCCGCTTGCTCCTATCGTCGCCCCGCCAATTACAACCATCAGGCTCCAACCAACAGCAATCAACCTATGGCGGTAAGCTCGTTGATCACTCGCAGCGGCACTAACCTCTCTCTCATCTCTTTTTTTAACTTTAACATTTCATCAACGTCCCAACCCGTTCGCGCGTTGCGCTCACCATCCCATACACCCTCGCTTGCATCATCCTCCGCAGCCGCTCCGGATCATGCTCGCTTCGGAGTATCAAGTTCGTCGGGCCGTGTTGGCGTTCGCTACACCGCCCTTCGTAAAGCATCGCTAGGTGGTCGTCACACTTGTTCCTCCACCGCTTTGGACATGTGCGGCTCGCTTCGTCGTTCACTTCGTTCTCTTCCCGCGCTCGTACCCACATGATGCATTCGCAATACCAGCACGTGTGCGCACTCTTCTTTGACAAAGGGAGATTTTGTTTGTGCTGGTTTTGCATCATGCCATCCCGCCAGATGGATTTTGTTCGTCACTCCTTCGTCGTCCTCACTTGCCCCATGGGTCTCGGCCCTTGCGTTCGTTGTTCAACCTATGTGGTGGTCCAACCTCACTAGACGATATTCAACAACCATTCCCAAGATGTCGCTTATCAGCCACTCGCTCGCTGTGTCGGCTTCGCCGTCAACGCTCTCTCCGTGGCCGATTCGCTCCAATCCGGCGTTCGATTTCCATCCTCAAACCCAAAACACAGACGTTTCAACCTTTCGTTGTTTCTGTTCCAGAGCAAATGATCAGTCTCTTCCTCTATCTATTTTCGGGACATATGGATTTATCCATTCCTTATCGATATGCCCCTTATACGATCCGTCGATTCCCCATATTGAGTTGTAGCTACCGTTGTCCGTGACATGTCCTGCGTACGAACCATCAGTATTCCAGATTGGCTCATCAGCTTTTGCTTTTGTGATCCCGCCCATTAGCCCAACAATTACCGCTAAAAAAACTCCTCTTGTTTTCAGCAATTCACCAATACAATGATTTCTGTATTTTTCTTTAGTTTTGGTATTCATAAAACGGTTTCCTTTAAAACTCTTCCTCACGTCGCGCTTCTGCATCTTTACGCAGGTCAAACCCAGTTCGTTTTACAAATTCCTCATATGACTCGTCTGGCACCGCTGATTTTGGCCACACACTTGCTGCAATTGAGGCAAGTTCAGAGCCAGTCAATAAGCCTGTGCTTTCAATTGAAGTAAACACTGGTTGGTTGAAGGTCAGATTGTGACGCCAGTATCGATCAATCGCCTGTTGAGCAACCTCCTTGGGAGGTTGGTCAGCGCTAGCGTGGTAAATGGCATATTCTTCAAACCCTTTGCTATCGATACTATCGCGCAGGGCTAGTACAACCCATCTTGAGTAGTATGGAATTCTAGCAATAAAATATTTCTCTGGCCAACTTGACCCAAACCCTCCACCACCCCAATCAACAGTTCCGATGCTCAGGATTTCAAAATGTTTCTTATGGGTGTTTATCAAGCTTAATGATTTTCGTGGCGGTGTACGAACTTTACCAAAACAGAATCTTGCAACTGCTGCCTCAAGCGATGAAGGAAATGGATCGCCCATTGAAATAGAGTCTCTTTCAACAGTCTCTGGGTCGAAGGTGTACGGCTCTTGCTCGTTATAGCCGGATAAAACGGCCAAGCCTTTTTGTGATTCATCCCATTCCTCCGGGTCATATTCTTTAAGTAATTTCGGGTCCGCAGCTTCATTTGGTCGGAGGTTATGAAGCCCGAAATATCTAGCCAAGATAGCGTGTTCTCGGGTTGTAAAGTAACTTTGATCAGGATCCTGTTTCATAAACGCATTTACTTTCTTTAGTCGATTAAAATTGATTTCAGCATATGGGGTAGGACATCCGCAGGGGTAGATGACTTCTATATAAAATAATCACAGCTCATTTAACAGGCACCTTTTTAGCTTTGTTGCTCGGTTGGCTGCCATGGATCGGCTTTAAGGCGTCGGATAACCTCGGTAAACCGTTCGCCCTGCGGTGCCTGTAATTGAATCGACATGTCCAATTGATGTGATTGTCCCGCAGTTTCGAGCTTTTGATGCATCTGGGCGCAAAGATCATAGAAGGGCGTAAGAAGTGTCGCTGTCCATCCAGTCATTGTTGGTAGCAGTTCCGTGCCGTCTGGGTAGTGCTTGAGGGTCTGAATTTCCAATTCCCAATCCACACAAGCAGCTAGCTCCCCGCAAACGCCGTTCATCCACAAAATGATCTGCTCTGGGTTTCCGGGTTGGCCACTTGGTCCAAAGGCCTGTGTGATCAGCTCCTCATTCCCGTAGGCATTCTTTAATCGGTCTCCAATCTCTTGGATCTGGTTGAGCATATAATCACTCCATGCTGCGGGTTGTCTAAAGCCTGTAACTGTTCGGATCGGCCTTCGTCCCCACGTCACGTCCTCCCAATCCTTTTTTAGTACTTCGAACCGAATCTTCATAAGCTGCAAAACAAGTCGCCATTCCCAGTTTTCGGGCTTTTCTAAACCGAGTCTTGCACACTCCTCATCTGTTTGTGGGTAGCGTCCGGGATCTGCATTAATTGGTGCAGGTACATCCAGCGGGTATTCAGTTGGTTGGGTTTCCGCATC
Source organism: Methylacidiphilales bacterium (assembly GCA_044358595.1). GTDB lineage: Bacteria > Verrucomicrobiota > Verrucomicrobiia > Methylacidiphilales > Verrucolacustridaceae > Verrucolacustris. The sequence continues at coordinate 38,401 of JBIKNP010000001.1, forward strand.
CACATCAATGGTCGGCGCATCAGGTAGTTCTTGCGGTTCTGGTTTCTTGGGCGCAAACAGACCGAAAACTGAAACAAGTCCACCTATGAAATACATCACCGTCCCTATGGCTTTTATAAGTCCAAGTATGCCTTCTACTGTCTCGCCGAGATCGGTCTTGGGCGTCTCTGGTTGAGCCCTTTTGGCTGGTTCAAATCTAGGTAATTCACGCCGTTCTGTTTTTACTACTGGCGGCTTTTCTTCTTTGGATTTCTCAACCCTTTTCTTTCTGCCTGTATGCCCAAGTGGCTTAGTTCGATAAGAAAGCCCTGATCCGGGTATCCCAATGGTTGTTCGCAGACCCGAAGAGGAGAGATTTGTTGTAAGGCCTCTACCGCCTACCGACATCGAAACGCCACTCTTCGAAAGGTTCAGCCTAAGTCCGGGTATCAGACTGATTCGTTTTTGGAACCTGAAACCCATATCAGCAGTTTAATAGTGGCCAATTATCATGATTTTATGTCTGGCCAGATTATTGAAGCGAGGCTGTAGATATTCTTTCGAGGAATAAAGTGAATCTCTAGGTGTTTAGTATCATGGTCAAAACGCCAGCTATCTAGGTGGGTTAAGAACCTCAATCGCTTTTCAAATGTAGTAAGCCTTATATGTGGATCTTTAGAGGTCTTTAAGTCACTAAGAAATTCCAGAAGTCTGTGTTTTATGTCGTTTGGTAGTTCTGGAGCTAGATAATCGAGAAAAAGCACATTAAACGATATATGCGGGGTGCGAAATTTTCCGTCGGTAAGTTTAAACTTACTAAATGCTGGTACCTCTAAGGCTATTGGTTCTGAAAATTCATTTCTTAAAATCGCGCCATTATCCTTTGGTGTTAATCTGTTTTTAAGAATGACATGTGTTGGGCTTGTTCTATTTTCACGTCTTTTTGGGATCTGATAACCCCGCCACAAATAATGTAGTTCTTCCCAAGGTTGCCTAAACCAAGCTTTCTGGTTTCGTCGTACCTTATCCCAGTCAATTCGCCGTGCCATTCGTCATAGTAGTGTTGTGATGCTTACTAAATCAGTAAAAATGCGCTCCCATATCCGCTCATATCCATCTGGTGCATGGCTCCTAACTGGATATTCGCGGCATGGTCGCTTCATCAGTGATCAGCGGGGAAATATCAATACAGTCACCATGCCATTTATAGAAAAATATAGTCCTTTAGAGGTTTTTCAAAAATAGGGGCATATTAAAAAGCATATTACAAAGGGCTATTTCATCATCTGATAATCCCTTTATTATATAGCTAAAAGTCACCCCCGAAAAGTCACCCCCAATATATAAAAATAGACCTAGACATACTTGGACTTAATTTAATCCTATCATATTTATAGTGCTGATTACGAATGATTTATCTGCTGTATTCCACATTAGTCCAAATGAGTCCAAACAGCTAATTTTCTAGTATATTTCTTTGCGAACGAGACGCTCTACCAACTGAGCTATACCCCCAATGAAAAGACTTTAATGCTCACCACTCCCCATTTCAACCCCCCCCCAACCCCAAGAACTACAACTGATGTTCGTTCTCTAAAAATCCACGTAGATGCCGGATCCGTGTCGGATGCCGCATCTTCCGCAAAGCCTTTGCTTCAATCTGCCGAATTCGTTCCCGGGTCACCTTGAACTGGCGCCCCACCTCTTCCAAGGTCCGTGAGTATCCGTCCACCAGACCAAACCTCTGCTCCAGCACCGCCCGTTCCCGATCGGTCAAACTATCCAGTACATCCTTAATCTTTTCCTTCAACATCGAGTAGGCCGTCATGTCCGACGGATTCTCAGCCGACTTATCCTCAATAAAGTCTCCAAAAGTTGTGTCGTCGCTGTCCCCCACCTGCGCCTGCAACGAAATCGGTTGCTGAGCCATTTTCAATACGGCTCTCACTCTCTCGACCGGCATTCCCGTCTCGTCCGCTACCTCCTCAGGCGTGGGTTCCCTGCCAAATTCTTGCACCAACTGCTTCTGCACTCGCATCAGCTTGTTGATCGTCTCGATCATATGGACAGGGATACGAATCGTCCTGGCTTGATCCGCAATACTCCGCGTGATGGCCTGCCGAATCCACCAGGTGGCATAGGTCGAGAACTTATACCCTCGCCGATACTCGAACTTCTCCACCGCCTTCATCAACCCCATGTTGCCCTCTTGAATCAGATCCAAGAAAGAGAGGCCGCGATTCGTGTACTTCTTCGCAATGGAAATAACCAACCGAAGATTGGCCTCCACCATCTCTGTCTTGGCTCGCATCGCCTTCCTGACCCACTCCCTCAAGTCCCGATGATGGGTAAAGAATTCGTCCCGAGACAGACGCGCCCCGTGCTCAATCTCCTCGATCTCCTCTTTGAGTGTTTTTTTACGGCTCTCCTGCTGGCGGCTTCGAGATTTAGACTTATGGATCGACTCCAGCTCCGCACTTTTTTCCTGCAACTGACGGTGCATGTTGTCCGCGACAGCAATAAACTCTTCCAATACTTTCTGTTTGAAGAAAAATTTTACAAAAAGTTTTTCAGCAGCATCCTGTTGTTTGGACAGCTCTTTCAACACCTTGCTTTTGGCAAGAGCAGACTTCGCATCAAACATCTTCGCGTACACCTTGTGGGATTTCTCATGAACGGCATGGAGCTGCTTCACCAGCGTCTTGAGCGCCGTCATGTATTTTTCTCGGCCCTCAATTTTCTTGTCCTGAATCACCCGATCAAACCGTTCACGGGAATTCAGGAGCTTTTCACCCAATGAAATGTACTCCTTCGCAACGAAACCAAATTTATGCAAGTGAACAACGGCCCCAATGTCCGACTCTTCAATTCGTTTTGAAATCTCTACTTCTTGCTCTCTCGTCAGCAGGGGGACTTGGCCCATCTGGCGCAAATACATCCGGACAGGATCATCCAAGATATCCAGCTTTTCCGGCTTCTCATCCGCGACGACCGCCTCGCTCCCGTCTTCCTCCCGCGGCGCTTTTTTATACCGATCGACTTCGCTTGCTTCAATGACATCGATCTCGAAATTTCTTAGAAAGATCAGTACCGCTTCTACCTGTTCGGGCTTCGTGACCGTCTCAGGCAAAGCCTCGTGCAAATCATCGTGCGTCAAATAGCCCTGTTCCCGAGCTAGTTTGATTAACTCCCGCAAACGCTCCTGCTTTTCAGGACTTTGCGCCCAAATTCCTACCCCTTGATTTTCCCCAGATCCATTGCCGTTAAGTGCCTCCTTGGCTTCAACCTCTGCGGATGCCAAATCCGCCTCCGACGGCTCATCTGATTGGATGGGTGGCTCCTCAGGCTTCACCTTGCCCCTCGACCCGCTCAACTTAGGGGCCTTGATCGACTTGCTTTTCGCGACTTTTTTCACTCTTTTTGGATGGAATTTTGCTCTGGTTTAGGTGTGAGGGTAAACATTAAGCATTAGCTTTGGCTGGCCCTGCTGTCAAACGCGCCCTTCTCTTAAGCAGTTCTCCCTGCTGGCGAAGTACTTCCACCGCGCTGGCATCGCCCGCGGGAAGTGCCCTCAACTTGGCCGACAACCTCTCCGCCTCTCTTCTCAAATAATCCCCCTCAAGTCGATTTCCCAGCCCCTCCAGCGCCTTGTCCCAATCCTCCTCCAACGAACGCTCCCATACGCCGGCTTCTAAACCTGTGAGAAAATCCTGCTCGTCGGCAACAAGTTGAGGCAAGAGATCCCCTAAGCCCGTCCACATATCGTTCCGATACAATTCCCGAATCTTCATATACAACTCCTCACCACCCAGATTTTTTAACCACAACTCATCTACTCGACGCTCCACTTCTGGAAATTTTGACGGTTGGCCTAAAACCAGCAAAAACAGCTCCCGAATCACAGGATGAACCTCCAGCGGTTTCGCAATCTGAATCCCCGGCGGATCTTGTCGCTCACTACGCGCCACAATCTTGGCTGTTGCGCTGCGCGACTTCTCGACCTCGTCCATCACCAGACTTTCCCCCAATCCCAAACGAGAAGCCGCTCGTGCCACCAAACCCGCGCGACTCACCGCGCTGTCGACCATGCTCAAAAGTTTCGCCACCGCCTCCACCACTCTCCTTCTCCCCGCAGGCGTCGCTCCCTCCTGCTGACTCTGCCAATCCACATAGAAATCTAAAAAATCCACCGCCGCGTCGAGTTTCTCCCGAAACGCCTCTGCCCCACCCCTTCGAATCAGGGAGTCGGGATCATCCCCGGCCGGCAACCTCACCACTTTGACTCCCAGTTCCGCCTTAGCCAACCCGCCCCAGCCTTGTCCACCCTCCACCAAAATCCCTCCCAACCTCCCTGCAGCCCGATCCCCCGCAACATCTGCATCCAGACAGATGACAATCTCCTTGGCAAAACGGCCGATCAATTTCGCATGCTCCTCGGTAAATCCCGTGCCCAGCGGAGCAACCGCCTGGAGAAAGCCCGCTGCCTGAGCCCGCAATACATCCAACTGCCCCTCACATACAATGGCTCTTCCCTCCTCAGCCATCGCCCTTCGCGCACGATCAAATCCAAACAGGACACGCCCCTTTTTGAAAATCACCGTCTCAGGCGAATTTATATATTTGGGCTCCTCTGGCGCCGCACCCGCTAAAACCCTCCCGCTAAATGCAATCACACGCCCTCCCTCGTCCACGATGGGAAACATCAATCGATTCCGAAATCGGTCGTACACGCGACCCGACTGAGCCCGTAAAGCTACCCCCGACGCAATCATCTCCTCTTCCGTAAAACCGTTTTTCTTTCCCCAATCCAAGGTCGCAGTCCATGCCGCAGGTGCATACCCCAGCCCAAACCTCGCGATCCACTCCAAAGGTATTTCCCTCTCTTTTAAATAGGCCCGCGCACTCTCCGCACTCGGATCTTTTGCCAACAAATCTCGCCAGTGAAGAGCCAACACCGCGTGAATTTGTCGCAGCCGCTCCCGCTCCGCACCGCTCCCCCCATCTCCTCCTCCCCCGCCCCCTGACTCCTCCTCTAAATGCACCCCCGCCCGCTCCGCCAAACGCCGAACTGCCGCGGGAAAATCCAACCCCTCCGTCATCATGAGAAAACGGAACACATCTCCGCCCGTCCCCGTGCTAAAACACTTGAAAAACTGCTTGTCCGGATGCACATAAAAAGAAGGCGTTTTCTCTTTCTTAAAAGGACTCAAGCCCCGAAAGTTCGACCCCACCCGCTTGAGCTGCACCACGGCCCCAGCCACCTCCACTAGATCACTTGCCCGCCTTACCTTCTCAATCGTTTCTGCAGAAAACCCCATAGATCTCCGTTCTCTCCTCCTCCCGCCAGCCCGCAAGCCTTTACCCCCCAGTTGCTGAACACCCCCCTTTCCTGCATCTTAATAACTTCGTGAACTCAACTTTCAACTACCCCTCCCTTCTCTCGGCACTTCTATCCCTGCTCATTCTTTCCCCATGCCTATTTGCCCAAACTCCGTCCACCCAATCTCGAGTCGCTATGATCGAAGATCCCTCCCTTCTTACGAATTTCGATCCCAAACCCGACCGCATCAAAACCGCCATCTCGGCCCTTCTCACCACCCTAACTGAAAAATCAACCCCTTCCGAGGCTTGGCAAGCGCTAGGAATTAGCCCCGACGATATCGTGGCTGTCAAAGTTACGGCACGAGGCGACCCCAGAACTGGAACACGCAGGGAGGTGGCCGATGCCGTCGCCGCGAGTCTGATCGCTGCTGGCGTCAAACCCGACCAAATTACGCTCTGGGATAAACGCGAAGTCGATATGACCAAGTCAGGATATCCCATCCGCCAAGAGCCCAATAAAGTTCAGGTTCGCGCAATCATCGCTTCTGCTGCGTCCGATATTCCAGGGCTCGGTTTTGATCCCGACTGTACCCCGTACTTTAACCCCACCATGGGACAACTCATTTATGGCGACCTAAAATTTCAACCCTCCTTAATGGACGGCTTACCCCTCAGCTCTGGTGGCTCAGGCTCCAACTCCGATAAAATTCCGTACTGGTCCTACTTCACAAAGCTCATCACCCCGAAACAGGTCAAAGTGGTAAATATAGGCTCGATGACCAGTGATCCCGACGTGGGAATCTACGGTTGCTGCATCTCCCTCGCGCTGGGCAGCGTGGACAATTCTCGCCGCCTTCTAAAGCCTAATGCCGACCAAGACACTACCGTGGGCGATATCCTTATGTCCGATCCTCTTCTCAAACCTAAAACCGTTCTTCACATCTCAGACGGGCTCATTGTGAAATTCGCGGGAGGCAAAGAGTTTGATGCCAACTACTCCTATACCCCTGGCCTACTTCTCGCATCGACCGATCCGGTTGCCCTGGATATTTTAGCCCTTGCTCGTTTTGAAAAGAAACGACTCGACCCCGGGGTGGGGATTCCACCTATTCCAAAAATTGGCAAAGTACCTCACCTCGAAGGGGCCGCCCTCATTGGCGCAGGCACATCGAACTTGGAAAAGATCCAACTCTTGCCCGCGAAATAAATCCGCGCCCGCTTCGATTCGGCTAAACTTTAGGATCGGTAGATCCAAAGAACCTACGCAACTCCGCCTGCGCGGTCTCGGCCGAGTCCGAAGCATGCAACACATTATGCATCTTATCTTTTCCTAAATCCCCGCGGATCGTTCCCTTAGGCGCCTTGGTGCTGTCCGTTGGACCTAAAAGATCTCGCACCTTCGCAATCGCATTCTCACCAGCCAAGGCAACCGCAACCACAGGACCTGAGGACATAAACTGCTCGATCTCAGGAAAGAAAGGGAGCTGCGCCAAATGAGCATAGTGCTCTTTCAATAAAGGCCCGTTCAAACGCAACATCCTGCAATTGATGATTTTTAATCCAGCCTTCTCCAAACGATGTAAAACCTCTCCCGTTAGCCCTTCAGCTACCGCGTCGGGTTTCACTAGAATCAATGTCATTTCATGCTGTTTCATGCTAATCCTCCCTTGGGTTGAACCTCTTAACCTGCCGAGTTCCTCCCCCTTTCGCAATCAGCTCTTTTACCCGAGCCAACATCTCCTTCGCCTCAGCCGTCGCATCTTTTTCCGCTCCATCTCCAGGACGAACCATGCCGGGCACTGAAATCGCCTTTTCAAACTGCTCTTGCGCAGCCAGAAGGTTCCCTCTTCGCCAAAGATGATTGCCGTAGCTTACGTGAAAAAACTTTCCGTTAGGACGATTCTGAATTCCTAGCTGATAGAGGACCTCCGCTTCAGAAAATCTTCCCTGTAGATCCAGAACGCTGGCGCGTCTCACATAGTAAACATCATCCTTGGGGCTTTGCTCTTCCGCTCTTCGATACCAAAGAATCGCCGCCTCAGAATAGCGGTCCAACTTCTCCTTACGCTCCGCCACTGCAGTGGGGCTAGGAGCAGGTGGCTTAAAATAAACCTCGATGAGCTTGAGGCGATAGGCGTCGCCCATAGTTTCTGCGAAAACAGGAGACCGTGAATCCCACCGCTCTCCCTCTTGCCCCGCTTTTTCAAGCGCCTCATCCGAAAGCTTGGCAGCCTCCACGGCCTTCTCTGGAACGGCTCTCCAACCTGCCCAAGTCTTCCAGCCATAGACTCCGCTTATCCCCGCCAGAGCCAGCGCTAAAGCAGCCAGGACACCATTCAATAATTTTGCATGCAGCATCCCTCGCTCTCGCCAAACTGTCGTGGTTGCAATTCCAAGCAGCAGGAAGGAGGTGATCGCTGTCGCTGGAATGTGATAATTAAAATCCACAAACGCGTGAGTTAACATCGCTGCGCCCAGAGACCATCCTAGGCCGGTACAAAGATCCGCTGGAGTATCTCTCTCCCGACTCCTGCTTCGATGCCAAAGAAAAATGCCTAGATAAATCCAGAAGAGCGCTACAAAAAAGAATCCCAATGCCCCATAATCACACAGCGTGTTTACGTAGTCGTTGTGTGTAAACACGGCTCGCGTTCCCTTGTCCCAGGCTGGCCATCGCAGATGCTCAAGATCAAAGCTTCCCGGACCATGCCCAAGCCATGGCGACTGTTTCCAAATCTCAATTCCGTTTAGTGCTAGCTCGATTCGGAAATCTCCATCCCCACTTCTTAGCCGCGCCAAACCCTCCCCTTTCTTTCCCATCATATTTTCCCACCGTTCCATGATCTTCTCGTCACTTCGTGCTAGTCCTATCCCCCCCACCAACCCCCCGCCTACCACCAATAAGATCACAATTCTGCCTGCCCAATTCAAAGGCCCCCGCCGCAACCAGCGCATGAGCCATAGCCCGCTTCCCGCCATCCATGCCAAAAAACTTCCACGCGAAATCGAAAACGCTACCCCCACCGAACTCGCCAAAGCACTCCAACCTGCCAGCAAACGCGCCGGCCAAGGACAACCAGGCCAAGCCATCAGGGTGAATGCCGCCAAAGTCGCTTGGACTAGGTAATTTCCAAAGTGATTCGGACACCCAAAGGTCCCTGACATTCTCGCCTCATAATCGGGTCGCGGCACCATCTCCCAACCCAAAATCGGCACAGGACCAATCGGATAGACCCCCACCCGAAAGTGTAAAAACCCATACACCTCTGTGATCGAAGCCACCGCTAGAAACCATCCCAAGATCCAGGGAACGATTTTCCGCCCTCCCAACTGATGGCGAACGGATAAAAATACCGCGCCATACATTGACGCCCATAACCACTCCACACGGGCGAAATATTCGCACGGAGCCCTCAAGGTCGCCCATCCCGCGTAGGCTAAGAAAAGAAAGATAGGAACGTCCATCCAACCGATCACCCTTTTTCCACTTTGCCATCCCTCGATGGCACGAAGAGCCAGGCAAACCCACAACCCCGCTGAAATCAGAAAAGCGGGCCCGGCAAATGCCCTGCGTGCCCCACCCAAATACAATCCACTCCCCGTCACCAACGCCAAAAGAAATACCCATGCCGATACGGCTAGCCCCCGACTCGCCCAAGATTCCCAAGGCAGGGATGAATCCTCCTGCCCAGCGTGCATCTTCTTGCTCAGGCTTTGGCCGGTCGTCTCGGTCGAACCCGAATCCGCTTCAAACGGGACGGGCTCTCCGGACTCACCGTCTCCACCTGCGGGTCATCCCGGAAAGCTTGATGGATGATCCTGCGTTCGTACGCATTCATCGGAGGCAACTCAACTGTCTCTCCCGAGGTCCGCACCCTCTCCACCATCTCCCGTATTTCCGCCAACAAGCCCGCCTCCTGCTCTTTTCTGAAGTTCTCCACATCAACAATCACCCGCGGTGCGGGCTCCTCTCCTCGGGCCAACATTCGATTCAGTAAAAACTGCAAATCATCCACCGTCTCCCCATCCCTTCCGATCAATCGCGCAGGATTTTGCATCCTCACGTGCAACACGTTGTCATCCCCCCGCTTCTCCTCCTCGAGCGTGAATGCAAAGCCCAAGTGTCCGAGCATATTTTCCAGTAATTCCCGTGCACCTTGAGGTGCAGTTGCGGCGCTCATTTTCTTCCCCACATCCCGCCCTTCCAACGACCTCTCTTGACCAAATCCACAGGCTTTGCGGCTTTCTCCAGCTTGGGCATGGGTTGGCGAAGGTTATACATCAGCTGACCAATGGATAGGAAGTTTTGCACGGTCCAGTACAACGATAGTGCCGAACTGAAATTATAGCAAAACACTAACATAATCACGGGCATCAACTTCATCATCTTGGCGCCAGGATTATCTACCCCCTGAGGTTGAGGCGTGAGATGCATGCTCCAAACCATCGCGGCCGTCATAATCAAAGGCATCGGGTTGATTGGAATCCCTAAGCCGGGCAAATATCCGATCGTATCCGGGCGGGATAAGTCATGAATCCAAAGGAAGGCTTGCCCCCGCAACTCCACAGAGCTTAACAGCATGTAGTAGAACCCTAAAAATACGGGCATCTGAATCAGCATCGGAAGGCATCCTCCCAACGGATTCACCCCATAGTCCCGATAGAGTTTCATCATCTCACCGTTCAGCTTGGTCGGCTCCTCTTTATATTTTTCCTGAATCTCCTTCAATTTCGGGGCCAAGATCTGCATTTTTTTCATGCTTTGATTCGCCTTCGCTTGAGGCACCCAAAGAATGGCCTTTAGTAAAATCGTCAGAATCACAATCGACCAACCGTAACTTCCCACACCCTTCTCAATGGTGTTCATGACAACAAGGAGAGGCCGACTCACAATTCCCATCCAGCCAAACTCCATCACCTCGTCTTCTCCCTGGGCCAACCGCCGAAGTCGCCAATCCTCCTTCGGCCCTGCATATAAACCAAATCGCCGAACATTTTTACCCCCCGCCACAAGATCAAACCCAGACAACTTGATCCACGTCTCGATCGCGCCTACCGCTCCTCCTCCATCCCGCATTTTCTGCCCGCTTAATTCGACCTTACGAGCCTCAGCTCCAACGGCTGGGGAATCTTGAGCCGTTAACACCACGGCAAAGAACTGGCTTTTGGCGGCCACCCATTTGACCGATCGATCCTCTCGACTTGTCACCAACTCCTTTCCCTTTTGCGGAAAGAGAAACATGAACCGTGAATCGATGAACTCAGGTAATTTATGCGTCGTGTAGGTGCCATCCGTTGTAAACCAACCCGTTCCTACATATGCCTCCTCCTCGGCTCGCAAATGCACAGGCGCCCCCACCCCTGCGGACAAGGCATACGCGGGTAAAGCGACAGGCACGCCCCCACGATTTTCCACCTCTTGCGTAAAACTTACATCGTACTCCCCCGACAACCGGAAAGTTCTCCGAATGAATACTTCACCCCCCACCTGCGCAGGAGCCGTAAAAACAACCTCGCTTGGATCCGCTTTTTCCAGACTCCATGCCAGCCCTTCTCCTGGAGGCGTCCACCCCCGTAATTCAAAAACCGCATCCGGAGATCCTAGGTTTAGCCTTACCTTCTCATCCCCCTCCGCTCCGTGCTCAAGCAACACCATCTCCCGGATGCCTCCACCCCATGTGGTCAAAACCAATCGAAGGGTCTTATTTTCTAAAATCGCCGTCTGCTCTGCCCCGGTCCGTGTCACAGATCCAGGCGCTAATGTTTCTTTGGGGGTTAGAATCGGATCGGGAGTGGGGACTGATTTCTCAGGCCGAGTGACAGCATTTGTTTCTCCCGAACTTAGCTTCTTTTGAGGAGCAGGCGGGTAGTAGTGAGCCACAATTTTCGGGTAGAGTAGGAGCAGTAAAAAACAGGCTCCCGCCGCAATCCAAGACTTTCGATCCATTCCACCCTTTTTCATGCGCTCTCCTTCACCGGATCCCAACCTGACCGACCCCACGGATGACATCGTATAACCCGAGCGAAGGCCAACCTTACGCCCTGAACCACCCCGTACCTCTCAATTGCCTCCTCCGCATAGGCCGAACAAGTCGGATGAAAACGACAACACGGCCCTGCGCCGCCCAAAAGACTTCTCCAAAAAGGAGCCATAGCTCGCTGAATCCGAATGAGAAAAAGGAAAAACTGTTTCATAGTGCCCCTACCCACAGCCCCGACTTCTGATACAACCGAATCATCTCTTTTTGTAACTTTTCACTTCCCGCTTTTCCCGCCGATGGTCGTGCGATCCAAACCGAATCCAATCCAGGAGCTAGATCCGACTGAAGGTTCCTCCAGCCTTCACGCACCCATCGTTTGATACGGTTTCTCACGACCGCGTTCCCACAAACCTTGGGTACCACAATGGCCATGCGACGATCCCCACGCGGTCCTTTTCGCCAGTTGAGCTTAAGCTGTGTTCCACTTTCAATGCCTCCTTCACGGCGAATGGCCAGAAACTCCGGCCGGCGACGAAGAATACGCGCCCGAGGCAGGCGCCGATCACGCCCCGGTGTGGCGGGCGTAGTGGCGCTCCACACCTTTGGGCAGAAGGCGACGACGACCCCGCGCCCTGCGACGCGCGATCAAGGCTCGCCCTCCCTTAGTTTTCATACGCGCCCGAAAGCCAAACTGGCGTTTGCGGGTGCGCTTGGAGGGGTTATACGTGGGTTTCATTGCAAAAGATGAATAAGGGTTAAATCGTGCCGAGGAATCCCGTCGGAGTCAACCCGCTCTTCCCAAAACTTTTAGAAATTCATCCACTTCATCTGCAACGTTTGAGACATGAGGAGAAACCCGAAGGAGCATCTTGCCCCCGTGCTCCTTTCTCCAGGAGACACGGATTTTAGCCTCCTCCAGCCTTTGAGCCGCCTCCCCCCACCCACCTTTCGGTTCCCATAAGCTGGTGATCGGTCGCGGATTCTCTCCCTCCCCATAAATCGTAAATCCAGCCCGCTGCGCTCCTTCCCGGATTTGCCCTGCCAGACCCAAAACGTACTCCGCTGTTTTTTTACGCCCCAACTCCTCCAGCAATTCCAACGAGGCCCTCATTCCTTCAATTCCAGGAAGATTTAAGCTCCCTGGTTCATATCTTCTTCCCCCTTCCTCCATCACCATCTTGGGTTGAGCCAAAAAATCCGGGCTGTGGACGTTCCACGAGCCCAGCAAAGGAGGGCACATCCGCTCCCATACCCTTCGGCGCACCATCAAAACACCCGCTCCCACAGGTCCCAACATCCACTTGTGAGCATCCGCCGCCAAAAAATCCGCCTCAGCCCAATCCGTCGGCACAACTCCCAAAGTTTGAATTCCATCCAAGCAAAGGAGAATCTTTCGTGCCTTGAGTTCGGGCCCGATCACCGCCAACTCTGGCATGCATCCGCTCAAATAGTGTGCAGTGGCCAGGGTCACCAGTTTTGTTTTTTTTGTTATGAAAGGCAAAATTGTCGACCACCGAATCTCCTGCCCAGGTTGCCTCACAATCGGAACCGCACGCACTCCTCGTTTCGCAAGATTCCTCCACGGATAAACATTCGCAGGATAATCCAAGGGGTCGTAAATCACCTCATCTCCTTCCCTCCAATCCAACCCTAGGGCCACCAACCCCAATCCCAACGCGGTAGGTCCCAACAGAGACACCTCATCCCAATCGCAACCTAGAAAAAGGGATGCTATCTCACGTGTCTTTTTTACCCTCCGCCACACCTCTTCCCCCTCTTGACGGCCTTGCACTGCCGCCTCCGACCAGTTTGCTATTGCCTCCTGAGCAGGGCCACTGATGGGAGCTACAGCCGCATGGGCTAGAAAAATTCCCTCTTTCGTTACAGGGAAAACCCGATTGCGATCCAATCCCGTCTCTTTCCCCATCGGCCAAGGGGAGTTGCCCTGCCTGTTCAGTCGCTCAACTCCACATTCCAATACGCCAAATCCAGAAAGTGCCGCCAAGTCTCAGGCCCGTTTCGTGAAATCTGAACGTTCAAGAAGGTGCGCAACTTGGGCCGCTTCGGCTTACGAATCAGCTTCATGGAGGCCTCAGGAGGCCTTCGATTTCCCTTACGCGTGTTGCACGGGATACAAGAGCAAACCACATTTTCCCATGTGGTCGTACCCCCATGATCCCGCGGGATAACGTGATCCAGATTCAGATCCCGCCGATCTTTTAACTCCCCGCAGTACTGGCAGGTATAGGAGTCCCTTTCGAAGATGTTTTGCCGAGTCAGTTTAACCTCTTTTTTCGGAATCCGGTCAAAAAGCATCAATACAATAACCCGTGGAATGCGGATTCGAAAGCTGATGGTGCGAACCGCATCCTCACCCTCATAGTCCTGGCTGAGCTCCTGCCACCGATGGAAATCGAAGGTCCGAAAATCATCCCCCGCACCATTACCCTCTACAACTTGGGCATGCCCCATATACAGGAGGCTAAAGGCCCGCCGAACAGAGCAAATGTGCACCGCTTGCCAGAAGCGGTTCAGGACTAAAACCCCCTGAGGTGTGGCTAAATCCATACCCACTATCTTTAGACGGAGAAAAGTTATCGTCAACGGGACTGATTTTCTCTTGCCCCAAATCCAATTTCATCGCCTAATTCACTACTCTTTCCATGAACTTCTTACGTTGGATCGCCCTTATCGGTTGCCTTGCGTGGGCTACCTCTAGCCATCTCCATTCGGCTGCCTCTCCCCAAGACGATTACCTCCAGATTTACGTTATGATTCAGGAGGGGGACAAACTTACGCAAGGCGGTCAGAACTCCCAAGGGCGGGAAAAATACGAAACGGCAATCCAGCGCCTTGAAAAACTCAAAAATGAAAACCCTGAATGGGAACCCACCATCGTCAAATATCGAATCAAATACCTAAACGAAAAATTAGACTCTCTAAAATCCGCAAAAGACACCTCCCCTGCCCCCAAGCCTGCTCCTGCACCCGCGACTCTCACCCCCGCCCCGACTACCACCGAGAAGCCCGCATCCGCTGAGAAACCCGCCCCCTCTGAGCCAAAGGCTGAAATCCCTGCTGCTCCTGCACCTGCGGCCTCCCCCGCGGTTGCAGACGACCCCTCTGCTCTCCGACAAAAAGTTATCGCGCTTTCGGGCGAACTCGAATCAGCGAGAACGGAGTTGCGCCAAGCCAAAAGTGACCTTGATGCCGCTGTAGCCGACAAAAAACAACTTCAGCAAAAGCTCTCTGTTTCTCCTGCTCCTGACGCGGATGTGGCAAAACTTCAAGAGGAGAACGCTTCCCTCCGCGGAAAGTTGAGCTCGGCCGAGGAAAGCCTCAAGAAAGCCGCAGGTGGCGAAATTGCGGGTGAGATGACCTCTCTCCGCGGCCAAGTGGACCAGCTCGAAAAGAAGTTGGCTGAAGCCAATAATAAATCGGCTGAACTCGCACGAGCCAACGAAGAGTACAAAACAAAGATCGCCTCCCTTACCACTCAGCTTCAACAAGCCGGAACCGGCGGGAAATCCGACAGCACTTTGTCCAAAGAAAATACCATGCTTCGCTCCATCTTGGATCGCCAGCTAAAGGAGCAAGCCCGAAGGGAGGCTGCCCGTCGTCTCGTTTTGGATGAGTTCAAAAATCTTGCCGTCTCGACAGATGCCCTTAAAACTCAGATGGAAGTACTCAGCTCACCCCTTCTGTCTTTGACAGATGAGGAGCAGGGAATGCTGAAGTTCTCTGCACCTACCCTTGTGGCTCCCGAGCCAGCTGCTGCCGCCGCGCCGACTCCTACTCTTTCCAGCACGACAGAAAAGCCTGTCAGCCCCGAATCTTACTCAGAAAAACCACGTATTCCGGATGAGTTTAAGGAAACCGCGGCTCAGGCCACCTCTTTATATAACGAGAAGAAGTTTGATGAATCCGCAGCAGCCTACGAAAAAATCCTGGCAAAGTACCCCCAGTCCATTTACGCGCTCTCAAACTTAGGTGTCGTCCGCTTCCAGCAACAAAAGTATCCCGAGGCCGAAAAGGCTTTGCGCGAGGCCATTCGTGTGGCTCCTAACGATGCCTTTTCGCACTCCGTTTTGGGCATCGCCCTTGTCCAACAGGAGAAGTATGACGATGCGATCCAAATCCTCAGTCGAGCCGTTGCCCTTGACCCTGCCGACGCAAAAACTCGCAACTACCTAGGCATCTCCTCTTCTCGCAAAGGCCTACAGGAAGCTGCCGAACAGGAGTGCCGCAAAGCCATCGAGCTCGACGAGGGATATGGAGACGCACACTTCAACTTGGCCGTGATCTACGCTACGCAGACCCCTCCAGCAAAAGAGCTAGCAAAACGCCACTATGGCCGGGCACTCGAACTTGGCGTTCCCAAAGATCCTGAGCTCGAAAAACTGATTAACTAGCCTTCGAATCCGCCCACGCGGGCAACCACATCTCCACCTTCGTTCCTTTTCCCTGCTTTGATTTGATTCGTAGCCTTCCCCCATGCGCCTCGACTGTCCTGCGTACTAAAGCCATTCCTAATCCAGTTCCCTCTGGCCGACCCGATAAAAAGGGCTCAAACAAACGGTCCGCTACCTCTTTTTTCATCCCTTTTCCCGAATCCTCCACAACAAAAACAACCTCCTCCCCCCGCCTGACCGCACCCAACTGTAACTGTCCCCCTTCTGTCATCGATTCCTGAGCATTCAAAACGAGGTTGAGGACAGCCTGCTCCAACTGGGAACGATCCCCCCGAATACGAATCGGCCCTCCTTTTTGAAAATTCAGGCTAAGTCGAATCTTCGACGCAGAAAGCTTGATCCTTACCAGTAGCGCTACCTCCTCCATGACGTCTTTTGCGTCCACTTCCCCCATGAAAGGATCTGCAGACCGGGCTAAATTTAATACGCGATCTAGGATTCCATTCATTTGCCCCAACTTGTTTTCAATGAGTTGTAAGTCTCGTCCCTGCTCCTCTGTCGGACATAATCCACGAATTGCCGTATGCCAAAGCATGCGAATCACCGCGAGAGGATTTCGCACCTCATGGGCCACCTCAGCCGCCAACATTCCCAGCGACGAAAGCCTCTCCCGCTGCCGAAGCTCCAGTTCCGTTTGCCCCAACTGCACAGCTAACTTCGTTCTCTGGAGCGCGGCCGCAGCAAGTCCTGCTAGCCCCTGGAAAAGTCTTGTTTCCGAATCTGAAAATCGGTGCACTCTCCGCGTCCCTACACATAAAATTCCTAATGCCCCTTTTTTTTCAGCAAGGGGAACGGCAAGAAAGGAGTGAATCCCCTCTTTTTGAATCAACTCCGTGTGAGGATCTTGCGGGCTTTGTGAAATCTGAGATACCGACCACGGCTTTTGCCTTCTCACAACATATCCCAGTGCCGTCTCCGACATATGGATGACAGGCTGAGCTTGATACCGTTTCGAAGCCCCCTCAGAAACCTCTAACCGCAAGGTCTCACTTTTTGCATCAAACAGAAAGAGAGATGCCAGATTTGCACCGCACAATCTCGCTGCCTCCCGGGTCACCTTTGCCAAAATAGCGGAAGAGGTTTCTTCCGCCCCAATCGCCGCACCCACCCCCGCCAGTGCCGCCGAACGTTCCCCCTCCTCTTGCGTCCCAGCCACCTTCCAGGCCAAACCCAACCAGCCCATCGCCTCCTTTGCCAGTTCTGCTAACTCCTGCTCCTGACCTTCTTTAAAATAATTCTTTTTCTTCGTCCCAACTACAATCACCCCTACTAAACTTTCACCTTCGCTCAAAGGTGCCGCCATCTCACTTCCCTCCCGCCCCAACCCACCAGCCGTTTTTCGAAGATCAGCACGTGCCGCCTCACCCCGGCTCCCTACCCAGCCAACCACCCCCTGCCCCAAAACGACTCTCCTCTCTTTCCACTTCGCCGCCAGGCCTACAGCCTCATCGATTTCCAAATCACCGAGGTTTGGATTAAAAAGATAGAGCGCAGCTCGCTCAACCCCAAAGCGCTTCAGGACCGCTTGTAAAAACTTACGCGCAAATCGTTGTGGCGAGGCAAGATCGCTCGGGATAACACCCAAAGCATTCCGTTGCGGCTTCACGGACTAACTACCTTTTTAAGGCTCTGCACAAGCCGACCCAGCAGATCCTCCGACGTGATTGCCCCCCCAGTCCTATCCTCAATCACAAAAGTATCCAAAGCCGCACCCTTCTCTGTCGTGATTCGCGCACCAGAAATCTGCATTCCCTCATCTGCGATTACTCTCGTTAGCGAGTGCAAAAGTCCAACTCGATCTGGAGCTTCCACATGCAGCAAGGTTCGACCAGGCTCACTGGCTTGATCGACCCGCAAACTGGCAGGAAATTCCGCCTCACCTACCGACTTCTGCCAAAGGGTCGGCCCCACCTCCGCAATTCGCTCCATCAAATGGTCCTCTGTATCTCCTAAAGCCTCCGTTAATGTTTTTTCAAACGCTGCACGATCCACTGGATGTGTCACGACTTCCATCCTCTCGTTGCACACGCGAAATGTGTCAACCACCACGTCGTCCGTACGTGTGAAAATACTCGCACTGAGAATATTGAGCCCCGCCACGGCAAAACTACCGGCAATTTTGCTAAAAAGCCTCTCCCGATTCCAAGTCACAACAATCACCTCAGTATGCCCTTCCTCCGGTTGATCCATCCACTTCACCAAGGGCACCAGGGCATCCGCACCTGATACCCTCTTTTCAAGAAACTCATGCACCGCTTCAAGATGCCTTCCGACAAGTTCAGCCGGACAAACTCGCAAATACTCTTTACCCATTCTTTCTAAATGCTCACTCGCCTCATCCTCCGTAAATTCCCGCGCCAGCACCCCTCGAACCTCTTGCCTGCGCTCGGCCTGTTTCCTCTCCTCACCACGCAAGAATTCCTCCTCTCCAGTTAGCATATTTTTCGTCTTCTGATAAAGATCCCACACCAGCAACTCCCGCCAACTGGACCAGTTGTTTTTTCCTGCCACGGCACGGACATCGGCTGCAGAGATCAGCATGAGCAAATCGAGTCTCTCCTGATCTTCAACAATTCTGGCTAATTCACGGATCGTTTCAGGCTCCTCAAGATTCTTGCGAGCAAACACTCCCAGCGTCATATGATGATCCACTAAAAAGGTCATTTGCCGAAGCTCTCTACCCCAAAAACCGAACCTTTTCGCAACAATTGCCGCGTTTGCAGCACCCACCTCCTCATGGTGCCTAGTTAACTCAGCTTTCCCCGTGTCGTGTAGGAGAACAGCCAAAGCCAAGATTTCAGGAACCTCCACTTTCGCATACAACTCGGCGTATTTTCGTAAATCGGGCTCCTTAGACCCCACCATCGCATCCAACTGATCCAAACACCCCAGAGTGTGCTCATCTGCTGTGTACCGGTGAAAGAATTCGTGCTGAACCAAGCAGGTCAAAGGAGCAAATTCAGGCAGAATACGCCCTAAGATTTCACTCTCATGCATCAACCGCAAAATGCGCCCCACTTTGCCTTTCTGTCTTAGAATGTGCAGGAATGTCTCTTGAGTTTCTTTTTGCTTCAAACAGTCATCTGTAAGGAGCCCATAATTAGCCCGAACCAGTGCCTTTAACTCTGCCCCGGGGACTGATCCCTGATCCTGCATAATTCGAAACATCCGGATTAATCGCGCTGGTTCTTCAATAAAGATTCTGGGGTGTTCGGCCTCCAACTCAGCCCCAACCAAGACAAATCCGTCCGTCGCACGCCGTGCCCCCTTCCATCCACCAAAAAAACCCCAAAACCCGCGTGGTTTGCCTAGGCGCTGCTGGCAAAGTCGAGTCGCTGTCGAATTGCACAGCAAATGCAGGATCCGCATCTGCCCATAGACTTCACGCATCAAGGCTTCGCTCTTGCGTAATATATTCGGTTGAGGATACCCCATCGCCTCTGCCAACTCACCCTGTCTTCGTAATGTGAGAACATCCCCAGGACCCCCCTGCCCATAGTGAAGCCACTCCCGAACCATCATAAGAAATCCAAAGGCGTGATTCACTTGTCGCGCCTCCTCTTCCCCCAGCCAACCTCGTTGGACCAACTTTTCTAGGCTTTCACCCTCTCCACACACCTTGCCTACCCAACGCAAATTATGAAAATCTCTTAGCCCTCCCACCCCAGACTTTAAGTTCGGCTCTTGGACAAAAACGGTCCCTCCTTCTTTGCTGTGACGTGACTGTTGATTTTCCAACCTCCACGATAGATACCGTTCTACCTCACGCTCCAAACTTCTTTTTTTGTATTCCGATTGAAACTTTTCCCAAAGCAAAGTGGAGCCTGCTAAATAACGCGCATCCAAAAGTGCCGTCTTGATCATGGGCTCCGATTCCGAACGCTCGATACTCTCCGAAATGGTTCTACAGGCGTGCCCCACTTTGCATCCCAAATCCCACAGCACATAAAGCACTTTTTTCACCACCTCCTCTGCCACCTCCGCTTGCGACCCATCTCGAATAAATACTAGGTCTAAATCACTAGCTGGGCTCATTTCTCCCCGCCCAAATCCACCCACTGCCCCCATCACAAGCGTTTCGCCTGCCTTGGTTCCGCCCGCCCGCTTCCACAACTCGCAAAGAAGAATGGAAAAGAATTGGGATCGTTGATGCGCGACGCTCAACCCGTTTCCACCTCCTCGCACCTGCTCCATCCAATGAGCAGACTCCTTATCAAGAAGTTCCCGTACCGCCTTCCTCAACTCCTCTGGCTTATCTTCTTGAATCCCCTCCAAAGCGGCACGGATACGGGCTGAAACCTTATCCTCGTCCCCACCGATATGTGGGGGTTTGCCCTCCACGGACCGAGAAGCCAGATCCTCCATTATTCCAGAGGTTGATCCGTAGCCGAATCGAGAATTTTGAAGTCCTCGACATTAGCAGTTGGATCCGTCTTAAAGCTAAACGCTCCCGAGCACCGGCGTTGAAGTTGCATCAAAAGCTCATCATCCTCCGTCCGTAACCGATGCAATACTCCAGGATGCACTAAGACTTTGATTTCATGAACATTCGGGTGTGTCCGTAGCACTCGACTGATCTCTCGCTGAATCTCAACGCTCATCGTTTCAAAGGACTTCACCATGCCTTTACCTCGGCATGCAGGGCACTCCATATAAACCGCTTTTCGAATGCTTTCCTGAACCCGCTGCCGCGTCATCTCAAGCAGACCTAGCGGAGAAATCGGCAAGGTGTGAGTCCTGGCCCGATCCCTACGCAAACACTCCTTAAACTTCTCGTAGACAGCCATCTGATCACGCCGGGCACGCATATCGATAAAGTCGATCACGATAATTCCACCTAAATTGCGAAGTCGTAGTTGTCTCGCGATCTCCTCCGCTGCCTCCAAATTCGTTCGGCGGATCGTGTCGTCATGATCTTTTCCTCCACGTGACTTTCCCGTATTCACATCGATCGAGACCAAAGCCTCTGTTTCATCGATGACCAGTGAGGCTCCCGACTTAAGCCAAACTTGCCGCCGCAGGGCACTCTCGATTTGGCGATTTACACCAAAAGCTTCGAAAAGAGGTTCCGCAGCAAGATGCCTCTTCACCTTTCGCAAAGATCTCTTCGATATGGCTCCCACCAGATCCTTGACCCGCTTCTCAGCGTCCTCGTTGTCCACCAAAACCTCATCTACCTCCTCCGTCAGGAAATCCCGCACAGATCTCTCAACCAGATCGGGTTCCTCCAAGAGTACGGCAGGAGCCGTTTTTGTCTTCATTCCCTCCTCTACCTTGCGCCACTGCTCCAGTAGGAGAGCTAAATCCCGGACAAAATACCGGGCCTGAAGTCCTTCTCCATTGGTTCGCAAAATCACCCCCATTCCTTCAGGCACATCCAGTTCCTGCAGGATTTTCCTCAACCGCTTCCGCTCCTCTGGATCTTCAATTTTTCTAGATACTCCACTCATTTCACCAAACGGCATTAAAACGAGGTAGCGACCAGGCAGGCTTAGGTTCGTGGTTACCCGCGCCCCCTTTGTTCCAATCGGTCCTTTATTGACCTGAACAATCACCTCCGCACCTGGAGGATACAATCGCGGAATGTCGTTGCTCGTGATTCGTGGTTGCCGCCCACGCCCTCCCTTTCGTTCGACCGCCTCGATCTGCTCATCCATAGCCGCCGGCACTGCGTCCCAGAAGTGAAGAAAGCCATTTTTTTCTAAACCGATATCGACAAAGAGAGCCTTCAAAGACGGTTCCACATTGTGGACTCTCGCCTTGTAAATGCTTCCTGAGATGCTTCGGTCTCCCTCACGCTCAATCGAGAACTCCTCCACCACTCCTCCCTCCAGCAAAGCAACCCGCTTTTCGAGAGGTTCAACGGAAAGGAGCAGACTACGCCGCTCCTCCCTTTTTTTCATTCCCAAGATTCGTTTGATCGTTTCCAATATCATATGATTTACCTTTCTTGCGACATAGGTCTTGAGCTCAGCCCAAGTGCCGTTGTCGCCATACACTTTGCACCAACCCCATCGCGGCCATACAAACGGCCAGGAAGGTTCCTCCGTAACTGACAAAGGGCAGGGGAATGCCGGTGATGGGTACCACCTTGATTGTCATTCCCACGTTGATGAAAAAATGTGTGAAAAGCATTCCCAAAACTCCCCCAGCCAGCAGCCTTCCCGTAAAATCTGGTGCCCTCCATCCAATCCAAGCAACGCACAAAAGCAGACCCGCCTGACCCAAAATGAGAGCCGCACCCCCCATAAAGCCCCACTCCTCACCTAAAACGGAAAAGATAAAGTCATTATACGCGATATTCTTGGGCAAAAATCCATAGAGGTTTTGATCTCCATGCAAATATCCCTTCCCCGTCAAACCCCCTGAACCAATCGCGATGATAGATTGCCGTATCGTCCAGCCTGCGCCTAGGGGATCCAAATTCGGGTCGAAAAATGTTCGGATTCGGTTGTTTTGATACGTCTTAAGAAAAGGCAGCTCCTTATTGAGGTGCCCCACATAAAAGTAGATCGCACACGCCGCTGCCAAGCCCAGCCCCGCTGGCACCAAGAGATACCGCAATCGTGTTCCTCCCACAAAGAGCAACCCGAAACACATCGGCAAGAAAACAGCAGCCGATCCCAAATCCGGTTGCCTCAAAATGAGAAAAACCGGAATGAGCGCCAACCCCACCAAGGCTAAAACAGTGCTAAATTTCTCAATTCGCTCCCTCATGCTCACCATCAGAGCACAGGCTCCAGCTAGAAAGGCCAATTTCATCACTTCGGCAGGTTGAAATCCAACAGGCCCCAACCGGATCCAGCTTTTCGCTCCATTCACTTCCCTCCCAAAAACCAGCACAAGCAAAAGCAACAGTAACCCCCCTCCAAACCAGAACCATCCCTGGTCTACCCACCGGTGATAATCCGCCATGGCAAAAACGAAAAAGCAGATGAGCCCTAACCCAACCCATGCCGCTTGCTGGATGGCCGCATTGCGCAAGTCGGCCGCTTCACTCGTATGCGTGGCGCTATAAATGACCATCACGCCAAACATGCAGAGCCCCAGCATCAGAAATAGACTGGGCCAGTGCATCCCCCTCCAAACTCTTTTGGCTTTCATCGGCGTCGTAATCCCCTGCTTGCTCCACCGCCAAACCCCTCGTCTAACCAGTTAAAGAATCCTCCGATTCCCCCGTTATCGCCATCCCCATCAGCCTGCGGCCCTCCGCCCGGAGTATAAGATCCGTCCGATGCGGTTACCCCGTGAAAGTGACCTATCACAGGAGCTTGGTACACCAACTGAGGAGGCACTCCCTTTTCCATTTCAAAAAGTTTAAAAAGAATTTCGGACGCCAACGGGGCACAAGTCGAACCCCCGGAAACTCCACCTTCGACAATAACGATAACCACATACTTAGGATCTTTTACCGGCGCAAAGCCGGTGAACCAAGTTCGGGTGTCCTTCACCGTACTTCCTCCAATCGTTGTCACGAATTGCGCCGAGCCCGTCTTTCCCGCCACCTCGATGTCTTTCACGGCTGCATTTTTTCCCGTTCCCTCTGTTACCACCGCACGCAACCCCTCTTTCACCGCAGCCAGATTTTCCGCTTTCACGCCCAGATCACCCCTCTTCACAGCTACAGGATACTCCTTCGTCGCCTTCGTTCCCTTTTCCGTCGTTCTACCCACTCCTTGAACCAACCGTGGTTGATAAACCGTGCCTCCGTTTGCGACCGCAGAGAGCATCACGGCCATTTGTAAGGGAGTCACCCGCACGTATCCCTGCCCAATCGAAGTGTTGGCCGTATGTCCATCACTCCAACGCTCCACAGCTGGAGGAGTGGGACGCGGCGTTTTCTTTCCCTCCGCCACCCAAGTCTCGATTTTCGTTTTGTACGATTTTTTTCTTTGAGCCATTCGATTCTCCATCCACTCCCGCCCAGGCATCGTTCCAGGATCCTCTCCCGCCAACACCGATTCCCCATCCGAACGCAGGAGAAGCTTTTGTCCAAACCCAATTCGCCTTCCCATCTCACTCATGGACTCAATCCCCGTTCGCACGCCCAACTGATAAAAGAACGTGTTGCACGACATTGCCAAACCCCGCTTCAAGGTAATGCTCCCTTGCCCATCCGGATTCCAGTCATGCCATGTCCTCCCAGCCATCTCAATCGATCCGGGACTATGAATGACCGTTTGCGGTGTAAACTTCGCCGCAGGATTCTCCAGAGCCGCCAGTGCCGTCAAGGTCTTGAAAGTGGATCCAGGCGCATAGGCGCCTAACGCCCGATTCAACATCGGCTTCGTCTCTGCCGTCATCAACTGCTTCCAATCTGTGGATTTGCCTGTTCCCCCTGGCACAAAGCTGTTGGGGTCGAAATTCGGCACGGAACACATTGCCAAAATATCACCCGTGTTTGGATCCATCACGACACACGCACCTCGACCCACACGCCGCATTACCTCCTCCACGATCGTCTGCACCCTAGCATCTAGGGTCAGATACACGTTGTGACCCGGAACAGGAGCCTGATACCCCTGCTCTTCCATAATAAACCCTAAATTATTTTTCTTCAGAATCTTTCCGCCAGGAACACCCTCCAGATCCGCCTCGAAGCCTTTTTCGATGCCTTCCTTGCCAATTACCTCAGGCTGAAACGTCTCCAAGGTTTGTTCCTCAGGAGCTCCGACAAACCCCATGATGTGGGAGGCCAGAGCCCCGTATGGGTACCAGCGAACGGGCCGGGCCGCCTCTTGCACCCCGGGAATTCGAGGATCTCTTTCCGCCATTCGTGACAACGTTGCAAAATCGATCTGAGTAGCCAACTGAAACGGAGTATTTGGCCTTTGCTGATTATGTTTTCTGAGCTCATCCACCTCATAGTTAGGAACAATTCCCAAACTTCTCAACGGCTCCGTAGAGGTCTCATCCACGATTTTCGCAATGTCCACTTGCTTCTGTTTTCTTCTCTTTTCTCCCACGCCTACCTCGACCCATGTCATGGGCAACCTACCCCGATGCGCTCTTGCATAATTTCCTGTTAACTCCCTGACATATAAATCCACATCGTATCGCGCACGATTTTCAGCCAGGGGCAACCCATTCCGGTCCAGCACCAATCCTCGGGGTGGGGATAACAAAATCGGAATGGTGGTTTGCTGAATCAGGGTCTGGGCATGTTTTTGTCCCTCCACCACTTGGACGACAAAAAGCCTCTGCAGAAGAATAAGTGCCGCCAAGGCGACAACAATCATCGCCGCCCCCATCCGTTTGGGTACGTTTGCTTGAGCTCGCGCCAAAAGCATCACCGCCTCCTTCCCGCGACGCGCACTCTTGCCTTTTCAGCACGTGTGTTGAGCCAAAGCCCCAGAGGCACGGAAACAAGCCCGTTGAGGATTCCAGCAAGCACCAAGGCCACGCTAAGGGAGAAAGGCCAAGCCCATTCGCGAAATTCCCAACAGTGCAAAAATCGGTCCCACGCAAAAAAACCTACTCCAGCCAAAATCGCTCCGACGGCTTGCTCCCCCCACGAGGCCCCCACCCACCAACCCCTCTGCGTACGAACCAAGGTTGCCGCCACGCCCATCACCAACGCGTGATGCCCCAACGGGGAAAACGTAGCAAAGTCCCAAAACAACCCCACCGTGAACACCCATACACACAGCGCAGGAACCGAAAGAAGCAGTCCAGCCTGAACGACCACAGCCGCAAGAAGGTTCGTTCCAAGCGCTCCCACCCCATGCCAATCAGGTCCTGCAGCTCGAATGAGCCATGCCCCGAAGGCCAGCCCAATCAATCGCCCAAAAAGAGCACTCATTTTTTGGCAGGCGCTCCACCTGTCAAAATAAACATCTCTCTCAAATCATTTAAATCCGCCGCAGGGGTCACGCTTCCCTCCCGATATAACCCGGAATTTTTTTCAGCCGTTAATGGAGGCGCCTCACTCACCGTTCCAACCAAAAGGTTTGGAGGAAAGGTTCCGCCCAAACCTGTTGTCAAAACTCTTTCCCCAATCTCAAATTTGGATTCTCGGGTTACGAATGTCATTTTACAGACAGGCGTTCCCCCATTCAGTGGCGTATTTCCCAGAAGGATTCCTTGCGCTTTTGTGCTTTCCGTCAAAACACTCACCTTGCAGTTCTCATCAGAAATCAACATCACGCGTGTCGTGGTTCTTCCCACGGTTCCTGTTTTTCCAATTACCCCACGAGGCGTCACCACAGGTTGGTCCTGAGCTAAGTTGGGGTCGTCATTCCATCCGCGATCTACCAGCACCGAATTCCACCAATTCGATGAATCCCGCTCCACGACGCGGCAGGCTAACAACCGATACGACTGCTTGTCGCGGAAGGCCAGCATTTCCCGGAACCGATCGTTCTCCGTCCTTAGATAATCCACCTGACGAATCTCTGTCTGTAAGCGGACATTCTCAGCTCGTAGATTGCGATTTTCCTCATCCAGCGCGTCTGCACGCCGGAGGCTTTGCCTAAAATCTTCGATGCGAATTTTGAACTCGCTCCACGTCCTCGCTAAGGGGGAGATCGTTTCGATCGTTACTTTCTCCGTGTTGCGGGAAGTCACAGGCGCGAAAAAGATAACCGCACCCCCCGCCAAAACGGCAAGGGCTCCCCCGATCCAAACCAACTTCCGCGACATTTTTTATTTTTTGCGAAACAGTTTCTTCAAGAGGCGGTTACCCGCGTCCATCCGAAGTCGTTAGTTTCGTTAAAAACTCCAGTTCATCGAGCACCTTTCCTGTGCCCTCTACAACTGCGCTCAGCGGGTCCTCTGCCACATGGATGGGCAGCCCCGTTTCCTCAGTCAAAAGCCGATCAAATCCCCTCAGCAGCGCTCCGCCACCTGCCAGCACGACTCCTCGCTCCACTAGGTCGCTCGACAACTCAGGAGGACATCTCTCTAAGGTCAACCTTACGCTCTCCAAAATAATCTGCACGGGCTCAAGCAGAGCCTCCCGAACCTCTTGAGAGGTAATTGTTAGTGTTTTAGGAAGACCTGCCACCAGATCCCGCCCTCGCACCTCCATCGAAATCTCCTTTTCCATTGGATACACAGACCCGATCTTCACCTTGATATCCTCAGCAGTTCTTTCCCCGATCATCAAATTATAGGCTCTCTTGAGGTAATTCATAATGGCCTCATCCAGCTCGTCTCCCGCGACTCTCACGCTGCGACTGAAAACAATTCCCCCCAAAGAAATGATCGCCATCTCGGTGGTTCCACCCCCGATATCAATAATCATATTTCCCGAAGCGTCCTGTACAGGAAGACCCACCCCAATCGCCGCAGCCAAAGGCTCCTCGATCAATCGCACGCTTCGTGCCCCCGCGTGAGCTGCTGATTCACAAACAGCCCTACGCTCCACTTCCGTAATTCCTGACGGAACGGCAATCACAAGCCGAGGTCTAGGTCTCCAGCGATTTTGCGACTTGGAGGCCTTTTCAATAAAGCACTTCAACATTGCCTCTGTAACCTCGAAATCACTGATAACACCATCTTTCAATGGACGAACCGCAATAATAGAGCCTGGGGTCCTGCCCAACATGCGCTTCGCCTCGTCACCCACCGCCAAAACACGCCTCGAGGCTTGATCCATTGCTACAACCGATGGCTCACGTAAGACCACCCCCTTACCACGCACGTATACCAGTGTGTTGGCCGTGCCAAGGTCCACACCCATGTCGTTCTCTAGAAAAGGGAAAAGCTTACTCAACATAAACAAGTAAAAAGTACTCTCCTCTTTGTTCCTCTTTTCGTCAATCTCCAAAAGACCCCATTTTACCCCCTCCCCCCTACCATTTTGCTCCAAACTGTGTTTTGATGACTCTATGAACTTGCCCGAACAGGTCGGTGTGATGGTTTTACCCCAAACCGTGTTCTTTCCACACCACCTCCTCCCCCTCCACATATTTGAACCACGATACCGGACCATGCTTCACCAAGCCCTTGAAGGTTCCCGTATGTTCGCTGTGACAAATGAAGCGATTTCCTCCACACCTGCTCCCCGCGTTGCAGGCCTCGGCCTGATTCGCTCCTGCGTTCAACAGCCCGACGGCACCTCAAACCTAGTCTTACAAGGGCTGGCTCGAGTTCGCGTCGATCATCTAATTCAAACGAATCCTTACCTTATTGCCTCCCCAGAACCCCTCGAAGATCCAGAACCTAATACACCCGCCAACCTTGTTACCCGGGAAGCCCTCGTTGCAAAAATCCTTGAAAAGGTTGAAAAAATTGATAATCCCATGGGTCCTCCACTCGAGGATGTAAAAAGGTTTATCCGTCATCTAGAAGACCACCATGCCTTCGTCGATCTCATCGCAGGTTGCTTTCTTCGCGACTCTAAAATCCGCCAAACCCTTTTGCAAACAGCCGCTCTTACCGATCGCTTACGTCTTCTCCTCCAAAACCTTTAGGTACACTTTCCGAAATTTTAATTTTTAAATTTGACATCTTTTAAATGTATGTTACTTTTAGGACATGCCTCACAAATCCTTGCCAAAAATTGACTTACAATTCAATAATGGATTTTATTCTACTAGTTAAAGGTTAATAAAGAGTTTTTTATATGCCCATGACCCCCACTGCCTCGGATATCACGACTGATATCCGGCCCCCCGCCAAGAAGCCGATCTCGTGGAAAAGCGCGCCTCTCACGGTTGGCACAATCTCTACGAGCTCGGGACTCGCCTACTTACTTGATGCACCTGCAGGCGTTGATATTGTTGAAATTCGCCTAGACCTACTTCTCTCCAAAGGGGTTTCCCCTGATAAGATTCAAGACGCCCTCGCGAAACGCACCATTCCCGCTTTGCTTACCCTTCGCACAAGGGATGAGGGGGGTAATTTCAACTGGCGCTCCCGGCAACGTGTCCTTTTCTTCCTTAAATTCATTCCGTTTGTAGATGCGGTCGACTTGGAACTCACGAATCTCCCTCGCTTGGGACGTGTTTTGCGGATGGTTCGCAAAACAAAACGAGATCTAGTTCTCTCGTCTCATTCGCTTAGGAGAAAACTAACCCCCCTTCGCCTTCGCCGTCTTCTGACACAATTCCGAAAAACCCGTGCCAGCGTTTATAAAATCGTTGGATTGGCACGTCGCCGTCGCGATGTTCGAGCTTTAGCGGAACCCCTCTTGACTCACTCCCATATGCGGCTCGCCATCATGGGTACAGGCCCCCTCGCGACTGCCTCTCGCCTCTCCCTGCCCGCACTCGGATCTCGCTTACTCTATGTTCATCTGGACGAACCCACGGCCCCAGGCCAGCCCAGCCATGATACTTCTTTCACCTTTGCCCAACTGAAGCCCACCTTTTCCCCAAAAGGGGTATAGGCCCGTTACGATACACTTCGCTTCGGCCGAAGTGCCCCGGGAACCGAATTTTCCACCTTTCCAACACTATTCGAAACCACGGGGAATCCGCCTGTTGATGGCCCGCCTCGCCCGATGAATCCAACAAACAGTCCATGCAGTCCTAGAAAAACAAAGAGAACCGCCACTCCCCCCGAGCCCCGTTGAGCCCGAGTCAATCGCTCCGCCATCACACTTCTCTCTTTTCCCTTTTGCTCCTCCACAACTTTCAATCGGCGATCTAACTCCGCCATCAATTTTCCCCGCTCCACCCGCCACTCTTCCATTTGGCGTAATCTTTCCTGTTTTTTGTTTTCCAAGTCCCGCCGTCTCGAATCCGTAGCTCCCTCAGAAAGTTCCCCAGCTTGGACAGAGTCACGATCTAACTGCGCCATTTTTCCTTCCACATCTTGCAAACGATCCCGCAATGCCCAGCTGGTCTCACCCATAACCTCCCCCTGTCCTTCAACAGGAAACTCCACCCCTAGAGGCACTGCCGCCAACCCATAAATCGCTGCCGCTACTAAAAATCCAAGATTCAGAAATTGAAAACCAGCGACCCGTGCCACACTTCGCCTCATAGGAAGCGGTCCGCGTAGAAAAAAAAGGCCCAGTAAGAAAAGTGGCGCCAATTTCACCATCGCCTCCCGATTTGCCAACAGCTGTTCCTTCGCGGCTAAAACCCCCCCGGCCTCTCCCAGTTGCCATACTGCCAAGATGAGAAGCGCCAACCCCGAGGTTCGGAACAAAAAGCCTCGGTCTCCTGCCTCACTCATCTTCTTGCTCTAGCACCTAGTCGCGTCCTCTAGAACTAAAAACCGCCCGCTCGCCCTCCTCTACTTTTCCTTCCCTCCTACCACAACCATGGGCTCTTTGCTTTTTTCCGACTCTTTCTTGTCCGGCTCCTTCCCTTCGCCGGCAAGCTTTGCTTTTAAGGCCTTTTCGACACGAGCGTAGAGCGCAGGATCTTTTCGAAGCTCCTCTTTGGCCGCATCTCGTCCTTGGGCCAACTGCTTGCCCTCAAACGCAATCCACGCCCCCTTCTTTTCGACTGCATTATGCTCAATCGCCGCATCAATTAGCGATCCAGTTCGTGAAATGCCCTCATTATACATGATATCAAACTCCGCTTCGGCAAAGGGCGGCGCCACCTTGTTCTTCACAATTTTGACTCGGGTACGATTTCCTACCACTGTTCCATCCGGAAGCTTGATTGCCGTAACTCGCCGAATATCCACTCGCACACTTGAGTAAAATTTGAGCGCTCGGCCTCCAGGGGTTGTTTCCGGACTCCCAAACATAACCCCAATCTTCTCTCGGATCTGGTTGGTGAAAATCGCCACTGTTCGTGCGCGACTAATCAGTGCCGTCAACTTTCGCATCGCTGCACTCATCAGCCGTGCTTGGGCACCCACCGTCACATCCCCAATCTGCCCCTCCAACTCATGCTTGGTCACCAGTGCCGCCACACTGTCCAACACCACCACATCCAGCGCATTGGAACGAATCAAAGTCTCAGCGATATTCAGCGCCTCCTCTCCCGAATCAGGTTGGGATACCAATAGCTCATCCATATTCACGCCTAACTTACGTGCGTAGGCAGGATCCAAGGCATGCTCCACGTCAATAAAGGCCGCCGTTCCACCCTGTTTCTGTGCATTGGCAATCGCCGTCAATGTGAGGGTCGTCTTTCCCGATGATTCAGGCCCGAAGATCTCAATAATTCGCCCTCTCGGAAATCCCCCTGCCCCCAAAGCCTGATCAATTGCAAAACAGCCCGTCGGGACGACATCGATCTTCAACTTCGCCGCCGCATCCCCCAGACGCATGATCGCGTTCTCCCCATACGTCTTGACGATCGACTGCAGAGCTAAATCGAGATTACGCCGCTCCGAGGCTTTAGCGCTGTCTTTGTGAGCTTGGGTTTCGTTTCTTTCGCTTTTGTCGGTTGCTGATGTTTTGATTGCCATAATAGATTAAACCTCCGTTTTGTGAAAAGGGTTCGCTAAAAGTTTTACTCTAAGCAGGTTGAGGGCTGCCTGGGAAGCCATCGCCTTAAATGTCTTCCTCTCTGGAACCAACTTCTTCTCAATAGTTTCCACCCCTCCAGCCCCTGCGATCCCCAGATAGACAAGCCCCACCGGCTTTCCCGCACTCCCACCCCCAGGCCCCGCAATCCCCGTCACCGCCACCGCCCAGTCCGCCCCTGATTTTTCTCTCGCCCCTACCGCCATCTCGCCCGCCACTACCCCACTCACCGCCCCATACTTCTCTAAACTCTCCCTCTTCACTCCCAACTCTCTCGCTTTTGCCTCATTCGAATAAGTCACCCAACCCCCAACAAAAATCTCCGATGCCCCTGCCACATCCGTGATTCGGCTCGCCACCAATCCCCCCGTACACGATTCAGCCGTAGCCAACTTCACCTTTCCCGCCCGAGCCAACCCCACCACCACCTCCTCCATCGTCTCCACCCCCTCCCCATACACCGCCACCCCCAAATACTCCCTCAACTTATCCACCCCCGCCTGCAAAACCTTCTCCTCCACACCCCGTAATCTCACGTCCACCTCACCCGGTCGCGCACAATATCCAATCTCCTCTACCCCAATCCTTCTCAAAGCCTCCTCACACTTCTCCTGAACCGCTGACTCCCCAATCCCTACGACCCGTACTACCCTCGTCCTAACCCCAGGCTTCGCCCAGCCCCGCAATTTTGGCTCCACCCTCGCCTCAAACATCGCCCCTAACTCCCGCGGAGGCCCAGGCAGTATCACCAACATCTTTCCCCCTTCCTCCCACATCAGCCCAGGAGCTGTCCCCCTCTCGTTCGGCAAAACCTCCATCCCCTTAGGCACCATCGCCTGAACCTTAACCATCTCAGGAGCTTGTAAATTCCGTGCCGCAAAATATCCCAAAATCTTTTCTAAAATGTCTGGATGAAACACCAATTCCTTATTGAAAACAGCCGCCACAACCTCCCGTGTCACATCGTCCGAAGTCGGCCCCAACCCCCCCGTCACAATCACCAAATCACTCCGCCCCCACGCCTCCTTCAAAACAGACGCGATTGCCTCCTTCCCGTCCGGTACCGCCGTCTGCCTCGACAACATCAACCCCAACTCCGCCAACCGCCCCGATAAGTATCCGGGATGAGAATTCAGCACCTGCCCCAAAAGAAGCTCCGAGCCCGTTGTGATCAATTCAATCTTCACCCTGCCTAGCATACTCGTTTTTTGGCCCTGCCAAGCCCGACCTCCCGCCCCGCGGAGACAGATCCGATAGCCACTTTGTTTTCTCATGCGAGGATCTTGCACTCCCAGAAAGGACATTGGCTGTCCTAGGATCAC
This sequence comes from Methylacidiphilales bacterium, assembly GCA_044358595.1. Lineage (GTDB taxonomy): Bacteria > Verrucomicrobiota > Verrucomicrobiia > Methylacidiphilales > Verrucolacustridaceae > Verrucolacustris. The sequence goes on from JBIKNP010000001.1 coordinate 70,856, forward strand.
TACTTTTTTATATATTTTTAAACCCACTTCTTCCCATGTCCTTTCCTAGGCGGGGCTTGAGTTTCTCCCCCTCCAAACCGATGCTCCTTTATGCCCAAGAAGTCCGCTCATCCCGCGAAAGATCTGTATCGAGAACTCCGTGCCCTCCCTTGGCTCCGTCTTTGGGAACAGGAGGTCCCCCGCTTCAACTCGGCCTCTCCGGACGAAAAGCTCCGCATCGTCGCTCTTATTCGTGCTGTCGGCGCGGGATTTACCGAGGCATCTCAGCCTTCTCTCAAAGAACCCGTCCGACAATGGCTTCTCTCTCTCCTGGCCGATCCTGCCGAAAAGATTCGGCGTTACGCCATGACCGCCCTTCCCAAAATCGGAGCAGGTCGCACCGAAGAACGCCAGTTGCTCTCCCTCCTTTCCAAAACCTCCGCAGATCGTGAGAAGAAGTTTCTTGGGAAAGCCCTCGAGAAAATCGGCGGCTCCGCCACTCTTGATCTTATCCGCCAACAAGGCATCTCCCTGCCTCTTCTTAATGAACAGAGAGCGAAAGCCAACCTCGCTCGCCAACAAAAACCCTCCTCCATCCGGTTCACCATTCCATTTTCCGACCTTTCCCAGCTCCGTATCCACCTCCGTTGCCGAACCGGCCTCGAACCGATTCTTTCGCAAGAGGTCAAAGATTCGAAAACCCCATTTCGGATTGTAGAAATTCGTCCAGGTCTTCTCACTTTGGCCCCTACGGCTCCCTTTCGTCTGGACGATCTTTTTTCTCTACGCTGTTTCTCAACCGCGTCCTTCCTTCTGGGAACTCTGCAAAAATCTCCCTCTGTAGTAGAACCCCTCGCGACTCTGATTGCCTCCCCCCTCAGTCGTTCCGTCCTCCAAACTTTTACCGATGGCCCCATCCGCTACCGATTTGAGTGGATGGGAAAAGGCCACCAACGCTCGGCTGTCCGCCAAATCGCGCAGCGCGTTTACGCCCTCTGCCCCGATCTTCTTAACGACTCCCGCGAAGCCCCATGGGCAATCGAAATCCACCCCACACCCATGGGCGATTTTGTCGAACTCCGTCCCCGCCTTTCTCCCGATCCCCGATTCCCCTACCGCCAACAGGATGTCCCCGCCGCCTCTCACCCCCCCCTCGCCGCCGCGATGGCCCGCCTCGCCGGCCCTTTTCCCGACGAAACTGTCTGGGACCCCTTCTGTGGCTCCGCCCTCGAACTCATCGAACGAGTTCGATTGACCGGAGTTCGTCGAATTCTCGGAACCGACCTCTCTCCCGACGCCATTCAAGCCGCCCGCGCCAACTGGCAGGCCGCCCGCTTCCCTGGCGTTTCAGCCGATTTTGTTCTTCGCGACTTTCGCGATTTTGAAAAGATCCCCAACTACGGCCCAGCCAGCATCTCTCTTCTCATCACCAATCCCCCGCTTGGAAAACGCGTTCCTATTCCCAACCTCAGGGGTCTTTTGGAAGAACTCTTCACTGTTGCTTCCGTCGCACTCCGTCCTGGCGGCAGAATGGTCTGGATCAATCCCCTAAAAATCAAACCTCCCGCCTCATCTCTTCGTCTCGAATTTCAACAAACCGTCGACCTCGGCGGCTTTGCCTGCAGGCTCGAACTGCTACGCAAACGCTAGCCCGCCCTTGCCACCCTATTTCTCTTCCTGCGAAGATTTCCTCGTGGATCGGAAAATCATCAATCTCTCCTGCTACCACTTCACCCCGCTCAACCAGTTGGAGGATTTAAAATCTGTTCTTAAATCCAAATGCCTCGAACTCGGTGTCAAAGGAACCATCCTTCTTGCTCACGAAGGCATTAATTTTTTCCTCTCAGGAACTCGCTCCCAACTCGATCCCGTCCTGCAACTCCTCCGCTCCACACCAGGCCTTGCGCAGATTCGCCCCAAAGAGAGTCCCGGCTCGGCTCAACCCTTCCAACGCATGCTCGTCAAAATTAAAAAAGAAATCGTCAGCTTTGGGGTTCCGGGCGTCGACCCCGCCCGCCACCCATCCCCAAAGATTTCTCCCGCTCAACTCAAACAGTGGCTGGACGAAAAACGCCCCCTTACTCTTCTCGATGTCCGCAACGAGTACGAAATTCGCATGGGAACATTCCAAGGCGCCCTCAACCCCCAGATCTCAAACTTTCGCGACTTTCCTCAAGCCGCCCAAAACATCGATCCCACCCTCAAAAACCAACCCCTCGTGATGTTTTGCACTGGGGGAATCCGCTGTGAGAAGGCTGGCCCCTACATGCAGATGCAGGGGTTCAAAAATATTCTTCAGCTAGATGGAGGAATTCTAAAGTATTTCGAAGAAACAGGAGGCGATCATTTCCAAGGCGAATGCTTTGTGTTTGATGAGCGAGTTGGGGTCGATCGCCACCTCCAAGAGACCGACTCGGTCCTTTGCTACAACTGTCAAATGCCCCTCCTCGCCTCTGACCTTACCCACCCCCACTACGTATACGAAAAGTCCTGCCACCACTGCTTTCACGGAAAACCCCTCGGACGCGGCAATACAAAGCCAACCCCGCTGGAAAATCTTCTGTAGCCCCTCTGCCTTAAACAAACTCCACCTGCACCACCGTGCTCTCCTCCATACCCCGCAAGATTACAGAATCCTCATCCGCAGTCACAAAACGCGCCGCACCCTTTCCCCACTCCTCTCCTCCCTCGGTCTGAATCTTGCCGTCCGCCACAAAGAGAAACCGAAATGTGCCACGATCAGGAACAATTTCCCTTACCTCTTCCCGCGCAAGCCACCAGCGCGTCACTTTAAAATAATCACACACCAACAATCTCTCGCCCCTCGGCTGAACGAACGCCGGCTCGACATCACTCCACTGAATCGACTCCAGCGCCTCTTTTACATGCAAAGCCCGCGATTTCCCTTTTTCGTCTTTTCGGCCCCAATCATCCACCCGATACGTCGTATCCGAATTCTGCTGAATCTCCAAAATCACGTTTCCTGCCCCAATCGCATGCACTCTGCCAGACGGTAAAAACATCGCCTCCCCAGGTTCCGTTTTTTGCCGATAAAAACAGTCGGCCACCTTCCCCTCCTTTAACGCCTTCTCAAACTCTACCCTCCCCACCCCTCTCTTGAGGCCCACATAAATCTCCGCCTCCGGCTTCGTCTCTAAAAAGAACCACATCTCCGTCTTCGGTTCGCCCCCTAAAGACTTTGCCTTTCCCGCAGGAGGGTGAACCTGAAGCGACAGCTTCTCCTCCGCATCCAAAAGTTTTATCAAAATCGGAAAGTGCTCCGTTTCGGGCGACCGAGTTCCAAATATCTTTTTCCGTTCCGACCCCGACCACAAGGATCCCAAGGTCTGCCCCACGCCCTCAATCCGCGACTGCGCTTCCGGTCGGTCCACCAGCTCCCACGTCTCTCCAATTTTCCTGCCCTCGGGCAAAACTCTCCCAAACCTCTCCAGATTGCGACCTCCCCAGATTCTCTCTTGGGCTAAGGGCTCAAGCTTCCAGATCGCCATGCCGAACTATAACTCGCATTCAAAATCTAACATCAAAAATTAAAAATCATCCGCTTCCCATGCTCTCCCATCCTTGTAGGCCGCTCCCACCTTCCACTTTCCCTTTTCGCGCACGAACGGAATAACCATCCTGTTCTCCCTCTCCCCAATTACCCTTCCAATCTCTGCCTCGGCGTAACCTCCTTCAAATTTAGGCACATCCCGTAAAAAATAAGTTGCCCGCTCTTCCCGGTCCCGCCGCGCCACGTAAGCCAGCCCCGCCTTGGGTTCCCATCCCTCAGCACGAACCTTCCCTTTTAACCCCTCCGACATCACCTCCTCTAACTCCCCATATTTCCCCTCCCTCGCCACCTCAATCATTCCTCTTACCTCCCCCTCAAACTGACCCCGTGGATCTGCCCCACACCCCACCACCGCGAGTACCCACGCACCTAAGCAAAAAACTCTTAATCTTACCTTGAGAAAGCCCATCCTTACGCTCAATTAGACTCCTTCGCCCCTTATGGCCAAACTTAAACCTACACGCACCTGTCCCACCCTAGGCCAAGAGGTCATCGCCTTGGCTATCCTCGGCACTGGCATTCTTTTGCTTCTCGCTCTCTTCTCATTCGATCCTCGAGACCTATCATTTTACTCCCAACCTCCTCAAAACCCAAAAGCCAACCTCGTCGGACCAGCCGGCGCCTACCTCGGCGGTATTCTCTTTCTCCTCTTCGGGCTGGGCTCCTACCTTTTTCCCGTTGTCTTTATCGCCGGCGGACTCCTCCTCTTCTTTGCCAAAGAGGTGCGCTACTCCCAAAAATTTATCCTCCTCGGCATTCTTCTCGTTACAGGCGCCAGCCTGCTTCAACTCGCTGCCCCAGCCTTTGGCCCCTCCCTCGCCAACCCTCTGTTTTCAGGAGCTCGTGGGCTCGAGGTCACGCCCTCTCCAGCTGGAAAGATGCCCGGGGGCTACATTGGCTACTTCCTCAATGACAAATTCCTTGCTCCGATCCTCGGCCAAGTAGGCGCTGTCCTTGTCTTCGGCCTCTCGTACCTCGTCGTACTCGTCCTTCTTTTTGAATTTCGCCCCGCTGAACTTGCCCGCGCCTTCGGAGAGGCAGGCCGCGCCTTGGTCGACCACTATCTCGACTACCGAATCCGCAAGGCTCAGCCCTCTGAGCGGATTGAGCTCGAACAGAAAAAACTCGAGATTGAGCAAAAACGTCTCCGCCGGCGCTTGGCCAAAGAAAAAGCCGCCGTCCAAACATCCTCCAGCCCCACCACCCCAACTTCCACCCCCGCGCCTAACCGGCCCACCCCGAAAATCCTCGATACCACCATCACCCCTCTTTCCTCCTCCTTACCTACACCCGCCAAAGCCAAATCGGAGAAACCAACCAAACCAGATTCCTCCAGCTCCAAAATCAAAGAGCTCGGTACTCCCGTCAATCCTCTCCCCTCCACGGAGCCAACCCCGAAACCCAAACCCGCCCCCAAGCCCACCCCAGCTCCGATCCCCGCCTCCACCCGCCCAACCTACGACACCTACAAACTTCCTCCGATCGATCTTCTCCAGAAATCAGAGAAAGATATTCGCCCCACCTTCTCGGAAGACGAACTCAAGGCCAACCAGCAGCGCATCATTGAAACTCTTTCCCACTTCGATATCGAGGTCAGTCCTGGCGACATCACCCGCGGGGCCACCATTACCCGCTACGAACTCTATCCAGCTCCCGGAATCCGGGTGGAACGCATCTGTAATCTTGAGCGCGATCTTGCCCGCACCATGAAAGCAGAACGAATCAACATCCTCGCCCCAGTTCCTGGACGTGACACCGTTGCCATCGAGGTTGCGAACCCCTCCAAAGTCAAAGTTCTCCTCCGCGATCTGATCGAATGCGCTGAGTGGAACTCCTCCTCGGCCCACCTTCCCATCTCCTTGGGTAAGGACGTGTATGGCGCCACTCTAATCGACGATCTGGCCGATCTACCCCATGCCCTCATTGCAGGCACAACCGGCTCTGGCAAATCGGTCTGTATTAATACTCTCCTCCTGAGCCTTCTCTACCGTTTCAGCCCAGACGATCTCCGTCTTATTCTGATCGACCCCAAGGTCGTCGAACTCCAAGTCTACAATCGCCTTCCCCACCTCGTCGTTCCCGTTGTCACAGAGCCCAAAAAAGTTCTTCTCGCACTTCGATGGGTCACTGTTGAAATGGAAAAACGGTACAGGTACATGGCTAAGGCAGGCGTTCGCAACATCGCGACGTTTAATACCCGCGTCCGTGTGCCCCATCGAGTCGAGGAACTCGACCTTGCTCCCCAAATGGAAAACGGAGACCCCGCTCCTCCCCCTCCCATCTCCTCCGAAGAACCTCTTCCTGATCGCCTGCCCTACATCGTCGTGATCATCGATGAGCTCGCCAACCTTATGCAAGTGGCTCCCGCCGAGGTTGAGAACGCCATCGCTCTCCTCTCCGCTAAAGCTCGTGCCGCGGGGATCCACCTCGTCATCGCGACGCAAACTCCTCGCGCCGCTGTCATTACCGGGGTGATCAAAACCAACGTTCCTGCCCGAATCGCTTTTCAAGTTCCCTCGGGAGTTGATTCCCGCGTCATCCTCGACGAATCGGGCGCCGAAAACCTACTCGGCAAAGGAGACCTCCTCTATCTTCGCCCCGGCGCCAGCAAGTTGATCCGGGCTCAAGGGGCCTTCGTCTCAGATGAGGAAGTCTCACGCGTGATCGACTTCATCGCCGCCCAAGCCAAACCCTTCTACGAGCAGGAAATTCACGCCAAACTTACAAAACCTTCATCAGGGGATTCCGAGCTATCCGAAAAAGACGAGGACCTCCTCCACAGCGCTCTGGAAGTCGTAAAAATAGAAAAGCGCGCCTCTACGTCGTTGCTACAGAGGAAGTTAGGACTTGGGTACGGAAGGGCTGCATGGGTGATTGATCAATTCGAGACCCGCGGTATTATTGGACCTCGCGATGGAGCCAAAGATCGGGAGATCTTGGTCGATCTCGATAACGTCCAATTATGAAGAAAAACACGACTGCCACAACTGAGGTTGCGGAAACGACCGACCCCGTTGCCTCCCAACTGGGAGTTGCCCGTCTTCGCCTTGGTTGGACTATCGAGGAAGCCTCGGCTCGCACTCGCCTTCACTTAAACGTCATCCGGCGCCTTGAATCCGGCGACTATGACAAATTTCCAAGCCTCGCCTACGCCCGTGGATTTCTCCGCATCTACTCCCGTGAACTCGGTCTCGATCCCAAAAAAATCCTTCGTGAGTTCCAGCCGCAGCACGATGCGGACGACTCCATTCTGGATATTCGTCCCGAAATGCTAGAAGCCCTTCCCACCCGCGCCTCTGAACCCATTTTAACGACCCGAGGAATTGGCATGGGTGTCCTCGGCCTCGTGGGTGTTTTTGTCGTCTCCGTCATTGGAATTCAGCTCTACCGGGTTTGGCCTGTGAAATCTCCTAAAGACCCGTCCACACTTGCCCCCATCGGTGCTGTGGATAAAGAATCCTCCAACACAGCAAGCCAAGCAACGGCGGTTCCAACCGACTCCAGCACAGCATCCGCAAAGCAGGCTCAACCTCTTTCCTCTCTCCCCATGGTTCAAACATCGGACAACGCTCCCGCCGTCAAATCGTCTACCCCTCAGCAACTTCGCATTAAGGCGAAGAAAGACACTTGGGTCCGTATCGTTGCCATTCAAGACGGTAAAGAGGTCCAACTTTTCGAGGATACCATCGACGAGGATGATGTCGTGCCTGCCAAAGATGATCCCGCATGGTCCGGCGAAGCTTTTATCGTAACCACGCGCGAAGCCTCGGATGCGGAAATTATCTTCAACGACTCTAACTTCGGCCCGTACGAAAAGCCCGGCCCGCAAACCTTCCGTCTCCCCGCCGGTCGCTAACGCGCTGTCCCCGCGCCTGACTGTCTCCTTATGGCCACCAAAGTCGGTCTCATCTCGTTGGGTTGCGCCAAAAATCTTGTCGACTCCGAAATCATGCTTGGCCACCTCCGCTCGGCTGGGATGGATCTGACCGCCGACTCGGCCGAAGCCGATGTCCTCATCGTAAACACCTGCGCCTTTATCGACTCCGCAAAAACCGAAAGCATCACCGCGGTTCTCGAAGCCCACCGTGATCGTGGCCTTCACCGACGCCACGCTGATCAACGCCTCATCGTCGCCGGCTGTATGTCACAACGTTTTTCCTCTGAACTCACAGGCGAGCTTAAGGAAGTCGACGCCTTCATTGGCCTCGACCAGTTAGAGGAGGTTGCCCCCATCGTCCGCCGTGTCTTGTCCCGCCCCGCTGGGGCTGCCCCTGAAGATCTCGTGCCCGACCATCTTCCCGTCTACATCCCCGACTTCAATACTCCCCGCTGGCGTCTGACCCCCAAACATTTTGCCTATGTAAAGATTGCCGAGGGTTGCAACCATCCCTGCTCCTTCTGCGTCATTCCTCAAATGCGAGGCAAACATCGGAGTCGGACAATCGAATCGATTCGACGCGAAGCCGAACAACTTGTTTCGGAGGGAGTCAAAGAGCTTCTCCTCATTTCCCAAGACACCACCTACTTTGGGATGGATCGTTGGACCGAAGGACGCAGTCCCCGCGCACAAGTCACCGCTTCCCGTGGAGAGAGCCTGATCGACCTTCTCGAAGCCCTCTCCTCCATCAAAGGGGACTTCTGGATCCGTCTCCTCTACACCCACCCAGCTCACTGGTCGGATGAACTTATCGCCGCCATTGCACGCCTTCCTAAAGTGGCTCGTTACGTCGACATGCCCCTTCAACACATCCAAGAGGGCATGCTCAAAGATATGCGCAGGGAAACTTCCGAAGCACATATTCGCGATCTTGTCGCTCGCCTCCGTGCAGGCATCCCCGGACTAGCCATTCGCACAACTTTCATCGTGGGTTTTCCAGGAGAAACAGACGAGCAGTTCGACACTCTGCTTGGCTTTATTCAAAGCTCAAAGTTTGATCGGATGGGCGTCTTCACCTACTCCCAAGAATCAGGAAGTCGTGCAGCAAAAATGGAGGGCCAGATCTCCGCTTCAGTCAAAAAGGCGCGCTACCGAAAAGCCATGGCAGCTCAGCAGAAGGTCGCGACCGAACGTGCTGCATCCTTCGTAGGGAAAAAAGTGCGTGTCTTGGTCGACACGCCAAACGTTGCGCGAACGGAAGCCGACGCCCCTGACGTCGACGGCAAAGTCCTACTCCAAAAACCACTTACGCCGGGTGAATTTGCCGAAGTCACCATCACGGGCCACAAAATCTACGATCTAATCGCCTAACTCTTTCGTCGAGGGCAAAACTCCTTTCTTATCCCTTTTTACACTGGTTTTTACGAGCCGCCCGAAGCCTAAAATTCACCGTTTCTTCAATCTCGTCTTCAACCTAATCTAATAGTGATGACTCTCCCCGACTGGCTCACTATGGCACGTGTCGTGACGGCCTTTATCCTACTGATACTGCTCCAAGCCTGTGCCCATCCTCCTGTCCCTCTTTGGACTGCATGGCTTGCCCTAACTCTTTTTGTAGCCGCCGCATTGACCGATTGGCTGGACGGCCACCTCGCACGGCGCTGGAAAATCGAATCGGATTTCGGCCGCCTCTTTGATCCCCTTGCCGACAAACTCCTCGTTGCCGTCGCCTTTATCGGCCTTCTCGGTGCGGGCCTTCTTCCCGTCTGGTTTGTCTCTCTTGTCGTAGCCCGAGAATTTCTAATCACAGGGATACGCCTTGTCGCCGGCCAAAAGGGCATCGTCCTTGCCGCAGAAAAAGTGGGAAAGCACAAAACAGTTACTCAGATGGTTACCGCGATTCTGGCTCTGCTTCTCCTCGCGATTGACCCATCACTGCCCGCAGGCCGCACCCTTCTGGATGTTGCTGTTATCGTGACCGCTCTCATCACGGCAGTTTCAGGGCTCTACTACCTTGCCAAAAACTATCCCCTCATCGTTTCCCACGTGCGACGCCCATGACCCAAGGATTCAAAGAACTCGCATCCGTTTGTCAGGCCATTGCCTCAGGCCAACAATCGGTTCTCCTTCGAAAAGCAGGGATTCGTGAAACCACCTCGGAAAGTGGGTTCGCAACCAAATCCTTTTACCTGCTTCCCACCCACTACCACGAAAAGGATGCAAAAGGCCCTTCAGCCGATTTTCAGATCTCCGTCCGCGTGGATGTTCTTCGATCCGGCGACCTGCTCGACTGGTCTCAAGTCGAAAAACTTCTCCCTCTTACCGCCTACAATCCAAAAACCATTCGTGAACACTTCGATTCACGAGATCAGATGCTCCTCCACTTCGCGCTTGTTCGCCCATTACTCCTTCAACCCATTTGGCCGTTGCCCTCCTCCGCAGAGCTAAGAGGGTGCCGGTCTTGGTTTGATCTCCCTCCCCCTCCCTCTTCCATTCGAGAATTCGCCATCCCTGAAACCGAACAAACACGCCAAACAGCTCTTCTTCTTTCATGAACCTCGAAGACACCCATCTCGACGTTCTAATCAAAGCCCAAAAGGCTCAGGGAATTACTGATCGAGATCTCGTTAAACTGGCCGCGATCTCAGTGCCCGATCTGAACAGTCTCCGAGCCGGTCGCCGTGAACCCACCGCCCTCGAGCGAGTTGCCCGCACACTATCGCTCCGACCTGATTCTGTTATTGCCCTTGCCAACGGATGCTGGAGCGCTCCTGCTGTGGCTCTGCCTGCCACTGTGTTAAAGTTCACCACCCCATTCGCCGATATGACCGTGAATCACTATCTCGTCTGGGATCCGAAATCCCTCAAGGCGGTAGCATTCGATACCGGGACCGATGCCGATCCCCTCTTTGCGGCTCTTCAACGCCATAAACTCACACTCACCCACATATTTCTTACTCACTCCCATGGGGACCACATTCTCGAACTCGACCGGATTCTTGAGAAAACCAAAGCCGAGGCATTCGCTCCTGAATCTGAACCCGTCCAAGGATGTAAGCCCGTCGATAACTCCAAAAAGATGAAGATCGGCTCCCTCACAATCGTGGCTCACACAGTTCCCGGGCACTCAACAGGCGGGACGGTGTACGAGATCAAGGGAATGGAAACCCCAATCGCCGTTGTTGGAGATGTTATTTTTGCAGGATCCATTGGCGGCATCCGCTCCCGCTACCGTCCTGCCTTGGAGGCTATTCGTGCGGGCGTGCTCTCTCTTCCGCCCGAAACCATCCTTCTTCCAGGCCACGGCCCAATCACCACCGTCGCTCACGAACTCGCCCACAATCCATTTTTCCCGTGAAGGTTGTTGTTCTTCTTTCCGGTGGCCTTGATTCGGTCACCGTTTTGCATCATATGGTCGCTACGGAGAAAGTTGTTGCTGCCCTAAGTTTCGATTATGGCGCCAAACACAATTCTCGTGAACTGCCCTGCGCAGCCGATCAGTGCCGATCGCTTCGCATCCCCAATCGCATCGTATCTCTCAACTTTATGGCCGACGCCTTTAAATCCGACCTCCTAAAATCTGGCGGCAAGATTCCCGATGGCCACTATGAGGAACAGTCGATGAAGAAAACTGTTGTCCCGTTTCGGAACGGAATCTTCCTCTCCATGGGTACAGGCTTTGCGGAAAGCTTGGGCGCGGATGCAGTTGCCATTGCGGCTCACGCAGGCGATCACACCATCTATCCCGACTGTCGTGAGGATTTTCTCAACCCTATGGCCCAGGCTATGGAGTCAGGAACCTACGCCCGCATCAAACTCCTTCGCCCGTTTGTCTCCATGGACAAGACAGCCATTGTACGGCGTGGGATAGAGTTAAAGGTCGACTACGCTCGGACATGGTCCTGTTACAAAGGTGGCCTGCTTCACTGCGGTACCTGCGGAACCTGCATCGAACGCCGGGAAGCCTTCCTCATGGCAGGCTTTCCCGATCCCACACCCTACGTCACTACCCCACCCCTACCGCCCAAACCTGTTTCAGTAGCCTAATTTCATGCGGATAGCGGAAATCTTCCACTCGATTCAGGGAGAGGGTCTACTCGCCGGAGTTCCCTCCATCTTTATCCGCACCTCTGGTTGCAACCTGCGCTGTCACTGGTGCGACACTCCTTACGCCTCTTGGAAACCAGAGGGACCAGAAATGTCTATTGAGGAGATTCTAAAGAAACTCACAGAGTGGAACTGCGATCACGTAGTACTGACTGGAGGCGAACCCATGATTGCCCCCGATCTCCCCGAACTTGCGACCGCTCTAACAAAACAGAAAAAGCACATCACGATAGAAACCGCCGGCACTATCCTTCCCAAAAGCATTCCCTGCGATTTAGCCTCAATCAGCCCCAAGCTATCCAACTCCACGCCTTCTCCCGAACGGGACCCAGCTTGGGCAAAAAAACACGAAGCCATCCGCCTCCAACCCGAAGTGATTTCCGAATGGATTCGAAAATATCCGTTTCAATTAAAATTCGTCGTCTCATCCGAAAACGATTTGGTCGAAATCAAACACCTCCTCTCCCGCTTACCCCCTGTCCCCTTACACCAAATCCTCCTCATGCCCGAGGGCATCGATGTAAAAACACTCGCCACCCGCTCCCCATGGCTTGTCGATATCTGCAAACGGGAAGGCTTCCGCTTCTGCCCCCGCCTACAGATTGAACTTTTTGGGCATACGCGGGGGACTTGAATAAGCAACCCTCCGTAGCCTTGGCGAAGGAGGGCACATAGAACTTTTTGGTCACACTCGTGGGACCTGAATCTACCGGTTGAGGGCAGGCACCACAGTTAAACTACGCTATCTTTACGATCCTTCCGCTCTGACTTCCCGCTTCCAACGCCACCAACTCTAAAATTTGCGCTACAACCTCCTCCGGTTTTTTTCCGCCCTTGTGCATCTCCGTGTCTAGGAACGGCGGTTCCACCGCGTTGATGATAACATCCACCCCTTTCAATTCGTAACCCACTGCCTTCGTCAACGAATCCAGAGCACACTTCGAGGCACAGTACGCCGATGCCTTAGGCAAATGCTTGATCGGGGCACTGATGTTCAAAATCCGCCCAAATCCACGCTGAATCATGCCAGGCAAAATTTCCCTCATCAGGAGATACGGTCCCCGTACATTGGTCGCCATAATTTTATCCCACTCCTCTACGGGCAAATCCTGTACCGCTTTCATCCCGGTGATGATTCCCGCGTTGTTGATCAAAATATCAATCGGCCCAACCTTCTCTGCCATCTTGAGCCCCTTCTCAACCGACTTTAGATCCGTAACATCCATCTCCACAACCGTGCCCACACCTCCGACCTTTGTCACCTCATCAGAGGTTTGCTGAATCTTATCCGTTCTCCTACCCGCACAAATCACCTTCGCCCCAACCTGTCCCGCCGCCAAAGCCAAGGCCTTCCCTAACCCAGACCCCGCACCAGTGATTAGAATAACTTTGTTTTTAAGGTTCATGCTTCGATAAGGCTCCGCCCCGCCGAGGCCTCTGGTTTAGGCAAAAGCCAATTTCCCTTTTGGATTCGGGATCTCTCTGCCTTGGCTCCTCGCTGTTTCCAACCAAAGCGACACCGCCTGCTCTGCACTTTCCAAAGCCTCTCGCTTGGTTAATCCGTGCGCTTTGCATCCAGCCAACTCAGGGACTTCCACAACAAAAATTCCATCCGCTTGGTCCCAGTAAATGATCGATTCGTACTTATTTTCACTCATTGGCGGCCTCCTTGGGTTGATCGATTTGATACTCAATGAGAATATCACGAATTTGACGCACTTGATAGCGTTTCGCCGTGGAGCCGTCAGATTGGAGATTAATTAAGGCATCGATCCCATTTTTAGTAAACAGGTTATGGCTTCCCCGAGTCCGCAGATCAAAACCACATCTTTGGAGATAGTTAACCAATTCCGCAAAATCAATATTACCGTCGCACTGACCAGACAGAATCTTGGAGCGGAATTTTTCCCATTTACTCACTTTTCTGCTCTCCGCCACTTTCAGGGACAACCGCGTTTGTTTCAGAAATTGGCTGGGGAGGAGCCACCGCGACTCGCGGATACGGCCACATGATAAACTCGCTTCGGTCAAACCACGGTCCCGAGGGCATGATCAAAGCCGATCCCACCCACTCCGCCCCTACCTTCGATCGAACGGGAAAATACCCCGTTGCCCCAAGGAGAGCCGACTGCTGAGGCCCCGCTAACAAAAACTCCAAAAAACGGAACGCCACCTCTTTTTTTGAAGACTCCTCCCTTACCCCCATCACTTCAAAATCTACAATCGTGCCCGCAGGCAACGCAGACCAGCGGATCAGACCCCCACCCGCTTGTGGATCTAAGACTAGCCTCCAAGCAGGAAGATAACTCAGCTGCACATTCCCATTCTTTAATCCGTCCCAACACTCCTGCTCCAAAGCCAACTTGCCGCTTAATGTGGCCTCGACCTGCTGTCGTGCCATCTGCTGGGTTGTCTCCCCGCCCAGATTGATCGGTTTGCCCTGTGACTTAAGCCAAATTGCGCTCATCAAATCTAGATCGCTCGGAAAAAGAGACTGGGGCTCTCCAGCCCAACGAGCGGGAGCGGCCAAAGCCACTTTGTGTGGAGTTCCAGGTGCCACTTTTTTCATAAAAAACCATGGGCTAATTCTCCAAGGGCGACTTTTCACTCCCGTGGGGTCGAAAGCTTGTCCTTGGAATACAGGATTGATTCCTTCTAGGGGCACCCGTCCTGTAAGATCAGCCCAAGAAAATATCTGGCTCAAAGGCTGGAAAGTCCGTGCCTTAATTAAGTACACATCTCCGTCCGACGGCCACGACCCGTCTGAACCCCTTTCTAAAACCCTCAAATCTATCTTTGGGTTTCCCAATCCACTCGAAAAGGTGTCCAACCACAAAGCAGGAATCGCAGGTCCCTCCTGATAAACCACCAGTTTGGATGGAAGCTGAAAAAGGGATGGTGCTGCCGGGGCAGCCAACCTTTCAGGCTCAACCCCACCCGTTCCGAATTTCTGCCCCAGCCCGAACCCCAAAGCCAAGGCCAGTAGAAGCCCCACCCCAACTATCCCTGGGACGCGGGAATCTGATTTATTTTCTAAAGGCTTCACGCTTCTACCTTCTCCCAAAAACCCACTGCAGGAAAGTCGCAAGGTTGTCCTTTGGCTGTGCGCTGGGCATAAAGGAGCTATGCCACAAACCGACCAAAAGATCGCCCTTTGGATGGATCAGCTTCGTCGGATGCGCGAAATGCAGTACGCCTACCACAAAAAGTTCTTCCACGGTCTCTACCTCTTTCTCGTTCTCGTGATAGGCTGCCTTCTCTGGGATAGTCCAATTTCTTTGGCACTTGTCCCGCTCCTCGTCATCACCGCTGGAACCCAGTCCTGCTTCTATCTCCACTTTGTCGACTTTGCCCGCATCCACGCCCGCTTTGTAGAGGGTCGTTTAAACAAGGCCTTAGGCAAAGGCTCGCTTGTCGGGTCCAAAATTGAGGATCTCTACTTCTATCCCATCGATGCCCCCAAGATCGGTGGCTTTGTCCCTACGACGCCGCTCCGCTTCTTCAGTTTCTTCACCTTCCATTGGGTCGTGCTATGGCTCGGCCTTGCGGCTTTTGCCCTCTGGCGCCTTCTCCCCATGATGGGCCCGTGTGGAAAACACTACCTGATTCTGCTCGGCCTTTGGGGTGGCCTAAATCTTGTCTATCTCGTCTGGTTTTTTTATAAGGCCCGGGATCGTCATGCGATGGACTCTTTTCTGAAAAAGAGTTCATAACTATTTATGTCGGCTTGCGACATCTCCATCGTAACCCCGGTTTTTAATTCGATCCGTTGGATCGAGCTGTGCGTTCGCTCGGTCCGACATGCCCTGCAGGGCCAAAGCTATGAACATATCGTCGTGGATGGAGGCAGCAGCGACGGCACGCTGGAGTATCTCAAGCAACAGCAGGATATCCGGTTGGTCCTTGGTCCTGACAAGGGAATGTATGACGCCCTGAACAAGGGCATGACTGCCGCACGGGGGCACATCCTTGGTCATCTGAACGCCGATGAGCAGTACGACCGAGCGGGCCTAGATCTCGCTCTGGAAAAGATAAAGCAATCTGGTGCCGATGCCGTTTTCGGCCCCACCATCATGCTGGATGGGCAACTCAACTTCCTCTACCTCTTCAACCAGATCACCGTTCCCCGCCCCATCGATGCCGCCTGGCATATGCCCGTCCAAACCTGCTCGTTCCTTTTTCGCCGAGAAATCTGGGAACGTTGCCCCTACCCTGCCGAATATCGCATCGTCGGGGATCACGTCTGGTTCCGCCGTCAAATCAAGCTCGGCCTGAATCTTGTCTCCATCCGCAAGCCAATCGGCCTCTTTACTTGGCACGGGGATGACATCGCAAAAAGAATCGGTCCTCACAATGAAAACGCCCTGGCCGACGTGAATCGCAAAACGGTTCGAATGCGTGCCGCCAAGTTATTTTTCCGAATTAGGAAATTAGCATCAGGTGCTTGTTTATCCCCTTTTAGCCTTTCTTACGAGATCACGACCGACCAGCAAACAGGGGTAAAGCGCTCCATCACTTTCCCTCGCCTCGGTCTTTAGTTGTCCAAAAGCTTTTTTTGAAATAATTCCATCACAACCTTCGGATCGGCATATATTTCGAACTCGGTCCCCTGGGTCTTTTTTTATTCCTTACTAATTCGTCATGATCTAACTCCCCATGGGACCATCTTTGAAATCCAAACCTTCTTCCTTTTTTATTCTGAAGAAAAACAAGTTTAGATGCTTGAATGAAATCCAATCAAATGGAGCGTGACAGTTTTTGTTATAGTTGCCACATTTTCCGCCTGTGAAGCAGGCATTGAAACGATTGGCAGCTCTAGGTCTGCAGGGAGATTTTAATGCCGCTTTAAAGTACCAATTCCGTTATCGACTATTACAATTGTATCGATCTGGGAATATTTCTACGGTTTATGACATTGGAGCCCATCACGGCAAGTGGTCCTTGGGCATGAAAAAGCTGATGCCCAAAGCATCCTTTCAACTGTTTGAAGCCAACCCTGTCTGCGAGACGTTTCTCAAAAAAACCGGCTTGCCTTATCATAGGATTGCCCTTTCTAAGGCTAAGGGAAAACGAGTTTTTCATTCCAACAATTCTACTGGGGACTCTTTCTATCCCGAAAATACCAAGCTATCAGGAGCCTTCGGTTGGCAGGAAAAAGAAGTTGAAACAGCCGATCTCGACACTTTTGCGGTACAAAATCATCTGCCTTCACCTGATTGGATCAAACTGGATGTGCAAGGCGCAGAACTAGACGTTCTGGCTGGGGGTAAATTTTTGTTCTCAAAAACCAATTTTCTCCTGACTGAAATACCTCTTCTCCCTTACAACCTAGGAGCTCCTTCCTTTTCCGACTATTTGGATGCTTTTGGGGCAGCCGGCTTTCTGCCTGTCTCAGTGGTCGAGGTTCACCAGCTTTCTGCCAAGGCTGGGAAATCGCCAGCCTTTTCCCAAATGGATCTATTTTTTGAGCGCCAGTAGCTCTTCATGATAAAAAGCATTCGGCAAATATCTGCATGACCTTTTCAGGATCGGCATAAATATTGTACTCGGTCCCATGGGTCTTATGAGGGCTAAACTCCCTTAGGATCTCTGCCAATTCACCGACATTGCGGTACTGCAAAGCCTGCTTTCCTAACATTTCCAGATGAGCCCTCTCCTTTGATTCTGAAAAGGTGATCACCGGCTTGCCCAAGACAGCGAATTCCGCCACCGCCAGTCCGAACGTCTCTCCGGTATCGCGGGCATGGATCATTGCATCGCATGTCGCAAGAAATTTGGCCTTTTCGCGCGGGTCAACAGTAGCGGGAAGATAATGAACGTTCGTCAGGGATTCGGTTCCGGTGACCGGGCGCGTGTTGAGAAAAATGAAATGATCTTGGGGATGACTTCGTGCATGCGATGCCACCACCTTACGGACAAATGGAATATTGAAGGTTTCGTATCCCCCATGCCTCCCGAAAACCCTCGACTCCCGCGAAATGTGCAGCTCTTTTCTGAGATTCTCCCCCGTGTCCATTTTCGGAACAAAGAAGGGCACAAAAGAATCTTCCCTTCCCGTCATCACTCGAGACATCCAGGGGGACAGGTAGGCGTAAATATCCCCGTGAAACTCGTCGCATAAAAACTGGGCATGCACACAGTTTTTTACCCCGGGAACCAGAAACCCGTCATAATAGCCTGGCTTGGTCATATAAATCATCTCCACCTTTTCCTTTCCCAGCTTGCGGCCGAGGTCGTGTGGGTTCCGGTAAAAAAGTATTGGAAATTCCTGCTTCCATCTTTCCAAAATGGAATTTCCCTCGGAGTTCGATTTGTCTGGCAAACAAATCACCGATTCATTGCTCAATACAGAACGATTGAGCCTGGCATAATCTAGCATGGCTCCTTCAGAACCACGTTCGGTGACCCAGCGACTGTGGAAAGCGACTTTCACGGATTGCGACACCGATAGAACTCCATTCTTTCGTACACCAGCTCCAGCCGGTACCCGCAGGGCCGCAACCTCGATTCCCAAACTGCCTTCCGCCCTGGATTCCAGACTCCCAAAATCAAGGGCCGGATTTTTCCCTCGCGGATCGCCCGACACACCCCCGCAGCCTCACGAATACCCCGCATGGTTATCCCCGAAGAATTTTGCACCTTTCGCGCAGTCTTCCATGAGGTCAGACGCTCTGTATGAAGGGCCGTCCGGGGTCGATGCTTCCGAAAGGATCGTGCCGGCCATTCACGGTGTTCCCACGCTTCTACTGTCCATTTTCCACCTTTTTCTAGCCACACCCCCAAGGAGCCCACCAGACCGTCGCCCGGCTGCAGTTCAACCCAAACGCCGGGGCGCGTCCCCGCAAGAAGTCGTGTTTGCAGGATTTTGAAAAAGCCCTCTTTGGTGAATCCCGCCGTTTCCAAATTCCAACGGCGCTCGAAACCTGCCCTTCTTTTCAAGTGCCAGCGCGGAACGCCTGCCGGAAGCCGTCTGTACAACCACGCCCGCAAGTTGCGCCTCCAAGCCTTCTGTTTACCCATAAATGCAATCACGCTGATGTTGGAAATCCCCGGCGCGAGGGCGGAGGTCCGCTGCGTGAGCCGTCCTCATGCACGCGATCCCTTCGAACCAATCTCCACTTGGTAAGACCCCAAAACCACCGTCGCCGCGCCACGGGCAACTCTATCCTTTCGATCTCACGGATCAGGAACTCGAGCAATCGCTCATGGGAGTAGATCTCCGGAATCCGATTCCCCGGAAATGGCGATTCCGCCAACATTGCCATGTATTCCACCGGCGTATTCTCCAAATGCATGACATAATCACAGCACTCGTCAAGATTCCGGAAATTCCGCACATTGACGAAGGACTTGGGGTTGAACCACTGCAAGGCATGCTCGTCCCCCCAGTAGATCGGCACCGTGTTGGCCTCGAAGGCGTCCGTGAACTTTTCGGTTGTCCAGCCTGGCGTCAACCGGTTCTCAAAGGCGATGTGGAAGCGACACCGACGCAGTACCCGCTGCTTGGCCTCGCCGGCCACCCCGGGAATGGTAAAGCCGGTATTGTTGCGAGCCGGACCAAAAGCATCCACCTTTGCCCGCCGATTAAGGGCATGAAAAAACCGCGTCCGAATTGCCACTGACCGGTCCTCATACTTATGCATATACGAGCAAAATCCGCGGTTTTCCCGTAGAATTTTTTCTGGATCAAAGCCATGGGACCGAACCAGATCCTCCCCCCGCCGGTGGGCGGCAAAGAAGGGGAAATAGTAGGCGCGTGGATGATTGCAAAAGGCAGAGGTGACCGCCGCATCACAGTTTTTCCAATCGGGCGAATACCGCTCCTGCGTATAGAAGATTTTTTTGCAGGAGTAGAGACGGTTCCGATGACCGTAGTGAGTGAAAATGAGCACCTCCGGATCATCCACAATCTGCACGTCGTAATGCCGCGCCAATAAGTTATGGAGAAAATTATCGTTTTTTTTCGCCTTCCCAAGTGCATCGGCGAAATCCAAATGGAGCACGGGCTTCGTCATTTTTTGAATAGGCCGCATGATACTTATTTTGTCGGGTGAAACTGGTAAAGCCAAGAAGTCTTCGCCTATTTTTAGCATGAACATCTCCTTTCTAATCGAAAAGTGATTACTTATTCTGAGCTGATGTCGCTTTTCCATTTGAACCGTCTTACCGGCCTGCATTGGCGACGTCTTTGCAACCGGCGAACCGCCAACTTGGACGTTCAACAAAGCCAAACCTGGATCTCCGAAGCACTGGTCCGCCGAGCCCCTTGCGCAATCGGCAAGGTTGGCACCACTGAGTTGTTGAGCCAAGAGTACCTCGACCGCTGGATCCAGCTTCCTTGGCCCGCCAACGCCAGCTGGAAGCGTCCGGCACGGCGGCTTTATTCCAACGCCGGCGTGTTTCCGGTCCGCAAGGACATTTACGGGCGCTGGGCCCAGGAGTACCGCGAGGCCGTCCGAAAGATGGACTTTATCGCCCAGTGGCAACCCGAGTGCACGTTTCTCGATGCCTATGAGCAGGCCTTTCTTGATCGGGAACTGCCCAAGGCCATCCGGGGACACTTCCATTCCCTTGAACCCGTAGGAGCCCCGTGGCTCCGGCCCCTTTCCCATTTGCGCTGGCTCGTAATTTCCCCTTTTTGCCAAACAATCTCTTCACAACTTAACAAACTCACTCAGCTGAACATCTTCCATGGTGTTCCAGCGGACTCCCTCGCCCGGATCGCCGCCACCTGCCGCCTCCTCCCTTGCCCCCAGCTTCCCTATATGGTTCAGCCCAAACATCGGGACTGGTTTCATGGATTACAAGAATTGCAGGACGCCATGTCGCGAGAAACTTTTGATATCGCAATTATTGGCGCGGGTGCTTGGTCAATTCCTTTAGCTGCACATGCGAAGCTCATCGGAAAGATTGGGTTACACTTGGGTGGCACCGTCAACCTGCTTTTTGGCATCCGAGGAGGCCGTTTTGAAGATCGCGGCCTGTATAACGACCACTGGATTCGCCCCCTTCCCAGCGAGTGTCCCGCCAACCATAAGCTACTGGAAAACGGTGCTTACTGGTAGGAGCCACGGGCGAGCCACCGCCCCAACCGATACTGGATTTTCTGCCGGTAATACTCCACCAACCCCATCCGCTTTTTTTCCTCAGACAGAATAATACGGATCTCCGGGGTAACCGCCCTCGGATGACGGCACGCCGTGCGGGTCAGCTTGTAAAGCAGTCGATACCTGTCTTTCGCTGATAAACCAGGACTCTCCTTTGCAAGAAGTCGCCCATAAACGATCAGATGCTCTTTGAGCGAGCGACCCTCCAACATATTTTGGCGAGTGGCCTGTTTAGCGTGCCGTCGGATACCAACAAGGGGCTCTGCCACATAACCCATGTCCCCCTTTCTTAGAAGTCGCAACCAAGCGTCGACGTCCCAAAGTTGACGGAAATCGCAGTCAAACCCTTTGGTTAGGAGATTCCTTTGAAACATGACACAGGAAGGCTCTCCAATAAGATTCGCCTCCGACCGAAGAATTTTTAGCCGAACATCGAGCCCAGCGTGCCGCCCTGAGGGCAGGGTAATTTCTGTTCCAGCGAGACCCATTTTTTCATCGAGAAACCCTCTCCCGCAAGCCACTAGAGCAAGCTTTGATTCATGCCTAAACAGTAGTTCCATTTTTTCTAAAGCCCTGGAGGACAGCAGAGCATCATCGCTGTGCAGAAACACCACGAGGTCGGATTTTGTTTTGCTTAAAAGAAAATTGCTGTTTTCCGTAATGCCTAGGTTTTGTGGCTGCCGAAAAATCTTCACGCCCGGCCGTCCCCGAGCCCAACCCTTCAGAAGTTCGTAGCTCCCGTCCGCCGAGGCATCGTCGGAGATGAGAATCTCGTCAGGCTTGCGGGTTTGCCGGCAAATCGAGGCTAGCAAATGGGGCAAATACCGCTCGTGCTGGAACGATGGAACCAGCAGTGCCAGTTTTTCTCTATGGGGGGAGCCTGGCTTGCTTCGCACCGAACTAGGCATGAGGGGTAAATGTCGGATTTTCCTGGCTCAACCAACGCCTGCGCCGTTTTTCCAGACCTGATTTTTTGTATAACCAGAGAAGTGCGTAGGCTGGAAAAAGGAGGGTTTCTTTTTTCGCCGCGTTCCACAAATCACGACGCTCCCCTTCCGTATGGTGTTCGTTTTTGCGCAGTAACCAGCAGGCCTGGGCTCGGGCCCATGCACGAGCCAAGGTAGATCGGGACACAGTTAGATAGGTGCAATTGGTGGCCCATATCTTCGGCCATCGGTAATTACGCATCTTTGACTCAAACTCGGAGACCTTTTGGTAAAAGGCCGTATTCAGGGTTCCGTGAGAGCCGTGGTACCAACGCATCGGGGCAACATAGCAGGTTCGGCCTAGCCTCCGGGCCACATCACATAAATCCAGCCCATACAAGTGGAACCCCTCCAGGTCATAACTCAAAGATAATCGGGCTTCTGCTTTTACGATCAAAAGGTTTTCATCCAGCGTATGAACAAGGTGAAATCCTTTTGCCCCTTTTTCTCCCGAAACCTTCGGCATCTTTAAGCCATTGGTCACAAAGGTCAGGCCGGCTTGATTTATTCCAGCGTTCCCTGCAATCGCCCACTTCGGATCCAATGTCTCCAGACGGTGCAATAATTTTAGCATCTTATCTTTGGTCACCTTTGGGAGTGAGTCCAAATGTGCCATGATGATGTATTGACCTCGGGCCTGATTGAGAAAAAGCCGCGAACTTTGGAAGCCATCCAGCTTGTTCGATGAACTATTGTCACTTACGAGAAATTCACAGTCCTTCCCACCAAAGCCCATCTTAAGCCAGCTTTGTTGGTGGGCTTCGTACTTAACCCAATCGTTGACCATCGTGCAGATGGAAAACACCTTATCCCACTTCACCTGCGGGCTAACGGAGCGGTACTTTCTCATCGGATAAAAACCTTTCTAACCTGAGAACGTAAAAGTGGCGACCTTGTTTATATTATCAAAAATCGAACCTCCGCGGATGGATCTAACTGCCTATCCCGGGATCTGCTTCAGCCCCATTCGCAGTAAGAGCTTCTCCCCTCCTATCTTCCAGCAAACCCGCCGGAAACGGGAGATAGCCTCGGCAAGTTCCCGCTGACTCTTTTGGGAGGCCCAAGTGGCTTCTACATCAGCTTCCGCGCCACTCACTCGTTTAGCTTGGAATAGACTTGGAATCACCGCGAGTTTTTAGGGGCGAAAATCGGCATTATCCGCTTGTAGAACTCCACACCTTTCGCAGCCGATCCCGCAGCTTATCCACCAGGTTTCGCCGACGAGGCTGAGGTCGCCATGACTCCTGCGCGTGAAGCGAGGCGGGGCCCGGCGCGCCGTATTTCTTTTGAATTCGTCGCAGAGACTGCATCACTGCCCCCTTACCGGCCACAGGGATTCTCCCCACCGGCCGGCCGTACTTCGCCTGAAACAGGGCATCGCTCCGCCGGACCAGTTCGGCTTGATCAACCCGAGAGGCGATCAGGGACTGAGTGACAGCCCAGGGTTCGTCGCCCAACAACTCCTCCGAACGGTCTACATCCGCAAAAAACCAGAAGGGGGGATGAAACCCGGCACGAAGAATCCGATAGGTATGTTCCAGGTGTTCGCCCCCGTTGTAGAAATCCTCATCCATTAGGCCTGCCGCCTCTAGGCAGTGCCGAGAGTAGTAGGAAAATGCGCCCACACAGTGGCGATGGAGAGCGATTTGCAGGGATCTGTAGTCGACGGTGGTGACGGGATCTGAAATCCCGTCTGGGCTTTTGTTTTTGGGGCCGTGCTGGGAAAAGTTCAGGTGCTGGATGCCTGTAGTTCGTGCCGCCTCCACATACTGCTCGAACACTCTGGTGTCTTTCACAAAAATGTCGTCCTCCATCAGGAACAGATGGTCCATGCCAGCTTGCAAAAGATGACGTAAAGCCCGGTTTTTCGATTTGCCTACCCCAAGATTGCTTTCGTTCTGGAGGAGCTCTGCTCGGCCCCGGCCTGCTTCGCGGAGGATTTCTGAGGAAACCGTGGCACCATCGTTGACTACCACCACACGGTCCAACCGCTCCCAGGGAAGGCTGGTCAGGGCCTTCTGGAGGCCTGCCGGTCGGTCACAGGTGATGATTCCCAGTCCGATCTTAGTTGTGGTATGCATGGTTAAAACGGTTTCCTAAAAAATAGACAAAGCCCTCCCCCCTGTCTCGCCAAGATACCTGACGCCCGCGCTTATCGGGTCCTTAGTTGCAGCTCACTCGCCACGCGTCACTTGCTGCCGATTACGTGACACATCCGCTCTGTTTGGCAGATGAAAGAAGCATCACGCTCAAGCACAATAAATAAGATCGTGGAAATACGGCATCAACTAAAGCCACAGGATGGAGGCCGATGCCCCAAACTTTTTGGGCATTTCACTACCGAGGAAAGTAAAGCCCTACGGAATAAAATGTTCGGCGAATACGCAAGGACTTGACCTGCGGAAGTTTAAAGTGAAGAAGGTCGAAAAGATGTCAACAGACGCAACCGGGTCGCAAGCCAAGTCTTGAGGCTCAAGTGGCGCAGGTACCTTAAGAAGGCTTTTTTCACCTCCGGATAGTTTCGAAGCCGCAAAGTTTCACGCCTCATCTCAGCGATCACTTCCTTTTGATATTCTGGGCCGGCTTTTGCAATACACTCCACATCATGATGAATACTGCCCAGGTCATTTCGACGAAATTTCAAGGCATAGGATAGACTTATTTCTTTTGCGATCTGATGCAGCTTAGAACTATGTTTTTGTGACGCACTTTCCGCATGTATCCGGTAGCAAAAGAGGACCTTGGGAAGGTTCGCCATGGACCCAAAAGACGCCAATCTCGTCCATAAATCATAATCCTCAGCTAGCCACATATCCTGTCGATAAAGCCCTGCATCGATCGCCGTTTGGCGGACAAACATCACCGAGCCATTCCCAAAGCAGGTACCCCACACCAAGCGCAATCGAACCAGTGAATCAGTCACTGGTGTCCGATTGATGCGCAGAGGACCACCTTCGTTAAATTCCTCAAACCAGGAGCCGACCGCCACATATCTTGGATTATTCCTTAGAAAAGAAACCTCTGTCTGCAAGCGAGCCGAGTGGCTTACGTCATCGGCATCTTGCCGTGCAATATAAATACCCTTGGCAGATAAAATGGCCTCATTTAAGGAGACTGTTATGCCTTGATTCGCGCGACTAATGAGAATAATCCTCGGGTCATCGTAGGATTGAATAATTCGGCATGTGCTATCTGTCGACCCATCATCCACGATGATAAATTCGAAGTCTGTAAACGTCTGTTGGAGGATAGAATTGATGGCCTCGTGGAGATATTTTTCTCCGTTAAAGACACTCATTACCACAGACACCAATGGCTCTTTGGCAGATCTTTTCTGCATGACTTCTACAGCTTGTGCCATGAATCGGGAATTAGATCCTTTGTGTTTTTCTCTTCGCAGGAAAACCATTTCTTTGGTGCTATTACCAGCTTATCAGGATTTTCGTTTAGCCATGCCCCCCACCAAGAGAAGCTTGAGTTTGCGATAATGTGATGTCGGCACTCTTTCATGAGTCTCATATCTTCAGAGCCATGACCATGGTTTGAGATGTATTCCGTGGGGTGGTTCAACTTAAGGTTTTGCCGGCACCACTCAGGCTCATCGGAAAATATGTAGAACTTTGGGTTATTTATATTTTGAGCCATTTTTTTTATCCCTGCTTCATAATAACTCATTTCTGTTATCCCATGAACTTTTGCGACTTTTTCATTAGTAATATAGTCACTCCTGCGAATGTGCAAAGAAATGCTTCCCGGTGTTTGCTGAATTTCCTTCAATAGGCTGAGATTCTTGCCCTGGGGCTCTTTCTTCCACATAAACTCCCTCAAAAGGATGTCGCGTATACCTTTGAAATATTTTTCGGACTGAAAATATCCAGTCAGCACAGCATGCCTTGGCAGATGGAGAAAACCGGGATCGTAATGAAAATGTGGCTCCTCATAATCCTTCGCCAAAAAGGATGTTGCACGTGAAGCAAGCTTTGACTTCACGTTTCTGATGAAACGGTGGAGCTGGAAACAATTTAACTCGTAGGATCTGGCCGTCGAACCCGGCCCGAATTTTTGTTTATACCACTCAAGATCCAAGATCAGTAATGCACTCTTTTTTTGCGCCAGAGCCCGGCCGGCCGCGTACTGAAACATTTGATTCCCGAGCCCCCCCCGAAGTTTAATGGTGATCATGCTTATTTCAAAAAATAAAAAAATCAGCTCTCGTGCAAAGATGGGGTAATTCCCAGTTGCGAAGCTGATCAAGGCTACTTTTCACATTCTGTCAGACCTTTATTTTTTCGAGCTCAGAAGGAAAGCAAGTTAATCTATTGATAGTTGTAATGTTTTGGTTATTGCTCCTAATAGATCTTTTAATATAAATAACACATGAGTCAATTGCAAAGTAGTATAAGTGATACGTATAAATACAGGAATGCGTGCCATTTGGCGGCACTGGATGATTTAGTTTTTAATTCTTTTAAAAGAAATCCAGATTATAATGCTATCTTAGAACATGTATCGGAAGATCAAGGACGCCAATACAAGCAGCATATCGATAAGTATTTCCCCGAGTATCACAGCAAATTAAAACAATTCAAAGAGAATGATACGCATGGGTCCCCCTTTGTATTTGAATACAAAGGTATTGGCAGATTTTCGCCAACTACATTAAGGTATATAAAAGTGCTGTCAGATTTAAAACATTTATTTGGTTCATTAGACAACTTAAATGTCATTGAGATTGGCGTTGGTTACGGCGGCCAATGTAAAGTAATTTCAGATTTTTTTAAGCCCAATAAATACTACTTAGTAGACCTTGAGGAGGCTCTAAACCTAGCAGACAAGTATTTAAAAAAATTAAATGTAAAAAACGTGGAGATAGTCAAGCCATTAGATGTTAATGCCTTAGATAATCAATTTGATCTAATTATCAGCAACTATGCTTTCACAGAATTATCTAGGAGCACTCAAGAATTGTATTTGAATAAAATTCTTCTCAGGTCTTCACATGGATACATAACTTCTAATTTCGTTAGCAGAGAGTTCAACATTAACTCGTATTCCTCAGATGAACTAATGAACAAATTAAATACTTTTAATTTAAGGACGCTAGAAGAGATTCCTTTAACGCATAAAGATAACATAATTTATTTCTGGTAAGCAATTATTGTGTTTTTTCTAATGTTAGCTTATAAGATTGATTTACTGCACAATCGCAAAATCTCTGGATCATATCAGCGCTAGATCATGTCCTGATAAAAATTGCTGTATGAAAGTTGCCGTCTGCGAGGCAGGCCCCATTGATGCGCTGGGCGATGCCGGTTCTCGATCGGTGTTAGACCTGATTCACGCCACGCGCGAACTGGGGCACGATGTTCTGGTGGTGGATGAGTCGGAGGTGGGTGCGCTCGAGGTGCTGGCCATTTGGGCGCCGGATGTCGTGGTGGTAAGCAGGCCTGGACTTTTTTCACGGACTTATTCCGTGCTGAGCCGGCTTGGAGCTCCGCTAATTTACTTTGCCCACGATATTCACGAGCTGCGCATGGCCGAGAAGGGAAGGTTGGGCGAAGGCGACATGTCGGTCACTCCCGGCGCCTCTACGGCTCTCAATACCCAGCGCGCACGTGCCATGCGACTTGTCGAAGACTTCTGCTTCACCCACGCCGACCTTACGCTGTTGCCCACCGAGGAAGAAGTGCGCGAGGTGAAGGTGCGGCATGCGGCGGCGAATGTGGAGCGGCTTACCTGGTTTGCCCTCGATACAGTCGATCATGCAGGCCCCGCCGAAACCGCTCGCCGGGCCGTGTTCATCGGCGGCGAGAGGCACGAACCCAACCGAGATGGCGTTGAGTGGCTGCTCACCGACATTTGGCCGCAGGTGAGCTCCGCGTTCGACGAACTGGTGGTCATTGGTGACTGGACTGCGCCCACCATTAAGTCGCTCATGGAGGCCGCCAGTTCGGTACACCCCGATGCGGGTGCCAACCTAGCGAATGTGCGCTTTACCGGTCGGCTGCCAGCTGCCGAGGTCGACGACATCATGCGCACAGCACTCGTGGGGCTCTCACCCCTGCGTTTTGGTGCCGGTCAAAAGCGTAAGACGCTCGACTACCTCGCGCACGGACTGCCCACTGTCTCAACGTCTTTTGGTGTGCAGGGACACACCCGCATCGGTGACGCAATGGATGGCCACTTTGCAGGCGGCTTTGCGGGAGTGCGTGTAGCCGACACTTTGGCCGACTGGGTGGTTGCACTTCGGGAAATAGCCGACCATGCTAACGCCCATGAATGGATGCGGATGTCGAATGCCGGCAGAGCATTCGTAGAGTCTGAATACGGCCCCATGCCACATAGGCTTGCCGTGCAGCAGATTTTTTCACGATGGGATGAACGTTCATGAGCATGTGGTTCCGCCTGAATTCTCCCGCGGTAGTGTTTGACGCCAGTGCCGACGACACCGTGATCATCAACCTTGTGAGCGGTCGATACTTTCGGCTGGATGCGGCATCGTCGCTTGCTTGGAAAGCTCTGCTAGCGAACGGGTCGCGCGACGCGTTTGTGGCTTCGGCGGGCAACGCGCCGGAACTTGCCGCCAGCGTCGACTCCATGATTGAGGCACTCGCCGCCGAGAAGCTGATTGTGCCCGCGCCCGCAGGCGAAAACACGGCCGAAGCAGCCTCGTGGGCGTTCGCGGGGTTCAGCCTCGAGTCGTTCTCCGACCTCGAAGACATTCTCGGTCTCGACCCCATTCACGAAGCCGACCCCGACAAGGGGTGGCCGGCCGCCCGTGACTGAGGACCTGCACGCGTGGCTGGATACTCAGCTCGAACGGTCTGATTCGCAGAGCGGCGGTGTGGAATTTCGTCTAGGCGCGCGGGTGCTCAGCCTTTCGGGTTCGCCGGAAACAGTTGCGCAACTGAGAGAACTCGCACCCCTCGACCTGGTCGCAGACCCAGCTGCGCACCGCACGGACTTGCCGCGGGTTGGTCTGCATTATCTGGATGCCGCCACGGTTGCTGGTCTTCCCGACACGAGACACCTGCGGCGCGGACCCTACGGTGCCATCACTGCGTGGGCTAATGACCAGGGCGAGAACGTGCGCACGAATTTGGGCGGCAACGTGGGTGCCGAGTCGTCGCCGTGGCTCATCTGCCTCGAAGAAGATCTGTCGGCCATGCTCGCCTTCCACGTGAAGTCGCGACAGGCACTCGCGTTTTCGGTCACCAAGCTGGCGCCACGGCAGGTGGCCGAGTTTGCGCGCACACTGATGCACTGGGCCGCGGTTGTCGACGGCAACGCGCTGGTGCATGCGGCAGCAGTCGCGCGTGAGGGTCGCGGGCTGTTGATCTGTGGCTTGGGCACCAGCGGCAAGACCACCCTCGTGCGCCAGTGCCTCGCCGAAGGCTGGACATTCCTCGCCGACAACGTGGTAGAATATTCGCCGAGATTGACCACAGATGAATCCGCCGCCCTACTCTGGAGCACCTATGCCACGCTCAAACTTCGCCCGGACGCACTGCCCGTCACGCCTCCCGAATCGTCCGCCAGCCTGTGGGACGACGAGGCCGAGAAGAACATCCACTTTCTCACTGGAGCCACTCGGGCGCAGTTTGCCTCCGCACCCGTGACCCACGTGGCCACGCTTGTTCTGAAACCAAACGGCCCCGCCCAGCCCGAGCCGTTAGGACCCGGCGCTGGTCTGCTCGCCATCGCCCCCAACACTGTGGCGCAGTTTCCGTTCTTCGAACGCGAGGTACTGGAGCGGGTTTCCCGAATCACCCGCAGCGCGCCACTTTTCACCGCGGGTCGTATGCCGCTCGCCTCGATGACCCGCCTACTTGAGGAGGTCATCGCGTGAGTGCCGCTACCCCCATCACCATCGACGTGGTGTTGCCCGTTTACAACGGCGGCGAGTTTATTGCTCGTGCTCTCGATTCGGTGATCGCGCAAGAACCACATCCCGAGCTCGGCGGGTGGGACCTACGCATCCACGTCATCAACGACGCCTCGAGCGATGATTCCGAGCAGGTTCTGGCGGATTACGTGGCGCGTGCAACTGATCCGGCTGTGGCCGTGCGCATCACCACGCTCGAGACGAACGCGGGCGTTGCCCATGCGCGCAACCTGGGCATTTCACTCGGCACCGCAACCTACGTGTCATTTCTCGATCAAGACGACGAGTGGGTGGCCGACAAACTGGTCAGGCAAATCGCGGCACTCGAGGCCGATGCAGCGCTAGGGTATGCGGTGGGCAAACAACAATTGCACATTCAACCCGGTCAGGTGCGCCCAGCCTGGTGTCGCCCGGAGTGGCTGGTTGAACCCGTTGCGGGATTCTTGCCAAGCACGCTGGTGGTGCGGCGCAAGACCTTTGACTGGGTGGGCCTGTTCGACACGTCGGTTGTGAGTGGTGCCGATGACGCCGATTGGTTTGCTCGTGCACGGGCTCTCAAGATTCCCTTTTTTGATGACGCCTCCTGTGTGGTTCATCGCTTTGCTCATGAGGGAAATGCGTCGAACGACATAGACACCAGCAACCAAGCCATGCTCGATGTGGTGCGACGGCATATCGCCCGAAAGGCCTCGTCATGACGCATGCCACTCTCGCTCACATTGACGTGATCATCCCCTGCCGCGATGTTGACGACTACCTCAGTGAGGCCATCGCCTCTGCTCTAGGCCAGGAAGGTGTTGCCACACGTGTGATTGTGGTAGATGCCGGTAGTTGCGTGCCGCTCGTGCTTGATGCCGAATGGGCTGGCCACGACCGCGTCACACTGGTCCGCAGCGAGGTTGGGCTGTTGTGTGGTGGGGCACGCAATGCCGGACTCGCCGTTGCCGATGCGGAGTTCGTCGCGTTTCTCGACGCCGACGATCTCTGGCAGCCCGAGCGTTGCCGAACTCTGCTAGATGCACTGAAAAATACAGACATCGCCATGGGCCAGATTGAGCACTTTTCCAATCAGCCGACCGATCTAAAGGTCCCCGGCGGAATCGAAGCTGCCCTCGTGGCCGGTGGAATACTTCTCGCACGGGCTGACTTCGACCGGGTCGGCCCATTCGACGAAGAGCTTCGTGCCGGCGAGTTCATCGACTGGTTCAATCGGGCGCGGGTAGCCGGCCTCACGACGACGACCGTGCCCGTGATCGCTTTGCGGCGGCGCGTGCACACCGCCAGCATCACGGCCACGCAGATGGAAGCTCGCATGGACTACCTTAAGGTGGTGCGCCGATGGATGAGTCGGAACGACTAATCGCGCGCGCCGCGTTGGGCTCCCCCGCCGAGGCCGTATCACTCTGGCAGCAGTGGCGCGAGACCTACGACCCGGCGACCGCCAGTGATCTGCTCGTATGGGCCGGCGGCTACCTGCACCGAAACATCGTGGCCGGAGGCGCGCGCGACGACTATCTGGCCGGAATCGCCCGCTACAACTGGGTGGCCAATCAACGGCAGTTGCTCGCAGCCCACGAGGACCTTGTCGAACTGGCCGCACTGCATCAGCTGGTGACGCTCAAGAGTTTTGATGCGTCGCGGGCCGATGGCGCCTTGAGCCTGCGGCCGGTGTCCGACATTGATCTCTACGTTGACGCCCGGCGGATTGAGCAGGTCGTGAGCTGGCTCCGCCGGCGGGGTTACGTCCCCCTACTCGAGGCCAGCGATGTGGAACTGTTGAATCGCATTGTGCCCCTGCGCGGATCGTGGAACTTTACGCGGGCCGCTCGCGCCGGGGTGCCTGAGTGCAGCATCGATCTCCACTGGAAGTTCTTTGACGGCCTGTCGGCGCTGGAGAATCACCGGTTTGCTGATCAGTGGACCCTGCCCGCGGTTGCCTCGTTCGGTGCCGTTCGTGCGCTCATTCCCGAGGCACGGTTTGCCCTTATGGCGGTGCAGCGACAATCTCAACACGACGGCAAGGACACCGTGCTTTTTGACGCTGGCCACATCGTGAGTCGACTCGACATTCCCACACTGGTGGCGGTGACCCGCGCGTCACGCAGCCACGCATCGGTGATCAGTTTACTGAATGCAATAGTCGAGTTTTCTGCTGACCCTAGCGTGCGTAAGCTTCGTGACACGGCCGTGCGCGACCTACAGAAGTGCGAGCGACTCGTCGACCGGCTCTCGCGTTTCGTCTCGCACAAGCGGTGGAAAGCCAAGCGACTCGTCGACCGGCTTTCGCGTTTTGTCTCGCACGAGCGGTGGAGAGCACACGCCTTGCCACCGGTGGGCCACAGCCAGAACTGCATCATCGTGCGCCTTACCGAAGACCTTCCTTCGGGCAGTGGCTGGTTTTACCTTCTGCCCGGCGACACGTGGCGTTGGTCGATGGCGCCCGAGGCTCGGCTAAGTTTTGACGTGCCCAAGGGGCTTAGCTCACGACGTAATGAAAATCTCACCGCACGAGTGGATGTGATGCTCAACCCTGTGGCCTGGGCTGTCTGCTCGGCGCCCCAACTAGATGTGATCTGCAACGGCAACTTCGTTGGGCGAATCGACAAGACGGTATCGACGGGGTCCTTCGCAGTGCCCCTTGCAGCCGATAGCCGGATTATCGACCTGCGCTTACTCGGCACTGGGGCCGATCTGCCGGCGTCGGATCCGCGAAGCCTGGTATTTAACCGCATCGTGGCGCCGGTTGAGAGCGTTCGGATTTCCCTCTCGTCGCAGTCGGCATGACAAGTTGCATCCAATTGCGAGACAGAAAGGATAAGACGCCATGCCACTAGCAAAAACAGTCGGACTCTCCATCCCCGCCAAGATTTCTGCTGGTGGTAGATGACAGTAGCTTAGCGAGCAAGATGGAGAAAGAATGCCCCAAGAAAGGAAATGATTCGCTTTCTTAAGCTATGTTTTGATGGGTCGCAACTCCCCCTAGATCGCAATACCGTCTTTCAGTCCTTAGTTTCTAATAAAATATCAAACCGAGAGTGATTTCCGCTCGAGGTGCCCTCGAGACAGCCCACCCTGCTCTTAGTTATTTGATTGGGAATTGCGTACCAATCCAGCGCTTGCTTACTGCAATCCCATATAAAACCAGTCACAAGTTTGCACCCCATCGTTATAGCCTAATACAAAGTGCATACAGATGCCGCACTCGAATTTTAATGGCTAATTATTTACTCCTGGCCTTCTTTGCGGAGCAAGTCAATCAGCGTAGGAATCTCTTGATTGCAGCAAAAAAAGGGTTTCTGCGCTTCTTTTTTTTAGGCTTTGTTTTTGATACGATAGAAATAGCGGAGAAAGCAATGCCAAGTTGGCGTCCACATTTTGACATATGCACATGTTTGGTTTTCACACTTACCCGCAATGTCTTTTGCTTGAGGTCTAGCTCGGAGGCGTGAAAAATGGCACTAACAGTGATGCCATCGGTGGCCTCGACCAAGCACGAAGTTTGCTTAGCGTCGTCAGCGCCTATAACCACCATCTCTAGATCTTTTTTATTTAAGTAGCCGACAACTTTCAGGCTAATTGTCACCCCAAGATCTTTCCTCACAAAGAAGTCTAAGACTGAATACATACCCGGTCCGGTCCACCGTCGCCCATTATCACCAGTAGTTTGCCCTGGTTCCCACGGCCACCAACCCTGTATAGCACCGACCGAGTCAAGATCTGTCGAGATGAATTCGGGGGGTTGCTTGCGATCGGCGTGTGTAGAGTCAAAGCCCTTCTTCGAGATGGCACGGCTTCCTTTGCAAGTTCGCTTATTAACTTCCCTTTGGGCAAATTCGTATAGCGCAAGGTCCAACTGGTTATGTTGTCTAATACAAGCTAAATCAGCGGAGGTTAAGGGTTTATCATATATCGTCTTGTTGAGGATGATGTCTGGTCGACAAGGTACGCCGAGCTCACTAGAAACACGGTTTATAACAGTTTGCATATCTTCAGCAAACCCTACAACCGTGTATTCTTTTAGATTCTTTTTAGCTGCCTCCAAATGGGATTTCGCAAGGTTTTCAGCGTTTAACGCATCACCGCCAACCAGCAAGCGTGTCATAAAGTTAGATATCGAAAAGAATTGGGGAGAGGACGTAGATTTATAAATCTTTTTGAGAGTCGTATTCTTAAAGACAAGCGGATTTGCGTAGTCCCTTGCATTGTCACGATTAGGAATTAAAGCTTCTTGCTTCTGATATCTTACCAAAGAAACTACCCGCTTTATCGGCTCACGTAGAACGATTATGCTGATTAAATCGCCGTGTATTGCTCGCCTAATTGAATCATCAAAATGCCCGGCAAAGAGCAAATATTTTTCAATATCCTCAGAATAAAGCTTCTCGAAATCTACACTATAACTTATAGGAGCGATTGTGCTTTGCGGATAAATATTGCGCAGTTGGTATTGCAAGGATGTTCCGCCACACTTGGGGATGTGGAGATAAAAACACCTCGGCAATTTATGGGGTATTTTTTGCATCATACGTTATTTCTGAACTCGCCGAATGGCAAAAACACGTAACACTGGTCATTACGTTTATGGATAGCCCATCGATCGAATACTTCAATACTTCATCACGCTATAAAATCAATCTAAGCTTTTTAAGCTTAAGATGTTCTTAGGTGTTTTCAACGCTTTGTCTGCAGTTTTTCCTTTTGGTCACAAACTTCGGCGCTCCTTTGGTTAAGCTGTTGGCTCGTTAGAAGCATGTGCTTCCTACCGCTTGGGAACCTCATTTCTTAAGGAACACCCACTACCCACAGACTATCACGATTATGTCGATAGTTCATTGTTTTATCAACATCTGCCCGAAGCCAAGACAGCCTTTCACTCGGGCTCAGTCGTGTAATTTGTGATTCATGATGAAAAGATTTCCAGAATTGTTGAAAAAGGCCAGATCTATAGATTGAGCATTGGACTCGCAAAGAACTCCCACCTCATCTACTGTTATTAGTTAATTATTACATCCGAGCCTCTACATTTTGATATAATCCGCAATCCTCTTTCGAAATTCGGCTGGTGGTGGATCCCAAAAGCCATGCATGACTCATAATGAATGCCGTGAAAAATGTGCTTGATCAAAGGCCTGTGCTATATAAATTTGGATATTGCGACTCTGTCTTAGGATTGATAGCAATTTTTGATGCCTTACTTTCTTATCAAGTAGCAGGCTCGAACCTACAAGTTTTGTCGCCCTGCGGTGCAAGCCCGCGCTTCTCTCATTTATTTTATCGGGGAATCGTGTGCTCATCCTGTGTCTGCTTTCTGCAATCCCAACGCACTTGGTGCATAAATCACTCTTGGGCGTCACCGCGAAGCGGTGCGGGCGATTATCATCGCCGACACGCCCCAAGGCAGCCCAATGCCTCGTGAGAGCCAGAGTTTTTCCGACTTGAAAATGATCTCCAGTAGGCCATTCAGTGCGAAAAACTGCGACCGACTGAAATCGGACTTCAGCGGCTTGTTTCGCGTTCCGCTCAGGCTCTTTGCCATCCGCCGGACAACGCGGTGCACTGCGATGTGAGCAAATAGGAGACTATTGAAACCGCTGCAGAGCAGGAGATCACAGTCCTTGAAGAGGGCCTTGAGCTCGCCGATCCGGTAGCGCCGAAAGTGGTGGTTAATCTCGTCGTGTTCGCTCCAGAGGAGTGGTGAAGCCGGCACGGTGACAAACAGGATCCCGTTCTTCCTGCACACCCTCTTCATTTCGGCGACCGCGCTGGTGTCATCCTGGACATGTTCGATCACGTCGAACGCACAGACCACGTCGAACGAATCGCTTCCCCAAGGCAGGTCGAGGATCGTGCCCTCGACGATCTCGAGACCTGTTCTCTCTCTGGTGAGTCGACAGCAGTCGCCATCGTACTCGAGTGACACCACGTCTCCGAGGTCCCCAAGCCATTGAGAACTCCTGCCCGTGGCGGCACCGATGTTGAGGATGCGCGGCCGGCAAGGAATTCTGCCCAAGGAGATCATCCGCTCCACCATCCGGCGCAAGATCGATTCCCGAGCTCGGAACCACCAGTGCTCCCGCTCGTTTCGGTAATACTCGTCGTAATAGGCCGGTTCCATGGCTCAGGCCGAGTTCTCGCGGTCAACACCATTCCAGAACTTCCGCACCAAATAGACGGGCCGTGCCCGGACCTCGTCGTAGATCCGATGGATGTAGGCGCCGAGGATTCGAATTGCAACCAACTGCATGCCGCTGAAAAAGATAATTGCCAGGATTAGCGTGCTAAACCCGGCGGGGATCTCCGCCCCGAACAGCCAGGCCCCAAACAGCCATAGCGAATAGCAGATACTGGCGAGGATCGCCGCTGTTCCGACCATGCCGAGCACCCTTATCGGAACCTTCGTGAAACTGAAGATGCCATTGTAGGCCAGTCGAAACAGGTCGCTCCAGCGATATTTCTCCTCCCCGGCGGCCCGTGCAGCTCTTTCATATTCAAATGGCACCTGCCGAAATCCGACCCAGGCCCGCAGGCCGCGCAGAAACAAGCTCTGCTCAGGCATTCGCAGCATTGCCTCCAGCACATGCCGGTGCATCACAGCGAAGTCGCCTGAATCGAGCGGTAGATCAATGTCCATGATCCAGCGCATCAGCCGGTAGGCCATCCAATAGGCCGTCGTCTTGGCTGCATTTTCCTTACGGTGGCGGCGGACCGCATAGACGACGTCGGCATCCTGCTTGTCGAGCTGGTCGCACATCGGCGGGATCAGCTTTGGCGGATCCTGCAGATCGCCGTCGATGCAGGCGATCACGTCTCCTGAGGCATGGCTCAGCCCCGCGAACAGGGCCCGCTGATGCCCAAAGTTACGGGACAGGTCGATCACCTTGAATCGTGGTTCGCGGCTGTGCCAGTCCACGAGTTTTGCAAGTGTGGCGTCGCGGCTGCCGTCGTTAACGACTATCACCTCCCAAGGCCCGGTTCGGGCCGAGAGTGCGGAGATGATATCAGATGCCAGCCGGTCTATAACCTCCTCCTCGTTGTAAACGGGAATCACCACCGAGAGCAGCTGATTGTTAGTATGCGTCAGGGGTGCCCCCCGGCCGCCCACTGGTTTCGTTCCGGAGACCGCTGTGATCACGAGCCCCACTCCATCACGATAACGGCACAGGGGATGCGGAACAGGTAATAGCGAATCGAGCTCGTGACCTTTGGAAAGACCGATTCGGCAATCACATGCTCCTCATTGAATGGCAGATAGTGCCATTTCATCTGCTTCTCAATAAAAGATATGTCGTTACCCTTTATTGTGTTGAGAATGACTCGCTTCGGTTGAGATGAAAGGGCATCAAGGGCTGCCCTAATGGCACTAGGATCATGACCATCAACGCTGAGGATCGTGATAGCAAACCTGCGAAGCTTTTCGGCTAGCGGATTCATCTAGGCTACGTCATCCGTCGAACCGACTCCCTGCAGGGTATTGTGATCTACAAGAACTGTGAGATTAGTCAGCTTGTGGTGACACAGAAATATTAATGCCTCCCAGGCAGATCCTTCCTGCCATTCTCCATCTGAGGTCATGCAGTAGACATCTCCGCAATCGGAGTTCAATCTCTTGGCAAGAGCCGTTCCAGCCGCGAGAGAGAGACCATGACCGAGGCTCCCCGTAGCAAATAGAATGCCAGGCACCCCAGAAGTTGGAGGATGGGCAGGTAGTTTAGTCTCCTCCTTATGAAAAAGCTTCAGAACAGCATCGGGCAACAACCCTTTAGAACACAAGGAGACGCAAAGCACCTCAGGGGAATGCCCCTTAGAAAGAGTAAGATGATCCCTCTCAAAGCAAAGATACTCATGATAAAGAACGAGCAATGCATCCAAAGTAGAAGAGTTTTCGCCTAAATGACCCACCCAGCGTTGATAATGCATCTGAGGCAAACGCGAACGATTAATTGGAAAAAGGCTAGAAGTTTTCTTATGTGTAATTCTCATTATTGAAACACCTGTCTGCTTAAAGTCTATTATTCTATTATTTAAATAGCTAGTTGATAAACACGTGTATTATTTAATAAAAGAAGAAATACGAATACTGCGGTAAAATAGACATGCGTTCGTATAAGAAGCAAAAAGCACATTTAAATAATCTAGACATTATTTGGAATCAACTAAACGAGGCGAAAAGAAGAGAGCCCAATGAGCTGATTGGTCGTGGCCGGGCAATGTAGTTGCAGAAAATGTAACTGATACTTTTTTACCAAATAGTTCGCAAAGGCTGATTACATGCGGTTGGAATTCTATTTTTGTATTTACCCGTCGTGCGGGTATAACCTCCGAGAAACGAACTTTTTGATCTGAATTCATATCTTTTACAATAATGGAGATTGAGATCGGATACTTCGAGGGATAAAACATTCCAAGAGAAAATATCAGCGATGACTTGTATGGAATTAGAATATTGCTAAATTGATACTCAAAGCCGGGTAGAATAGTTAGCGCCTCCCCACACTCGAAAATATTAGTTACGGGCATCTTAAAAACACCTTTGCCATTTGGAGTCGAGACATTTACTGAATTATTTATATTACCATCTGTGAATCTGTCTAGAAAATCGAAGTAAACCTTTTTCTTGCTTGCATAGGTGTTCAAGTAAAGCAATTGCTCTGGAGATGCTTCCTCAAAACAGTTATCTCCCGAAAAGAATATTCTTGTATTTTTACCTACTAGGAACTCATGATTTTGATTTAATGATTCGACACAGTTAAAGGTAGCTTTTGTTTTATTATAAAAGTTAAAGAATCTATTTTTGCAGAGGGTCCAGTTTGAGTCCTCTTTTCTTGCAATAAGAATAATCTCCCCATTAGTGATCTTTTTGCTATCTAGCAGTTCTTTTTTCACCAAAGAAGCAAAACGCCCACTTTGCACCATGTAGATTCTGTCAAAATGCTTGCAAATTATAGTGTCTGCAACAAAAAGGGAAAGCACAGCAAGACATGATAGGACTGTTGCGGCAATATTTCTGGATGAGTTTTTTGTTGCCCAGGCAAGAATTAAAAGCAGAATTGAAAAAGGCTGCAATAGCCATCTTTGCTCCACCCGAATCGTCATAACTGGTGGAATAAGAAGCAAGACAGCTAAGAGGCCCAAAAGCACGGGCCAGCTGATTGATGCCCACTTATTTAGAAGAGTGTCATTTCTTTTAGTAAGAATATTATAGAAACAACTAACAACTACTAAGAGATACCCAGAAAGAAAGATTGCTCCAAGTAGAGCTGCTGGCCACGACTCTGAAGATAAAGCTTTTGACCCTACTAGATACTCCGGACCCTCGTTAAACCCAATAATTGATAAAGTCGCTTCGTAAATGTGATTGGTAATTTGCGAAAAATTGATTCCGATTTTTTGACCGCCTGTACCCATTAAAAAAGGCGTGTTTAATATGTATTGCTTATAAAGTATGTTGGATGCAGTAGCCGCCATACTGGTTCCAGCAAGGACGCACTTTTGAGCACTGGATATACAAGAATTCTTCGGCAAAACTGAAATAACAAGACCTACCCATAAAGCTAGACCGATATATCGTTCATGGGTATGGAAGGCAATAATGGAAAATACTACACTTCCAAAAGCCCAAGACATTGCATTAGCTCTTTTTAAATCATATGAAGTTATGCTGCAAAAAATCGTTATTAAAAAAAAGGCAAATCCAAGACCTTCCAGCGGCCCCCAAACTTGTGTGACTTGATAGAGCGCAAAATGACTCGCTGCAACATCAATTGAAATGATCGCTGCCACAATTTTATTGCCTTTCGATAGTTTCATAGCAGTCACAAACACAAGGCAAGCGTTCACTGCATTTAATATTGTATTTATAGTTAAATAGAATTCTATTCTTTCCCCGAAAAGACTCATTAGCAGCGTTGAAAATGTCATAAAGACGGGCCTGAACTTCGAATAACTGCCTTTTACAAAAGGATCCCAAAAACTTTGAGTAAAGTCTCCTTTTTTGAAATCTAGTAAAAGCATTAGATCATCACCAAAAAATACATTTGGCATCCATTTGCAGAATCTCCACTCTGTAAAGACATAGGCTAGTGTAAAAACCAAAATAGCTATTAAAGCACGATAAAGCATCTTTTCAGATTTTGGCGCAAGTATTCGGTCCATCTGGTTTTTAATAAAAGAGTATATTTTTTGTTTTATCATCTATATTTTTTACTTTTCAGATTTTCTGCTTCAATCTATCTCGCTGCATTAGTTTCATCATTCAAGCATCGAATAAGGTAGATTTTGAGATGAGTTTATTTTTCAGCTACAAATAAGAATTGCTCAACCCCTAAATATCCAAAGATATCAGACCAATATGCGAGAGCATATGCTTTTTTAAAGCCTGCATTTTTGACTTGTTCAAGCATTTCCCATCCGAAGTGGGTGAAGCATAAACAGCCCTCGCTACTGATTGGATCCCCATGATATTCGGGTTGTTCATGATGAATAATTCTACCCTTCGGATCTAAACTTGCTCTTTGAAGGTTGAATTCAAGATCTGTTCGAAATGGGACTGACCACATTAAGCGACCTCCAGGCTTAACAACACGTGAGACTTCTTTTATTCCACTAACAAAATCTGGCATATGCTCTAAGCAGTCGAATGAAAGCACAACATCAAATGTGTCATTCTCGAAAGTCAGTTTTGTAAGGTCTTCGTTTCTAACTCCTTTTTTATCGAAAGATCCTCTAGGAATCGAGGCGCCTAGAAATTCACTTCCAATAACACCGGGATTCTTTACGAGTAGAAAATTATACAAAGCTGTAACCTGCTCTGTGATATACACTGATTCTTGTGGGATAACCCCGAGTTCACTATCCATGATGTGAACGGCTGCTCTTTGCCGATTGTTTAATCCAGTTTTCGGGCAAACCAGCCTCTCTCTCCAATTTACATTTTTACCATCTGAAAAGACAAAATCAGCCAGAAAATTGACCTTCTCTTCTGCTGGATAGGAAAAGCCAGCAACTTCAAAAGCACCATGCTTGTTCTCCTGCAAGCCTGCTTCATAGCTCCGACGACGTCGATACACTGTCTCCATAATCATACGATGCTTATGGTATTCAGTGAATGAGTGTAATCTTTTTATTATCAAATCTATTTTTTAACCTGAAACTCTCCAACCACGATTTTGCGACCTGTATCACCTTCGATAATTGCGATCTTGAAAAGGCCAGTTTTTCGAATGAGTGCATCCCTTACAAAAAAACTGACCCCATTCTCCGCTATACTTAGGTCTTGACCACTTATCACGACTTCATCAAAGAGAATATGTGTTTTTGGATGCTTTGAAATGGCTTTTACTTTGACCCATATAGCGGATTGCCCATTTGGCTGGATGTTAAATTTCTTCCCTACAGGGGTTTCACGCGGTCCCCAGTTTTCGACTTTCACCTCAGCAATATTTTTAATTTCTTCATTTTTTGCTGCTCTATCAGAGCAACTTACCGCAAGTGAGCAAATCAAGGCTAAACGAATCGGTAAAGCTGCATTTACTTGTAATTTAGCCACGTGTTTAAATTAATTTAAACTAGATAGTTCAGCAAGTGCTTAAATAAACAATTGCGATGCCTACTGGTTTTAGCCGTATGCTCGTGCTGACTCGAGCCCTAAAGATTTAAATGTGGATCCGCCAGCAAAATCCGTTAGCAAGTCAACATTTTGCCTTAAAGGATACCATATTCTGTCTTGAATATTCTTATCTTTATCGTCCAAAGCAGGTGGCGGTTTAAATTCGATCGCTAATGCCCATTTCTTGCCTCGCAATCGATGCACTTTATAACCCAAAGGCTCAGCTATAATACTAACAGACTCGGGTGAGTATGAAACTATATGTCCTCTTCTTATTGGATCTAAATAATTGGGGTCTTCATTTTTAACAAACTCCGGTTGCCCACTATTAAATAAATAGAGCGCCCCTTCGTTTGAGACACCAGCCAACTGTTTCAAGAGATCAGCAAACATCAAAGGGGTGATGTGCTCAATGACCTCCATGCATAGACCACAATCAACTTTATTTGGAAATGATTTAATATCACCCACGAAATAATGGGAGCTTTTTGTTCTCTTTTCAGTTACTGGCGGATATTTTTCAATGCCGAATGTTTTTTCGCCCATGTCCGGCAAATACACACTAACTGCGTCAAGAAAATACCCTGGTCCAGTTCCTATATCTAGAAATGTGTTCATAGGTATCTGCAAGTAGTAAATAGCCTCCCATCCTCGCTAAGCAGGCTCCGTATGCCCGCTCTTTTGCCGCAATTAATTCATTATCCCAATAAGTCTTGTCAAACTTTCTTATATTAGAACCGTTGTCTATTCCCTTTATGATTGACGAATCTATGCTGATCACTTTGCAGTCGGAACATTCGTAATAAATATAGCCATCTACTTTCTTGAAGAAGTTAATTCTTCCTGATTTGCAAACGGAACAATTCATTGCGATCTACCGTTATCTTAAATAACTGATTTTGTCGATCATCGCTAAATTCGCTGGCGTTCCGATATCCAAAAAGACCCCGTCCAGCAAAAAGCCAAATATTTTAGCGTCGGGTTTTGTGGCAATTTCTTTTTCAAATGACATTGGCTTGAGGGGAAGCTGGAGGATAAATTCTTTCCGAATGGCATATGCTCCGGCGTTAATTATCCCGGGACCAGACATGCCTTTTTCATTGAAGTGGTTTACTTTATTTCCCTCTATTTCCAGCGAACCATAATTCGTGGCATCTGGAACCTGAACAGCGGCCAAGGATACATCAGCCTTGCAGGCAGTATGGAACTGCATGAATTTCTGGCAATGAACATCAAGAAATGTGTCGCCATTGAAAGCAAGGAATTGTGACGAGGAAATATGTGTGGCGGCGAGGCGGAGAGCTCCGCCAGTTCCCATCGGAGTTTCTTCTTTGCTGATTGAGAATTTCCACGGTCGTCTCTCCTTGTGAGCCCAATCCTCAACCTGCTCAGAAAGGTACCCAGTGGCAAAGATGATGCGCTCTATTCCCTGCCGCTCAAGAAAGGCGGCAAGATAATCCAAATAGGTTTTTTTTTTGACGGGGGCCAGACATTTGGGTCTATCTGCCAAGACTGATCGAAGGCGGGTCCCAAGGCCCCCACATAAAATTACGGCTTCCATATCAGGTTTAAGGATAAATAACGGCTTTGATCCTTTGACAAAGAAGATTTATGATTATCAGGCAAGTGTCCTTTATCGGATGGGTCGAATCGGAATGCGCACGCGTCTTGCGCCTAAAACTCGACAAATGGACGGTAAATTCAATGCACTCATTATGATTAAGAATTTACTGACCAACAATGAGCGCCTGTTTGGGTGAAATTAACGGGGTAAACTTGGCCCCCGTATTGGAGCAGTTTCTCAACCACATTGGCCCGCCGCTCCGGTTTGGCAAAAAACATAATAAAACCTCCGCCACCGGCCCCGCTTAGCTTGCCTGCGATCGCCCCGGCATTTATCGCAACGTTGAGTACCTCCTCGATGCGAGAATTACTAATGGATGCTGCAGACTCTTTTTTGGCCAACCATCCCGCGTTGAGTGCCTCATAAAAAGCTGCTAGGTCCCCGCGGAGAAGATGCTTTTTCATGGCTGTCGCCTCTTCCTTAATTCTATGTAAAGCCTCAAGGGAACGGCCCGGAGTCGATTCGGCTGCGCGAATCTGATCCTCTATGATGTGCGCGGACTCACGCGAAACGCCTGTATAATATAATATTAGCGAGCTTTCCAATTCGCTCATGATCGTGCCCTGAATCCGGAGGGGGTTGACCAAAACACCGCCATCCTGATGAAACTCCATAAAATTCACTCCTCCAAATGAGGCTGCATATTGATCCTGCTGGCCACCTGCCATGCCCATATCCACCCGCTCAATCTCATAAGCCATCTGGGCCACATCATATTCACCAAGGGGTATGCCAAGGGCTTCAGCGAGCACAGCACAAATCACAACGACCAAAGTTGAGGATGAGCCCAGACCAGATCCTATTGGAGCGTCAGTCCAAGCGGCTAAATCAAAAGGAGGCAAATCGCCAAATGCTCGGGCAAAGCGCCGCAGAATGCCCTCAACGAGAGCCCCTTGCCCTTGAGGTTGCAACTCGGCCAGTGAGGAAACTTCGTGCTCAACATAATGCTT
Source organism: Methylacidiphilales bacterium (assembly GCA_044358595.1). Taxonomy (GTDB): domain Bacteria; phylum Verrucomicrobiota; class Verrucomicrobiia; order Methylacidiphilales; family Verrucolacustridaceae; genus Verrucolacustris. Next base: position 114,547 of record JBIKNP010000001.1, read on the forward strand.
GAGGCTCCCAAGTTGCACGCCGACCCGACGGCCAGTCCTTGGAGTCACAGAGGCATAAGCATACATGCTGATGGTGGCGTTAAGGACACAGCCTCCGTAGCGGCACGAGTAGGCGGAAACATCTGTGCCACCCCCGCCAAAACCAAGCCGAAGCGGAGCTCTCCCTCGAATTGCTTTATCGATATTGTTTTTCATCGTTCGCGAGAGATATAGTCTAGATGAAACTTTCTCGATTTATTAAAGAAGAAGCACTCAAGAAAGAAAATCATACTTTATATAACTAATATTATTACTTGCGATGACTCATTAATTATTAACGACTTGCCTAAGGACGTTCCACATCGCATCCTTCGAAAATCTTCGTTCGACAACCTCAATGCCAGCCCTCGAGCGCATATGCCAGATGTCGTCATTTACCAGTAGATTGATTATTTCGCGGCCGAACTGTTCCGGTTCATCCACCGGTAGCAAGGCCTCCCTTTCCTCTTCAAGTCCCTGCGCCCCAACGCTTGTGGTAACGACAGGAATTCCCCAATTCATGGCCTCGACGACCTTTCCTTTAATTCCGCCCCCAACCAACAATGGGGCGACAACTACACGAACTTTCCGGTACATTGCAGCAAGTTCTCGATCATTAATGTGTCCCAGAATAGAGATGTTTTGAGATGCTAAGTCTTGAATTGCCTTTGGGGTACTGGATCCCACGCAAAAGAAGTGAATATCCTTTTTCCATTTTAGAAGCGTGGGCCAAACCTCATTCAAAAACCACATGACCCCCTCGACATTCGGTGAATGGCCAAATCCCCCCACAAAAAGCAGTCCTTGCCGCAAAGAAGGGTTGCCCAGAGATTTTTTCACTGAGGTTGTATAAGCATAGGCAGGAAGATATTGCACTTGGGCCTTGGCGTTAGTGCCAAGTAGGAATTCCTTAACATAATCTACTTCAAATTGTGCGGGATAAAAGATTGTGTCAGCAATCTGCCAGACTCTTTTTTCTATTATTTCTATTTCAAGATCCTGAACTTTGGTGGATATGCACTGGGGATTCTTTTCTGCTACTTTGCCTAAGCGCAAATGGTGAATGTCGTGTCCGTAGAAGAAGACTGGCACTGTACTATGTTTGCGCCATTTCAGGATAAGGTCATCAAAGACAGGAGGCCTGCTAAAAAAAGCTGCGTCAACCAAGTCTTTATATTCTGACAGACAAGTTTCAAACTCAATTGGATTTTCCCACTGATACAAAACTAGGGCACCTTTCTTTTGAAAATATTTTGCATACTTTGAGATGTAATTCTTGTTATGGGGCCAAATAACAATATCGACTCCCTTTTCTAAAAAGAGCTCAATAAAATTAGACATAGTACGAGAACCTGCATCTTTGTCGGGCTCGGGGATATAGTGGTCGGCAAGCAGAACTGTTTTTCTGGCAAGGGTCCTTCCCCTGGCGCGGCAAACATTTGTTCCGTTTGCCTGATGCTCCTTTTCAAGGTCTTTTTTCCACCGTAAAAAGAATTTTTTCTGGTTAGCAATCTGATAAGACTTTTCTCCTTGGGTTGTATCCGTGCCGTGAGTGACGCCCTCCAAATGAATCCCAACAGAAAAAGGTTGATAATACGTTTCAAGACCCAACTGGCCTCGCATTCGAAATGATAGATCAGAATCTTCGCAATAGGCCCGGTCGTATATTTCATCAAACCCATCAAGGGCTTCCCAATGCCTTTTTGACAGGCACAGCGAACAGCCGCTACAGTAATCGGTTCTTCGGACATAATTAAATTCTGGTTGTCCGGGATTTTTATTTCGGCCGTAATTCCAAGCTGATCCGTCTTTCCAGAAGATGCCGCCAGCCTCTTGAAGTGTGCCGTCGAGGTTTAATAATTTTGATCCGCATATTCCACAATCTGGATGCATGGCAAAGGTATCCATAATCTCATCCAACCAGCCAGGAAGCACCACCATGTCGTTATTCAAAATGGCGATAAACACGCCCTTGGCCGTTTTTGCCGCATGGTTGCAGTTGCGTAAAAATCCTAGATTTCCTGAAGTCCGGACCATCTTTATCCATGGACTAAACTCTTTAAAGACCTCTCTTGTGCGATCAATGGAACAATCGTCCGCGATAATGACTTCAAATGTCGTCGATGGATTACTCTCATAAAGGGAGGTCACACAAGCCAAGGTGTAGGCCACTTGATTGTACACTGGAATGATGATACTGACTTTAGGCTCCTCCGTTGGGGAAGCCCGGTTGCGCAGGGCCAAGGAAAGCCGATTTCTTAATAGGCTGATCTTACGTTCTCTTGCCCCGGATAGGTCTTCAGGATCCTCCTCAGCCAAAAGCAAATCCAAAAGACCGCTGATCCGCTCGCGAATTTCACGATCAAAGCTTTGCTCTACATACCGATCCAACCAGTTCGTCAGGCGGCCTTCTTCCCATCCTTGCATTAAAAAATGCAGAGGGGCAGGAATTCCGCTCGAAGCGACTTCCGGTGCAAGCGCCAGATAACATTCCTGGCTAAAGCGGCGATTTGGCATACGCCCCTCGGGGGCCCCATACTCAATAAAGTGCATGAAAGGCGGCATAGAGGCGCCCTTCACATCGGGATACTTGACTCGGTACCAGATCGGGTCAAAGGGAAAGTTTTTTTCCAACAACCTGAGGCCTAATTTTAGTTGGGCTTTTACCCGCGGGTAAGACCAGAGGAGCCAAAGCTGTTTGCGGATGTTTTCCCCTAGCTTACCCAACAAAATGCCTTCGAAACCCCTTTTTTTGTTTGGGTTAGGCCTATTTTGCTTGTCCTTTTTGGATTTCCACCTGCCCTCCAGAATTCCATAGCTGACGTAGTGATCAAGCGGGTCAATACCCAATCTCGCGACATCGGGGTATTCTTTCAGGTACCAATCCCGTTCAAAACCGACTCCGCCAATCCATCTCTTTCTTCTTTTCCGGATACTACGCTCCAGCCTCCTCCAAAAACCTGGGCGTTTGGGCGCCTGTCTCGATCGCTTTTCTTCATTTAGCCAAATGGGTTTCCGAATTCTCAACATTTTATACAGAAAACTGTACCAAGAAAAAGGGGTTGGAATCAGATAGCTGGATGGGGCTACCACTGCCTTTTGCATTTTCGCAGCGTATTCGCCTAACTCAATTATGCGCCCTTCCATGCCCCTCTTCACAGAGTCAATCCGTGCTGATAACTCGAACCGGTTCTTCTCTTCCTGCTTTACTAAATTTGCAATTAGAGACTGAATTCCCGCGACTATCTCCTTCTTTATTTCTCCCACCAATTTCTCGACCGCCACCTGCTGAGCTTTTCGCTGCTGCGCCAGCTCCTCTTTGAGACCCCCGACCGATTTCTCGACCGCCTCCTGCTGGGTTTTTCGCTGCTGCGCCAGCTCCTCTTTGAGACCCCCGACCGATTTCTCGACCGCCTCCTGCTGGGTTTTTCGCTGCTGCGCCAGCTCCTCTTTGAGACCCCCGACCGATTTCTCGACCGCCTCTTGTTGGGCTTTCCGCTTGTGATCGAGCTCTTGTTTTAACTCTTTTTTAAATTCCTCAAGGGAATTACCCATCTCTTTTGCTACATTGGCATTTTTCGCTTTTTGAGTAGACGCCTCTTTTTTGATTTCGGCTAAACAATCGCCGATATAATTCAGCCTGATTTGCTGATCCTCTGCCAGCTTGGCGCGTTTACCGGCCTCTTCTGCCTGAAAAAGAGCCATGGAGCTGGTCTCTTTGGAGAGGGCCAGTTCCTTATCAAGGGTCTTCCCCCATATTGTTCTTTCCTCAACTAATTTCTGCTCTTCTTGGAAAAGTTTTCGGGTTTTTTCGACCTCCTTGTCAAGGGCCTGCGCCCATGCCGTTCGCTCATCCAGCAGTTTTCGTATTTCATCCAGTTCTTTTTCTTGTTTAGCAAAGTGATGAAATAAGAACCGGTTGTTTTCCGATAGGGCGTTGCTTATTTTCCCTACTCTTTCGAAAACAACTTGAACCGCGTCGTGGGCCTGCTTCTCTGCCTCGTTGTTTTTTTTCACACATAAGATTGATAAAGCATTGCTTATTTCCTGATAACAATTTTCCTGCTGCGGAATACTCTCTGCTGTGCGATGATGCCATAAGGCAGTGTCTAAGTACTCTTTTTCATATTCTTTCACTGCCTCACTGGCGGGATTCCAAGGGGTTTCTAGGAAATCAGCAATACGGGCTAGTTCTCGCCGGGGTTCTTCCAGCAACTGATGGAATCCCACAGCTATCCAAGACTTCCCCTGAATATGTAGTAAAGCATCTGCCGCGTAGGCGGCCCACAGGTCCACTCCATACGAAAGACCAAACCCGTTGCGCTTTTGCAAGGAGGCCCCGACCTGCGTCGGATCCCGATGGCTAAATATATAGCCCACATGCAGTCGCCTTTCGGTAAAGAGGGGCTCCCAGAAAGACAGCGTCCGGCAGAGGCGCGGGTCCTTCAGACCGACGGGATTGCCGCCGGCTACTTTCATGTTGAGCCAATTTGCGGCGGCCATCCTCTCTTCACTCAGTTCGGGTCCAGAGAGAAACTTAGGGTCGAGAAACTGGATGGATGACCAGTGGCTGCAAGCTTTCTCAAAGATGCGATCGTTGATTTCGACTAGCTGCTTGTCCTCAAAAAAACCTTTTGGATTGTCTTTCTGTGGAGCCATTAAATTATTCCCAAGATCCACCCCAAAAAGCTCCAGCGCTTTCGCCAAGGCGCTCGTCCCACTCCGATGCATTCCTAAAACAACAACAACATCAAACCGCATCCCACCAGAATACTGTGTTTTATCCCTTTTGGGATAATTCTTTTTGCCATTTACCCCACCTTGATTCGCCTCATCTCTTTCAATCCGCTTGTTCACTAAATTGGATGATTAGCGAAGTGTTATTATTATTCCAGAAAAAGAAATCTGGTTCTTTAGCCCTCCGTCCCCAATCGATGCCCCAGAAATCTTCTAATTTGGGAATGTTATTTTTTTACCGTACTGGGAGGCAACATCGAATCTATCCTGTCCTTCAGCTCCCTGATGTCTTTTTTAAGGCTTTCGATCTCTCCGTCCCGCTGGACCAAAGCCGAGGCGTTTTCCAACCTCTGCAAGGCCATCATCTGGTCCCTTTCCTTCAGCTCCTCCACTAATCCTTGGATGGCCGCGTACATCACCCCGTCTGTGTCCAAGGTGGTAATGGATTTGTCGTCATCTCCAAGGCCAAAGGTCGAGTGGAAATCCTGGGCCATCGGGCCGATGTAGCGACGGGAGAGATCGGTTTTGTAGGTCCAAGAAGTTACGGGTAAATCCGCCACTTTTTTGAGAATCTCCCGTTTGTCGACCGGCTGAAAGTCCTGTTTTGAAGCACGGTCGGACAGGGAAGCCCAAGCAGTTCCCCCGGCAGCCAGCCTCACCCCGGTGGCTGTCCCTGCGGCCGTGTAGAACCTCGTCCCGCCAATTGCCCGTACGGTAAAAGTGTTATCAGCCCAAGAGGCAGTGGCAGAGGAACCGTCCCCCCAGACAAAAGAGCCGTTATTGCCTGCGGTATTCCGGCTACCGCCCGGAATGGTCGCGTTTCTCGCAGTCGCGACGTTGCTCATGCCGCCACTCACTGTCGCCCAGTCACCGGTGACACGATTGGAGCAACCACCGGCCAAGGCTCCATATAATCCGTTATTGGTGTTATAGAAACCGCCCGCTGTCGTGGCGGAGTACCCACCGGCTGAATTTTGGAACCCCCCGCCCACTGTGGTGTACCAATTGGTGGTATCATTGCCACTGCCTCCCGCTATAACGGAACTGCCTCCCGTGGCATAATTGCTAGCGCCACCCCCTACGGTTGAAAAATCCGCAGCGCATATATTACCACTCCCTCCCGCTACGGTGCCGCATAATCCGCTAACCTCGTTGATTAATCCACCGCCGATAGTGCCCAATTTATTAAATATATAGTTTCTATCTCCACCTCCAATAACTGAGTGGAAATTACTAGTTGTAATAACATTACCACTTCCAGCTCCAATGAAAGAGGCATAGTTGTTAGTCTGGATTTGATTGCCTTGCCCTGACCCAATAAACGAATTGGTGGAGCCTATTTCAATCAGATTGCCGTTTCCTGCCCCTATAAAGGCACGCCTAGCTTCGGTCTTAATGCTATTATCCGCACCTGCCACAATGCCCCCGTTGTTGGCTGCATTTGTATTGCGAGCTCCAGCTCCGATGAATCCATTGGCACTTGTGGCCGTCACTGTGTTTTGGAGCCCCCCACCCACAAATGAATTGGTCCCTAACGCTTGGGAAAAGCCATCCATCGTAAGCACGAAAAAAAGAAAAGGGACTAACTTCCTTCTCATTCTGATATATTAGCACTTTTGGATTAGGTTGCAATGCTGAAGATCGCTTCTAGTCCCCTCTGAATCCTTGCTTCAGCAGCAGCATGTTAAGCGCTACTTGGTCGTTTGCCTTGATCATGGAGCTACAGCGTTGACCAACCTGCTACAACAAGGCAGGCGTGTGCTTCGTGGCGCGATTATAAACCAATAATTCCCACTGGCTTGATCCAAAAAGAACTCCATATTATTGTTTCCCGTGAAAGCAATTGTCCTTACTTATGATCGAAATCGTTGTGTTGCCGATCATATGATTGCTTGTTACGAGGAGCTTTGGCCCGATCACCCTTTTGTTTTCAGGATTCCATACCAAAACAAAGCTCTGAACCTGATTACACAGCGCAGAGAGTATATTCAGACCTCTTCAGAGATTCGCGCCACAGTTTTGACCTTACTTGAAGATCTTGATGACGATGAATGGATTTACTGGTGCATTGATGATAAATACCCAGTTTTACTTGACCTCAACAAAGTAAAAGCTGTCTATCAGTTGACCCTTGAAAAGGGATCTTCTCCTCACTTAAGTGCACTCCTTTTTTGCCGAGCTAGAAGACTCCTGGATGCCAACTATCTATTTCCTGACACACTTAACTTGCATGGCTTGGATTTGATTCGGAGAAGTTCTTACCATCAGATATGGATTCATCAGTTTGTCCGTGCGAAGGTAATACGCTTTCTTTTCTCGCGTTTCCCAGCAGATATTCCCCGGGCAAAGGATATGGACGCTCTCAAAGATATTCTTGAGGTCCCTACGGACCATGGACTTTATGTCGCGTCAACTAATTACGCTGTTTTCGGGGAATCAACATGCGCTGGCATACTTACCAATAATTGCAGGGACAGCCTTTTAATTAAACGCCTTCCACTTCCTTCTTGGCATTCTAACACTACGAGTACAAATATTATTATTGGCTCTTTATGAAACTCTATCCCGCAATTTAACTATACCGTTAGAAACGGTAGTTTAGTTGATCTAGCCAAAAGAATTAAACTCCGAGAACATTATTTTGTCCTTACTTGAACCACAGCGTTTATTATAAAGAGTTTTTTATTGATATTGTTGTGATCGAATTTATGTTTTCCTTAGAAATTTATATTTCTTTTTCATTAAAGGACTGTCCAGAGTTAACCATTGGCTCCTGGTAGCCTAATTCGAGCCAGTCTTCTAGGTTAATTCCACAACTTTTCTGACAAGCCTTAATGTCTCCAGCATACAGTTCGGTTAGCTGACTAAAAAGAGGTTGCGACAACTCGGGAAGCTCAGTGGCTTTCCCATTAACTTCAATTTTCGGTGATACATAAGTTGGAACTTTTGCTACATTTCTAGCTACATTGATAAAATTCAAAACCTGAGTTAAGGATTTGTCATAGCTTGCCCATAATGCGTCTGTGCGCAAAAATAGCACTTGTTCTTTTGGAAAAAGACTCGTGATTCTTTCAATCTGTTCACTGTAAAAGCCCCTTTCAATATAGGAATAAATCCGACGGCCTAAACCCTGCCCAGATAGCACTCTTTTACGATTTTCTTTGGAAATTGCTTCATCGAAGGACATGGTTTCTCTGCCTCTGAGCTTCTCCATTTTCCAGTGTGAGTATGCTCTTTTTGCGGGATGCCTTAAAAGCATAATAATTTTAGCTTCCTGATTGTACTTACGAATACGATCTAATGATTCTGGCCAGTAGCAGTAGATTGGGGTGGCTTCGCCCCTAATTGTTTTTCGGTCTTCCCAACTAAAATAACTATGCAGGATTGAGTATTTTGGATTTTGCCAATCCATTTCTTCGTTGTCGAAGAAATGAATTTCTTTCTCGGCTGACATTTGAGCCGCCGAGTTCTCTTTTAGATATTCCCACAGAAATGTTGTTCCTCCTTTTTGTGTTCCCACAATAAAGAAGTTTATTTTTTTATCAGAAGCCGATGCACTCATATGTTTTCTCTAAGGTTTTGAATTTTGATTACCACTTTTTGTATATGCTAGACGATATATTTGGTACCCTTCAAATCGCCTGCGAAACTCATCGGACGGCGACCATCTCGGAGAGTTGGGAGGAGCAATATTTACCTTTTCTGTTTTTAGATTCCCTTTGTTGAAAAAGGTTCGCCCAAAGATCTGCAAATCCTCATCAAAGTGTTCAGTGATGCCGACGAAATCAAAAAGACCTAGCGGAAAAGACCATAGGAACTGGGCGTAAAAATTGCGCATTTCATCTGAAAAACAAAAGTGCTCCAAAGACCATTTGTCCTCAACCACCTTGCAATGCAAATCCCCTTTTCCTATGCCTCCATCATAGTCCCTTGGCCAAAAGTTGTAATGAGACACCATTCTGGCCTATGGCTCCCTTAGCCAGCAGGCAAACTTTGCACGTCCTGTCTTTCTTAGAGCTAGGTATTTAATAGGCTGGAAATGCCCATGAATACACTGTATTTCGCCAAAGTCCCGACTCGCATTTGCACTCGCATCTGCCAATGCCTTCCTGTTTCTTTCGTTTGCAGGCGTGTTGATAGGCTTGTCTTCGTAGTCCAGCAGCATTTTGTCGCCGTATTCCCTTCGCAAAATATGCTGGAATGAAGACCCTGCTGTTTTCGGAAGATGAACTGAAATAAGCACTATTAATATCCATGAAAAGTGAGCTAGCAATTCCTGCAGAAAGGAAGCCTGTGATCTAGGCTAACGTAGCCCATCAGCCTGCCTTCGCTGAACGTGCGTGGTAGTTTGCCTGCATCCACTCCTTGTGTCCGTCATCCTGAACAGACCGGATCCAATCATCGTTTTTTAGATACCACTCAACCGTTCGCCGTAATCCCGTCCCGATGGTTTCCCGTGGACGCCAACCCAACTCCCGCTCGCTTTTTGTTCCGTCAATCGCATAACGCCAATCGTGGCCCGGCCGGTCTTTCACAAAGGAAATTAATTTCTCCGTCGCTTGCGGATGGCCCAGCTCCTTTAAAATCGAAAGCAGATTCTTCACCAACTCAAGATTCGACACCTCCGCCCGCCCGCCGAAGTTGTACGACTCCCCTGGCTGGCCCCGGAAACAGGCCGCCGCCAGGCCCCGGGCATGGTCATCGACAAACAGCCAATCCCGAATATTAGATCCATCCCCGTAAACAGGCAGTCTCTCTCCCGCCAGCGCCTTGAGGATTATGACCGGAATTAGTTTCTCCGGGTACTGCCTGGGTCCGTAATTGTTTGAGCAATTAGTGATGATCACCGGTAGCTCAAAAGTATGATGCCAAGCCCGAGCCAGATGATCGCTGCCGGCTTTGCTGGCAGAATATGGACTGTTTGGGCGATAGGGGGTCTCCTCCGTAAAGGCAGGATCCTGCGCCCCAAGCGTTCCAAAAACTTCATCCGTCGAGACATGCAAGAAACGAAAATCCTGTGCGTTTTTTATTTTTTTCTGATGCCCGCGGGCTGCCTCAAGCAGACGGTAGGTCCCCACGAGATTTGTTTGGATAAAGGCTTCTGGACCCTCGATCGACCGATCCACATGGGACTCCGCGGCTAGGTGAAACACCGAATCGATAGATTCCTCCTCCAGCAGCTTTCCGACCAGATCAGAATCCGCGATATCTCCATGAACGAACCGAAACCTGGGATTCTGACCGCACTCCGCGAGATTCTCCCGCCGACCCGCATAGGTCAGCTTGTCCAACACCACTACACGGCCAACCCCAGCAGCATCTTCCTGCCCAGATAAAAGACAATGAATCAGGGCAGAGCCGATAAAGCCAGCCCCCCCGGTGACCAGACAGCGCTTCAATCCTTCTTTTCCGGAACCCACCGGTTCAGAGCATCCTCCATCGCTTCTGCGGAAGAACGGATACGTATCCCTGCTTTAAGTATCTTGGTGGTGTCCAAAATGCAGTTTGAGCGCGGTGTGACGGCGCCGAAACGATAGAATTCATCGTCACTCTCCCAAAACTTTGCCTTCCAGGCAGGCTTCAGCCGTTCTTGAATCTTTTGGACAACTTCACGTGTCGAAATGTAGCCCGGATTGACCACATTATAGACGCCACCAGTGATTTTTTGCAGCCAAGTATCCAGGCAGGCGGCGACGAAATCCCTTCGATGACTGATCGAATTCCAGTTCTGGTAAACTTTGGCGTAGCGTTGGACCTTGGAAAGATAGTTACGCACACCGTCAAGCTCATCAAATGGTATCCGTAGCCGCCAGACGTAAAAATCTGGGAATCCAGCCATCACCTCCTCTGCCAAAGCCTTTGTCCCACTATAAAAACTGCAGTTGTTATGAGTGAAGCAGAAGTTGGGCTCATCCGATTCGGTGAATCCCGCTACCCGGTCGGATCGATTGGCCAGCAGCTCGGAAACCAGCGGTTCGGTGAGCCTGTCTTCCACCGCCCAGGTCCCGCACTCGCGCCGAACTTTGGCCCCGGTGTAAATACAGCCGGAGGAGACGAAGCCCAAGCGCACCCCCGCCGCATCACAGGCTTGGGCGACGGTCTGTGCCAAGGAGACGTTTCCAGAGACAGTTTCTCCCCGCTGGTTTTCACAGGCATCCACATTCGGCTTGCCGGTGAAGCCGGCCGCGTTGATCACAAAGTCCGGTTTCGTCTTGAGAAGAGCTGCACGAAGTGTCCGAAAATTCGCATAGTCTATTTCGCGACGGGAAAGGGGCGTAAAGGGTATCTTTCGGTGGGAAAGCTCGTTGGCAAAGGCCTGACCGATGTAGCCGGAAGCTCCCAAAAGAAAAACCATAAGGTAATTAATCAAAGGCAGCCGGAAGAGTCGATGAATCTGTTCGATTCTTGCTAATAAAACTAGGGCCCGCGTGGCCCACCAAGAAAACGGATTGTGAAGCAATCGGCCCGGGGACAAGATATCACGCTTGTCCCTGTCTCCGAAGATCAGTGTTTTGATTCCGTGCTTCCGCCAGATGTGCTACTTGGAGGAGGCGCTCGCTTCGGTCATTCGGCAGAAATGGCAGGACATGGAAATCATCGTTGCTGACGACGCCTCCGGTGACGGTGCAGCCGTGGTCGTGGAAGCCTTCCAGCGCCGGGATTCTCGAATTCGTTTTCATGAACACCCCCAGAGATTAGGGCTAACCGCGAACTGGAACTGGTGTTTGCGGGAGGCTCGCGGACAGACCATTAAACTGATGGGGGGGGATGACCTACTGGAGGCGCCGGACTGCCTTTCTAGGCAATGGGCGGCCCTGCAGAAGCCCGGGCTTGCCCTGGTGTCCAGTGCTCGACAACTGATCGATGAAGCGGGCGAGCCCATCCGGATTGAGTCCACGTTCAGCCCCGGCCTTCATGCAGGTGCCGCCGCCCGCGACCGGATGTTGGAAACCCAGACAAATCTGGTGGGAGAGCCGGTATGCGCCCTTTTTTGGCGCAAGTTGTCATCCCGAGGATTTGACCCTACTTACCGGCAATTGAACGACATGGAATTTTGGTTTCATCTCCTTACGCAGGGAAATTTGCTATACCAGCGCGAGCCGCTTGTCTCATTTCGGATGCACCCTAGGCAACAAAGTGAGCAGAATTGGAAAAGTGGCCTCTCATCCGAGGAGCACGTCCGTCTTCTATTGCAGGAGGCCAGTAAACCGTGCTGCGGCAGAAAAGCCCGCCGGGCCGTGGCTCTATGGACGTGGGGCATGTTGCCGCACCTCCCCAGAAGTTCAGCTCTGAATTTGATGAAGTCCGCGCAGAGACTTAGGAGCCAACTGGGGCATATCCAGTTTTGGTTCGCGGCGACCGGGCATCTCTTGCGCAGGCTCGCTGACCGATGGGAAAGATCCATCCGCAAGAGAATTGGGCAACGGAATCCCTAAAGCTAGTGCCGACACTTTTTGGTCGCACTAAATTCATTGTAAACTCTCCTAGCTTTCAGGATTCGCCAAATGGCACAATACCCTTAACCGGCCTAAGACTCTACGAAGAAACGCCTGTCTTGCTCCAAAGAAGGTTGCGCCCAGCCTTTTTTTAGGGGCACACCCAGTGGCTCCAATCAAGAGTCGTCTAATGATCGGCAAACCGCTATGCATGAAACATGCAAGAGTTGAAAAAAGTTTGGGCTTTTGGCCTGCCCTACTTGCGTCCCTACATGTTCCGCTTTGTCGCAGGTGTGGCGCTGGGAATGATTTTCGGCATCTCGAATGGTCTTTTTGTTGTCTCGGTCGACACCCTTTTTACACGCCTAACTCAGCCGGCATTCGTCCCGATCCAGTCGATGGCACCCGCCGAAAAGACCGATGCGACTGCCCCCATCCGTCACTTTAAACAGCAAGTATCCAGTTGGTGGAAAGACTCCACGCATGAGGTGACAGAGGAGTGGCTCCCACGGATCGGTCGGCCTGTGTCCTGGAAACAGGCCTTAGGCAGTTTCTCTATTCTTCCACTCGTCATGGGGCTGCGTGCCCTCTCGAGCTATTTGAGTACCTATTGCCTGACATGGGTCAGTGCCCGAGTCATCCGAGACATGCAAGTCGCTGCCTTGAAAAAAGCCCAAGAGCTTTCGGTAGCTTTTTTTCAAAAACGCTCAGCTGCTGACATCTACAACTGCATTTCCTCCGATACCAGGGTCATTTACGATTCGATGACCAACGGCTTTATCGACACCATCCGTGAACCTTTCACCATCCTCAGCATCATGGGGGCTATGCTCTGGATCGACTGGAAACTCACCCTGATCTCCCTTTTTATGCTTCCCCTGATCATCGGCCCCGTGATCCTTGGAGGGCGCCGCATCCGGTGGCTGATGAAAAACTCGATCACCATGGGGGTCATGCAGATCGGCTATCTTTTGGAGGCACTAACCTCCGTTCGGATCGTCAAGGCCTACGGCATGGAACGACGCCAAATGGAGACGTTCCGAAAATTGGCTGACCAGATGGTCACTATGGCTGTGAAGCTGGCCCAAACACGTAACCTCCTCAACCCCGTCATCGAAGTATTTTGCATATTCGGAGTCGGCTTTCTCATCACCTTTGTTTTCTGCACCCGGACGGAGGCTTCCAGCTTGGTCTCCTTCCTAGCCGCTCTGATGTTGGCCCCGCTCTCGATCAAAAGAATCGCCAACCTTCACCTCACCCTCGCCGCTGCAAGCGTCAGTATTCGTCGCCTCGAGGAGTTCTACGCCGAAAAACCGACGGTTGTTGAGCCTGCCCATCCACGCTCCCTCTCTGCCTTCCGTCAGGGAATACGGATCGAGAACCTCACTTTTTCTTATGGGCACACCCCCGTCTTGCAGAACGTCTCGATGGAAATCCCGTTTGGAAAGAAAATCGGTCTGGCGGGAGCGAGCGGTTCAGGAAAAAGCACGCTGATCAATCTGATCATGCGCTTTTACGATCCCAGTCAGGGACGGATTCTTTTTGACGGACATCCGTTGGCCGATTACGCCACCAGCGATCTCTACAAGCAGATGGCCCTCGTCAGCCAAGATGTGGTCCTTTTCGATGCCTCGGTTGCCGACAATATAGGATTCGGTCGCGACGGATCGACTCAGGCGGAGATCGAACAGGCGGCCAAATTAGCGCAGGCACACGATTTTATTTCGAAAATGGCAAAAGGCTATGCCTCTCCTGTTGGGGAGAGGGGCCAGCTGATTTCGGGCGGTCAGAAAGCGAGGCTATCCATCGCCCGAGCCTTTGTGAGGAATGCCCCGATTTTGATTTTGGACGAGCCTACGGCTGCTCTGGATTCCCATGCTGAGGCGGAGATTCAGAGCGCCATCGACTCGCTGGAAGAAGGTCGGACTGTTATTTGTATCGCCCACCGACTCTCAACCCTCGCCAATATGGATGAAATTGTCGTTCTTGATCATGGTCGAGTAGTGGAGCGCGGCTCCTTCGAGAACCTCCTGAAAGCCAAAGGCCATTTTGCCAAGATGGCCGAACAGCAAAGGCTAACAGCTTCGAGCTAACAGGAGCCTTCTCTCATCTGGCCTTCAGAAATCGGATGACGGACGGCGGTGGTCGGACCCCTCTCTTTTCTCTATAAACGAACTTTGGAATTGACTGATGGCATGCACATAGTATAATGCCAACATGATACGAACCCAGATTCAGTTCCAAAAAAAGACCTATGAAAGTCTAAAAACAAAATCCAAGGAGACTGGAAAGAGCATATCGGAAATTGTCCGAAGATCTCTCGATCAGACAATCGAATCGCAAGAGTGCGATCAAAAATGGGCCCGTGCCTTGAGCTCGTTGGGTAAATTTGCAAGCGGTCTCGACAATCTGGCTGAAAAACACGATGAGCACCTGGGCGATCGTTGGTGAAGGCTGTCTTTATCGACACCTCGGCTTTTCTGGCGGCGCTAGACAAGGGGGACAAATTTCACCCCGCGGCGGCCAACAAATGGTCCGCTCTGGCTCGAGGCAAATCTGAGTTGTGGACGACAGATTATGTCCGCCTGGAAAGCTGGTCTCTTATTCAGCGACGGTTGGGTGCAGAGGCGGTGATGGCCTTTCAGGACGACTGGTTGCCCTTATGCAAAATTCATGAGGTTGGTCCTGATGGATTTGAGCGTGCCGGCGCGCAGTGGCGCATTGCCCACCGTCGCAACCTCAGCTTGGTTGATTTGACCAGCTTTGATGCCATGCGACAGCTGGCCATCCGAACGGCTTTGGCTTTTGACCAGCATTTTCAGGAGATGGGGTATTTGGAGGTTGAGGCATGAACTTCAGGGCGGGGAGTTAGACTATTTCGGAATGCGGATTTAGAATTTCGAATTGAGGGTAAAGCAATGAATAAGGTTGAGCTGGAAAGGCGGACGAAAGAGTTCTCCCTCATTTTGATCCGGTTTTTGGAGAGTCTTCCAAAAAACTATTTGGGTGAAGCCTTGGGCCGGCAACTTCTTAAATCCGGCACCTCCATCGGGGCAAACTACCGGGAAGCTAATCGGGCGGAGTCCAAGGCAGATTTTATCCATAAATTGGCCATTGCGGAAAAAGAAGCCTCGGAAACCCTCTATTGGCTGGAATTGATGCTGGAAGCCGGAATCGGGGCAAATCAAGAGGCCATAAAGCTTATGCAGGAGGCCAAGGAACTGTTGGCCATATTTACAGCGGCCGGGCGAACATCGAAAGGCCTCCGATAATTTCGAATTCGGAATTTCGATATCCGAAATCACAAACCCACATTCTAATTACGGCTTGGGTGGATGAGGCTTTTTGGAAAGCTTATGCTCCAAAAGACGGGTGTGGCGGACGAGAGTCGAGTAAAAGGTCGAGGCGGCGATATAAAAGCCGGGATACCCATCGAGAAATCCAAGCCGGAAGACATAGGCCCGGAAAAATCTCCAGAACGCACGAAAGGTAGCTTCCGCCGGCAGCCAACGGGACCTTTTCTTTAAACGCGATTCCAAATAAAGATCAGAGAAGTAGTTGATCTTCGAGACATAGTGGGAAATGGAAGGATTCGAGTAGTGGAGTATATCCCCGGACAACGCGCCAACTCTGCCTTCTACTATCAGTCGGTCGTGTGGATCCGTTCCGCCCCACTTCGCCTTTCCGGCTCGCCAAAGCCGTGTCTGCCAATCTGGATACCAGTCACCATGTCGAATCCAGTGGCCAAGAAAGAGCGAGCAGCGAGCCATCTTCAAGGCCACGGGGCCTTCCTCTTTCGACGAAAGAAAAAATCGGTGAATCGAGTTCTTCAGCTTCGAGGAAATCTCCTCATCGGAATCTAGACCAAGAATCCAGGGCTGGAGGGCTTTCTCTGCCGCCGAATTTTTTTGGGCGATATGCTCCTTCCAAGGTTCACGGAAAACACGGGCCCCGTGTTGCTCCGCAATCTTGTCCGTCCCGTCGGCAACATCATCATTCACCACCACCACAATATCGGAGACCCAACCCCGAATACTCTCGAGAGCCCGACCGATCCGATCGGCATCAGGCCCAGAGATCATGCAGACCGATATGGGGAGAGGAGCGGACATCCGCCTACTTTATCGGAATGAAGGCGGAGGACAACCTTGGGCGAATCGACTCGCAGAAGATGCCATTTCGGTTTATGCTTTTGAATTGCGGGACAGGTGCCGGAGCGGTCTATCGGGCTCGCCTGGAAAGCGTGTGTTGGGTAAAACCAACCGAGGGTTCGAATCCCTCCCTGTCCGAACGCTAGTGAGGACAGGGTGTCTCATATCCCAGAGGGGAAGAACGGATGGCGCTGGGGCAGGTCCAATGAAGCGCATTGCAGGTGCGCGAAGCGCACAAATCCATCAACCCGGAGCGGTGCCCGCAAAGATTTCGGGGCGACATGTAATCAATCCCGACCACAAATGCAAATTCCAGCTACTAGGCCTTGGAAGGGCGGGCTGTCCCCAGCCCGCCTCATTCAACATTTACACCCGAAACGGTCGGCGAGGCGGCGTAGGGACACGCCGCCCTACCTAATTTTTAACTTCCCCAAACAAACTCGACGGGCTTTGCAATCCGCGGGTCCAAGCTGTGGTGAACGGGACAACCCAGTGCGGCCGCTTCCAGTAATTTTCTTTGGGGATGATTCTCTGGAAGTGGAATGATGATTTTCGATTTAAGTGCGACAATTCTTCGGGGCGTATCGGCGCTCATTTCTTTGGTCGTCTCGATCTTCATGCCCTCAAGGTTGATCGAGTGTCTCTTCGCGGCAATCCCCATAATCGTCGCCATACACGCAGCGAGGGCAGTGGCCACTAAATCGGTCGGAGAAAAAGATTCCCCTTTCCCCTCGTTGTCGACAGGGGCATCCGTTCCCAGTTTGGCTCCCGATGGCCCGTGTGTGGCCGAACAGTGAAGCTGGCCTTCGTATGAAACGGAAATTTTTACCAAGGTTAGTTTAGCCCTGTCCTGCGCCAGGGCTTCGTGCCCATCCCCCAGTAATACCAAGGAGGAACATAATTCCAGAGCCGGCTGCGGCACCCAGCAACACTTTTAAAAGTTCGAGAGTCATCGAACGTCGCTGGTTTTGCAGCGCCCGCTCCGTCCCAATCTTAAGCTGTGCTTTTTGAGCATCCGTTTGCTGAGCCAGCTTGGTCATAAATTCTGGGCCTTTCAATGTGGTCCGATTCTGCTGGTTAAAATTGGAGACGACTGCCTGAAGCTCGTTGGCGTCGAGGGTTTTGACCCGATCCACCGTTGTTTCCAGCTGGCGCATCTGGGCCTGACTTTGTGCGGTAATCTGCTGTTCGGCCACGACGATTAACCGATTCCCCGTGATCAAAGCCGAGGCGATCACAAGAAGGAAGCCGCCCGCATAAATAAATGGAACGTAGGAGAGAAGCTTCATTACCGTTCTCTCGATCGGCAAAGGCATGACCCGCGGGAAGGCAAGCAAGACCCCTAAGGCCAAAAGAGGAACAGGAGTCCGATCCACTAACCCGGAACTAAAGCGAAAGGCTTGGAGAGCCCCACCAAAAGGGTTGCCTAACAGTTGAAAGAGCAAGTCGATGCCCGCAAAGGCCAGAAGACCATAACCGACAACGCGGATGATTTGCGGAGTAGGAGAATTAGATTTCATATCGCGCTAGCTTGCTGAAACTGGAAATTATGTCCAGAGCCAAGACATCCGCAGGGCTTATTCCTGCCTATAACTTGTTAGCCATAAACACCCTCTATCAATTTTTTGTATTTTAAAAAAATAACCGCATCTTTTGCCAATTTGCGTAGTTTAATCCTATAGATGCTATCCACCCTCACCGCATCGGACTGGGACCGTAACAAGGCGGCCATCCTTCTGCACCGAGCCGGCTTTGGCGGGACTCCACAGGAAGTAGATGCCTTGGCCGCCCTTTCCCCCACCGAAGCGGCCGATTTCCTGCTGGGACCGGCCAAGCTCCTCCCTCCTGACCCCCCCGCCTTTTTGCAGGAAAGTAGCATGGAAGAGGCTCTGAAATCAGAGCGAGTCAAATTCAACTCCCTTTCGGATTCGGCCAAGGCAGATGCAAAGAGAGAAGTCGCCCAGTATCTGCGGGCTAATCAGGGCCGCCAGATGACCGAGCTCCGCGGCTGGTGGCTCAAGCAGATGGCGGAGCCTGCCAGAGCCACGCGGGAAAAACTCACCCTCTTTCTCCACGGCCACTTTGCCACTAGTTTTGAAAAGGTCCGCAGCCCCTTCCTTCTGTATCAACAAAACTCTCTGTTTCGTGAAAAAGCCTACGGTATGTGGTCGGATCTGGTTCTGGGAGTGGCACAAGATCCAGCCATGTTGCTCTATCTCGATGGAGCCAAAAGTCGGGCGGAAGCCCCGAATGAAAATTTTGCCCGGGAACTTTTCGAGCTCTTCACCCTTGGAGAAGGAAATTATACGGAAAAGGATATCCAAGAAAGTGCCCGCGCCTTCACCGGTTGGGGGATCGGGGTGGACAAAGGGAAAAAAGGCGGCCTCCAGCGCGGATCCTATCCCTCCTTCAAAAACATGCCAAAGTGGCATGATACAGGATCGAAGACGATTTTTCGTTCGACCGGAAATTTCGATGGGGCCGATGCGATTCGTCTCACCCTTGCTCAAGAGGCAGCCCCACGGTGGATAACCCAAAAGCTTTGGCGCTTCTACGCCGGATGGCCCGCCCCCGAGCCCCTGCTACAGGAATTAGTTCGAGAGTGGCAGTCACTCAAGGGCGAGATCCGCCCTTTCCTAATGGCGATGTGGACCAATCCCAATTTTTATGACCCTGTCCGTGCGGCCGACCGAGTCAAATCCCCGACGGAGTGGCTTGTCGGACTCTGCCGACAGCTAGGTCGCCCCCTGCCTGCTCCAGTTCTCTCTACACATGTTTTAAGCCTACTTGGACAAAATCTTTTTGAGCCCCCCAATGTAAAAGGGTGGGATGGTGGAATTGCGTGGATTAACACCTCCAGCATCAGTCGGCGATACGAGTATGGTTCATGGCTGGTGGACGGAACCCAAGGGCTGCAAAAACTTTCTTCCCTGAACATGGCAAAAATGGCAGGCGAAAGCGGCTTGCTGAAGATGTCTCTGCCCGAAATCAGTCCCGAGGGAGTGGTTATTCCCCATGGCATCAAAGATATGGATCCCGTCGAAAAGCAGGCCGCTACGGAAAAAATGCGGGAAACGCTGTCCCTTCCCCCCGCTCCTGTCACTGGCATCGCGACATCGGAAGAACGGCAAAGCGCGGAAAAGCTGCTCGCTGCACTGTCGTCCCGTTTTCTTTCCGGCGAAACGATCCCCGAGGATTTGTGCGCCCGTTTCCAGCAGGCAGCAGGGGACAAAATCCCCTTCACTGATGCAGCGGTTCGGAAAATGATTTTGGCCATCGTGCAAAGCCCGCTCTACCAAGTGACATGAAAGGATCCCCATGAATAACCACGAACTGAAAACCCGCCGGGAATTTCTCCGCACCGGCCTCTTGGGCGGTTCTTTGTCCTGGACGTTGCCAGCCTTTCTTAGCCGCACGATGCAGACTCTCCACGCTCAGGCAGATGGGGCTTTGATTCAAGGGGTGACGGGTCGGGACGGAAATATTCTCGTGGTTCTCCAGTTGGCAGGAGGAAATGACGGCCTCAACACCGTCATCCCGATGGGAAATGACGAATACCGAAAAGCTCGCCCAACCCTTGGGCTGACCGATTCCTCAATTTTGCGGATCGATCCAGCGACTGGACTTCACCCTTCCCTTTCCGGCTTGGCGTCGGCTTATCAGGACGGCCATCTGGCCATCGTTCAAGGCGTCGGCTATCCAAACCCCAACCGTTCCCATTTCCGCTCGACGGAAATCTGGGCCACGGCGGTTGATTCTGACAAGTCGTCGACGACAGGTTGGATCGGAAGATATTTTGATAACGCCTGCTCAGGTTGTGATGCCTCGGTCGGAATCGCCACAGCCTCCCAACTGCCCCAATCCTTCGCCGCGGCAACTCCCAAAGGAGTCCTATATCAGGGGGGCGGTGGCACAAAAAAGAAAACTTCGAAAAAGAAGGGTTCCAACCTGTCCGATTCCGATGCCTCGATGATGTCTATGGAAGAGGATGATGCGGGCGAAGCGGGCGGATCCATCGGCATGCTTAATGGGCCGGGCAATTTAGGAAAGATGTCGGCGCTAGATTTCTTAGAGCGCACCGAAATGGACGCCAAGGTCAGTCAGCAAGAGATTGCAAATGCTTCGGCCAAGGCAAAGAACTCAGTCCCTTTTCCAGGTAGTCGCCTTGGCCAGAATTTTGCGATGATTTCGCGACTCATTGCAGGCGGAATGCCCACTCGTATCTACTATTTGTCTTTGGGCGGATTTGATACTCACACCCAACAGACCGACGCCCACGCGCGGCTACTGAAAGAAATGGGAGATGCGGTTTCCGCCTTTTTGGCTGACCTGAAAGCGCAGGGGAATCTTGGCCGCGTCTCCTTGATGACTTTCAGTGAGTTTGGAAGGAGGGTAAAAGAAAATGCAAGTGGAGGGACAGATCACGGTGCCGCAGCCCCTCTCTTTCTTGCGGGTGGCGGAGTGCAGGCGGGATTGCTTGGCCAAATGCCCTCCCTCGCTCCCAAGGATCTGTTCGACGGCGACGTGAAGTACAACACTGATTTCCGCTCTGTATATGCAACTGTTTTAGAAAAGCATTTGGGGGTCAAATCCGAACCCATCCTTAAAAAGGATTTCCCAACGATCAATGTCTACGGGTAATTTTATTTTTCCAAAACGCCGGCGTCTTCACCATAGCACTCCTTGGAATACCCAAACCCCTGAATTTTTTTTGACTGTTTGCTGCGCGCAACCAGGCGTGAATCATTTATGCAAAGCCGTGCCTGCAGGCACCGTTCTTGATGCGGCACATCATTATCATTGCCGGAAACTTTGGCACTGTGAACTCATGGTTCTTATGCCAGATCACCTTCACGCGATTCTCTCTGTTGGACATCAAAAGAGCCTTGAGGCTGTTATCAGGTCGTGGAAAGGTTGGACTGCGAAGTTCGCTGGAATTCAATGGCAGGATGGATTTTTTGAGCACCGATTAAGAAGTCCCAGCAGCGCTCAACAAAAGTGGTATTATGTGAATCAGAATCCTGTGCGAAAGGGCCTTGTCAAAAGGGCTGAGGACTGGCCGTGGCGATTTATGCCTGGTAGGGCGCATCATCCTTGATGCGCCGGCGGATAGATCAAAAGTAGGGCGCCTCAACCGGCGGACCAGGGATGGTCCGCCCTACCGCAATAAAAACCCCCGATGGGTTTGCCACCGGGGGTTTTGTCCGACTTTCGTCGTTCAAACTTCTTAAACGTCGTAATACATGAAAAACTCATACGGATGGGGACGGAGACGCAGGGCGTCGTAATCCTTAACCCGCATTT
Organism: Methylacidiphilales bacterium; assembly: GCA_044358595.1. Taxonomy (GTDB): domain Bacteria; phylum Verrucomicrobiota; class Verrucomicrobiia; order Methylacidiphilales; family Verrucolacustridaceae; genus Verrucolacustris. The sequence goes on from JBIKNP010000001.1 coordinate 136,193, forward strand.
CGACAATCGTATCCACCATATCCTTGGTGAAGACGTCTCCCTTGAGCAGGAACTCGTGATCCTTCTCGAGTGCCTGAGCCGCGCCGAGCAGTGAATCCGGAGCGCTTGGAACCTTGGCAAGCTCCTTAGGGGGAAGCTCGTACAGATTTTTGTCGAGCGGATCGCCCGGATGAATCTTGTTCTGGATACCATCCAAGCCCGCCAGCAACTGCGCCGCGCAGGCGAGATAAGGATTGGCCGCAGGATCCGGAGTACGGAACTCGATGCGAACCGCTTTCGGATTGGACGAGTAGGTCGGGATGCGGATCGCCGCACTACGATTTCTCGCGCTGTAGGCGAAGTTGACGGGCGCCTCGTACCCCGGAACCAGCCGCTTGAAGCTGTTGGTTGTCGGGTTGGTGATCGCAGTCAATGCCCGTGCGTGCTTGATGATCCCACCGATGTAGTAGAGAGCGAGTTCGCTCAAGTTGGCGTACCCTTTTCCTGCAAAGAGCGGCTTGCCATCTTTCCAGATGCTTTGGTGGCAGTGCATCCCCGAGCCGTTGTCCCCGAAGAGAGGCTTCGGCATGAAGGTGGCAGTCTTGCCGTGACGCCGCGCGACATTGCGAACCACATACTTGTAGAGGTTCATTTTATCGCCCGTGCGAACAAGCGTGTCGAAACGGATGTCGATTTCTGCTTGGCCTGCGGTCGCTACTTCGTGGTGCTGCCGTTCGATCTGCACACCAAGATCTTCCAGCATGAGAGTAATCTCATTCCGGATATCCTGCTGAGTGTCAGCTGGAGGAACCGGGAAGTAACCCTCCTTGTGGCGAATCTTGTATCCGGTGTTCGGCATTTCTTCGCGGCCGCTGTTGAAGATGCCCTCGGCTGAATCTACTTGGTAGAAAGCTCCGCGAGATGAGGAGTCATAGCGAACATCATCAAAGATGAAGAATTCGGCTTCTGGTCCGAAGAAGGCGGTATCTCCAATCTTAGTGCTCTGAAGATATTTTTCGGCACGCAGGGCGATACTGCGAGGATCCCGCTCGTAGGTCTGCATCGTGATCGGATCGATGACGGTACAAACAAGACTGAGCGTTGGTTCCGCATTGAACGGATCGATCATGGCTGTCGCTGGATCGGGAAGAACCAACATGTCGGACGAGTTGATCGACTTCCACCCGCGGATTGAGGAACCGTCGAAGCCCAACCCTTCCTTGAAGGTCGACTCCTCGAGTTCAGCTAGCGTGGTGGTGAAGTGCTGCCACGTTCCGGGGATATCACAGAATTTATAGTCCACCAGGCGGCAGTTATTGGCTTTGGCGAAGGCCAAGACCTCTTTGCCCGATTTTGCGTTTAGATGTTTTTCAGTCATTGTTATTTCTCCTTATTGGTTGGTCGAGATTGCCTTAAGGCATCTCAGACCGCCTTTTCCCCTCTGTCCTCCGTCCGGATGCGGATCACCTCATCCAATGGCAGGACAAAAATTTTACCATCCCCGATTTTCCCCGTCTTTGCGGCTTTGAGAATCGCCGTGATCGCTTTCTGAACGGAAGCTTCAGGCAGGACAATCTCCAGCTTCACCTTGGGGAGGAAGTCCACGGTGTATTCGCTCCCACGGTAAATTTCTGTATGCCCTTTCTGGCGGCCAAACCCTTTGACTTCGGTGGCTGTCATTCCCTCGATCCCCGCCTCGGTCAGAGCTTCTTTTACCTCTTCAAGCTTGAAGGGCTTGATAATCGCTTCGATTTTTTTCAGTGCCATAATTTACAGTTCTTTCTTGGTTATCCCAACGTGAGGCAAGCCCACGGGGGAAGGATTGTCATACCTCCCCACCGTGGGCCTCGTCACGCCCGAAATCGACCCGTTAGATCGCTTTCGCGCCCTTGTCCTCGGTGCGGATGCGTATTGCCTCATCCACAGGAAGAACAAAGATCTTTCCGTCGCCGATTTTGCCGGTCTTGGCTGCCTTAATGATGGCGGCCGAGGCTTTTTCGACCGAAGCGGAGTCGAGAATGATCTCGATCTTCACCTTGGGTAGAAAGTCCACCGTATATTCGCTCCCGCGGTAGATTTCGGTGTGGCCCTTTTGGCGGCCAAACCCCTTTACCTCGGTTACCGTCATCCCCTCGACGCCGGCTTCATGAAGGGCTTCCTTCACTTCCTCCAGCTTGAAGGGTTTGATAATTGCTTCGATTTTTTTCAGAGCCATAAGAGTTGTCTTCTTTCTAGGGTAAACCCCGGATTAGTAAATGTAGCCCTTTTCTTCGTGATCGCTGACGTCCAAGCCTTCCCGCTCTGCTTCCGCGGCAGGACGCAGCCCCATCAGAGCCTTAATGACAAAGGCAATGACCGTGGTGCCCACGATGGAAAGAACGAGAGTAACCGCCATCGCTTTGCACTGTTCGGCCACCAGGGTTTTGCCAACAATCTCCTTTAGATTCAGGTTAAGGTTCGCATTCACATCGGCCGTTGCGAGAACGCCCGTCAAAAATGCGCCGAGAGTTCCCCCCACCGCATGAACCCCGAAGGTGTCGAGCGCGTCATCGTAACCGAACCATCTTTTCACGCGTGTGCAGAAGAACCAGGGAACCAGCCCCGCGGCTACTCCGATGATGATCGATCCAGATGCATCGATGAAGCCGGTAGCGGGAGTCACCACAACCAGACCTGCAACCGCCCCCGAGCAGAAGCCGAGAACGCTCGCCTTCCCCTTGTCGAAATATTCCGCCACCGCCCAGACGAATGCGGCCACACCGGTCGCCAAAGTGGTCGTCATGAAGGCATTCGCAGCCACGCCGTCCGCTGCCACGGCCGATCCTGCGTTAAATCCGTACCAGCCGACCCAGAGCATTCCCGTGCCGACCATACAAAGCACCATGCTGTGCGGGGGCATCTGCTCTTTGCCGAAGCCCAGGCGTTTGCCGAGGATCATACAGAGAATCAGAGCGGACCATCCGGAGGACATGTGAACCACGGTTCCGCCTGCAAAGTCGACCGCTTTGATTGCTGCGCCGGCGTTCCAAACTCCGTTCATCAAACCGTTGACGCCCCAAACCATATGAGCGAGAGGGAAGTAGACGATGAACATCCACGCGCCGACAAAAAGAAGCAGGGCGGAGAATTTAATTCTTTCCGCGATCGCCCCGATGATCAGTGCGGGAGTGATGATGGCAAACATCATCTGGTACATGCTGAAAACATTCTGGGAAACCCAGTAGGCGTAATCGGTGTTCGGAGCCGATGTCACTCCCTTTAGGAAGGAGAACTCCAGCCCGCCAAGGATCGGGCTGTTAAAGCCCTTTCCAAAAACCAGACTGTAGCCCACCGCCCACCAGAGGATGGTGACCAACCCGGTGATTCCCAGGCATTGGGCCAAGATGGAGAGAACGTTTTTCGAACGAACAAGTCCGCCGTAAAAAAGCGCCAGACCAGGGAGGGTCATGAACAGCACGAGGGCGGCCGAGGTCATCAACCAGGCGTTATGCCCGGGTCCCGCCACACCCACCGAGGCTGTTGTCAGCCCTTCAGGAATATTCCCTTTTTCGTCTTTGAGTGGAGCGGCGGGATCTCCGTTTCCGAGATAGGCCTCGAGACCCGCTACCCTTTGCTCCAAGGTCGGCGCCGGAGCGTCCGCACGAACTCCCGCAAGCGACATCCAGAATACCGACAGCACCACTAGGGGGCGCCATCCCAACACGTTTTGTATCGTCATACTTCCATCTCCTTTTTTTGGCCTGGTTTCTATCGTCCTAAGGACGGACCTCTGAAGCAGACTCCCCCCAAGAGGTCACCTCTTATAAAGCAGATGGCGTGCCAAAAGACTTGGCTCATCAAAAAATAATGTAACCCGTTGATGGATAGCGGTCTGAAATGTTGGGGTTTATAGGGCCTTCACCCCCACCTACCCGCAGGTGGCTATTTTTCGCCTCAACTCAATTAAGCAAACTAGTAGATGTAGCCTTTTTCCTCGTGATCGCTGACATCCAAACCTTCGCGCTCCGCCTCGGTTGAGGGTCTCAAGCCCATGATAAATTTGACGCCCCAAGCCACAACTGCGGTGCCAACGACCGAAATCAAAAGAGTCACGACAATGGCTTTCGACTGCTCGATCAGAAGAGCCCTGCCGATCGTTTCCTTGAGATGAAGGTGGAGGTTGGGATTCACCTCTGCCGTTGCAAAAATCCCAGTCAGGAAAGAGCCGATCGTCCCCCCAACCGCATGAACCCCGAACACGTCTAAGGTGTCGTCATAACGAAACCACCGCTTCACCCGGGTGCAGAAAAACCACGGAACGAGTCCTCCTGCCAAGCCGAGTAGAACCGCCCCGGTTGCATCCACAAAACCTGCCGCCGGAGTGATCGTGACCAGACCTGCCACTGCGCCCGAACAAAAGCCGAGAACGCTCGCCTTCCCCTTGTCGAAATATTCGGCCACCGCCCAGACAAACGATGCCACGCTGGCCGCCAAGGTGGTGGTGAGAAAGGCATTGGCCGCAACCCCATCCGCCGCCAGCGCGGACCCGGCGTTAAATCCGTACCACCCGACCCAAAGCATTCCCGTGCCCACCATACAGAGCACCATGCTGTGCGGAGGCATGGCCTCCTTATTCCATCCAATCCGTTTCCCAAGAATGATACAGGCAGTCAAAGCAGACCATCCCGAAGCCATTTCCACTACGAAGCCGCCGGCAAAATCGATCGCCCGAATCCCTGCCGCGGCATTCCACACTCCATTCATCCACCCGGTACTGCCCCACACCATGTGTGCGAGGGGAAAGTAGACAACGAACATCCACGCGCCAGTGAAAAAAAGAACAGCTGAAAACTTCATCCTCTCTGCCACAGCACCAATCAGCACCACGGGCGTGATAATCGCGAACATGAGCTGGTACATGCTGAAAACGTTTTGCGATACCCAGTAGGCGTAATCGGTGTTTGGAGCCGAAGTTACGCCCCGAAAGAACGTGAACTCTAGGCCGCCCAGAAAAGGGCTTTGGAAGCTTTTCCCGAAAACGAGACTATACCCCGCCGCCCACCAGAGAATCGTTACCAAGCCGGTGATTCCCAAACATTGGGCCATGATCGAAAGAACGTTTTTAGAACGAACTAGGCCTCCATAAAAAAGGGCGAGTCCGGGAAGGGTCATAAACAGAACCAGCGCCGCCGAAATCATCATCCACGCGTTGTGGCCCGGACCCGCCACGCCGACGGAGGCGGTGGTGGGTTGCTGCTCGGGATTTCCCGAGTTTGATTTCAGGGTAGCGGCCGGATCGCCGTTCGTCAGATATGCCTCGAGACCCGCCACCCTTTGCTCGAGCGTGGGAGCGGGAGCTCCCGCGCAGACGACATTCGAAAAAGGAATAGAGAGTCCGACTGCCAGGACCCCTGCCCAAATCCACGATTTCAATCCCACGACCCTATGGCTGGCGGTTTAGGCTTGTTCGGGTGCAGCCGTCGCTGGCTCGCCCTCGCCTACTGCGAATCGCGTGAACCGACGGACGACAATATTTTCACCTAGCTCGCCAATTTTGGAGGAGATGATGTCTTTCATGGTCAAATTGGCATCCTTCACGAAAGCCTGCTCCATCAAACATACCGTGCTGTAGTATTTTTCCACTTTCCCAGCCACAATTTTTTCTACCACAGCTTCGGGTTTCCCCTTGATCTGGGCCGCCGCCACTTCCCTTTCGTCCTTTAACGCCTTTTCGGGAACTTCTTCTCGGCTCACATAAATCGGGCTGGCAGCCGCGATTTGTAGGGTGATGTCTTTGACCAGTTCACGGAAGTGCTCATTCTTGGCAACGAAATCCGTCTCACAATTGACCTCGACCAGTACCCCTACTTTCCCACCCAAGTGGATATAGGAGGCGATGACGCCCTCGCGAGTTTCCCGGCCGGCTTTTTTGCCTGCAGCCAGGTTGAACTTTTTGCGGAGAATTTTTTCTGCCTCCTCCGGATTTCCGTTCGCCTCGGTTAGGGCTTTTTTACAATCCATCATCCCTGCGTGGGTACGGTCGCGCAGATCTTTTACAATTTTGGGATCAATCGTTGCTGCAGTAGTCATGGGGTAAATCCTTTCAAGACGCTCTTAGGCAGTGAGAGCGGCTTCCTTGCCTTTCGAGGTGCGCTCTTTTTTCTTTTTATCGGTTTTCTCGGGTGCTTCTGCTTTGTCGGCAGGAGCGTGGGAGTGCGATGGCCCACGGCGGCGTCCTTCTTCGATGGCCTCCGCCATCGGCTCCATCACGGCTCGAATCGAGCGGATGGCGTCGTCGTTACACGGAACAGCGATGTCGGCATCGTCAGGATCGGCATTGGTATCGGCAAGCGCGATGACGGGGATCCGCAAGCGACGCGCTTCCTTGACCGCAATTTCTTCCCTGGGCATATCGACCACAATCATTGCGGCTGGAATCTTATCCATTTCCAAAATTCCTGCGAGATTTCGGCCCAGCTTGGCTTTCTCCCGGCGGAGTGCGGCTGATTCTTTCTTGGGCAGAAGATCCATCGCGCCCGATGTTTCTTTGCTCTCAATACTTTTCAGTTTTCCCACGCTACGACGAATCGTTGCCAGGTTGGTCAAGGTCCCACCCAACCAGCGACCCGTGACGTAGTGCGACTTGGTTCGCTCGGCCAACTCCTTGACCACCTCTTGAGCTGGCTTTTTTGTCCCGACGAACAGGATGTGACCACCCTTGGCCGCAGCTTCGCGCAGAAAGTCGGCGGCTTTTCGAACCTGCTCGGCCGTGCGAGAAAGATCGATGATATAGATTCCATTGCGTGGGCCGAAGATGAACTCCTTCATCTTGGGATTCCACTTATCGGTGCGATGTCCAAAGTGAACCCCTGCTTCAAGCAGTCGTTTCACCTCTGATTCTGTTGCGAGCATAGTCGTATTTCCTGTCCGTATATGACCCCGACTTGTCGGAGCTTCCCTTTCTAGGGAATAGGGTTTCAGTTTCGTTGTCCGCGATAGCGAACGTTGAATCCAGGCTTCGATATAACTTTCAAAAAGAAAATTAGATCAAAGCCTTTCAAACATATAGAGTTCTTGCGCAAAGCCAAGCCTCGCGTTGCCGTGTTTCCAGACGCAGGGTCAGTTGTAGCACTACACGTTGGCCAAGTTAGGGATTGCTCCAGTTGGCTATTTTTTACATAAAATCGTTGACATAATATTTTAAGTTGTTATGAACAAAAGTGATGCGAGCGATTTTACCTGTTTCTGCTGCTCTTGTGGTGGCTTTAGGCCTATCACAAGCTGTTGGGGTAGAGTCGGTTAAGTCGGATGTTGCGAAACAGAAGGCCCCTGAGGTAGCCCCCTCTGCTTCTTATCCCGTAAAGCGGAATATTGTTACGACTTACTTTTGGATCGGTCAGGGAGGAACCAGCATAAGTTCTACGCAAAACATCATGAGCGCGTGGGATCAGTTTTGGAAAAAGAACTTCGGTGGTATTGATGCTCCAGAGGACAGGAAAGACGCCAAAAAGTTTCGGGAAGCCAGTCTCCCAGAAAAATTCGCTCCTACTCTGAACCCTTTTTACGTTGCCCTTCCCTTTAACGACATCGCTTTTCCGAAGAAATCTCGAGAATACGTCCCGTGGTGGAGCGAAGCGGACTTTCAAAAGGATCGACTAGAGTCACAGTGCAAGGGTCGGTGGGTCATGATCAAATTTCATAACAAAGTGTGTTTTGCCCAGTGGGAAGATGTCGGTCCCCTTCGCTACGATCACGCGGAGTACGTCTTCGGCGAAGAGCGCCCGACCCGCTACTCGCGTGCGGGATTGGATGTTTCTCCTGCTGTTAGGGATTACCTAGGGCTTAGCGGACTGGATAAAACGGACTGGAAGTTCGTTGAGGATGATCAGGTGCCTTATGGCCCTTGGATCGAGTACGGCGAGCAGGCAATTCTTTACAGCGCAATTAAAAGTCAGACCGCGAAAAAGATTCGTAAAAGTCTCTAATTTGGCTCGGCACGAGCCTTCTTGCCCGTCCCTATTTTCTCATCGCCCAGACTGCCAGGGCGGAGATGTCCGATGGATTCACTCCCGAGATTCTTGCTGCCTGACCGAAGGTTCTAGGCCTAACTTCTTTTAACTTCGCACGGGCCTCTTTTTTTAATCCCACCACACTCTCGTAATCGAAGTTCTCGGGAATATTTTTTCCCTCCATCTCTTTCAAGGTGGCAATCCGATCGATATCGCGGGCGACGTAGCCCGAATATTTCACATCTGCTTCAACTGCTTCGGCAATCTCACCAGGCATACGCTGAAACTCCTCGGGGAGGTCGTTCCATGATATCTCGGGTCGACGTAGCCAATCCTCCAAAGTTTTACCCTCTCGTCGAGATGCGGTTAACCTGGCGCGACACGAATCGATTTGGGCTCTTCTCTCTTTCGTTCGACGAACCCGCTCGGCGGATGCCAACCCCAACTCCCCCGCCCTTTCCGTCAGTCGCAAATCCGCATTATCTTGGCGCAGAAGCAGCCGATACTCTGCACGAGAGGTGAACATGCGGTACGGCTCTCGAGTTCCCTTCGTGACTAGATCGTCGACCATTACTCCAATATATGACTCGTGCCGACCAAGCTTCCACGGCTCCGCCCCGCGTGACGCCAAGGCTGCGTTAATTCCCGCCAAAATCCCCTGCCCCGCCGCCTCCTCATAGCCCGAGGTTCCATTTAGCTGCCCCGCAAAGTAAAGCCCTCGGACCAATTTCGTTTCCAAGCTTGGCCAGAGCTGAGTGGGCGGACAGAAATCGTATTCAACCGCATATCCCGGCCTCAAAAACTCAGCCGCCCCGAGGCCTGGAATCGAGTGAATCATCTCTACCTGAACATCAAATGGAAGACTCGTTGAGCATCCGTTCACGTAGAACTCGTTTGTATGCCTTCCCTCGGGCTCTAAAAATATCTGATGCCTCTCCTTGTCTGGAAACTTAACAATCTTATCCTCTATAGATGGGCAGTATCTTGGCCCAACTCCTTGAATGACACCGCAATATAAAGGAGATCTGGACAGGTTTTTGCGTATTATCTGGGCCGTTATATCGCTCGTATAGGTAATCCAGCATGGAATTTGTTCCACGTGGAACAGGCCGTCCTTCCAGTGGTTGAGGCTGAAAGTGTGATCCTCTCGGTGCTCGATCGAGTCGACCATAAAGCTGAAGTTTGGTGGCGGATTGTCGCCGTTCTGTGGCTCAAGTTTTGAGAAGTCGATGCTCCGCTTGTTGAGTCTTGGAGGGGTGCCTGTTTTTAGTCTCTCGACCTGAAATCCTAGTTTTCTGAGCTCATCTGAAAATCCGCTTGTGCCGTCGCCCATTCTGCCGCCGGCAACGTTTCGATCTCCAACATGCATTAAGGCCTTTAAGAATGTTCCTGTCGTCAAAACGATCTTCTTGGCATTAAGGCGAACCCCTAGGTTGGTAACTACGGCCCTAACCTCGCCATCTTCGACGATTAGCTGGGCAATCTGACCCTGCTTAAGGTCTAGGTGCGGCTGATTTTCAAGAGCGAACTTCATTCTGAACTGATAGGCTTTCTTGTCGCACTGCGCTCGGGGGCCTCTTACGCTTGGCCCTTTGCTTGAATTTAGCATGCGCATCTGAATTGCTGTGGCATCGGTATTGATGCCCATTTCACCTCCGAGCGCATCGATTTCCCGAACGATATGGCCTTTTGCCAAGCCGCCGATGGCTGGGTTGCAACTCATCTGGCCGACGGTATCGAGATTCATCGTCAGAAGAAGCGTCTCACATCCCATTCGAGCGGACGCGAGAGCGGCCTCTATCCCAGCATGGCCAGCCCCAATCACGATTACATCGTAATTCTTGGGGAAGACAAAAAAGGATGAGGAGCCCATAAAGGCTTTGCTAGATGGCGGGTGAGGGGAGGCGGTCGGTAAAAATAGTCTTTGCCGCAGGGAGGCGCCCCGGGTGTTTTGCCTCAGAGTTCGGGAGTCCGACCGGCAAAACAAGCGCAATCGCTATATTTTTATCTCCTTCAACACCAATGATTTCCTTGACTTTGGATTCGTCCCATCCGTTAATATAGCAGGTTGAATAGCCTTTTGATTGTGCGGCGAGGGCAAGGGTGGTTGCCATAATCATCGCATCTTTAATCGCGTATTCGCGCTCCCTTTCGGCCAAGCCTTTCTGAAAGCCTGGGGCGTTATCGCGAATCCAATCCGCAAATTTTTGGGGCCAAGCTCCTGAGGAAACTCCTGTACCAAGAATCTCGTCCATATGTTTTTCCCAGCCTCGAATTGAAACGGAGAAAACAAATGTGACTGGGGCTTCGAGAATTTGTTTTTGTCCCCAAGCCGCCGCAGAAAGAGCCTCTTTCTGAGCCATAGAACGGATCATAACGACTCGGGTGGGCTGAAAGTTCCACGAGGAGGGAGCATCCTGCATCAAGGATAGAAGCTCCTGCAGCACGCCCTCCGGGATCGGGTCGTTCTTAAAAGATTTTATACTACGCCGGGCACGGATTGAATCAGCGGTTGTAAGATCGGATTTATTCATCACGAAACAGTAACTGAAAAGACCCAAAAATGAAAGCCGGGGAAGGTCTGCCCCTTGGAGGCCAAGCCCGGGATTACCGTGCCGTGAAAAGCTCTTCGATCGTGTGGAGATCAGCGTGTTCGGACTGAATAGACCAGAGCTTTGAGTAAAGACCGCCCGAGCGAATCAAGGACTCATGATTTCCAAGCTCAAGGATTCGACCTGACTCCACAACTGCAATTTTGTCCGCCTTGCGAACGGTCGAAAGCCTATGAGCAACGACAATACTGGTTCTGCCAGCTAGAAGATGATCTAAGGCCATCTGAATCTGCTTTTCGGTCGCTGTATCAACGCTGGCCGTAGCCTCATCGAGAATGAGCACGGGCGGATCCTTAAGCAAAGCACGTGCAATGGAGAGCCGTTGGCGTTCCCCTGCGCTTAGTCGAACCCCCCGCTCACCGACTTTTGAATTCCACCCATCTGCCAACGCTTGGACAAACTCTAGGGCGCAGGCGGCACGCAAAACCTTTTCAATCTCAACATCCGTAGCATCGGGTTTTCCTAACTCTAGGTTTTCACGAATGGTTGCCTGGAACAAAAAGGGCTCCTGAGTAACAACTCCAACCTCGCGACGTAAATCCTTCAGGGAAATTTGGGGAAGGGGGACTCCGTCCAGCAGAACCTCTCCGCTCGTCGGATCGTGAAAACGGGCCACAAGTGTGGCGAGCGTAGTTTTGCCAGCCCCTGTTGGCCCGACGAGGGCAAGGGAAGTCCCAGCAGGAATTTGAAGATCGATGCCGTGCAAAACCTCTCTGCCCGTTCGGTAGGAGAAGTGAATACCTTTGAAAATGACCTCCCGAGCCGAACCTTTACGAGGCGGCAAAGTGCGTAATGGAGAAGTGGCAATGTGACCGGGTTCGGGCTCTGCATCTAAAATTGCAAATACGCGTTCCCCTGCAGCTCGTCCGGCTTGAATCAGCTGATTCAAGCTGTGAAGCCGGCTCACTGGTTCGTAGAACATTCCCACATAAAGCAAAAAGGCCACGAGCTCTCCGACTGCCATTTTCCCGTCGAGAACCGACCTTCCTCCAACCCACAGAACGAGACATGTTCCTGCCGCGGCAAACCATGCCATGGAGGGCGAGTAAAACGCCCAGGCCTTCATAATGCCTAAAGAGGCAGTGCGAACTTCTTGTGCAACTTTTTCAAAGCGGTTCGCGCCTTCTTCAAGCCAGCCATACGTTTTGATCTGCCTCATGCCTTGAAGGTGATCCATTAAGAGGGAATTCATGGCCGAGGAGGCCTTGCGCTGAACGCGATAGCGAGGGTGCGCAGTCAGGGTGTAATACAGTGCACCCGCGGCGAGAAAGGGGATGGGCGCCAAAGACCAAGCGGCGAGAAGGGGATCGATTCGAAAAAGAATGATTCCAACGCCGAAAAGCTGAAGCAAGGCGATCAGGCCTTGTTCGATACCATCGATCAACATTCGCTCCATGTTCATCACGTCCTCACTGACACGGGTGAGCAGATCTCCGCTGGAACGGTGATCGTACCAAGAAGTAGAAAGGCGCTGAAAGGCGGAGTAAAGATCCCGTCGAAGATCGAGAATCACCTTCTGCTCAAAAAGATTGTTGAGGAGGATTCGGAGAGCATTTAGCCCGTCGCGGCCGAGAAAAACGAGGAGGAGGAGTCCGACCAACCAAGGAAGCCTGTCTCCTTGCCCTTTGGCGATGACTTCATCAATCAGAACTCCCGTGAGGCGGGGATAAACTAGCCCCAGCAACGTCGAAAGAAGGGCCGCAGAAATCGTTCCAATTGCATATCCAGGATATTTGCGAAGGTAGCTGGCAATACGCAGGGCAGTGGACATGGGTCGAAAGAGTAGCCCGATCCAATCGGGTAGCCAATGCGAGAGGAAACTAGGCCGCCTGGGCGAGTCCTAAAGTTTTCAAAAGGGCGCGATCGTCCGATTCCTCGGGGTTGGGTGCAGTCAGGAGTTTGTCCCCAAAAAAGATGGAGTTTGCGCCTGCATAGAAACAGAGCGCTTGGGCTTCGCGAGTCAGAACTGTGCGACCCGCACTTAGTCTGATTCGAGCCCGAGGAAGGGCAATCCGAGTCGTAGCGATGAGTCGGACCAGTTCAAACACATCAACGGATTTTTGGTCTGCAAGTGGAGTGCCCTCCTGGGGCATGAGACAGTTGATCGGCACGCTTTCAGGGGAGGGGTCAAAACCACATAGAACTTCGAGCATTTTGAGGCGGTCGTCCTCCGTCTCTCCCATCCCAAGAATAGCCCCACAGCAAACTGCCATTCCCGCTTTTTGCACGGAGCGAATTGTCCTTAGACGATCTTCAAAAGAGTGGGTTGTAACGATGTTGCGATAGTGGTCAGGGGAGGTGTCGAGGTTGTGATTGTAGGCGGTCACTCCGGCATCTTTGAGTTGGCGGGCGGCTTCATCAGTGAGTTGGCCCAATGTGACACAAACTTCCATGCCGAGCTGTTTCACGTCCCGCACGATATTGAGAACCGACTCGAACTTGGCCTCGCCTTCGCGGACGCCCTTCCAGGCAGCCCCCATGCAGAAACGCCCAGCGCCTGCAGCTTTGGCCTCGCGCGCTTCCGCAAGAACCTCATCCCGCTCCATGAGTGGCTGGGCTTTTACCCCTGTTGTGTAACGCGCACTTTGGGCGCAGTAACCGCAGTCCTCACTGCAACCCCCCGTTTTGATGCTTAGGAGGCGACAAAGTTGAACCCCTTCTTTTTCGGCCCAATGCTCTCGATGAACAGTGCGAGAGTTATCCAAAAGGGTGAAAAGAGGCTGACGATAGATCGGGGAAAGCTGGGAAAAGAGTTTGGGGGTATTTCTGCCAAGTGAAGCCATCCCGAGAAGGTGGCGAAAAGCTGGGGTAAGGTCAAAAACTGATTGCGTACACAGGCCGTGAGAGGAGAATTAGCCAATGACAAAACAGATTAAATTCACACTACTTCTTGTGGCATTACTCGGGCTTCATGCTCCCCTGTCGGTCCGTGCGGACTACTTTGGCAAGCTCGAGCCTCGACTCATTCAGGTAACCAACGGAAAAAAGAGTGACTATAAAAAACCCGCAACCAGTCCAAAGTACGTCGCCATTTACTATTCCGCGCACTGGTGTCCTCCTTGCAGGGCGTTCACCCCAAAACTTGTGGAGTGGTATAAAGAATTCAAGCCGAAGCATGAGGATTTTGAGTTGGTCTTTGCAAGTAGCGATAAATCGGAAGAGGCTCAGATCGAATACATGAAAGAAACGGGCATGCCGTGGCCTGCCATGAAGTTTGGAACCAGCAAAGGCCCGGAGGTTGGAAAGTATGCAGCAAGCGGGATCCCTTATTTGGTTTTGATCGACCAGAATGGAAAGGACCTAACAGGGCAAAAAGATAACGAGTGGCAACATCCTCAAGGGGTTCTTCCGAAGATTGAAGAGATTGTTGGAGGCAAAAAGTAGTGCTTCGCATTTTCTCCACATGCCTTTTGCTGTCCTTAACGGGCGCCGCTTGGGCAGAGAGCTATTCTGATTATGTGGCCCGTCATAAGCGGATTCAGAAGATGGTCAATCCGATGAATGTGCCTGTCGCGAATGCGCTGAATGACCAGTGGGATGCAAACCCACAATACGCCAACCCAAACAACCGAGTTTCGACTCCTGGGCCTAAAACATTCTATATTAAGTCGTCCCGTGACGATCAGGGCCGAGTGACCTGCATTCCAAGACCTAGATAGCGCCCCACGGGAGTAAACCTCCCGAATCGTTGTAGGCCATGGCAAAGCTTGGTCATCCGGCGAATTCTTTCTGCCTGAGGACGGCGGGTTAGCCAGCGAGGCATTTCAGGCTCGGGCAAGGCAGAAAGTTCCCAGGGGTGGAAATAGAGACAAAGAAGTCCGTCGTGCTGGAGAACTTGCGCACACAAGGCCAAGTAGATGGGCAAAGGCAAAATATGGAAACTGGCCCAAAACAGGGGAAAGCGGATTCCGGGCAAAACTGCGGCAGGGACTTCCCAAAGCGAACCGATCTGAAACGGCCGACGTGGTTCCCGACGATGATCGTACCGACCCGGAATCCAAGTCGGGTTCAGAGATGCATCATAACGAAATCCAGCCTGGGTAATCTCCTCTTTGTTGATTTTTCTAAGCCGTGGAGAACGAAAGCCATCCACCCCTTGACCGGAAATCTCCTGTAAAAGGGTGCGGCTCCTCAAAAGTTGCAGATCGCCTCCCGGACGGTGAGACCACCCGTGAGAAGCAATCTCATGGCCCCGTGCCGCCGTTTCACGAAGAAGTTCAGGAGCACACTGGGCGAGCCGGGCGGTACAAAACGTTGTGCCCGGAAATTTCCACTCCTTAGTAAGGCCCAGCCACTCCTGCCAAATTTCCCGTCCCCGGCTTAATCCGTGATCGGCTAGGGCAGGGGCTCCAAAATCGGCCGGCGCGTCATACTCCTCAACATCCCAGGTCAGGAGGATGGGGTTCATTCGTGAAAGCGGTAGGCCCCCGTCCATGACCACCAACGGATCAAAAGAAGCTCCTTGAAACACCCAAGAGAGTCGCAAAGAAGCTTCACTCGGGAGGTCTTATAGGTGTGCCGGGCCGAAACCTGAGCAGGGATCTGTCCCACACGCAGACCGAGCTTGCGACAGAGGTAGAGAAGTTCCACATCGAAGGCAAAGTCGGTAAGCTTTTGTTTCGCGAAAAGCCGTTCGGCTGCTTGGCGTTGAAACCCCTTCAAGCCTGCCTGGGTATCTGGGTAGTCGATTCCAAGGAGATAACAGGCCAAGCGGTTAAATCCCCAACCTAAAAAAGCTCGTCGGGCAGGCAGTCCCCCGTGTGCCTGAGGCGCCATCGAACGAGAACCAATGACCACGTCGTGGTCATTGAGCGATTCCACCAGCGGAGTTAGGTGGTTGATCGAATAAGCTAAATCTCCATCCATAAACATCAGCTGCTCCTCCTTGGCGCCTTGAAACCCTTGCCGTATTGCCATCCCTTTCCCGCCATTTTTCGCCAGGATCTTTACCTCCGCGTTTTTGAGCGGTTTCAACTGCTGCTTGAAGGCGTCCCCTGTGCCATCCTTGGACCCATCATCCACAACGACAACCCGTAGTTGCGGATTTGTACGGATCGCTTCCTCCAAGACTTCAGAAACATCCTTCACAAGATGTATTTCGTTGTAAACTGGGACGACGAGCCTCTGGTTCAGGGTCGAATTCATGAAGCCAAAGGCAATGCTACTAGGCCCTATTATCCCAAAGCTAGGGAATTAGTAATGCAAAGATACTATGCAATTAGACTGTGTGGCCAGGGCGGCGCCGTAGTGTCCGCGGCTGCCTTTAGAAAAACTTTCGCAAAAGATTTTTCAGATTTCTACTCTCATACCGAGCCGTCCAGCGCTTTAACTCGAAAAGCGGTGTGTCAGGCAAATTAATCCCGCGATGCATGGTCACGGCGGTTTTGAATCCAGCTTCACGAACCAGCTCTATCGTGGCTGGGTTATAGTCTCCATAGGGATAAGCAAAGTGTTCAATCAAAACTCCGAAACGGTCTTCCAACTTTTTTCGACTCGCCGATATTTCCTCTTTGGCTTGGGCCTCGGAAAGCTGGGAAAGTCGAGGATGGGTACAGGTGTGGGCACCAATCTGATGCCCTGAAGCCAGCCACTCACGAACCTGCGACTCGTCCATCAGGGGATCCGCCTCTCCACCCTCCCGCGCCTCCCAATCGCTGGTCTGACCGAGCCGATCTGCCACCAGATAATTGATGGCCTGTACGCCGACTTTTTTCATCAAAGGAACAGCCTCGACCAGGTTGCTCACAAAGCCGTCGTCAAAGGTGATGGCAATCGCTTTGGATTGCTGACAGTCCGCTGGAGAGACAAACGAAAGGCCCTCTGCGTCCAACTCCTGAATTTGCTGGCGAAAAAGGTTGGGCTCTAAATACAACCCTTTGATACGCGCACGGGGCGGTGGAACCGCGATCTTGTGATAGCAAAGGATCGGACTTCCTTCGGAGAAGTGCTCCCGAAAGGGATTAAGATCCGAATAATAACTGGGAAGCCGTTTCATAGTTTTAGTTCGGTAACGGCAAAAGTTCCAACATAGCATCGGCAACCTCTTGGGGTGTCACTGCCGCAAGGCATAAGGGTTGTTCGCCGCAGCGGTCGACCTGATCTCGGTGGCAAGAACAGGGGCGGCTCAATACTCGGTGAGTTTGGCCTTCAGGAGCCCATTCCGACTTTCCAGTATAGTCTCGAAATATGGAAACGGTGGGTCGACCCAAAGCTATGGCCAAGTGAAGAAGGCCTGAATCCAGCCCGGCAAAACAGACGGTCTGTTGGAGGATGAGGGCAAGCTCAGCAAGAGAGTGGGGAGTGTCGAGAACTTGAAAGCTGGGCGAGTTGCCGACGAGTTGGGCGAGCTGGCGTGCCCTATTTTCTTCCCGCTGATTCGGCGCAAAACCAACAAGAAATTTTATTTCAGGCCTCTTCTCCCAAACACTTCGGATCATTTCCGCCCAACTCCTCAGAGGCCACTCCTTGTGAGGAGAGCCGTAAGCACTAACCGATAGGTAGACCGTGGGCTGGGAGAAGCTAGAAAGGTCTTTTTTTTGAGGATTGGCCGAAATTTTAAGAGACAAGTCTGCTGGATCACCCGACCACCCCAGGACCTTTAATGTTTCCATTTTTTGCCGAAACAAGGGCCGATTCTTGAAAGGGGTCGAGATGATTTTTGTCAGGGGTAAAAGGCCGTGCCACCAGCGCTTACGTCGCAATGCGGCGATCCTTTCCTGAGCTCCACTAAAAGCTACGCAAAAAAGGTTTCGGTCTGCACCCGAGAAGGTCAAGGCAGAATCATAATTTTGGCTGCGGATTTGACAAAGCTGATTCAACCCCTTCCACCACGGCGGGCTTGGCTTGCGCAGTGGGGTCACCCAGACGCGATGGACTTCCGAAACCATAGAAAGAACCTCGGATCCGACCGGCGTTGTCATTACGTCCACTTCGGCTCCGCACATGGATAAAGCACGAATGGCTGGAATGGAGTGTACGGTATCGCCAAGAAATCCGAGATCCACCACCAGGACCTTTTTCCATGAGGAAAGGGGCATAGGGGGAGTTTCGGGCAGAGAGGCAAAATGGCCAACCTAGAAACGCCGTCTTGGCCGAATCAGGAAAATGGAACAAGATCCCCGTGATGCGAAAGAGCCCGCTTCCTTATGTGTTTGAATATGCGAGCAATTTGAAGGCCGACCCAAAAAAGGTGTTCGCCTTTCATCTTGAGCCCAAAAACATCTCCCGTGTGAGCCCGAGCTGGATTCGCGTGCTTTCTTTGGAGTCTCCCAGCCCGATTGTTAAAGGATCCAAGATTAGCCTTCGCGTCGCTTCCTTGGGTATTCCACAGTCGTGGAAGGTGACGGTTCAGGAGGTAAACGATTTTTCGGGGACGCCGGGGCGGGCCTGTATTTTAGATGTGGCGGACAAAAGTCCTTTTCCGCTTTGGCGACATCTTCACGAGTTTTGGGCTGCGCCAGACGGCACAACGGGGCTGGTGGACCGGATTGAGTTTCTTCCTCCAGGGGGAGGGCTGGGACGCCTTCTCCTGCCTTTCATCCATAAGTTTTTCCTCATTCTATTTCGTGCGCGGCACGAGGCCACCCGCAAAATATTCGAAATCTCTTAAGCCGGTCGGAGAATGTGTTCGACGGGCCCAATTTTTGCCCAGTCGACGGCGACAGATTGTTTTAGAAATGTTTTGTGACTGACATAACTCACTTTGCCGGTCCGAACCCCGTGTTCATGGACGAGGCGGGTCGTTTTTACATCGAAGCAGCAGTATTCAGCCACCTTGGCCTGTTGCCCCTCTCTCCACCACTGAATCGCCTCCATCCCTGAGGCGGTTTTTTTTACACCACAAGTTGCCTCGGCCACCGCATCCAATCCGACGCGGTGTTTGATCCTTTCCTCGATACTGACCATGAGGTCGAGGGTGGGAACGGCAGAAAAATCGAAAACGGAGTAAGCAGCCAGAACTGTGTAATCAAAACGCAACACATTAAACCCGACGACGAGATCGGCCCTGCGCAGGTCGGCGATCAGACGATCCACGTCTTTCTCCAAATAAATTTCATACTCGCCCTTGGCGGAGTGGTAGAGGACGGCCACGGAGATGCCCATTCGATCGATATGCCCCCAGCCACCGACCTCGGCTGCACTTTTCTGCGTTTCCAGATCAAAATAAACAATGTTGCCCATGTCTTTTTAGGAAATCGCAGGTTGGGCGGAAAAGGCAACCGCTTTTCACCAGTTAGGTTTGGCTTGTTATTTTAGCTCCCCGAGGTTATAACGACAGGCTATGACTGACTCCAGATTAGCAAGACAGACGGCAGAACGGTTAATTGGTTCACGGGCTCAACTCCTCAAATTCAGCTGTTTGCTGGGTTTTGACGGCTTCTTGGACTCCATTCTTCAGGTGGTAGACCAGCGTCAAACAGCCACGAAATATCTCCCTTTTACCTCCGTAAAGCCTTTCGCGAAGCGCTTGAGCGAAGCCGCAGGCAAAAGTGCCAACTTTGAAGTCGTCCCGACCATGGAAAAAATCGGGGGGAACGGACCTTTAATGGCCTTTGCCATGTCGACCCTCGGGGCGCCCGTGGAATACATGGGCATGTGCGGATTTCCAAAACTTCACCCTGTTTTCACTGAATTTGCAAAACGCGCCAAGGTTCACTCCTTTGCCGAACCTGCCCTGACCTCGGCTCTCGAGTTCAATGATGGAAAAATCATGCTCGGCCAGCTGGCCTCTGTTCAGGACGCCAACTGGGAAACCATCCAGTCCCGTTTGGGCGACAAGCTCGTCCAGAAGCTGTGGTCCTCCGCCTCATTTGTCGGAATGGTCAACTGGACAATGCTTCCGCATATGTCGGCCATTTGGAAAAAGCTGCTAACTGAGTACAAACCCGTTAAACCCGGGAAACGGAAGCAGCTCTTTTTTGACTTGGCCGATCCCGCTAAGAGAATTGAGGCGGACCTGTTGGCGGCCCTCAAAATTATCGCCGAGTTTCAGGCTGAAAATGATGTCACTCTGGGAATGAATGAGAGCGAGGCCCTTCATGTGGCCAAAGTTCTGCGGCTAAAGGGCGCCACAAAAAATCCCAAAGCGTGTGCTTCCTTGGCAGGAGCCATCCGGGAGAAAATGGGAATTCAGGTTGTGGTCATTCACCCAATCGAATACGCCTGTGCGGCCGATGCCGAAGGGGAAGTGTTTGTAACCGGTCCCTATACCTCCAAGCCTAAGATCAGCACGGGTGCAGGAGACCATTTCAACGCAGGATTTGCCATCGGACGACTTCTCGGATTGGGATTGCCCCACTCCCTACAGTTGGCCGTCGCAGCCTCCGGATTCTACGTTCGCCACGGGAACAGCCCGAACCGCGAACAGTTAGTCCGCTTTTTACAAACACTGTAAGAAGAGGGGCGATAGCCCAAACTGGGTTGGTCTCTTAACCGCTTCTCAAGAGCTGAATGCCTAAATTCAGCTTACCCTCGGGCCTTTTTATACATCTCGAGGGTGCGCAGCCGCTCGACCGAGTGATCTACGATCGGCGCAGGATACTTTAAGGAGTCCGCCTCCGGAACATACTGCGCGATAAATTTTCCCTCAGGATCGAATTTTTCCGCCTGACTCGAGGGATTAAAGATCCGGAAGTAAGGTTGCGCATCCGTTCCTGTTCCCGCCGCCCACTGCCAACCTCCATTATTTGCCGCAAGATCGCCGTCAAAGAGCTTTTCCATAAAGTAGCGCTCGCCCCACTGCCAAGTAACGAGCAGGTCTTTCGTAAGGAACGAGGCCACAATCATTCGGAGGCGATTGTGCATCCAGCCCGTTTGATTCAGCTGCCGCATCGCAGCGTCCACAATTGGATAGCCCGTTTGGCCTTCACACCAGGCCTGGAACCTGTCCTTTCGATTCTCCCACTCGATTTTGTCATACGCGGGGCGAAAGGATCCGTCTACCACATGGGGAAACTCCCAAAGAATCTGCTTATAAAAATCCCTCCAGATCAGTTCGCCAATAAATACATCGATCTGTTTTTTTGCGGCAGGGTCGTCCGCGCGGGCGCGGCGCGCGGCGGCCAGAACCGTTCGCGGGGATAGCGTTCCAAAACGCAGATGCGGGGATAGGTGAGAAGTGGTGTCCTTAAAGGGGTAGTTCCGCGTGTCCTGGTACTTGAGAATATTTTTGCCGATAAAAGTCCGAAGAAGCTCTTGAGCGCTCTTCTCTCCCGCCAGCGGGACCGGAATATCGCATTTTGGAAGGCCCAGATCCTCAAGGAAGGGTAGCGGAATACCTTTTACTCTGGGTACCCCTTCGATTTTTTTTGGGCGAGGGAAGGGATCCTGCGGGCGCTTGGCCCGCCATGCATTAGAAAATGGGGTAAATACGGTGTACGGACCTCCCGCCATTCTCTGAACAGAGCCAGGGGGATGTATGAGCAGATCATCACAGGCAAAAACCTCGATCCCTTCCTGCTGAGCCATAGCAGCAACTTTTTCATCTCTTTTGCGGGAATACGGCTCGATGTCCTTATTAAAGAGGAGCGTTTTTGCTCCTGTCTCCTTGGCCAAAGCTCGCAAAACTTCAACAGGGTTCCCTTTTCGCAAAATCAGGGGAGCCCCAAGTGTATTTAAATTGGCGGCGAGGC
Source organism: Methylacidiphilales bacterium (assembly GCA_044358595.1). Classification (GTDB taxonomy): domain Bacteria; phylum Verrucomicrobiota; class Verrucomicrobiia; order Methylacidiphilales; family Verrucolacustridaceae; genus Verrucolacustris. The sequence goes on from JBIKNP010000001.1 coordinate 157,403, forward strand.
TTTCGAGGCAAGCGAGAAGGAAAGCTGTCCGCCTAGCGACACCTTTTTTGTCGGACAAAATGCCGTCATCGAAAATAAAAATGGGGACAATCGGGGTCTGCTTTTCACACGCTTGATGAAGTGCGGCGTGGTCAGAAACACGCAAATCTCGACGAAACCAAACAAGTGCGGGTGCGCGGTGCATATTTTTTTCTAGCGCGCGGCGAATAACTTCGCACGCGCAAAGAATTTTCTTGCTGTTTTTCCCTCGAGAAACTCTTTTTTTATGCGCCGTTCATTTGTCAAGCGAAGTCATTCACAAATATTTTCGATTAAAATTAAAATTCCTCTTGCGGGATTTTTTTCTGTGGCGAATGATTCCACCCCGCTAACCAAAAAAGGAAATAAAAACAAATGAGCAATCCTCCAGAAATTTGGGTCAAAGTTTGCCGCGAACTTGAAAAAGTCATCACCCCTGACGCACTCCACCGATGGTTCTCGTCGATCGTCCCTATCAGCTACGAAGCCGGTCGTCTCGTCCTCGGGGTAGAGAACGCCATCTACCAGTACTGGATTGAGGAAAATTACCTCAACCAGCTTCGCGAATGTGCCACCCTTGCCGTTGGGCGGGAAGTTAAGATTAGTTTTGATGTTGTGGGATCAAAAGATCGTCCGACTCCAGGTGCAGAAGAGCATCTCCTTCAAGCAGAAGGAAAAGAAAAGTCGAAGCCCCTGTCTGGCGAGTTGGTAAGCCGTTATACCTTTGAGTCCTTCGTAGCGGGCGTAAACAGCCAGTTTGCCCATGCTGCGGCCACAGCTGTAGCAGATGCCCCAGCTCGTACCTACAACCCTCTTTTCATCCACGGCTCCGTCGGATTAGGGAAAACCCACCTCCTCCACGCAATTGGCCACCGGATTATGCAGAAAAAGAAGGGCGCAAAGATTGTTTATGTTACCTCAGAACAGTTTACGAATGAGTTTATCTCCGCCATCCAACATGGTGAGCTCGTGAAGTTCCGTCGCCGCTTCCGCCAGGCTGACTGCTTGCTGATTGATGACGTTCAGTTCTTTTCGGGTAAGGATCGTTCTCAAGAAGAGTTCTTTCACACCTTCAACACCCTTTTCGATGGAAACCGACAGATCGTTCTATCCAGTGACAGCCCTCCGGGAGATGTCGCCAATCTGCAAAAGCGCCTTGTTTCCCGCTTTGAGTGGGGTCTGAGCGCAGAGTTGCAATCTCCTGACATCGAGACTCGTTTGGCCATTCTTCGCAAGAAGACTTCCACTATGCAGGTTCGCTTGGGGGAATCGGTCCTTCACTTTATTGCGGAGCGGGTCAAAACGAATGTGCGTCGCCTGGAAGGGGCTCTCAACCGCGTTGCGGCTTGGGCTGCCTTGCATGACCGTCACATTACTCCTGCACAAGTAGAGGAATTGCTGAAGGATTTCATCCAGCAGGAAACCAAGCCGATTGTCACGATCGAGCTGATCCAGCGCCGTGTTGCCGAAGGTTACGACCTTCGCGTCGCGGATATGACCAGCAAGCGGCGTCCTGCGCATATCGCTCTTCCCCGCATGGTGGCCATGTATCTGAGCAGAAAGATGACAGGAAAAAGCCTCCAGGAGATCGGAGAGTCGTTCGGAGGTCGCGATCACGGGACCGTCCTCCACGCCTGCAAGACCATCACCTCCAAAATGCAGGGGGATGATCGTCTCCACCAAATGGTGGGCCTTCTGACTCACAAGCTCGAAGAGCCGGCCGAGCGTTAAACCCAATCACTCAGACACGAAGCTCTTTTCCGCGCCTCCGCGTGGGACAGAGTATTCGTGTCGTTTGTTAAAGACCACCTTCCTGAGACATCCGTAATGCAAACGAAAAAACCAGTGCTTATGAAAAAAACTTTTTTCTCAAAAATCGACGGTTGCCCGACTGTTATTCCCGTGGGTATCCCCAGTTCATTGCCATTTACTCACCGCTACAGAGAGGATTTGAGTCTCCCTGTGAATAGCCATCAAATCAGGACGAGAATCTTGTGAGAAGGATATCCCCGCACCAACAAGCAGGGTTATTTTTAAAACCTATCCACGGCTTATTCTTCACCCAACCTGTTGACGCTCGGCGTGTTAAAGAAAAACTGGTGGCTTATCCACTTGCTTATGATTATGGTTTATTTACTTCTATATTTACCTATCCCAATCTTCTGACTCTCAAAACTTCATGAAACTCATCCTCCAAAAACAGAAATTCCTCAACGCCCTATCTGCAGTCCAAAATGTGGTCGGGTCACGCACCCCAATCGGCATTTTGAACAATCTTCTTTTGAAGGCAGATAAAAGCGAACTCACGATATCAGCGACCGACTTGGATATCGGGATTCGGACCTCGTGCGAAGTCGGGGTGGAAAAGCCAGGGTCCATCACGCTGCCCGCCCGCAGGCTCTTTAGCATTATTCGGGAGCTGCCTTCTGAAGAGCTGACCCTAGACGTGGACAGCAAGCTGAGCGCGACGATGCGATGCGGCTCGGCCGTCTTCAAAATTATGGGGATGCCGTCCGAGGAGTTCCCCGCGATCCCAGAGTTCCCCGCAAAAACCAGCGAGAAGAATCCTATCTACAAAATCGAACAGAAAGCCCTTAAGGAGCTCCTCAAGAGGGTTTCCTATGCCATGTCCGCAGATGAGAAGCGCTACGTTTTAAACGGCCTCCTGCTCTGTTTAAAGGACGGCAAGCTCACGATTGTTGCAACGGACGGAAGACGATTGGCTTTAACCGATCAAGAAATGGATTTTCCAAAAACAGGCGAACGGGAATTTATCCTACCCGCGAAAGCGGTTCTCGAGCTCCAGCGCTTATTGGGCGATAAAGAAGACGTCTCCTTTGTGGTGCTAGAGAACCAAATTCTCTTTTCCTTTGGAAATACAGAAATCGCGGCCAAAATGGTGGAGGGAAATTATCCGAACTATAGGCAGGTCATCCCTGCGGACGCCAAAGAGAGGGTCACCTTGGAGCGGGAACTCTTCTTGAACTCCGTACGTCGGGTAGCACTGCTCTCCAGCGAGAAATCTAACTCGGTCAAACTTACCTTTGGAAAAAATAATCTCGAAATTGCCGCGAACACGCCCGACGTGGGAGAGGCCCATGAATCGATTCCAGTACAGTATAAGGGCAAGGAATTCACGATGGCGTTCAACCCCGATTTTCTGATCGACCCTCTAAAAAATATTGAGGACGACAACGTTCACTTTGATTTTATCGATGAACTCAGCCCCGGCGTGATCCGCTACAACAAACCGTTTCTTTATGTGATCATGCCGATGCGGACGGCCTGAGCCGCCCCGCGTGGTTCGGCATCTTCGACTCACCTCGTTTCGATGCCACTCCTCGCTTGAACTGGAAAATCTTGGTCCGCGCGTTTTGTTGTCTGGGGCGAATGGTCAGGGAAAAACAACGCTTCTCGAGTCGGTAGCCATTCTCGGGCGAATGCGCTCCTTCCGTACGCGCGCGTATCGGGAACTTACACAGCATGGGGCCGAAGGTTGGCGGGTGGATGGATCATGGGCGGATGAGGCAGGGCCTGTTCGACTGGGAATGGTTTGGCGAAACGGGGCCAGGGAGTTGGAGGTGGATGGGCGAGTCGGCGCAACGGTGGATGAGTTTTGGGGAAGAGCGTTGGTTGTCGTCGCGCATGGGGGAGACACCTCAATTTTGGAGGGCGGATCAGCTGAAAGGCGGGGAGGCTTCGACCTGCTATTAGCAGAAAGAGATCCGAGTCGGCTGGGGGATTTGCGAACTTTGCGGGAAGTTTGTAAACAGCGATCCGCCTTATTGAGATTACCTCGCGCCTCTCGAGAGGAGTGGGAAGCGTGGACAACCCGTCTTGGAGAGTTGGCAAAAATATTGCAACCCGCACGGCGCGCCTTGGCCGAGATTTTTTTACCGTATTTGGAAGAAGCACATAAAAAACTAACCGCAGGCGCGGAGAAGCTGAAGGTGACCTATCAACCCGACGAGCCAGTTCCTGATTCAGGGCCAGGACGGGATCGCCTTTGGGGGATTGAGCGGGAAAGGGGCATCAACCTGACAGGACCTCAAAGAGATGACTGGGATTTTAAGCTAGGAGGAAAAAGTTTGTCCCGATACGGATCGGAGGGGCAACGGAGATCGGCCTGCTTGGCGGTGCGTTTGGCCGAACTGGCTCTTTTGAGGCAGGGCAGACAGCGAAGCCCGGTCTTTCTTTTGGATGACGCCCTCAAAGAACTGGATGAGGCACGGCGGGAGGCCTTTTGGCGGGTGATTCCGGATGAGTGCCAAGTCTTGTACGCAACGGCACACGATCGACCCAAGCAGGGGGATTCGTGGGTTATTATGGAGATTTCCCCCGGGGTCGCAAAAAAGCAAAAGGGGTGAGCCTTGCCAATGGGGGTGGGCAACCCTTACGATTCTCGCCCGTTTGAAATCATGAAAAAATTAAGGAGATGGACCTATGGCTACTGAAGTTGGACCTGTAAAATCAGTCGAGGTGCCGCCGTTGCGGCCTCTCAAAATTCCCAATCGACTTGCCGCGACACCCAAACAAGGCCCCAAGTACCCAAGGAAGGTTCGAAATAGCGCTGGGCAGGAAGTGATTTTGGCAGACCCAGTGATGACTCGGGCGTTGGTGGCACTGATGGACACCCACGCGGTCATTGGAGGCGCTGCTTGTCACTGGGGAGGTCCTGCGGCTTTGGCCGAGATTATGTCGGCAATCCACGGGGTAATGTTTGCGGAAAAAAACAGGCCTTGGCACGAGGCGTACAACTTTGTGAACGATGCAGGGCATACGGAAAATGGGGTGTACGCGTTACGCGCGCAATACGGGTTCGATGGAATGACGTTTGATGATCTGAAAAAGTTTCGCTCCATTAAAAGCAAGCTGACGGGTCACGGAGAAAGCCACCTCAACCCAGAAGGAGTCTTCATTAGCAACGGCCCGTTGGGCTCGGGAATTCCTGTCGCACAGGGATTGGCTCTGGGTGACAAATTGGCAAAACGGGATCGTGTCACATTCTGCGTGATTTCGGACGGAGGCTGCATGGAGGGCGAGGCCAAGGAGGCAATGGCGGCGATTCCAGGATTGGCGAGCCGCAACGAGATCAACCCGTTTATTTTGATTGTTTCTGACAATGACACCAAGCTTTCCGGAAGAATTTCTGAGGACAGTTTTTCGATGGAACCCACATTTGCGGGATTGGCGGAACTGGGCTGGAACGTGCGTCCCGTTAAGGAAGGGCAAAATCTGGAAAAAGTGTACCAGGCGGTGGAGCAAGCACTGGTAGAGGCGAAGGGAGACCCGCGGAGACCTGTTTGTCTTTGGGTGAAAACGATCAAGGGTTATGGCGTAAAGGAAACGGAAAAGAGCTCATCCGGCGGACACGGGTTCCCGCTCAAGGACGGAGAAAAAATTATTCCATTTGTTGAGGAAATCACGGGCGGAAAAACACCCGTGGAGCTTAAAACATGGGCCGAGGGACTTCGAAAAGATTGGGAGGCAAAGCAGGCATCCAAGGCCGGCGCGGCAAGCTCTGCTGCGACGGTTAAAAAAGAAAAAGTACAGGCGGGATTTGCAAGGGCAGCCGTGAAAGCGGCTCAAGAAGGATTGCCTGTGGTTTCGATTAGCGCGGATCTGCCGGGCTCAACGGGTGTGGCGGCGTTTCAAAAAGCTGTGCCAGGCCGGTCGTTCGATATTGGCATAGCAGAAGCAAACATGGTCAGCACATGCACGGGTCTTTCCAAGACAGGTTTTATTCCAGTTGCGGACACATTTTCACAATTTGGAATTACGAAGGGGAATTTGCCGATCATCATGGCGGCCCTTTCTCAAGGGCCCATTGTGGGCGCGTTTACGCACGCGGGTTTTCAAGATGCGGCGGACGGAGCTTCTCACGAAGCGACTACGTACTTCTCAGCAGTCAGCGCGATTCCCCACACGTTGGCGATCGCGGTCAGCTGTTCGGAACAGGCGGAGGCGCTTATGCTCGCCGCATTCCAACGGCTGGCAAAAGAGAGGGAGTCTGGAAAAGATGGAGAGAGCGCACTCTTTTTTGCAGGACGCGAAGATTTTCCAGCGCGACTAGGGGAACGGCCAGAGGGATACCCCTGGGGCAAAGCAACAGTTCTGCGAAAAGGAAAAGATGTGGTTCTAGTGGCGTGCGGACCGATGGTTCCGCTTGCGCTTGAGGCTGCAGAACTTTTGGCAAAGGAGGGGAAAGAGGCGACGGTAATCGACAATCCATTTGTCAACCGACCCGATCTTAAAACAATCGCTCCTGCTGTCACTGCGGCGGGAGGACGAGTGGTGACGATCGAAGATCATCAGGTGGTTGGTGGAATGGGTTCTATGCTAATCCACGCCTTGGCAATTCAAGGAGTCGCGCTCAAGACAGCGGCCATCGGAATGCAGGGTGAGTTTGGTCGCTCCGCCTACAGCGCTCGGGAGCTGTACGAACATTTTGGAATGGGGCCCAAAGATATTGTTTCTGCTGCGCGGAAACTTGCCACTTGATTCGGCTATTACGTGCGTGGGTCTGTGCAATCTGCCTGGTGGGCACCAGTGCAGGGAGTGCAGAAATCTTGATATTGGATAAGAACGGCGAAGCCGTACTTGTGGCGGCGCAAGAAGTCAGGGAAGAAAAAAAAATAATTCAGTTCAAGGAGCTGGATGGAACCAAAAGAGAGGTGGAATTAGGGAAAGTATTGGGAAAGCTTCCGAGCACGCCTTTGCCGGAGCAGGAGCTATCACGGGAGCAGGCAGTATCCGCTATCAATAAGATTCTGGAGGCGAAGGCTCAGCACCCAAATCTCGAACAGCCGCTGCATAAGGAGTTGGAAATTTGGAAAGAGAGGTTGGACAAAATGCCCTCCCCTGAGGATCCCGAAGCGCTTGCCAAGGCTGAGGCGGCGTTCGCCGCAGCTATGGGGAAAGCCATCCCGCAAGCGTACGATGGGAAAAAAAGCTACACGACCGAAGAGCTTGCCAAGCAAGTAGAGGCACTGGCGGCTCTTTCGAAGGAGTTTCCGGAACGTGCGCAGGAGGTAGAAAACATCGGTGCGCCTTGGCGCTTGGAGATGGAGAACCAACAAGCGGGTAGAAAAAAATTTGAGGGCAGGTGGTTTGAACCAGAAGATTGGGAAAAAGAAAAGGAGACACGCAACGATGTCGCGAAAAAGGCCTTTTTGGCAAAGATTCAAGCCCCCGCGGTAGCCCCAATTCTTTTCAGCCAAGGAGTTTTCGTGGCCGGCTTGGGTCTTGTTCTTGGGGGAGCGCTTCTTGGCCTCAGCTTCCTTTTTCACGGCGTGGTGGAGCTGTTGCGGCACAGGGCCTGGTGGAAGGGAACAGCGTGGGCGCTGGCAGGAATGGGCCTGTTTTCTCTTATGGCAAGAGCGACAGTACTTGCGATCGCTGTGCCCGAGCCTCCACTGGTTCTCAATAAAGACAACCGAACCACGCTGGAGGATTTGCTCTGGTTGCAGGTCGGGCTGAAAGAGGCACTGCCTGCTGAGGTAAAGCTGAGCGATGCTGAAATTAACGATTGGTGGGGGCGGCGGTTGAGGTTCGCAGTCGTTGGGGTGACAGACATTCTTGCTGTGAGCACGGAGAGGTGGCAACTGGAGTTTGTTGAAGGCGGAATGACTCTCGATCGGACGGGGCGATGGCTGGGGCAAACCCTTGTTTTAAGACATGAACTGATTTTTAGTCGCTCGGAAAAGGGTGAGAATATCTATCGGGTAGAGGCCAGCCTAGGGAAGCTACCCCTGCCACCTGCACTGGTTTTGCGCACATGGAATCAGTGGGTAGACAGCCTGCTTGAACAGGTGGCCCTCTTCCCAGGATCCAAAAGCGTGCAGCTCGATCGAATTGAGAAAGGGGCTGTCGTTTTTACTACCCAGTAAAGGGAGAGGGGACCTAATCGCGGGGGTTGAAATCTGGCGCGGGGTTAGGGATATTATGGTTAAGGAGTACTCTGAATTATGACAAACGGCAAAGAATGGGCAGCACGGATTCGAGGGGAGGTACAGAAGGCTATCATTGGTCAAGATGAGGTAATCGAACGCCTTCTCGTGGCTCTTTTGGCAAATGGCCACGTTTTGCTAGAAGGTCTTCCCGGGTTAGCCAAGACCCTGCTAATCAAAAGCCTTGGGTCGGCAATGGGCCTAGATTTCGAGCGGATTCAATTCACGCCTGATCTTTTGCCAAGTGATGTTGTGGGAACAATGGTGTTTCAGCCAAAAGAGGGAACCTTTCGCGTCCATCAAGGCCCCGTTTTTGCAAACCTAGTCCTTGCGGACGAAATTAACCGTGCGCCGGCCAAGGTTCAAAGCGCTCTGCTCGAAGCGATGCAGGAGAGACAGGTCACGATTGGAGGAGAAACGCATCACCTGCCCAAGCCTTTCCTTGTGATGGCGACACAAAATCCGCTGGAGCAGGAAGGGACATATCCGCTTCCCGAAGCGCAGACGGATCGATTTCTTTTCAAAATTCTCGTGGATTATCCGAACGAGCAAGAAGAGCGTTCGATGATGGAGCGATGGGGGCAACTCAGCATGCAGCCCAAGCTGGGTGCGGTGTCTTCAGGGGAGGAGTTGCTCAGCATGAGAAATAAGGTGGACGCAGTTCATCTGAGTCCGCCGCTTCAGGCGTATATGCTGGCTCTTGTGCGCGCTACTCGTGAGGCGGCAGCGGCAGCAGGCAACGGAGGGAAAGTTTTGTCGTACGGCGCCAGTCCTCGTGCCTCTCTGGCCTTGGTACAGGCGTCGAGGGCGTTGGCGTGGTTGCATGGAATGGATCACGCAACACCTGAAGTAGTTCAAAACGTCTTTCTCGATGCCTTAAGACACAGGGTGGGGCTGACCTATGAAGCGGAGGCGGAGGAGACAACCACAGATCAGATTTTACGAGGTGTGCTCGACCGGATTCCTGTGCCCGCAGGATATTAACGAGGGGGGAGCTGACGGCGAACATGAGCACGGCAGTCACGCCCGGAGAGGTGGCACGCAAGGCACCATTGGCTCTTTTGCGCAAACTGGAGTGGCGGGTGCGCATGGCGGCCGATTCGTTCTTGGGGGGTGAGTATCGGTCGGCCTTCCGTGGGCGGGGGAGGGAGTTTGATCAGGTCGTAAAGTATGAGTTCGGGGACGATGTAAGAGATGTGGATTGGAATGTTTCGGCCAGACTGGGGGAACTGTATCGAAAAAAATTCATCGAAGAGAGGGAGTTAACCGTAGTGATTCTGCTTGAGGATACCCCATCCCTTCAGTTCGGGTCGGGCCAGAGGACAAAACGGGAAGCCTTGTTGGAGCTGGCAGGACTTTTTGCCCTTACAGCGGCGGGGAATAGGGATCGGGTGGGATTCTGGCATGCAACTCCATCGGGTCACCACGTGCGGCAACCTGTACGGGGGCGAGTCAATATTGTCAGAACAGCAGCCACACTACTTGCCCAACCGATCCCGAAGTTGGAGGACGGACCCGAGGTTTCCCTGGAGTGGAAACTTTTTTTTCACGCGTTTCCCAAGCACAGCATTGTTTTGTGGCTGGGAGATTTTCCACCTCGGCCCGTGGGTCCGGGATGGGCCGCGTTACGGAAGCGATATGAGATGATTGGAGTTAGGGTGGACGACCCGTGGGATATTCAGTTGCCCTCATTGGGAATATTGCCCGTGGTGGATCCAGAGTCGGGAGAGGTTCTTGCTTTTGACATGGGAACGAAGGAGAGCCAACAGAGGCATGCGCGGTGGGTGGCGGAGAGGGAGGCGGCATGGCAGGAGTGGTTTCCGAGCCCACTCCAGAGGATGACGGCGGGAACGGACGGAGATCTTCTCGATCCGCTGGTGAATTTTTTTAGAAGAAGAATGCAAGGGGCAAGAAAGTGAGCGAGACACTTTTGCCTGGGGGCTGGACGTTGGCTGACCCGCTCTGGCTGTTGGCGTTGCTCCTCATTCCTTTGGCTGTTTGGTGGAGAGGTCGAAGGTCTCGCCCTGTCTTGGTGATTCCAAGAGTTGCTCGCTGGGCAGGAGCACCCGCCATCTCGTTAGGCAGGGGGCCGTCCATTTTGGCGGGAATAGGATTGGCATTGCTCATTGTGGGGCTCGCGCGACCGCAACAGCTGGAAGAAAAAAAGCAGGTGCGTCAAAAGGGCTACGACATCATGTTGGCGATCGATCTCTCTCCCAGCATGTTGGCCGAGGATTACGAGGGCCCCACAGGCAGAATCAACAGGCTTCAGGCGATTCAACCGATCATTGAGGCATTTATTTCACGAAGGCCGACGGATCGAATCGGCGTTGTTATTTATGGAGGTCGAGCCTACACGCTTTCCCCGCTGACCTTTGATCATGAGTGGTTGGCGCGGCAAATCTCAAGACTTCGGGTGGGACTTGTTGAGGACGCGACTGCTGTGGGGGATGGTTTAGGGTTGGCTGTTTCTCGATTGGAACAGTCGGAGAAGGAGAAGGACGGGCAGCGCAAGGGGGCATTCATTATTCTTTTGACCGACGGATCGAACAACAGCGGGGTATTGGCTCCACGCCAAGCGGCTGAGTTGGCCAAGAGAAAAGGGATTCCTGTTTACACCATTGGGGCAGGCCAGCCCGGAGTTGTACCGATGCCCGTGATCGATAACGCTGGCAGAAAATTGGGATATCGGCAGGCGATCTCAGATCTAGATGAAGACACCCTGCAGCGAATCGCGGAGACAACTGGAGGAAAGTTTTTCCGGGCCATGGATGTGGGAACGGCGGAGGCAGCTTTTGCGGCCATCGATAAAAAACAGCGGATTGAATTTAGTGCAAAAGCACAACTACGAGCTCACGAGTGGTTTTTTGCGTGGGTTACGCCCGGAACTCTAGCTTTTCTGGGGGGGTTGGCTTGGGCACGACCCGGAAGATGGGGAAGAGCAGCATGACTTTTTATGGAGTACGTTGGGAAGAGCCTCAGGTTCTTCTTTTGATCCCACTGGTTCCTTTGGCTAGCTGGTTGATATTTCGCGGAAAAGCGGGGCAATCAGGGGTGCTTAAATTGCCCAAGGTTATGAGACGGTGGGCGGGCGCGCGGGCCGTGGTGGATCGGCCAGGGGCGACAAGACGGCGGGGAGGTTTTTGGTTGGCTGCAGGAGTGATCTTGGCATTGATGGCGCTGGCGCGACCCCAGTATGGACAACTGGAAGAAACAGTTTTCGATCAGTCGCGGGAGGTTCTTTTGGCGTTGGATTTATCTGCAAGCATGCTTGCGGATGATGTGAAGCCCACGCGCTTAGAGAGGGCAAAGCTTCTGATTGGAAACCTTCTGGACGAGTTGAAAGGAGAGAGAGTGGGCCTGGCTGTATTCGCGGGGACATCGTTCCTACAGGTTCCCTTGAGCTCCGACTATGAAGTGTTGAGGGATATTTTACCTGGCCTGGATCCCTCCTACCTGCCCCAAGCGGGTACGGATTATACTGGAATGTTGAGAGTGGCGACGGAGGCGTTTGGACAAAGCACGGCCGCAGATCGATTTTTAATTATTCTGAGTGATGGGGAGGCGCATGACCCGGGCTGGAAAACGGCATTAGAGGAGTTGAAAAAGAAAAAGGTAAAGATTATTGCCTTGGGAATCGGAACCGCGGCGGGGTCTCTTCTTCCGGATTCACAAGGTGGGGTTATCAAGGACGCCCGAGGAGCCGCAGTCCTTACAAAATTAGAGCCTGCAACCCTGGAGGCGTTGGCAGAGGAAACGGGTGGCGTGTACCGGGAGGCGTCAAACTGGGTGGATCTGCAGGAGCTTTTGAGCGAAACAATTGAGCAGGGCAAATCAGGGGAGTTTTCAAAAACGAGGGAAGCGAGGCAGGCGGAAAGGTTTCAGTGGGTCTTAGCACCTGCGGTTTTTCTGTTGGCGCTAAGTCTCGCGCTGGAAATGCCTGTTCTACCAACACGAAGAAGAGTTGCCATGGGGCCTGTAACGGATGGAGAGCCTGCCTTGCCGCCTGTAATGAAGAAGACAACCAAACTTGTTTCGAAAGAGAAAAGGGAGGAGCTGGCTGTATGAAGATTTTAAACAGCGTTATCCTTCTAGGGTTAAGTGGAGCTTTGGTTTATGGAGCTTTATCGCCCGATCCGGGGGCTGGGGCGGATACTGCAGCGGGGTTGACTCGCGCCGTGGCGGCGATAGCCGAAAAAAGCAGAAAACCCGCTCAAGACTACAGTCTCTTGGCAGAGGAGACCCTGCGATTTGGCCAAAGACCCGATGCAGTGGATAAACTAAATAAAGCCACACCGAATACGGAGGATCCACAGGGCCCATGGCGAAATATGATTGGGGACGCTTTGGCTGGAGTGGATGAAGGGGAAAGAATGGATGCCAAGGCGGCAGACTGGCCGAGGTTGAGGGAGGAGTTAAAGAAACTACAACCTCCGCGCCCACCGCCCTCACAAGATAAAAAGGATTCGAAAGACAAGAAGAAGGAAAAATGTAAACAGGATAACAAGTCTGGAAAAGAGAAGGGCGAGCCGCAGGAAAAGGACAAGGGGGAGGGAGAGAAGTCTGAGGGAAAAGAGGGGGACAAGGGTGAGGACGGAGAACAGGGGGACTCGCAAAGCCCGCCTTCATCCGGAAAAGGGAATCAAAAAGGAAAAAAGGGTGAAAAAGGCGAAAATTCAGAGGGCGGAGAGGGAGATTCAGATGAAAAAGGAGAGCAGGGCAAGGAGCAGAAAGAGGCCAAGGGAAAACAGAAAGACCCCAATCAGATCAAAGACTATAGTACGAGCAAGGAGGGTGAGGGAAAAATGAAGGATCGCGCCAAAGAGGAGGATTTAGCCCCAATCCAGGATCAGAAAGCAGGGTTTGGCGATTTAGGGGATGAGAAAAAAGATAATGACAAGAAGGAGGAGGGAAAAGGAGTAGCGCAAGGCGGTGAGGATTCAAAAAAGGAGGGCAAGGAGGCACCCGCAGGAATGAGGTCTGTGGGTGGGGGATCAGGGAAAAAGAAACAGGATGAATCCACAGATGCGTATACGGTGGAAGCGACCGCAAGGTTGGATCAGGTTCGCCAGTCGGACAGTCCCGCACTTCTTCAGCAAAGGTTACAACCCAAGGATCAGAGACCTTCTGCATCGTCGACGGCGAAGCCGTGGTGAAACATATGAAAAAGTTATTTTTACTAATCGGCTTTGGAATTTATCTGAGTGGTACTGCATTTAGCCAAAGTGTGGCGTGGACGGATCCAGGGCAGATCCCCCCGCAATCTGGGGTTCAACTGGATCTGGTTTTCACCGATTGTCAGCCTAAAGGGAATATAAACTTACCAAGCGTGTCGGGGCTTCAGTTTTCAGGGTCGCCGGGGCGGGCAACGAGCTTTTCTATGATCAATTTCCAAACCAGCTCCTCTACGACGCTCAGTTATGTGGTTCAAGCATCCCAGAACGGAAGAATCCTGATCCCCTCGTTCGAAGTCGTGACAGACAAGGGAAGAATGACTGTTCCAAGTCTAACCCTGGATGCGACAGCATCAGGAGGAAATCGCTCGCGGCAGTCCAATCCCCTCTCCCCGAATTTTCCATTCCCCCCAACCCCTTTTCAAAATCAGGCTCCCAATCCAGGGAGTCAGGTTGTTCCGCCCGATGCTGTGCAGGCATCGGCCCAGGCGGAGCCTCGACGCCCGTATATTGGTGAGGTCTTCGACGTAAATTATAGGGTGGTAATGACCGGCAATCGGAGCGGCCGAGTGAAGACCACCCCTTTGTGGGATGTTCAAAACTTTACTGCGGAGGCGTGGGATCGAGGTCAACAGATCGGGCCGGGGGGAAATCAGGGGCTGCAGTTTCACACTAGGGCCATGGTTCCTAAAGCGGGACTCTTCGAGCTGCCCTCGATCCGGCAAAAACTGGATATCGACACTGCGGCAGGGGGTAGATCCTTTTTCTTCACCGCTCCTGGCTCGGTTGAAGTAGAGGCAGTCGCAGCCCCCGTTCCTTTGAATGTCGAAGCACTACCCGCAAATGCGCCTGCAGGATTCAAGGGTGCTGTAGGACAGTTTGTTTTGGAATCGAAACTGGTGCCTGAGCAGGTAGGCGAGGGGGAGCCGGTCACCTGGACGTTAACGTTACGCGGAACAGGGAATTGGCCCATGGGCGTGGAATTGCCCGCTCGGGCAGTTCCGAAGGATATCCGCACGATTCAACCTAAATTAAGAAGAGAATTTAACGGCACGGACCTTTTTACGGGAGCGATTGTGGAGGATCTTGTGATGATCCCCACAAAGAGTGGCGAGTTCGAGCTGCCAGCGGTTAAGTTTTTATACTTCGACCCAAAGAAAAAGTCCTACGAGGCAGCCGAGGTCAAACCTCCTAAAATTGTTGTCTCGAAGCAGACGAGTGGCTTAGCCCTTCCGGCCTCTCCTGTAAGTCCAGCCACGAGCTCGTCTGCACCAACTAAAAAAGCTGGGCAAGCCCCTTTAGGTAAAGTGGCGCAACCTTTGGCATATGGGGAGCCGGGGCTGCCCAGAGAACCAATCGAGGGATCGGGATTTGGCATAGGGCCGGTAGGGCAGGCATGGTGGGTAGGATTAGGAATTCTTCCTTGGGGAATCTTGGTGGCACTTTGGTGGAGATGGGCCAGACAAAGGGCACTATTCACAGACGAAGAGAGACTAAGGAAGGAGTCGCTTCAAAGCTGGAAAAGCGCGGTCGAAATGGTTCGCGAGGCAGGACAGGATATGCGCTCTTCCGAAAAGGCACTTCTTTTTTGGCAGAAATCTGTAGCCGGCACCTTAGGAATTGAAGGAGCAACTCCTGCCTGGGGTGTGATTGCAGACGGAATTCAAACGATGGAAAAATCAGATCAAGAAACACTCGAAAAATGCTGGGTTGATTCAGAAAATGGGCTTTATGGGAGAAATCCGAGCTTGGATGGAGAGTGGTGTGACCAAGCCGAACGGCTAGCCGGCAGAATTGATCTGCCCGCGATAAAGGCTTGGGCGCCACTAAAACCTAAAAATCTATTTCCTTGGATTACGGCCCTTCTGTTTCTTTTTGTGGCCGTGGAACCAGTCGGTGCGCAGGCAATTAACAAAGAGCAGACCAAGGACGAGAAGACAAAAAAGGAGGATCCGATTCAGCTTTATAAAACGGGAATTTTCAGTGAGGCAGAGAAAGTGTGGCGGGAAAAAGTAGTGGCAAACCCGCGGGATCCCGTGGCCAGAAATAATCTGGCGCTCGCGTATTTCCAGCTTGGCGACAAGGAGCGGGCGTTAGCGTACGGGCTATCCGCGTATCTTATTTCTCCGGGAACGGCGTCCGTCTCATGGAACACCCGAATCTTTGCCCAATCTGCCGATCAGTTGGACCGAGCGGTGATGGGCTTGTGGAGTGAGCGGAGCAGGGAGTGGATTACGGGACGACTTGGAGTATTCGGATGGCAGCTAGCCTTTGTTTTGGGAGTAACGATCCTTGCAGTTGGCTGTGGATTTGGTTTGGGGTCGGGCTACCTCCCTCAAAAGCGAAGCCTTCTTGTTCGAGTTGGGATAGCGACTTTTGCAATCGGACTTATGCTTTTCATGGCTGCCTCAACAGCACTTGGAATTTATGGAAAGTTAGCGGACCGAAACGTGGTGATGATTGTGGATGTGGAGCCCTTGAGATCGATCCCTACGGAGGCAGAGGCACAGGCGGAAAAGGCTTATCCCCCGGGGTCCATTGCCCGTTTAGAGAAAAGCTTTTTAGGATGGAGCAAGATTCGACTTCCGAATCAAGATGCAGGCTGGATACGCAGCGAGCACATCGTGTCTCTGTACTAGAGAACTGCCACTCGGGTTAGGCTTTGCGGATCTGAAGTTTTCCTGGAGTCGGCTTGGGCTGATCCTCCTCAGGAACGGGAACGGACGAGGGAAGGTTCTTTTCCGGGAATAGTTGCTGCATGATGTTGGAATTCTTGGGTGCAGACGAAACCTGAACGACGAAATTGGTTGTTTGTACGGCAGGAACGCTCGCTGGCTCCCAAAGGCGCCGATAGGCAAATTTTAAATTGAATCGTCCCTCACGCGGGAAGACGACACGCATGGTTTGTTTCCCGGGGGCACCAGGGAGAGAGGGTGAGGAGTATGACTCGTCGAGCAGGTGAGCCGTCTGAAGGGGTGGGTCGAGTACCCACCGATAGCCAGTGGAAAAATTGGCCGGAAGGACGATCGAAAGAGGTTGGGAAACTCCGATCGTATGGTCAGCTGATGAGCGAAAAAAACCACACCCTGAAAGGAGTAGTGGAATGAGAAGAGAAAGGGTGAGGGCGTATCGGCTAAGACTTTTCTCGAAGGGGAGCAAGATCCGCATCCTCTTTGGCGACATTTGCCCACGACTCGTCCAAGCGAATCGCAGCCTGTACATAAGAGCGGGCTTTATCGAGATCACGCAATTGACAATGGTAACAACCCAACTGAAATTTGATATGAGGATTATTTGGAAACTTACGCTCGGCCTCAAGAAGGATGGAGCGGCCCTGCTGGATTGAATCCTGATGACGCACTGCATCCGCCAGAGAAACCCAAACCTCTGGTTCTTCAGGGCGCTGACGCCGCAACTGCTCAGCCGTTTTGCGAAGCTCTACGAACCGACCAGCAGCACGAAGAATTCGCGTGCGCAGAAAATCTAAAGTCAGGCTGTGATCCCCCTTGCGGCGGGCTTGCGAGATGCGACGGAGCGCCTCGTCGTACATTCCCAATCCGCAATACCCTTCCAGCTCTTCCTGCAGTTTGGCGGGGTTGTCCATCTATGAAGCTGAAATTTGCAGGCTGGGGCGGAATCGCAAGCGTCAGGAGTCGCGTTGTTCGCATCACGGGTGGAGTGGGTTGGGAGTAGTTTTCGCGAACGGCAGAAGGGTGGAGAGAGGGCTGTTCCGCGGATGAGCCCAGAGTATATTTAGAAAAATGAGCGTATTAGGAATCGACATAGGAGGGACTGGGATCAAGGGAGGGTTAGTGGACTTCCCCGCAGGAACCATTCAAGGGGACCCTGTTCACTTTCCGACGCCACAACCCGCATCCCCCTTGGCGATCACCCGCGTAATTAAGCGAATGGTCGACCATTTTCAGTGGAAAGGTCCTGTCGGCGTGGGTTTTCCTGGCCCGATCCGAAAAGGGTTGGTTGAGACTGCGGTGAATCTTTCATCTCAATGGGTTGGGAAGAATCCCGAAAAGATATTCAAAAAAGCAACGAGGCAACACTTTGTGGTGATGAATGATGCGGACGCGGCCGGACTGGCGGAACTTCACTACGGAGCTGGGAAAAATGACAAGGGAGTTGTGGTGATGATCACATTAGGCACGGGAATCGGAAGTGCGCTGTTCTACCAAGGGATTCTGATTCCGAACACAGAGCTGGGGCACCTGACCCTCGAGGGAAAAGATGCTGAGAAGTCCGCAAGCGCAAAGGCGAGAGAGGTGCACGAGTGGAGTTGGAAAAAGTGGTCTCGGAAAGTTCGGGAGTACCTTCAGCAGGTGGATCGCTTGATCAATCCAGATCTGATCATTGTGGGTGGAGGAGTAAGCAAAAGAGCGGAAAAGTGGCTACCGAGAGCGGCAAAAGGGGTAAGGGCGAAAGTGATGCCTGCCAAGCTTCACAATGAAGCGGGAATTGTGGGTGCGGCCATGGCGGCCGGGAGAGGTAGAGGTTTAGGTTGAAGGGGGCGACCCGCAGGAGTATGGATGGTATATGGAGAGTTTAGTTCTAATTGATCCCGCGGTTTGTCACGGCAAACCAGTGATTCGCGGAACTCGAGTCCAAGTTTCTGTGCTCGTTGGAGGTCTTGCTGGAGGGATGTCGGTCGAAGAGGTGGCAAAAGAGTATGGATTGAGGGTGGAACAAGTTCGAGGTGCAGTGGCTTACGCTGGGTCTCTTTTAGAGCAAGAAGTACACCATCCACTCCCAGTCTAGTTGCCTTGCAATTCCTTCTAGACGCGAATTTGCCGAGATCCCTAGTAGGGATATTAGAGGGGCTGGGTCATCAAGCATGCGAGGTCATCCAACAGATGCCGGGGAGTACTAGGGATGAAGTCGTCATTGAATACGCCAAAAAACACGGCCTTATCCTGCTCACGTGCGACTTTGATTTTGCAGACATAAGAAACTACCCTATTGGCAGCACTCCTGGAATCGTAGTTGTTCACGTGCCTGATAGTTGTGGCGCTAAGGCAATTGGCCAGCTCGTAAGAAGCGCTCTTGTAAATCAAGAGTTGTTGGATCAACTCCCCAAGTCTTTGGTTATTCTGGAGCCTGGAAGAGTCAGGGTAAAAAAGGCGTAGCAGGTAAGGGAAACCACTTTTGGTGAAAGTGGCTCCTGCCTCCGAGGGGAGGCGCTGACCCTATCACTTCAAATACTGATTCACCCCTTTGATACAACGGACTTTTTTCGTCCGAAGAGTTTCTTCTAGGCGAGATTGGCTTTTTGGCACGTGGTCACGGCTAAGGATCGGGTGGTGGAGGTGATAGAGAATCGATCGGCCGTAGACGAATTTACGGGGTCGGCCCAAATGATAGAGGCGGGAGCCAATGTCGGAGTCCTCCCCGAGTCCCCAACCTTCGTACTCCTCGTCCCAACCGTTTAATTCCAGAAGATCTTTTTTCCACATAGCCATGTTACAACCGATGATCCCTCGTTGGGCCATGTCACGTTTGATAATGGGGAAAGGGAGTCGAAATGCTTTGGCGGCGCCGGTGAGTTGACCTGCGAGGAAGAGACGAAAACTTGGAAAGGACTCGCCCACTTTGAGTGAGGCAGAGGCTGCGGCATTAAGATAAGAGCGCCGGCCTTGAACCCAGAAGCCCTGCTCGGCTAAAGAGGCATGATCTTCGATAAATCTAGGATGTGGAATGCAGTCTGCATCGGTGAAGACAAGATAGGTGCCTTTCGCAGCAGCCAAGGATTGGTTGAGGATTGTATTTTTGCGAAAGCCCCTGTCTTCATGCCAGAGGTGATGGACTGGGCAGGGTAGGGATGGGGCAAGGCGCACAATCAGATCCCGAGTGGGGGAGCCGGAACCATCATCAGCGATAAGAATCTCCATGGGAGCAGCTGTTTGGTTACGAAAACCAGCGAGGCACAGCTCCAAAGGGCGGGCGTGATTGTAGGTACTGATGACGAGGGAAACCTGATTTGAAGAGATCATTGAGACAGCTCTTGAACCTTGGATTCGAGAACCTTGAGGTGAGCTTCTGGGTCGAGAGGTTTTCCTGTGGCGCGCTGGACGAGTTCGGCGGCGGGATAGCGACGACCGTGGGAGTGGACTTTCTCACGAAGCCAGCGAAGGAGGGGTTGATAGTCGCGATTTTCAACAGAAGTGGGGAGGGTAGGAATATCCCGATTCGCGGCCTGCCAAAGCTGGGAGGAGGTCAGATTGCCCAAAGTGTATGTCGGAAAGTAGCCGAAGCCGCCAAGGGACCAGTGGATGTCTTGGAGGCAACCGCGTGCATCGCCGGGAACTTTTAGGCCGAGAAGTTTTTCGAAGAGCTCGTTCCAGGCGGCGGGCAGGTCATGAACAGAGAGGTCGCCTTTGAGAAGTTGGGTTTCCAGTTCGAAGCGAAGAAGGATATGAAGATCGTAGGTTACTTCATCGGCTTCGACACGAATGAAGGATCGTTCCACGGCGTTGGAAGCGCGCCAGCAATCCTCGTGCTTATGGCCTGTAAGATCGGTAAAGGCTTGGGTGAAGTCTGGCCACCAAGATTTCCAGAAGGATCGAGAGCGGCCGACACGGTTTTCCCACAGGCGGGATTGGGATTCGTGAATGCCGAGCGAGGCGGCTTGGCCGAGGGGAGTGCCGAGTTGGGATTCGGGAAGACCTTGGTCGTAGAGACCGTGGCCGGCCTCGTGAAGGACCCCGTAGAGGGAGACCATGAAGTCGCTTTCGTCGTAGCGGGTGGTCATGCGGGTATCGCCCGGGCCGAGGCCTGAGCAGAAGGGGTGGGTACTGGAGTCGAGTCGTCCTGCATTAGTGTCGAACCCGATTTTTGGAAGAAGAAGTTGGAGGAATTTCTCCTGATCGGCGCGAGGGTAGTGGCCTCGGAGAATTTTGCGGGAGGGTGGTTGAGGCAGGGCGAAAGCTTTTTCGGCAATGGCAACGAGGCGAGGGCGGAGTTTGGCAAAGAGAGAAGTGACATCGCGAGTCAGCCAACCCGGTTCGTAGCCTTCAAGGAGGGCATCGTAGGGTTGGTCGGCGTAGCCCCAGAGGTCAGCCATTTGGCGGGAGAGGGAGAGAAGTTTTTCAAGGTGTGGGGCAAAGGTGGGGAAGTGGGAGTTTTTGCGGGCTTCGACCCAGGCTGTGCGGGAGAGGCCGATGGCAAGTTCGTTTTCTTCGACCAGTTCAGCGGGGATACGAGTGGCGCGGTGGTAGTCGTGACGCCAACGGGCGATGGCGGCGGCTTCGGGGGAGTGGGGCGGGAGGGAAGTGCTTTCGCACTCATCGAGCCAGCGGGCGATGTCGGTGTGGGTCGCGAGGCGGTGGGAGATGCCCGCGAGGAGGGACGACTGTTCGGCACGGAAGGAGTGGCCTTTCGGGGGGAGGAGGGTTTCCTGATCCCAGCTAAGGAGGCCTGTGGTGGCGCCGAGAAGGGCAAGGTCTTTGCCTCGGGCGCGGAGTTTTTCGTAGGCATCGGGAAGCGGGGACATGTGAAGATGATGAAACAAGAAAAGGCTCTATGGAATATTTTCTTAGCGAGGAGGGAAATCGCTCAAGATTACCAAAGAGTTTTGATGGCGTAATATTTACGAAGCTGGGAGTCGCCGGTGAGGAGGGTCATTTTCTCAGCCAGACATTGGGCGACGAGAATACGATCGAACGGGTCGCGGTGATGGAAAGGAAGGTCAATCGTGCGACGGATATGAGTCCAAGAGATGGGTAGTGGTTTTGCGATCTCTTGATCGATCCACTCTTCTCTGAGGCTCTCTAGTCCGCCCAAAAGTTCGAGTTTTTTAAGGGAGACCTTGATGGCGAGTTCCCAAAATGTGGCTTCGCTGATCCATAGTTCGTTCTTTGGATTTTCCAGTGCAGCGCGTGCTGTTGGAGAAAGGGAAGGGTTCTGGTCTCGATGCCAGAGAAGGGCATGGCCATCGATCAAGAGCTTCACTGCATGTACTCTTGAAAGTCTTCGATTGGGGCATCGAAATCCTTGGCCATGTGCAGGACTGTTCCTTTTCCATAGCCATAGGGAAGCCTCTTGGTGGTTTGGCCATTCGTGATGGGCCTCAGTTCTGCGACTACCTTTCCTCGGTTCGTAATCCTGTAGGTAACGCCCTGTTTGGCGACCTTCGAGAGCATTGTGGAAAGATGCGTTTTGGCGTCAAAGATTCCCGTTTCTTGAACCTTCATTCTAACTAGTTAGCATACTAGTTAGATTAAGCAAGCTTGAGACGGGTTTCTCGGTAAAGTGGATCCGGAAAGGGTAGGTGAGGAGAAAAGAGGCAGGCCGTTCATCCTACATTCCCGGGAAAGTAGGATGATTGCCTGGAGGTGGGGGATGGAATTTTAAGGGGGCTCGAACCGGTGCGGTGGGGGATTATCGGAAGGTGACGATGTGGGTTGCTAAAGGGGCTATAGGTATTAAAATAAAACCATGAAGTTTAGGGTAGTAGTCGAAAAAGATAAGTTAACAGATCGCTGGTCGGCAGTTTTCCCTGAAGTCCCCGGTTGCGCCAGTGCAGGCGACACTGAGGTGGAGGCGGTAGAAAATGCCCGGGAAGCACTCGCGCTCTGGCTGAAGCCTTCCAAGATCAAGTTTCCGAGTCGGGCGAGGATTTTGGAACTTTCCGTTCCTTGAGCCGCAGATTTCCCGTTCGCAACGCGAAAGAAGTGGTCCGGGCTTTGCGAAAGCACGGGTTTCAACAAATCGACCAATCAGGTAGTCACCAGAAATGGCGAAATGAAGAGGGGAGACAGGTCATTGTTCCTTTTCATGGATCGAAATCGATTCCGATCGGGACGTTGAAAAGTATTCTTGAGGGCAGCGGATTAAGGGCTGAAGACTTGTGAAAAGCGGACTTAGGGAGCCTTTAAGGCGTCTGGGGGAAGGAGGCCACGAGAGATCAGTTTTTTAGCGAACTCGATTTGGCTAGGGGCGAGAGTGCGGGAGGTGGATTTTGGGAGGGGACCGTCGAACAGTTCGTAGTTGAACAGTTGGTGAGCGACTTGGGGAAAGCGGTCGGGGGGGAGGATGGGAACGGCGAAGGCGAGGCGGTTGTCGGGATTGTTGTCCGATTCGGGGATGGATGGGGGGAGGCCTTGGCCGAGCTGAACGAGGCAGGAGAAGCTGAGAACACCGAGGTGGCGAGCGGTGTGGTAGTTGAAGAGGAGGACTTCAGCCATGGTGGAGTCTGCGGGGATGGCCTGGTCGCGGCCGCGGCGGGAGATTTCTTGGAGGACCTGTTCCACATCGGCGCCCGCCATATCGGCTTCGGCCAACCAGTAGAGGGTAAGGAGAAGATTTCTCGCCATCCCGCCTGGTGCACTCAGTTTGGCCATAACAAGGGGATCGGTGAGTCGGCGAAGGTTTTCCATGGCGGCTTCCGTCTTTTTGAGAACGTTCATGCTGGCGGAGGCGGTCATCGAATCGAGCATTAGGTCATCGTCCCAAGTGCAGGAGTACCCCCCAAAGAGACTATACTGGTCTTGATAAGCGGGATTGAGTGGCAGGACGAGGGGCGGGGCAGATTCAACCGAATGAGAAAGAAAGAGAACAAGGAAAACGATAAAAAAAAATCCCATGAATGGATTGTCTCCTAAGCACGTGAAACAGCAAGGGGATTGGGTGAAGATTTAATGCGAAGTTGCAGCAAATCAACGCAAACAAAAATATTCAAAAATAAAGTAGAGAAACGCACCAAAGATAGTGAGATGACAAATAACCAAACAAATGGAAAGAAGTCTCTGACTTAAGCCAAACCACTCTTGCCGAAGAGTCTGCAAAATGACAAAGGACATCAAATACACACAAAAAATAATGTAAAAAAGCGGACTCATCAAATGGCAACAAGATTCAAGCTCTGAAAATCAAAAATCAACGGATTTTGATAAGGACATTAGGGTCTAGCATAGCCTTTCAATATAAATGAAAAAGCAGGACAAAGGCACAAATCTTTGCGTCCCTAAAATGACCAAAGCACGTAAAGCACTTGGGGTACTAGGTCGGTCTGGGGTTGAGGATGATGAGGACGGAGTTGCCTTTGGGGGAGGGTAGGGGAGAAATAACGCCGATGAATTGGGTGTGGGGCGTTTTTGTCAGGGAGAGGCGGAGCCCAGTGTGTGTGTGGGAATTATCGGCAGTGTCTAGGAAGAGGCGTATGAAGTCACCACGGTTTTGAGAGACGGAAAAGAGTGCAAAGAATGAGGTGTGGACGAGGTTGGAATAGGAGGGGCCTAATAGCTTCAGAAACTCAGGACCGATTCGAAGCAGATTTCCAGATGCGTCTGCAAGCAACCAGGGGATAGGCATAAGATTCACTATGGTCTCGATCTCGGATTGTTGACGCTGGAGTTTGTTGCGGGAGTAGCTGACCCAGACAGCAAGGATTCCACCAAGAAGGATGGTAAATGTTCGGACTAGGGGATAGTCGGAGTGACCTCGAATGAGCAGGTAGCTGATAAGCATAAAAAGTGGAGTAGAGAGCAGTAGAAGGCGCGAAGAGCAGTAGAAAGCGAGAATGGAGAGAGAAAGAATCGATAGCAGCGGAGCGAGAGTTTGGTGGCCAAAGAAAACAGTCGCACCTGATTCAATTCCCACAACAAGCCCAAGAAAGAGAAGGGGAAGAAATCGCCTGAACCAAATAACAGAAAAGGGGGAGAACTTCGTATTCATATAACTAAGAAATTAAATAGGCACGACCTTCTGGTAAACCGACTCAATACGAGAAAGCCAAAGAGTGCGATTAAATTCGTTTTTGAGGCGCAGGTTGCCGGCCTTTCCAAGGCGCGGTCCTAGATCGGGCTTATCGATCAGCTCTTGGATGTTCTTCGCTAGAGCTTCGACCGAAAAAGGATCGGCCAGAAGGCCATTCACACCGTGGTGAATCAGCTCGGGAAGTGCGCCCTTGGCGTACGCGACTACAGGCCTTTCTTTAGCCCATGCTTCCAACACTACCATTCCAAAAGGTTCGTCCCATATTGAGGGAACCACTAGCGCAGAAGAATTTGACCAAAGAGAGACCTGCTGTTCTTTATCTAAGAAACCTGTGAAAACGACATTTGCAAGGTTCAGATCGGAGGCCAGCTTCTTCAAGAATGACTCCTCGGGGCCAGTTCCCGCTATGACCAAACGGCGATTCCTATTTTTTACCTTTGCCCAAGCACGCAGAAGAAGGTCCACACCTTTCTCTCGTGAGAGACGACCAAGAAAAAGAGTGTCGCCTGAAGGGGTGCTGGGTGGCAAAGGGGCACTGCTCTCATAAAAATGGTATATATTGTGAATATGGTTGGCGGGAATACCCATCGCCACATGCTTCTTTTTCTGGAAGTCGCTAATAGAGATCCAAGCGGCAACCTTGTGGAATGTGCCGATGGAGCGGACGTGGCGGAGGATGAGTCCCATAAAACCACTGATGAGACGACTGTTTCGCCAGCAGGCGGTCTGGAAAGCGGGCCAGAAGTTGCCACTCAGACAACGTTCGCACGGTTGGCCGTGATTCAGGAGGAAACCGTTAGTGCAACCCATCCGATAGTTGTGGAGGTAGTGAACAACGGGCACATTCAGATCGAAGGCGGTCTTGTAGACAGAGGGCGAGAGAGAGGGTAGTACGTTGTGAATCTGCCAAAGATCAAAGTCACCGATTTCTTGATATTTACGGAGCCGTTGGGCGATGGGCAGGTTGTAGTAAGCGTGAAAGGGGGCGCGAATTTTGGAGGGTATGTCAGTGCCTAAAAATTCTTTGGATGAACCGATAAAATATTCGACATCGTGATTCTGTTGAAGGGCGTCGCCAATTCGAAATACGGAACTTTCCTCACCGCCAAAATGAATATAGCGGCTGAAAATTTGGAGAATGCGGAGCCGCCTCACCCCTTGATACTATTCTCTGGGGGACGGCCAGGGAAGCTACAAGGACGCAGGGTTGGAGTGGCGATTTTTCTTCGAAGCGGATAAAGTCACGCAATGGATTTTACTATTATCACGCCCAGTTATGGCCAACTGGATCACTTAGCCTGTTGCATAGCTTCCGTGGCGGATCAGGCGGGGGTCGAAATAGAGCATATCGTACAGGATGGCGGGACGAAGGGGTTTGCGGACTTTGCCAAACAGATGGCCCAACAGTGGCCGAATCGGAACGGCTACCAGCGCATCATGGTGAGCGAGCAAGATGGAGGTATGTACGACGCAATTAACCGAGGTCTGAAGAGAGCTAAAGGAAAGGTCTGTGCGTATCTCAACTGTGACGAACAGTACCTTCCCGGCGTGCTGCCCATGATTTGGGCGTCTTTTCAGAAAAATCCCTCCGTGGAGGTGGTGCTGGGGGATGTGATTATTGTAGGGACGGATGGGGAAGCAGTTTGTCACCGAAAGATGGTGAAGCCTGGGCTAGCTCATACATGGACGTGCCATTTTGGAGCTTTGACGGCGGGAATCTTTTTTCGAGAAAAGCTAGTGAACGAAGGGCTACTTTTTGACACAAGCTATCGAGTGGCATCGGATGCCGAGTGGTTTGTGAGGGTGCTGCAAAGCGGAAAGAAAGTTCAGCCTCTTCGCAGGACGACATCGACCTTTATGGAGAGTGGAGAAAATCTGGGGTTAAGTTCGGCGGCGAAAGAGGAGAGAGCTAGGCTGGATAATTCGGCTCCGCTTTACTTTAAGGTGTTGCGGCCTGTTTGGGTGCTGGCCCATCGAGTAAGGCGACTATGGAGCGGTGCTCATCGATCTGAAGATGTGTCATATGGGATATATCTGCCGAAGCAGTCAGGGCGAAAAGCGTTTACTGCAGCGAGGCTACGAACCACTTGGCCAGGGAGAATCTTTAATTTTTAATGTTGGATTGGTTGTTCGGTGGTACCGAAGGGTGAGACATAAAAGGCTTTTCGAAAGTACGAGTATGCGGAAGTGAGGGCGGGGTGGTAGAGTATATCGATGTTGCGATTAGGAACTTTGTGGTTGTCGATAGGGGTGGCGGGGGTTTGGGCGCAAGGTTCACCGATTTCTGAGCAGAAGTATGTATCGGTAGCAGATTTAAGGTCTCAACCTCCTCCGACAAGGCCTTGCTACGCAGAGGTGCAGGGATATTCGTGGCCAGGAGACGGAGGTGGCGGATTCTTTTTTTGGGATGGGAAGTGCACGGAAGCCGATGAGGGTGGGGCGTATTTTAAGCCTGATGGGGCCGATCAAGGCCGGTGGTTTCGGATTTTTGCGGGAAAGCGGGCGAATGTGTTGATGTGGGGAGCAAGGGGGGACGGGAAGACGGACGACGCCCCGGCAATTCAGAGGGCTCTTGATTTTGTGAGTAAGGCAGGGTTTACCTTGTTGGAGTTTCCCCCTGCCACCTACGCGCTGGATCGGTGGATTGAGCCCGCAGGGAACGCGGCATGGAGATACACTCACTTAGCGCTGGGCAGGCAGGCGGGACCGCCAGCGCAGCTAACGATGAGAGGGCCTGGGGCAACCTTACTGAGTGTGGCGAACGGGCCTGAGGTAAATTCAAGCCGAAACACCATCCTTCAAATATACGAGAACGTAAAGGAGTTCAGGGCTGAAGGGCTGACCTTCGAACGAAGAATGGAACCAGGTTCGAACGAATTTAGGCAAGGGGTGAATGTGACGGATAACACGGGGCAGGGGAATCTGCTGCAGGAGATTCCGACTCATCTAATCGGATTCTATGATTGTACCTTTATCGATTGTCACAGGGCTCTGACAGTGGGGCGGGGACTTTTGCATCAGGGGATTGATCAGTTAGATGTAGTGGGATGTCGGTTTCTTTATCCACGAGCGTCGAACTCCACAAACAAAAATGGAGGGGGTCAGGTAGCTTTGGCGGGTTGCGACGTGGAAAATCTGAATTGTATCAACAGTTATGCAGAGGGGTGTGAGGAGAGTGGGGTGAATTCTCCCAATGGGTTGCCAAAGGACGGGTTTTGGTTTGGAACGGGAAGACGGACGCTAATTGATGGTTGTATGCTGAAAAGATTCTGGGTGGAAGGGATTTACGTCTTGGACCCCGAACCAGGCCTTTATGTGGAGAAAGTTTTAATTCCAAAAGTGGGGGAGGTGGTGGAGATCCCAATTACAAAGGGAACCGCACCCAAACTCGTCGACTTGTACCCTGTGGGAACAAGCGTCTATCTAAGCAAAGGAAATGGATATTACACCGTTGAAAAAACAGGAAACTTTAGCCTTACCTTGCGAAGGAAGGATCAACTCTCGCCGATGGTGCCAGGGCCAAAGGGTGGGGAAGAAGTGAAAGGGAGTTTTTGCAAAAGAACAGGAACGACGGATGACATCTCTACTACAATTATGGGGTGTGCTTTTGAGGGGGGCACGATTCGCGGCATGTCCAGTGAAAGAGATGGACTCGATCCGGCTCTACGGGTGAATGTAGGCGAGCTTATTCTCAACGGAAATACATTCTCAGATTCAGAGACAACGCTGATGTTCTTTTTGGATGAGGCGACTCCGAATAGTCAAAAAGCATCAGTTCTGTCGAACAATACATTTAAAGACTCTGGGAAAGCGCGTGTTGGGAAAAAACAAATATCCTTTGTAGATATTTCAATTATTGGAGGGACAATTGCCGAGAACAACTTCATCATCAAGAAAGCAGATCAAGAGGCACTTTTTAAATGCCTCGAGGTTGGATTCGGTGCCGGCGGATCGACAGTTGTAAGAGGCAATACTTTTCGGGTTGAGGAGAGAGTTGAGGGAGCAAAGGTCCTCGCGATATGGAGAGACTTTAGGGAGGGGAAAATGGTGGCTGATGGGAATGTGTTTGATGGAGTAGACGCTGGAGCGGTGGATGATCCGTCAGCAAATTTTGAGGGGAAGAATATAAAACTCCCTTAGAGGGCAAGTGGCAAACATCGGGATGGCTGGGTTTAAATTTTAAATGCTTGCTGTAGCGAGGTGAGAAAGCATGAAGGCTGAATAAGAGAAGGTAGACTTACTGCGCCCTATGATTGAGATGGGCGTGGCGCAGGGGGGTAGGGCGTAAGAGGAGGAGCGAGGGAGGGACCCGTTTTTAGTTTGGCACGGCGCAAAGTTTCAGCTTGGTAGAAAAGAGCTGTAATGGGGCAAACTTGGATTAAGAAATTCGTATAATCTCCGCCCAGTAAATAGAAGGCGACTGTAAAAGTGAACAGCTGTGCTGAACACCAGGTTTGGATAGGAGATATTTGAGCCCGCGGGGTGTTTGCAATGCTCCTCCAAGCGGCGAGTAGGATGGCAAAGCAAAAAGCGGCAAAGAAAAAGGTTCCAATAGATCCGGAAACAAGGAGAGCATGAACCAGCCCTTCGTGGGGTTGGCGCTGTTCAATAAAGCGCCTGACATCCGCATATTCATCCCCGATCTCTGCCTGGCGTGCTGCAATGGAAAGATACGCGTCCTGATCTCTTTTGGCCAATTCTGAACTGTAGTGATATCCAGCACCGAACCAAGGAGCCTTATGAAAATATTCTTTATAAAACAGCTTTTTCATTTTCTCTCGCCATTCGCTTGAGGAATCTGCCTCCTTAACTGCTTTTGCGTTCCATTGACCAGGCAAGAAAGAGAGGCCACGCTGAAGTGCGAGTGGATAGTTAAAAACGGAGCCTTGGGTAAGAGCAATGAGGAATCCTGTAGCGATAGCTACGGGTAGAATTAGAAATGCTTTAAAGCGGACTGTTGTAAAAAGTGCTGCAAAAAAAGAGCAAAAGTAACGTACAACAGTATTTCGAAAACCGCTGGCAGCACAAAGGATGCCACCTAACATGATTACAGGCAGAGCCCACAAACGATTCAGGTGGAGCCATGTTTTTGGAGGAAAGTAGCAAAGAGTGACAAGCCCTATTCCAGTGCCCAGTGAGGCTAACTGGGAAATACGCGTAACACCTGATTCTGCACCAAAGTTACCCTGGAGAAGGGAGCCATATACGTAAATGTTAACTCCACTATAGACTCGGAAGATATAGGGGGCAGTTGCGGGTACAAGGGTTGAAATTGTTCCTGGGACAATATCGACAAAGGAGCCTAAAAAGTAGAGGAAGGGGATCTTTTGGAGATCGGACCACTTGATTCCGGGGAATGATGAGAGAAGAAGCATTCCGAAGGCCGCGAGCATAACCGTAAAGTATTTCCGGCCACCCCAGCCTGTGCCACCGAGAAGCTTGATTCCGATATCTCGAGATTCGACCCAGTGGTAGACGATGATTGAGAGAAGGAGGGCGAGGGGCACCCAGATCGACGCAGGGCCAAGTCGCCATGCGATGTTCATGCCAAAGATCATCCTGTAGAGGAGGTACACAAAAACTCCGATAATACTAAGCTCTTGGATAGAGAAGTTGAGTGGGAGAAAGTTGAGGTTGCCCTCAATGGGGAGGGTAAAAGGGATAATCATCCAGCAGCGGTCGCGAATAACAAAGACGAAGCCCAAAACGAAAAGAACACCCAGCAAGCCAAGAAGGGGCGTGGTATTACCAACGATAGTTTGGCTGGTCAGCCACGGGGCGACGATGAAAAAGCCTAGGGTGATGAGAGCGAGGCAAACCTTTTGAGTGGTGAGGTTTTGCACGTAGTTAATTTAAGGCTGAGAAATGAGATGTGAAAGAGGAGAGTTTCGCGCGAGGGTTGCGAATGTGTGAATGTTCCAACGTGTGAAAAGGTGAATTCTTAGGTTTGGGTATACCAGAGGCGCAAAGTGAAGATTGCCAAAGCAGAGATTTTGGATTGGGAAACGTAGGGGGGGGGAGAGTAAGATAAGTGGATGAAGGTGCTTTTTGATCATCCTAATCCATTTCTTTTGGCACATGGGGGGTTTCAAACACAAATTGTGCAAACAAAGGTAGCGCTAAAGAGGATTGGGGTGGAGGTGGATTGGCTTCGCTGGTGGGATGACGAGCAAAGAGGGGATTTGATCCACTACTTCGGGCGGGCTCATCCAGCCTACATCCAACAAGCACAGATGAAGGGGATCAGAGTGGTGATGAGTGAACTCCTAACGGGTTTGGGCTCTAGGGGCGCAATGTCCCGAAAGCTTCAAAAGCTTTGCATGATTGTAGCCAGCCGAGTTTTACCAACGGAATTTACGGCCCGCCTTTGTTGGGACGCTTACCAGGTGGCTGATGCAACCGTTGCTCTAACAAGCTGGGAAAAAAAGCTGATGATAGAAATGTTTTCGGCAAAGCCAGGCCGGGTGCACGTGGTGCCCAACGGTGTGGAGGACGTGTTCTTCCGAGATTCAAATTTAAAAATCCAAAATCCAAAATCTAAATACCTAGTTTGTACTGCTACGATCACGGAGCGGAAGAGGGTGGTGGAGTTGGCCGAGGCAGCGATTATGGCGCAGGTTCCCGTTTGGATTATTGGCGAGCCCTATAGTAAAAAAGACCGCTATTACGAAAAGTTTTTGTCTGTTGTCCGCGCGGGAAGGGAGATGGTCCGGTATGAAGGGGGAATTTCGAGCCGGGAAAAGATGGCTAGCATCTATCAGAATGCCTCCGGATTCGTTTTATTAAGCTCCATGGAAAGCTTGAGTCTCTCCGCACTTGAGGCGGCTGCAGGAGGCTGTTCACTTCTTTTAGCAGACCTGCCGTGGGCGAGATTTAGTTTTGGCAGCCAGGCAACATACAGCCGTCTGGGCTCAAAAGAAGAGGAGGCGCGACACTTAAAAAACTTTTATCACGGGATCGACGAAGCCCCCAAACCTCATGAGCCTTGCCGGTGGGAGGATGTGGGCAAACAGCTGTGTAGAATCTACGAAGGATTGCTAGCAGATAAAACCTCCCGATAAATCTCCAGATGTCTTGATGCGACTGTTTTAGGGTGGTAGCGAGATTTCATGAGATTTTGCGTTTGAGGCGAAGATAAGCTCGGCCTTTGAATCCAAGATGTAAGAGCTCTTGATAGCCCGTTCCAATCTTCAGGGTCAAAAAGTACTGCATCTGGAACTCCCGATGCGATGTCGCAGATGCCCCCTATCTTGGAAGCAAAAAGTTTAAGTCCGCGGGCAAGACCCTCGGCAACTACCAATCCAAAAGATTCTTCCGAAGGGAAGTGAACCAGGGCTTGGGAATCATCCATACATTGAATCAATGATGATTCATCGAGAACACTGAGCCACGTGGCCCAATCAGCGTTTCCCTGCCCATTAAGCAACGAGAGGAACGCTTTCCCGTAGGAGTCCTCACCGCAGGAGCCAACAAATTTAACCTGAAAGCGTGTGTTCTGTTGGCGTAGTTGAATGAAAAGTTGGAGAAGCTCTAACTGTCTTTTGCGTGCAGAGATGACGCCGACCACCAGGAGGGTTAGAGTTTCAGCTGGCAGATTGTTTCGAATAATTGGGGTAAAGAAAGAGTCACGTAACGGGTTGGGAACAAGCCATGTTTCTTTAGATCGAGTAGAGACGAGAGATTGGGTGTAGTGCGAGTTGCAAAAAACTCCCGACGTGCGAGGTAGAGTAAAATTCTCAAGCTTTGCGGCCCACCAGTGAAAACTGCCCATGTGGGCATGGAAAATGCGGGCCAGCTCGGCCATGTTGCCGTGGATGGTGATGATATTTGGGTAGCCAGAGAAAACTGCGCTGATTCCACAATCTCTTTCGGTTCCTTGTCCATGAACAATGTCAGGCTGAATTTCTCTTAGCTTTTTACGAACTGCGAAAATACAACCGGAGTAGCCCAAGCGGAGCCAACCAATTTTCGGAACATGAAGGGAGTGAAACCAGGTATTTTCAGCAAGTTTTTTTTGTGAGGACATCGGATGTTGCGTGCAGGAAAGGATGTGAACCTCGAGATTGGTCAAGGCGGCAAAACCCTCAAGAAGGGCGGCCGGTGCCGTGCCGAAATACGGGGAAGGCGCAGAGTAGTTGTGGTCGTGTTCGCGATTGTCAGTTGTTAGAAAGGCAAGTTTTAGCATGAAAGTTTTTGAGCAAAAGCATCAAGCAGCCGATCGCCGTAATCCTGCCAACTGTTTTTAGCAGCACCTTTTTCAAATGCGGCGTGACCCATTTTGAGGTTAAGTTCGGAGTCCAAAGCAACCCGAATCATGGCTTCAGCAATATGGTGGGGATCTCTGCCGCGAACAATAAATCCCTCAACGCCATCCCGAACTAGGGTAGTGGCACCGCTTTCATAAGAGGCAATTATAGGCAAACCTGCTCCCATGGCTTCTGAAATAACACGCGCAAAACCTTCTTCTTGTGAAGGAAAGACGAAGGCCGTGCATTTCTGAAGCATGTTCGCAAGCGTAGGGTGATCTACATGAGGAATATGAGTAAACAAACCATTCCATTTTGGCTTTTCCTTTGCAAAATCTCGCTTGTAGTCACCAACACAAATTAACTCCGCATTCGGAATGACTTTTTTTACAAGCTCGAAGGCGCGAAAAAGATATTGATATCCCTTGCGCACACAAATCGTGCCGACACAGATAAACTTAGGGGCAATTGGAATAAGAGAACGAGGCTTAAATAACTGTGAATCCACCCCAAACGGATTGACGAAACATTTTGCTTCAGGGATTCCATTTAAGACCATCGTGTCTTTCACGAAAATTGATGGGCAAAGAACTAAATCAGCCCTCTCCAGATCTCGATTGATCCTTGCAAACATCGATTGAGGAATAGGAACTTTTTCGCCCGGGCACCACAGATCACACTCCCTTTGCCAATATCCGTAGTAGGACGTGGGATGACTGTTAGGGCAGTCGACAACCTTAAGGATACCGTCTCCGCATTTGTCGAACAATTCTGTACCGTACCCCATGATGGCTTGAATCACATTATAAGAACGCGGTGACTGCGACTTCACCCACGACCTCCAAAGAGGTAAAAAGACATAAAACATCTTTTCTTGCCAGATTTGTGGGGCGAAATGATAAAAGGGTTTCATCGCTATATGAAATGGCCAGCACCGGCGGTAAAGATCTGATGAGACTTTTGTGCTGTTTTTGGCCGAAATCCAAAAACCCGCCAAAGCATCACGGTTTTCAAAAGCTTTTGCTGTGTGGGGCAACCACCAAGCACCGCAGGTGGCTAAAAGTACTTTTGGGGAAAGCTTCACAAGAAAGCCGGGACCGCCTCTTTGAAAAAAGCGCGGAGCCTAAGAGCCGTTGATGGGATTGAAAACTGGTCGAGCTCGGCAAAATGCAATTGGCGCGGCCCGAGGGAAATCTGACGAATCATAAGATCAGCTAAAGCTTCGGGAGTTTCTTGGGAAAGGTAAAGGCAGGCTTTCTTAAGGATTGCTTCTACCTCGCTCGCCTTGCTTGAAATAACAAGTAGACCTGCCGACAAGTAGGAAAAAAGCTTGGAAGGAAAAGTGACTTGGGAGATGGGATTGTCCGAGCGTTGAAGATTAAGTCCAACACGTGACTCAGCCAAAAGACAAGAGTGAGCCTTCGCATCCAGAACTGAGTGGAATACGACTTTTCGTGAGTAGTTGGGGTGGGTTGCAATGAGTCGAACTTTGGATTCCAGAGGGCCTGATCCCGTAATATCTAATCGCCAACCCTTTTCAGGCAAAAGAGGAATAGCATCAAGAAGGAGATCGACACCTCGAGGTGCATCGAGTGAACCGGCGTAGACAAAACGCGTATCGACGCCCGTACTAATTGGCGTTTGTTTGTTTCGAGGGGGAATATAAAAGCCTGGAACAAGAATTTTGGGAATTTTCGGGCTTAATCGTTCGGAGAGGGAGGGATGAGCCAGGATGGCTCCACGGATCAAAGGCTTTCCGAACAATTCAGCCGGCCCGCTCAAAAATCTGGTCCATCCGTGGTCCGTCAGGTGCTTGCCGTCCTCGAAATCGAGTAGAACCTGGTTGCCATATAGAATGCGGCAGAGCCAGGCGGCGAGCACGTAAATGAGCTCGAAATTATCCAAGATGAGCACATCACCGGCACGAGTGTGCCTGACTACATGAAGCGCGTAGAAGAGCCAGGAGCAGGGAATCCGAATTTTTTGGGCGTCGAGATTTCGGGAAAAGAGTTGAGAAAATCCAGCAAAGGAGGTTGAGACTGGTGGAATCCATTTTGGCGACCGCCGAGTCAGAGATTTCGGGGGAGAAGATAAGATGAGTAGATCTCGACCAGTTGCTGAATGGAGAGATTGAAATAGATCCCGCCTTTTTGGGGAGCTTAGGCATGGAGGGATGGCCTCGCCGCGTAAGGCGCCGTAATTCTGATCGTAGATATTTGACAGAATGATCAATCTAGGTTTGGAAAAATTCATATAGTTGGTAGGAAAGAGAAGCCATAGGCGTTGAAAATAGCCTTGGAAAAAAATCTATGGAGTGTATGTAAATCCATATGGTTTAGTAAATTAACAAGTGAGGTTAAATGCTCAAGCATCTTAAAAAAATATATCTATCGACGCCAATCATTCCAAGCATCTGGCGAGGATTAAAAAAAATAGTACAGAATGACCCCCTAGCCACCACTCTTTACACAAGGGTTTTTGAGAATGGCAAGCTGAGCTTGGATTGGGTTTGTCCTGAGACGTTGTGTCCGCCTACTGATTCGATCCTGTTCCCTGTTCAGTACCCACTTCATGCAGGGGAGGATGCCCCACTTGCGGACATGCTTTTTCTTTTAAACTTAGCCAAGGGGCGGAAAGCGAGGCGGATTTTGGAAGTTGGGACCTATCGTGCTCGGACAACATATGCATTTTACTTGAACTGTCCTGAAGCAGAAATCACTAGTTACGACATCCAGAATCTTAAATCGAAGTATCGAGACATGTTGGTGCTGGAACCTCGAGTTTCTTTGCGACTTGAGTCCTTTCAGGAGGCTGAGGAAAAGTTAAAGAGGGAGAAGCAGTATGATTTTATATTTATCGACGGCTCACACAAAGTAGAGGATGTAGTTCGGGATTCATTATTGGCCTTCAAAATTGTCGCAAATGGCGGGGTTATTGTTTGGCACGATTATCGGACAAACGGATATTTTACAGAATTATTGCGCGTGCCTGAGGGGCTGAAGCGCCTGCCTACAAAATATAAAGTTTATGGGGTCCAAGGGACGACCTGTGCGGTCTTTTTGAAAGAGGAGATAAATTAGTGAGTTATGGGCTAGCTACGATGTAGCCCCATTAAAGCGCGCGCACTTTTTGAGAAAAAGTAAAACCACGGCAAGCTTGCAATCAATAGAATGACAAGCGCTACAGTAAGTTGAATTGAAAGAATATGAATTATTATCGAGCTGCCAAAACAAACGGCCGAGGCCATCACTACGTTGCATTGATTTCTGGACAACTGAACATTGACGCTTTTGCAGGCTGCGAGAAACAATGGTGCATACGCCAAAAGAAAAGGGGGAATTTGGCTAGCTAGCAAAGCCAGAGAAAAAAAGAGTAGAGACGGGTTTACAAGGGATAGAATCAAAAAAAGGAGTAGTGAAACAAACTCCAATGCTGGGCCCATGCGCATAACTTTGCGAGTTTGCCAAACATTAGAAAAACAAGCTAAACCACGGAGAATGGAGGCCAAAATCAGCCAGCAGAAAATCACCCCCGTACAAGATGGTGGCAAGGTAACCTGATTATGTGTCCATATTGAGATAAAAAGTGGGTTGAGAAGGATTGCGAAACCCGCGAAAAATGAGAGCAATGATATTGAGGAGATAAAAAGATTTAAAAACGAGGCACAGCATCTTTGGGGATCACCCCTTTCCTTTAGTTCGGCGAGCCCCATGAAGGCAGTATTAAATAGATTGCTTAAGAGCATATAAGCAAAAGAGCCCAACTTCGAGCCAACGTTCCATATCGCGACTGCCTCCAATCCAAGGAATCGACTCAAAAAAATGGACTGAAGGGAGGATCCGGCGACAGAAAAACCGGACCAGCTAAAAAAATCCAGGGCTTCCTGGAAGAGATCGCTGATCCCCTTCCAATTCGAACTTTGACGCCACCAAAAGTGGGGCAGTAAATCAAGTTTCCGCACCATAACGAAAGTGACTGAGCTGGAGATAGCCTGTTGAAAAAGAGAGACAAGAGGCAGGGTCCACAAACCGAAGCCAATGCGAAAGCCCAACCAAATGAGTCCAAGGGAAAGAGCGGTGGCGAAGGAGCTCACGGCGTTATTAATCTCGAAGCGCTGAGCTGCAAGAAGAAGGGAAGAAAAGGGGCGAACTAAGAAAAATATGCCGACAAGGAAAAACTGAGTAAATAGAACAGAACTGAATAGGATTAATTTACCTGTGCCGATACCCAGAAGAAGACCAATTGGATAGGCAAGCAAGCCGACTAGACAGCAGAGGGCTCCTTGGGATAGGGAGACTAGGAAGGCGGTTTTAAAAACGGCACTAAGATCCGTCATCTCCTTGCGGGCGATGGGCCCAACAAAACGGCGGATACAGGCAGAGGTGACTCCTGCATCTATCACGCTAAGATAGCCTGAGAACTGAACTATAAGAGTCCAAAGTCCTAGCTCTGAGACATTAGAAAAATGAAGAACAATCGGGACTAACCCAATGGAGTAGACGGCAGAAGCTGCGACATTAAAGTTAGAAGTCGTAAGCATTCTTACAAATCGACCTGTGCGATTTGAGGCCGAAAAAAGTGAAGACAATTTCATGACAGAATGAAGTCGCTGGGATGATTCTGTGGAAGTGCTTGTAAGTCCAGCTCTAGTACCCCCTGCGAACAAGGCAATTGCATCCTACTTAAGGTTGCCCTGTTTTTTGAGGAAGAGGAGCTGAAAAAAAGGTAGTTATTTTCGAGCCAGAACGTCCACACATTGAGGGGGCAAAGGAAAAGTCGCTCCAAGCGGGCATAATTACAACAAAGCGTTAGAATAAAAATGCCTTCCTAGGCCAAACAAGATACCATTTACTTAAGTCGACACTTTTAAATAAGAAGAACTACAAACGTGAGTGATTCCAGATCAAAGAACTTAATTATCGGCTCGGGTCCCGCTGCTGTTGGGGCAGCAATGGTGCTGGATCATGTCCATGTGGTGGATGCTGGTGGAAGCCTCGAATCGGCAGCCGCAAATCGAGCGGCAAGTCTAGGGCGCAAGGCTCGCTCCCTGTGGCCCAAGGATGATGTCGAGTGGTTGAAAAGTACGCTTCAACCCAATACGAATGGGGTAGAAACCAAGCTTAGCTTTGGATCGAACTATCCATACGAAATACCGAAGTCCGGCCCTGCATGGGATGTGCGTGGCGGATTAAAACCATCTTTTGCCTTTGGAGGTTTAAGTACTGTCTGGGGCGCCTCCGCTCTTCCTTATCGCCAAGAGGAGATCAAAAATTGGCCGATCACCATCAAGGAGTTGGAGTCACATTATCGTGCGGTTCTGGCTGAAACAGGGTTGGCTGGGGTGCGGGACGACTTGGAGGAGATTTTTCCGAGCTACTATGATGCGCCTAGTTTTTTAGAGGCCTCGAGCCAAGCGGAGGCCGTACTAGTAAGGTGGCATAAAAACAGGAGGAAACTGATTGAGGGAGGGTTTCGTTGGGGAAAAAGTCGGTTGTTGGTTAGCGGAAAACACGTGGGTGCATCTGCCGGGAGATTGTCGTACCACAGGAGTAATGAACTTGCGGCGGAGAACGCCTGTGTGGAGTGCGGGATGTGTATGTATGGGTGCCCATACGACCTGATTTATTCGTCCCGAAAATCCATACGAAAGTGGGAGGAAGTGGGAAAAATTAAATATGAGGCAGGCATCTTGGTAGAGGGGTTTCAAGAATTAGCGGATCGAGTGGAGGTGTGGGGTCGGAATCTAAGCACAGGAGCGGAATGGAGAGGGGAGACAGAGCGCCTGTTTGTAGGCGGAGGAGTTTTGTCTTCAACGGCGATGGTGATGCGATCACTAGGGATTGAAAACCGATCCGTAGAGATACTGGATAGTCAGTACTTCACGGTACCGCTTCTAAGTTTTAGGGGAACCTCTGGGGTAAGAGAGGGCAGCCTCCATACGCTGGCGCAGATATTCCTGGAAATCATGCCGGCAGAAATCAGCAAACGGCTAATCCACCTACAGATTTATACCTATAACGACATGATCACCCGTGTGCTGCAGCAAAAGGCTGGGCCTTTGGCTGGTTTGCTTGACCCTATGATACGACAGATGGAAGGAAGGCTTTTCTTTCTGCAGGGCTACCTGCACTCAGATGAATCTGGACGATTGCGGATAACGATGGGTGCGACCCAGGGCGCCCAAAAGAAGTTTTCGGTTGAGCCGATGGTGAATCCGAAAGTGGGTGGGACGGTGAAAAAAGTTTTGGCAAAGCTGAGCTCTCATTTTGGCGACCTTGGTTTTTGTCCGATTTTACCGATGGCTAGCTTGGGTGAGCCGGGAAGGAGTTTTCACAGCGGGGGTAGTATGCCGATGGGCGGGGACAGCCAAAAGCATCCGATTGTGACAGATCGCTTGGGGCGACCGAACGGATTGCAAAGGGTGCACGTAATTGATGCCAGCACATTTCCGAGTATTTCGGCGACGACAATAACCCTGACGGCAATGGCGAATGCGCGTCGGATCGCTTGTCAGGCAGCAGAACTGGAATGAAAAAGCCGAAAGTTGCGATTACGGGGGCGCGGGGTTATTTGGGATCGATTTTAGCGAGGGAATTTCAGATTGCAGGATGGGAAACAACCCTGCTTGTGCGGGAGGTAAGGGAGAAAGGGGATGTTGCTTTCCAGCTTGGAAAGAAAACTGCTCCAGAAGTGTTGAAAGAGCATCAGGCCTTTGTGCATTGCGCTTACGACTTCAAGCCATCTTCATGGGCAGAAATTTATCAGGCGAATATCTTAGGTTCTCGGTTTTGTTTTGAGGCGGCGATTCAGGCGGGGGTGGGTCGGCAGGTTTTTGTTTCCTCGATGAGTGCGTATGAGGGGTGCTGCTCGATGTACGGGAAAGCAAAACTTGCGGTGGAGCAAGAGTTTTTACCACGAGGTGTCTTTTGCGTGCGACCTGGGTTGCTGTGGTCGGATGAATCTAGGGGAATGTTTGGCAAACTAACTCGTGCTGTGGGGACTCTCCCTATTCTTCCCCTTGTGGATGGGGGCGAACAAAAGTTAGCCTTAAGTCAGGCTGAGGACTTGGCTGTTGGGGTAGTGGGTTATTGCCAAGGTAGTGTTGAGTCACCCCTTGCGGCGCAGATAACGGCTTATCCAGAGTTCCTGACTTTTCGGAAAATTCTCGAGCGGTTAGCAGAGCAAGCGGGCAGGAATCCGCGATTCTTTTCGGTTCCGGGATGGGCTCCGCTTGCAGGTTTGCGGTGTGCAGAGTTTTTAAAAATTCAGCTACCCTTCAAGAGCGACAGCTTGGTGAGTTTGTTGCATCAGGATCCCAACCCGATGTTTTCTAGGATGATTCCTTTTAGGAAATGGATCCCACAGATCAATCAATCGGCTTGTTAACGCCCAAGAAGCTTAAAAAGAAGCTACCAAAGATAATCTGGGCACCTAGTGCGACAAAAGTGATGGCCGGAATTACTCGGTGAAGACTGACAACGGGATCCAAGGCGCCGAATCCTGTGTTGGCCCAAGCCCAAACAGCCAGGCTTAAGAAAGAAAGGCCTATCCCGATGAGGCCTAGGCCAAGAATCAGGCCCTTTTCCAGAGTGATAAAGCGGAGGAGGTGGCGAAGCTGGGGTTGATCTGGGAGAAAACCTTGCGTGAATCCGTAGATTCGTAAAAAAGAGGCAAAGTAAACCAACTGAAAGCCCAGAAGTATCAAGAGAGAGCTGACAAGGAGTGTGTTGGTATCGAGACGGAGATTTCCTAGATATACTGGCCCGAACGAAAGTGGCGCGAAAAGAAGTACTCCTAGCGCTCCACAAAAAAGGCCAGGAATCAGAAAAAGCCAACGCGGAGAAAAGAGCATCATAAAGCGAAGATGCCGCCAGCCGTCCCGCCAACTGCGTAGGTGTGGAGGGCGGGATCGTCCGTCGGGATGGAGGGTAATCGGAACTTCGGTGATCTTCATGTTTTGTAAAGTCGCCTTAATGACCATTTCGGAGGCGAGCTCCATCCCAGTTGTCCGAACATCCATTTTGAGGTAAGCGGCCTTGGTGAAGCCACGCAAACCGCAGTGAAAATCGGTTACAGGACATTTAAAAAAAAGACGACCAATAAAACTCAAAACGGGGTTTCCGATCCATCGGTGCTTCCAAGGCATAGCTCCGGGAAGAACGGTGCCTCCCCCCCAAGGCATCCGGCATCCCATGACAAGATCGTGGCCAGCTTGTAATTTTTCGACAAACGGACGTAGTTTGGAAAAGTCGTAAGAATCGTCGGAATCGGCCATGATGATGAATTTACCAGCGGCAGCTTCAATTCCGCCACGGAGGGCATGGCCGTACCCCTTTTGAGCAATATCCACCACTTTGGCACCAAGGCTGCGGGCGAGTTCCTGCGATCCATCGGAACTACCATTGTCGGCGATCAGAACCTCCCCTTGGATGGCGAGATCAGTGAGAGACTGTTGAGCTTTACGGATGCAAGAGGCGAGGGTCTCGGCCTCGTTCAGGCATGGCATGAGGATTGTCAAAACCAACGGAGGGGGCACAGAACAGAAGATGCAGATTTAAGGGGCGGGCAGCAATACCAGAACCCACCGCTCGGCACCACGGGAGACGGCAGGATGAAGGATAGTAGTGGCAACAATGGAGCCACGAAGATCTGTGGTCCACTGTTCGATCGTTTGAGAGAGGTTTTCGCGCAGACCTCGTTCTCCAGCAAAGATGTAGTGCAGGCCACGGGCCTGGAGGGAGGCAAGATTATCATTAGGAGTGACCTCGCGGACGATCAAGGAGCCGTAAGGTTTCCATAGGCTAGAGACCGGGTCATCCCGACCATTAAAAAAACCGACCTCGGACACGTTGGGTGGGAGGAGTTGGCGCAGGGGTGAGAAGACATCGGAGCGGGACCCGTAGTTTGCATAAACGGAGAGAGCACGGGTGCGGAGTTTTTCGATAAGCGGGGATGAGGTCGTGTGGGAGAGCAGGGTTTGAGCTGGCCAGAGGGGGCGAGATGGATCGATCACTATGGTGAGAATGGCGAGGAATAAGTTCAAAAGAACAGACAGGGTGAACAGGCGTGAGCGATGGATGCGAGACCAGTTGGAAGCAGCGAGAATAAAAGCTAGGGCAATTGGAAAATAAGGAAGGACGACGCGAGAGATCCCCGATAGGGATGTTTGGGTAAAAAACCAGGCAAGGGAAAGGGGGCCAGTAATCAGAAAAATGCGGATGGGCAGATTGCGTGTACGCCAGAAAAGAGGCCACTGATTTAAGCTCATGATTGAGGCAACGAGGAGGCAGAGGGAGACGCCAAATCCCAAGCCGGAGGCCTCGGTGGGAAGTTCCCCTAGCCCGAAAGTGAAGCCACCTTCGAAGTTGGATCGGAGTGGTTCGTGTATGCGGAATGGAATAAGAGACTGAAGGGTTGCGTCTAGGGCACGGGCGTTGGGAAGAATTGGAGGGGAAAAGTTTTGGGCGAGAGTTTGACCGAAGTTACCGACTAGGCCGATCCATGGTGCGGAGACAAAGCGGGAAGGCTCGAGTCGCGTGCCGGTCCAATCGCCACAGTATTTCCAGTTTAAGTAGGCTGCAGGAATCAATGAGGCCAAAATGAGGGGAAGGATGATGGCAAGAAGGGGGCGCCAGGCGTGCAGGAGGGATTTCCAACAAAAGATTAGGAGCAGAAAGACAGGCAGGAGAAGAGGGAGGTTGCTGGCCTTGGCACCTGTGAGGAGGGCACAGGAGAGGAGGCAAAAAAGTAGATCTCGGGTTTTGTTTTCGCGAGCGAACCGCAGGGCAAGGGTGGTGGCTGAAAGAGCGTAAGCAGTGGCGAAGGCATCGTTGCAGATACTGGAGGATTGGAGGAGGTATCCGTAGCCGGTGGGTAAAACCCACATCCAAAGCCAAGCGGTACGGGCTTGCGCCTGGCATTCGCGAAGAAGGCAAAAAAGGAGCCCTGGGAGTAAAAGAAAAGAGAAGTAGTTGAGGAGGAAGAGGAGGCGGTCGGTGTGGAGTAGAGAGAGTTGGGGTGCGATGAGCCATTCAAAACCGGTGGCACGGTTATTGAGGCGAACATTGATGGTATGAATCCAACTCCACCCGCTGTCTTGGAGCCAGTAAAGGACTCGGGGGAGGCGATACGTGAGGGCGTCAAAATTATTGGGGGAGTAGATAAATCCTGCGAGGAGGGCTAGAAAGGCGAGAAGGAAAAAGGCAGCGGGTAGGAGTATGCGAAGGGAGAGGGGGTGTTCGTGAGACCGGCGGGCAGGGAAGAATCGGGCTCGGATTTTGCGAAGAGTACGTGGTCGAAATAAATATTCTAATTGGGAACGATAAAGGAGGGAGATGGTGATGAAAAAGATGATGTGTAAAATTAGGTATGCGGGGCCGTTAAGGATGTGGAAGAAGCTGAATAGCCAACCAGCGGCGGAAAAGGTGGCGGCGTAAAGGAGCCAGATTTCTAGGCAGAAAGACATCCTCAGAGAATGAGGATGTGAAATAGTGTGGGGAAGGTGATTTTTTGGTTCGGGATGGGGCTGGCTCAAGGGCGCTTAGCGAGGCAAAATGGGTTAATGGTGATGGAGAGTAACCGAGTGGATGTATTGGGAATGGGGCTACAGGCGACCGATTACGCGGGCGGGGTTAAATTGCTGGAGGAGTTGGCAGAACGGGAAAAGCCGGGAATGGTGGCAGCCTGCAACACTCACTTGGTGGCGTTGGCCCGACATCGGCCTGACTATGGAAGAGTTCTGGCTCAGTTTGATCTGCTTCTCCCCGACGGAATGCCCCTGATCTGGTCGATGCGACGAAAAAGAGCGGATCTGAAGGATCGGGTGTACGGCCCATACTTCATGCTGGAGGCACTAAAGAGATTGCCGCGGCCTTGGAAGCACTTCTTTTTTGGCGGAACGGAAAGTTGTTTGTTGGAGTTGTCGGCGGCGGCTCGTCAGGCTCAACCCGATGTAGACATTGCGGGAACTCTGTCTCCGCCGTTTCGGGCATGGACAGAAAAAGATGAAGAGGATTTTGCAAAAACCATAGCGAAGTCAGGAGCCGACTTTGTCTGGGTCGCTTTGGGGGGAGATCGTCAGGAGCGGTGGATTCAAAAGAATCTGAAGCGACATAAAAAAGGGGTTTTCTTGGCGGTAGGGGATGCGTTTGAACTTTTGGCGGGAAGAAGGGCTTTTGCCCCTCGATGGATGCAGAAGGTGGGACTGACCTGGTTGTACCGCTTATGGCAGGAGCCGAGGCGGTTATTTCCCCGCTACTTTAAATTCAACAGCCTGTTTCTTTACTACACCTTGCTGGATCGAGTGCTGGGAGTTACTCCAAAGCCGTCGGACGGACCAAGACCTGGAAAAGCGAGAATCGCATTTTTGGGATGTCGTGGAGTGCCCGCAAGGTATTCGGGGTTTGAGACGTTGGTGGAAGAGTTAGGGACGAGGTTGGCGGGTAGGGGGCATGCCGTGACAGTTTACAATCGTTCACACCTGTATCCGGATCGTCCAAAAGAGGTCAGAGGAATGAAGGTTGCCTACCTGCCCAGCTTGAGGACGAAGAGCACGGAGACGATCACGCACACGTTGTTGGCGGTGATTCATGCGGCCGTTCGAAAGTTCGACGTGGTGTATCTGTGTGGGGTCGGCAACTCGATTTTGGCAGGCATCCTAAAACTGGCTGGTAGTCGGGTAATCGTGAATGTG
Source organism: Methylacidiphilales bacterium (assembly GCA_044358595.1). GTDB lineage: Bacteria > Verrucomicrobiota > Verrucomicrobiia > Methylacidiphilales > Verrucolacustridaceae > Verrucolacustris. The sequence continues at coordinate 201,204 of JBIKNP010000001.1, forward strand.
GACGGGGACGATTTTCGAAGGCAGAAGTGGCATCCTTTGGCCCGTGCATGGTTGAAGTGGAGCGAGTTGTGGGCGACGAAGTTGAGCGATGTGGTGATTGCAGATAATCAGACGGTGGTGGAGAGGTATCGGAGGGATTATGGTTTTGAGGCGACGTACCTTTCGTACGGAACTCCTGAAAAACCGAAGGAGATAGGGAAGGGGGCGCTAGAGATGTTTGGGCTGAAGGCGGGGGAGTATGTGTTGTACGTGGGGAGGTTGACCCCCGAAAATCTAGTAGATCTGCTGGTGCGTGCGTATGGAAAGGTGAAGGGAGATTGGCCGTGCGTGGTCGTGGGGCCGGCGGGTTACGAGGTGGAGTATGGAATCAAACTCCATAGGTTGGCGGGGCCCAGGGTAAAGTTGGTGGGACCTATGTATGGGAAGGGTTATGAGGAGTTGAGCGCGAACTGCGGGATTTTTGTTTTGCCCGGAGTGGTGGAGGCGACGCGCTTGGTTCTGTTGGATCAGATGGGGTTTGGAAGTGCAATCGTCTATCAAGACTGTCCAGCAACGCGGGAGGTGATCGGGGAGGCGGGGCTGGCGTTCGGTGGCGCGGATCCGGAAAAAGATTTGGCGGAGAAGTTAAGTGGTCTGATCGGGAGTTCTGGAGAGAGGGAAAGATTAAGGAAGGCGGCGAGGGAGAGAGCGGAGAAAATTTATAGCTGGGAGAAGGTGACGGATCGGTATGAGGAAATTTTGAAGGAGCTGAGTACGCAGAAGGTAAGCAGGGGTTAAGGGGTTAAGGGGTTAAGAAAGTGTGAAAGTTCGAATGTGAGAAGGTTTGAAGGTGCGAAAACAAAAAGATAGTGGGATTATATGATGTGAAGATGATTTATGGGATCACGAAGCATGCCAAGAAGGTGATGGAGGAGCGGGGAATTTTGGACGACTGGGTGGCAAAGACTTTTTCCTCACCCGAGTTGATCCGGCCCGATCCGAAGGATGCCCAAGTAGAGCAACGATTCCGACGAATTCCTGAGTTTGGGGGGCGCATTCTCCGAGTTGTGGTGAATAAGGCAGTTGAGCCCAAGAGAATTCTCAGTGTATTCTTTGATCGGACCATGAAAGGCAAACTATGAAAATCCATGTCGATCAAGATGCAGATGCGCTTTATTTGCGGCTCGATGATTCTAAAATCATTGAATCGGAAGAAGTGTCGCCAGGGGTCGTTCTTGATTATAACGAGCGGAAACAGGTGGTAGGGATTGAGATGTTGAATCTTTCCTTGCGGACGCCAAATCTAAATTTTCGGGAGTTACAGTACCAGACGGCTTGAGTGAAGGGAGAATTAGGGATTAAGGCCCTACTACGTCCCGCATGCGCGGGACTGCGCAGGGTTTGAAAAGATTAAGCGAGGGGGATGGGATCGACGGCGTTCGCTTGAATATCTTGTTGGAGCAGGTCGAGATATCGGTGGAGTTGGTTGCGAAAGGCGGGATTTTTCATGGTGGCGTTGGCTCCCAGCGGGTCATTTTTATCTCGATAGAAAAGAAGAAAGAGATCGTGCTCGGCCACGGCCAAAAGGTAGATCACCCGCTTGGGGCCTGAGCGGCTGGTGCCATAGGCTTTGAGAAGTCGGGTTCCCTTGGGAAGTCCGGATCCGGCAATCGGGGTGGCGAGCACCACGCGGGCGGTACGCTGCAGAACGGCGAGATCATCGGCCGGGAGGATGCGACCAAATTCTTTGCGGCTTATCTTGCGGGAGAGGAGCAACCTCATCGTCGCTTGGCGGCCCAAGAGCGAGCGACTGAGTCCATGCGAGCTTGCGTCTTGGAATCGACAGCGATTGGTTCGACGTGCCCAGCTTCCACAGAAAATGGAATGGAGCGGGTTTGGACAATCTTTTTCAGATAAAGGCGGACGGCGGTGGGCAGATCGATGCCCATGGAGGAGAGAACAGAATCAGCCTCGTCTCGGAGCTCCGCCGGCAAGCGTATCTGCAGGGATTTCGTGGCAGTTGTCATTCAATTCCATTGTAAACGCAATGAGTAACATTGCAAGCCGGTTGTTGGTTTGAATCCGGAAATGCCTACGTCCCGCATGCGCGGGAGATTCGGGAAGCGGAAATCGGAAAACTGAGGGGAGAGTTGGGGCGCAGGCGCGGGACGCAAAGGAATACAGGGAGTTAAGGGCGAATCATTTTGTGAAAAGTGGGGAGGAGGCTTCGGCGGGAGAGCTCTTTTTCAATAATGGCGAGATCGATCTGCTGGGGGGAGAGTTGCAACATGCGAGAAATATCGCGCACGTGCTTGTCGCTACCGCCTTCGGAGTACCAGATGACTTTCCAAACCAGGATGTACTCTGCTGGTGCAAAGAAAACTTCCCCTTGAGGCAGAGCGGTGGTCCGACGATTTTGCCACGCCCATTGGAAAAAAGGGTCTTGGGAACAAGGATAGAAGTCTGCTTTTAAGCCAGATGCGGAATGGATGATATTCCAATGTCCCCGCGGGCGGGAGGACTCCTCGAGAAGGGTTTCGATTGGGGGGAGGTAAAAATCTTTTTCCGAGAAAAGTTCAGGGAGTTTCTGGAGGTCCCGATCGGAGAAGGCTACAGCGAAATCGACGTCGAGGGTGAGGCGAGGTTCCCCGTAGTATATTGAGCCGACGGAGCCGACGATGAGATAGGACAGATTGGCCTTGTGAAGAGGCCGAACAAAAAGAGAGAGGAGATCAATCTCGGGCACGGAGGCGTTCGGCGGCGATCTCCTGCGAAATCTGGGTCGGGTTCCAATCGGGGTGTTGTTGTTGAAGAGAGGAGGTGCGGACGGCAGTGGCGGTGTTAAGGAGGCTGAGGGAAACGTTCCATTTTTCCGCTGGGGTCATTCTGCGGAGTGCTTCGAGCTGAACGGGGTGGAGGGGCTCGATTGAAGTGGGTTGCATACCGTAAGGTTAAAAAAGCGGGGAAGTACGGCAAGCGGAATAAGGCCCCGACCGAGTCGGGGCGGGCACGGGGAAGGGATGGGACTGGTGGCCCTGCTACGCGCAGTCTCGGCAGGCTCGCTGAGCTTGGCCCCCTCGAACCTGCCCCCGCCCATCCTGGGCACTCGCTCCGCGATGGGGTGACGTTCCGCTTTTGCGGGGGGATTCGCAGGGTTTGACTAGCGGAATTCGGTGTCCCAATTAAAACCGATAGCAGGATCGTTCCAAGGGCGGCGTACTTCGTCGGGATTTTTACGATTGTAAGGCTCGGACGGGAGGTTGATGAGGAGGACTTCATTGGAGGAGATGGCTTTGAAGCCGTGAAAGATTCCTGGGGGAATCTGGATGAGGACGCGGTGGTGTTCGCCGACAACGATGCTGTGGGTCTTACCGTGGGTGGGGCTTTTTGGACGGGAATCGTAGAAGCCGATTTTGGCCATTCCGTGAATGATGGACATGCAGTCGGTCTGTTTTTCGTGCGCGTGCCAGGCTTTGATGACGCCTGGGTAGATGGAGCTGAAGTAGGCTTGGCCGAAGCCAACAAAGTGGGGGTCGTCTTTTCGGAGAATTTCCATGACGCGGCCGCGATCGTCGCAGTGTTGCGTGAGGGGTAGGAATTTGAGGCCGTCGAGCATGAGTCGATTATGGAAGATTGGCGGTAGGTTGAAAGATTAAGATGTGGGGCCCTACTACGTCCCGCATGTGCGGGACTTCGAAGGGCGCCCGGGGCGGGGGGGGGGATTAGGGGTTAAGCCCCGACGCGGTCGGGGCGCAGACGCGGGGGGGGGGGGAATTAGGGATTAAGCCCCGACGCCGGTCGGGGTGAAGACGGGAAAGACAGGCAGGGATAAAGGTGTGAAAATATGAATGTGAGAAAACTCACGCACGGACGGGATGGAGGAGCAAGACGGAGAGGGGAGTTACGGCTTGGTGGCAGCAAGCTTACGAAGAATGCTACGTGCGAGGTGCTCATTAATTTCATTATGGCGAGGGACAGGCTGACAAATCTTTGTTTGTGGCTGCTGATACCAGTCGTGCTTGCCGCCGTGCCGGATGAAGAGGGCCCCAGCTTGTTCTATTTTTTGGATTAGGTCTCGACGCTTCAAGCAGTCACCAGTTGTGCATGACGGCGGACACAAGGGATTGCCCCGCTAAGGAGTTCCCGCTGGAGGTCAACAAGGTGAGATTGAAGGTCTGATAACGATTCTCCTTGGGTGAGGTAATCAGGAAATTCGTCAAGATAGCCCAGCCAATCCTTCCCGTCTTGCCAGTAGGTGAACCCGATTTCAATCATAAGATAGTTTATTCCGCTAAATGGTAAAGTTCAAGGGGTGGGTGAACGATTTTGGATTTTTAATTTTGGATTTTTGATGGGGGCAAGCCGATGAGGCCGAGGGCGTAGCGGCGGATGAGTTCTAAGATATTCGCCGGGGTGAAGCCAAAGGTTTTGAGGAAGCGGCGGGCGTTACCTGGAAGGTAGAGGGGTAGGTGACGAGGACGAGGAGAGGTAACGCAGGTGAACGCAAGGTTTTGAAGTAAGATGCCAAACTTTTTGTAGTGGGCGGTGTCGGCGGGAGGTGGAAGGCTTGAGGTGGAAGCGGGCGGAGCGTGAATTACTGAAACGGAGGGCTCAGCCCAGGCGGGGGCGGCGGCGGAGAGGCGGAGTGAAAATTCAACGTCGTCGCCGTAGGCGATCATATCGGAGCGGGGCGGGCCGGCGCGAAGCCAAGTGGACCGATCGATGAGTAGGCAGGGGCCGATGCACCAGGCCATCGGGTATCCTGAGGGGGCGAGCGCACGGGCGGCGGAAAGGTTTTGGCCCACGGCGCGAAAGGCGCGGGCGAGTGGCCAAGAGGCGGGTTCGGGAGCTTCTTGAAGTTTTCCTTCGGAATCGACGAGGAAAGGAGCGATCGAGCCGGCGGATTGCTTTTTCATAGAGGAGAGGAGAGTGGCGAGGTCGGAGGGGGAGAGAATGGCGTCGTCATCAACAATGAGGAGGTGAGTTAAGGAGGGAAACTTTTCAAGGGCGTGTTGGTCAGCAAGGGCGAGACCGCCACCAAAGCCGAGGTTTTTTCCTGAGGAAAGGTAGTGAGAAGAAAGGGGGGAATTTTTTACCGCGTCGGCGGTAGCGGGGTCGGGGCCGTTATCGCATATGACGGCGGCAGTTGGGCGAAGGGACTGAGAGGCGAGGGAGTTGAGAAGGCGGGCAAGGAGTGGGGCGCGGTGGCGTGTAGCAACAAGGGCCACGATGGATGGGGTATCGACCATGGGAATAAAATGGCTGATGAAATGGCTGGTGGCGAGAAAGGGGTAAGGCAGAAAAGGGGGGCTTGCTGAGTAGATACAGGGAGGTAAATTTAGGTATGAGTTTGGCGGAAGTGCTACATGCCGTGAAAGAGATGACCGCTAGCCATCGGTTGCAGGTGGCTGGGGAGTTAATGGTTTTGCGTATGGTTGAGGATCCGAGTTACCAACGGATAGCAAGTGAGCGATTGGACGAGATGAGGCAAGGGTCGGTTTTACCAAAAGAAGAGATCCTTCGTTTGCACGAAAAGCTGGCCTGAGCCTCCAGACCCGCCATGGATTTCTCGTGGCTTATTAATCAGCAATCCACGGCAGTTTTCGTCGGACTCAGGAAAAGGCAAAGGACACATCTCTTACAGGCCTTGGATTCCTTGGCCAAGAATCCGTATCCTCAGATGGCGGGAAGCTTCCAAGATTCAAAAGGGCGATTGTTTTATATTAAGCAGTTTGGGGAGTTTGTGATTACTTACTTCGTCGATGATCCCGTGAGGCAGATCCATATTATTGATCTTGTGAAGGTGTGACGGGGAGTGGGTGGAAGTTTGATTGAGGAAAAAAGTGGAACTGGGCAGGGTGAGGGAGTGAGCGGGGAAAAAACGATTCGGGTGGCGCTGGACGCGACAGCGATTGGGCGAGGCAAGACGGGGAACGAGACGTATTTAAGGGGGTTGTTGGAGGGGTGGGGTCAGGTACGGCCAGAGGGGATTGAGCTGACGCCAATTGTGAGCGAGCCCTTCTTCGCTCCTAACCTCGCAGACTCGGAAGGAGCTTCGAAGGGTGGGCATGCTCAATCCAAGCAGATTGCGAAGTCGGGGTTCTTCAAAAGACATTTATGCGATCTGCCCCAGGCCCGAGCGGAGTTGAAAGCGGACTTGTATCACGGGGTGTACTGGATGAGGCCGTGGGAGAAAGGGCCTTATGTTCTCACGGTGCACGACATTTCCTTTGCGGTGCATCCGGAGTGGTTTCGTCCCGGGGAGGCGATGTTTTACACGAGGATGGTGCGGAGGGCGGCGGAGCGGGCGCGAAAGGTGATTACGGTTTCTGAGTTTTGTCGGGCGGAGATTATGGAGAGATGGGATTTGCCTGCGGATCAGGTGGAGGCGACGTATGAGGCGGCGAGAAAAGTCTATCGTCCTGCAAAAAAGAAGGTCTCGGGTCCCCCGACGCTTTTGTTTGTCAGCGCGATTCATCCCAGGAAAAACTTAGGGAGGTTGATTCGGGTTTGGGAGAGATTGAGGGCGGGGCGATTTCCGGATCTCCGATTGCGGGTGGTGGGGCCGGCAGGGTGGTTGGCGGGCGGGGATTTGGGGGAGCTCAAGAGAGCCGTGGCGAAGGGGGGTGCGATTTGGGAGGGTGCAAAAACAGAAGAGGAGCTGCGGCAAGCGTACTGTGAAAGTACGATGTTGGTTTATCCGTCGCTTTACGAGGGGTTCGGGTTGCCGCCGTTGGAGGCGATGGCGTGTGGATGTCCGGTGGTTTGTGCCAAGGCGGGCTCACTACCTGAGGTGTGTGGAGGTGCGGCGGAGTATTTCGATCCACGGTCCGAAGAGGAGATGCTGTCGGCCGTAGGGCTGGTTTTGGGAAGTGAGGAGAGGCGTGAGGGGTTACGCAAAGCAGGGCTGGTGAGGGCGGCGGAGTTTTCTTGGGAAAGAATGGCGGAGGAGACGGGGGAGATCTACCGAAGGGTGGCGTAGGGGAGGTGACTTGCGGTTTTAGGTGGTGAGGAATAGTTTTAAGCATGTCTGAAAAGCAAGAAGAGAGAGGGGGGGGGGCGGTGTCTCAGTGGCAGGATCGGGCATTGTGGGTGGAGGTCGCGGTTGCGTTTGCCGTGGTGATTGGGTTGTACGGATTCATCCCCTATAATTTCGGATTCGAGAGCAAAGCGCGAAGCGTGTTTGAGATGCTGCAGAGGTTTTGGACGGATCCGTCTACTGCAGATTGGCATCACGGGATGATTGTGCCCCTGATCTCGGTTGGGCTCATTTTACATCGAGCGAAGGAGTTAGAGAAGGTGGTGATTCGGCCGTCTGGCTGGGGTGTGTTAGGGGTGGTGGCGGCGTTAGCGCTATTTTGGGTTGGATATAAGATCGACATAACGATTGTGGGATTTCTGTCCCTGCAAATGATGATTGGGGGTTTGATCTTGTGGCTTTTTGGTTGGGAGATGATGAAAGCGGTGGCTTTTCCTTATGCGTTCTTGATGTTTGCATACCCTTTTTATTTTTTGGACACGATCGTGGCTTTCCCGTTGCGGGGTCTGATGTGTCAGATGTCGCAATTTTTTCTGAACTTGGTGGGGGTGGACACTTTGCGTGTGGGAACGGCTCTGGTTTCCGCTCCAGATTATGCGAAGGGGTTGGCGCAGGGGCAGAGGTTTGCGTTGGATGTGGCGACTCCGTGCAGTGGAATTCGGTCTCTTTTCGCCTTAATGATGGTGAGTGCGTTGTACGCACACTTAACCCTGCAGAAGGGGTGGCAAAAGTGGGTTCTGTTTTTGTTGTCGCCGGCATTGGCGGTACTGGGAAATTTTGCGCGCATGGTGATGTTAACTCTGGGAACCATTTTGCTGGGTAGCGCGGTGGCGATCGGGACGGAGGAGCATCCTACGACGTTTCACATGGCGGCAGGTTTCTTTGTCTTTGTGGTGGCTTTAGGCGGGATGGTGGGAGTGAGCCGAATTCTCCAGGGGATTGGGAAAGGAAAAAAGGAGTGAGCGAGGGGAAGAGAAAAGGGGCCTGGGCAAGGGTGGTCGCTATGCTAGCGTTAGGAGGTGGCGTAGCGGCGATTTGTCTTCTCGTGCCTACACCGAATACGGCTCCGAAAGCGGGGGTGGTGATGGATCTGCCTGTTCGAGTTGGAAATTTCACGGGCAAAGAGGTGGCGGCAACTATGGGAGAGCTCGCGACCCTTCCCAAGGACACGCAAATTACGAGGCGGGAGTATTCGGATTTGGGTGGGGACAGAATTATGGCATCGATTGTTTTGAGTGGGGGAGAGAAGAGAAGTATTCATCGACCCGAGGTGTGCTTGCCTGCCCAAGGCTGGACGATGAGGGGCGGCCGAGTGGAGAAGATCGGCTTGGCGGACGGGCGGGATTTGGAGGTGATGGATCTGAGTTTGGTGCGGGATATTGAGGTGGCGCAGGGGGACCGGCGCAAACTGTATGCGAACTACTTTTACTGGTTTGTGGGAAACGAAGTGACGACACCGCATCACTGGAGCCGGGTTTTTCTGACCAGCTTTGACCGAATTACCAAAAATCTGAATCATCGGTGGGCGTATGTGATTGTGATGTCGGTTGTGACGGAAGGGTTTCTGCCTATGGGTAAGAACGAGACGCAAACAATCGAGATGTTGAAGCAGTTCACGGCTGAGGCGGCACCCAGTTTCATGAGGGCGAGCACCCCGGGTCTAGCCCCCTGATTCCCGTCTTGCCTTTCTAGCGCAAGGGTGGGCACGATATTGGTCAACATTAACCCAAGGAAACTTATTATGAAAAAACTCCAAAGCATCCTCCTAGCAACCCTGATCGCCCTTCCCGGCATGAACGGATGGGCCGAATCGCTCGAAAAGCTGATCCCCGACAGCGCAGAGATTCTCGGCAGAATGAAACGGGAAGACATCATCAACATGGATTTGGTGAAAGATGCAAAAGGCATTGTTATTTTGAATGTGACAGGGTTCTCGATCGGGATTGGTGGATCAGGTGGGGACGGAATTTTAATGGCAAAAACGGATAAGGGCTGGAGCGGTCCTGTCGCGATCACGACGGATGGCGGAACGTTGGGAATCGATGTGGGTGGAACAGACAACGACATCGTGATTTTGCTGATGAAAGAGGGGGTGGTGAGCAAGTGGGGCAACGGGGATCACTTCTCCAGCGCCTCGGCGAGTGCGGTTATGGGGCCGAAAGGTGGGGCAGCGGTTGATGCCTCGATGAAAAACCGGGACTTCAACGTTTATATCTGGAACAAGGGAGCCAAGTTGGGCGTAAACTTTGGAGGGTTTGATGTGAACATCAACGATGAGGCCAATGCTAATTTCTACGGCAAACCTATGGTTTCCGTGAAAGATATCCTCAACTCGGCAGTCGAGGTTCCGGCATCGAAGAAAGACGGATTCGCTCGGATCACCGATCTGCTCAAATAACAAAAAAGGAGACACACCATGAACCGTATCCTCACTATTGCGTTAGCGTTTGCAGTGGCTCTGCCCCTCTCGGGACAGGCTCAAAACTCGGACTCCCTCAACCTCGCCGCCGATCAGGCGACGAGCATGAACAAGTTGGATGATCTAATGGGCCGAGCGCAGAAGCGGCTGAGTTACATCATGACGAACTTGGCAGAGTTGACGGACGGGAATGATTCCAACAATTCCTTCGACAAGTTTAAGGATAACCTGAGCGACCTTCAGGATATCCGAGGAGACATCAAGGATCGGGTGGAGAGGGTTCGGGACTTGCAGGGCCAACGGATCGCCGCTTGGACCAAGGAAGTGTCGGGCTTGACGGACAAAGATATGCGCAAGATGACGAATGATCAGATTGATAAGGCGAAATCAGATTTCGACGTTTTGGACAAGCAGTTGCGCGAAGTGGGTGGCGATGCAAACGATCTGACCACCTTGCTGGAGGACCTCAAAAAGTATTTTGCCTCTTCGTTCAGCCCCGACTCGGTCAAGACTTGCGCGCCGATGATTGAGAAGGCTCGGACAGCTGGGCAGGAGATGGTGAAAAGTGTCGATACGTTGCGGGACACTCTTTACAAGCAGAAGAAAGAGGTGAAGGGCACCTCAGGAAAGTAAGCGAGGGTGGTTTGCCGACGAAAGTCGGCTACGGGCGTAAGGGCGAGAGCACGAGAGTGATCTCGCCCTTTGCTTTTTCCCCGAAGTGAGCGGCAACTTCCGCAGGAGTGCCAACGAAGACCTCTTCAAATTTTTTGGTAAGCTCCCGGGCCACACAAATCCGGGAATCTGAAGGAAACACTTCCACAAGAACGGCGAGCGTTTTTGAAAGGCGATGGGGAGATTCGAAGTAGATCGAGGTGTGATCACGTGTAGCTGCTACCGTGAGTTCTTTAAGACGACCTCCTGATTTAGGCGGGAGAAAACCGCCGAAGTAGAAGGGAAGGGCAGGCAGGCCGCTGGCGATCAGGGCGTGAATGGGGGCGGAGGGGCCTGGGATGACCTCGACAGGTAGATTTTCGCGTCGGATGGCTCGAACAATGCGTTCCCCGGGGTCGGAGATGGCGGGCATTCCTGAATCGGTAATGAGGGCGATCGTTTGACCGGAGCGAATGCGTTCGATGATTTCAGATTCGCGGGAGGCTTCGTTAAACTTTTGGACGCTCAGAAATGATTTTTTGAGGCCGAGATGTTGGAGAAGTAGGCCTGAGTGGCGGGTGTCTTCGGCGGCGATGAGATCGGCGGTGGCCAAAGCTTGGCACGCGCGTGGGGAGATGTCGGATAGGTTTCCAATGGGGGTTCCGATGACGATAAGGCGACCAGAAGGAGGATTCATAGGATGGTTTTGGCTGCCGCGCTAGGACTCGAACCTAGAACACCCACATTCAGAGTGTGGTGTGCTACCAATTGCACCACGCGGCAATTGTCCAAACCCTAACGGCTTTGCGTCTGTCGAGCAAGAGGGGGGAGGGAAGCTACTTCGTCCAAAGGCGCCAGGCTGCGTAGAGAAGAAATACAGCAAAGGCGCGGCGGGCGTAGATTTCGGGGATTTTTTGTATGAGAAAAGCACCTGCGATGGCGCCAATGATGCCTGTGACGGCGCAGGCGCCTGCGATTCGCCAGTCGACCGTGTTCAATTTCCAGCTGGTGAGCGTTCCTGCGAAAGTTATGGGAATAATTAGAGCCAAAGAGGTGCCGACGGCCACGTGGTACGGAACTCCACAGAGGAGGGTCAGGGCGGGGACGATAAGGGCGCCGCCTCCAATGCCAAAGCAACCTGAGGCCAGGCCCGCGAGGAGGCCGATGAGGGCATAGAGGGTGGATCCTGCGGGCATAAGGGCAACGATTCGCAGGCAGGGTGGGAATTAGCAAGCGGGAATAGATCCTTTTCGTAGGCTTGCCAAAAGGGAGGGAATCGCCTTACCTTGCCAGTTCTATGCAAAAACATTTATCACTCTGTTTGACTGTGTTCGCTGCAATTTGGGTTGTTGGTTGTGCTGTGAAGGATCCAAAAGATCCCCGCTTTGTTGTGGCTGAAGGAAAAGGAATCAAGATCACCCGAGGTCAGCTGGATGGGGAGATGGATCGGGCGTTGCTTAACTTTAATCTCTCTCGCGACAAGGTACCTGCCCCTCAATTGAACTCCTTGGAAATGAACATCTTGAACCAGATGATCAATCGGCAGGTGGCTTTGGCTGAGGCGCGTAAGTCACCTCTCACGAATGCGGCGGTTTTGGCGAAGGAGCAGTTGGATAGGATGAAGAAGAATTTCCCTGATGCGAAGGCGTTTGAGGAGCAGTTAGCCAAAGCCAAGACGACAGAGCAGGCGATGTTGCAGGAGATCGAGCAGAAGCTGGAAGTCGACAACTTGATGCGCGCCCGGGTGGAGCCGTCCATGAAAGCGCCTTCGGATGAAGATGTGCAAAAGTTTTATTCTGAAAATCCGAAGCTCTGGCAGCGGAGCGAGACGGTACAGGCTCAGCATGTTTTGGTGAAGGTGGATGCCTCGGCGGATGCGGCGACAAAGGCAGAGAAAAAGAAGGTGGCCGAAGCAGCCTTGGCACGCGTCAATAAAGGGGAAGCTTTTGAAAAAGTTGCTCAGGAAGTTTCGGATGATCCGGGCAGCAAGGCGAGGGGCGGCGAGCTTCCTCCCTTTAGCAAAGGGCAGATGACCCCCAATTTTGAGAAAGTAGCGTTTTCAACTGCGCCTGGGAAAACGAGTGCGGTCTTTGAAACCCCCTTCGGATTTCACTTCCTGAAGGTCAAGGCGAAGGAAGCTGCAAAGAATCTCAAGCTGGAAGATGTAAAGAACGAGATCATGTCCCACTTGAAGCGTTTGAAGCAGGGTGAGGCGACTCGGCTCTTGCTGGAGGATTTGAGGAAGGAAGCGGCGGTGAAAATCTTGCTCCCGGCACCTCCTGCTCCCGCGCCTGTGACGGCGACCACGCCTCCCGTTTCCGCGCCTCCTGTCCCTCCTACGGCGCCTGCGCCCGCCAAAAAGTAGTTTGGAAAGACCGGTTTGAAAGGCCGATCTCCCGCATCCTCGTGTGGGTCAGAGGACTTTTCGCCGAAGTTTGACTCGAAGGGATTGATTACGGCGGTCGTTGTGGAGTCTGACTCAGGAGAGGTTCTGATGACGGCCTATATGAATCAAGAAGCGTTGGATGCAACGCGAAGCACGAAGCGGGCCACCTTTTTCAGTCGATCAAGGCAGAAGCTCTGGATCAAGGGAGAGAGTTCGGGAAACTTTTTGACGGTAGAGGAAATTCTAGTGGATTGTGACCAAGATTGTTTTGTGCTGAAGGTGCGACTCCCAAAAGGTGGGGCGGCATGTCACACGGGAGAAAAGAGCTGTTTCTATCGGCGTTTGCCTTTGAGTGGACCAGCAAAGCTCGAGACGAACCCACCTAAGGCGTAAGGCCAATCGCAAGGTAGGCGAGGCGTAGAAAATCTTTTTCCGCTGAGGATACGGCTTGAGCGGGTCCTACGAGTTTCATCACAACCTGTTCTCCTTGAGATTCAAGGATGGCTCCGAGCAGAAGTGCTTGGGGCAGGTCGCGCGTGGGGCCACCCGGGGTACCGGCCCGAAGCGTGCCTTCGAGGTGAAACAGGGTGAGCGTGCCTTCCGAGCCTTTTTTGATTTCGGTGCGAGGTGGTTTGGAGGTGGTAAATTGAGCCGTCCAGCGATCGAGGTTCGCTTGCGTGGAGCCACCTTCGCCTGACGAAAAACGGGAAAAAGTCAGCGTGAGTGGGGTGCCGCCGGGCGATTTCTTTTCGAGTTGAGCGGCACGAAAACTTCCGGATGGCGGAACCCAACGCCATGATTCGGGGCGATCAAAACGAAGTGGGCCCACGCGGAAAGCAACAGGCTGTGGCGATGGTGAGGGGGCGGAGTGAGCGAGAGTCGCTGTGGCTATGAGAAAGAGGAGAAAGTTCATCCTTGGAGGCGGCGGGTCCACTCGTCGATTGCCATGGGGCGACAGTGAAGAAGGCTCTCATACTCACGATCGATTCTTTTTTCGTCCCAATCGGGATGGTTGGATTTCATAAATTGGATCATCCAAGCACGGGCGAGAGAACGATCCTGAGGAGCGAGGCGAGCTAGGTCTCGGCTGTAGAGAAGATTATTTAGGCGAGAGACGACAGTGAAAAAACTCATGGCCGAGAGCGATGGAAAAATCCAGAGACGGCTCCTGCGAGGGCGCCAAAGATAAGCGTAAGAGTGGCGGCCCGTATGCCGCCACCGGCGAACTCCCGGTAGTAGGCGGGCGCATCTGCAGTGAGGGGGTAGGGAACGGCGGTAAAGATGGCGCCTGGAAAGCTGTAGAGGGCTCCCCAAAGAGCTCCTGCAAGAACTCTGGGCCGGAAGGAGGGCAGGACGGCAACGAGCAGGCCGATGGATGTGTAGGTGAGAAGGAGACCTGCAGAAAAAAGAGCAGCGGCATGGATCGAGAGGCCTTGAAACCAGGGGCCAATTGCGGTGAGAAGTCCAAAGACTCCGCCAGCGAGGACAGAAGGCCAGGAGATGTGCATAGGGCTGAAGTTGCCAAGGGATTGGGTCAGAGGCAAATCAGCCGAAGAAAAAAGCTTGATGGGAAGGGTTAATATTGCCGTGAAAAATAAAAAAGGGTGGTGGGGTTACTGGACAAGTGAGTTGGGGGGAGGAAAGTTTAGGCATGAAAGATGTTCACACGGCCTCCTTCAGGCAGAGGGAGCTCTTGGCCAAGTTGGAGTCGAGGTCGAAGGAGTGCCCGGGATTATATCCGTTGAAGACAGGGGAGGATTTTCGACGTGTGGCGGTGGATCACGCGGGAGGCGAGGACGAAGCGATTTGTCGGGTGCTGGAGGCAATGTGGCAACGGCCTGATGAGGCGGTTCAGTTGAATGCGCAAAGTTTGATTGGGCGGGGGCAGGGGCTAACGGATCGGGAGGGGGTGAGGAGGGCGGCTGGGGGGCGGCCAAGCTCGGGCTAGGAAAGAATCGCTCGCCAAGCGTCTGCCAGACGCTCATATCCGAAGGGCAGAGAAGAATGAAGGAAACGATCAGCCCATCCGCCTCGGCACCTGAGCCAGAACTGCCGTTTGGCACGCCCCAGAGCAGTGCAGCCGCTGGGGCAGAACCGGATGAGGTGGTGGTGATTAAGGGGCCTCCCCGTCCAGCGGGCTACGTTCCCCCGACTTCTTCTCGCACTCAGGAGGAACCCGAAATGAATCCAACGAACCCAACGGCATTAAATGTAAAACGAAGTGTGGATCGGCAGCGCAAGGAGCAAAGGGCGGTTACGTCGATCTTAAGCGGGGTGGGATTGGGGTTGCTCTTAATCATTGGGGGCTGTGCCGTGTTGGCGGGCTTTGGGGGGTTTGTGTTGTGGAAACAGATCCAGAGACAGAGCGTTACGGTGGATCAGATGGAGCAGAGAATTAACAAGGAGATCGCATCCCTACAGGCTAGAAATGCAGAACTTTCGAGCGGATTGGAGTCGGCAGGGGCTCAGCTGGCCAAGCAGTTGTCCCTTTTAGAGCAGTCGAAGTCCCAGCTAAATCGGAATGAGAAGGATATGGAAACGGTGCGCCGCAGGCTCTCGATTCTCGAAGGAGATTCGGGAGATCGGAGGCGATAGGCAGATGATTAGTCGTGTAGAACTTCGGCGGATTACGCAAGAGTGGCGGACTCGGTTGCAGCGGGTTCAGCAGATTTTACAGCCCAGTGAGTGGGCGGTAGATGATTGGAATCGTTTCGCGCGGGCGTTAAGCCAGATGGTTCGGGCGCACGGATCGACCTGGAGAGAGGGGGAGACAACCTATTGGGATGTGCGGTGGACGTTGCAAGATGGTGGGGAGTTAATTTGCCAAGCGGAGGATGGTTCGGATGGAAAGAAAACGCTGGTGGTGGCTCAAACGGGGGGATTTGCAGAGGGTTTGGATAACTACACTTGGTTTTATGGAGAGTTTGGGCAGACAGGGGACTTTTTAGGAAATCCGTACTGGGTGGATGGAACCTGGAAAGAAGCGTTAGCTATGATGTTGCTACCTCAGCAGGCGGGGGCTGGTTTTTACTTAAGCGGGGGGAATGTGGGAACGGCCCCTATGCTTACGGCCTCTTCCACGAACCCGCAACAGGCTTAAGCTAATATACATCAATACTTTATGCATGCTTGCAAAGGCATGGATTTCCGTATATGTTGTTCGTCTTGAAAGGAGTTCGGCGGGGAGTCGAACAAAGGGCGTGCTGATCCGGTTTCCGTGATCGACCCAGATCTAATTTCGGATCAAAGGAAACGCCCCACCCTCGCAGACCTAAAGAGAACGATAAGAACCTCACGGAAGTGATTGCGGTTGGCCATCGAGGCTCAATCCATCCTTCGTCGATCGGGCGCTGAGCGCTCGGTTGGTCCGCTCGGGCAATATCTTTCCGCCGCACATCAACCTATGAGTCACGACGCACGATACGGATCCCGCCCCGGAGGCGGACCCCATGAACGACGCCACCGCCGCCACAATCGTTTTGGCGGAGGACGGGGAGGTCCCCGCCGAGAAGCCCGACCCAGCTCGGGTGGTTTCTGGGGCTTTATTAAAAAGCTATTTGGAATGGGAGGCAGGTCGTCCGCCCCCGCTTCAAATTACTCTGGACAGCGAAATGGCAGGAACGACGGGCCACGTCCCCAGCGGACGCGGACCGCGCCCCCAATGGAGGTGCTCACGCCGAGGTTATACATTGGTAACCTGTCTTATGACGCTTCGGAGAGCGATGTGTTCGATCATTTGAGCAAAATCGCAGCGGTTAAAAATGTAGAAGTGGTTCGGGAAGGTGGGGGCAACTCCAAGGGCTTCGGCTTTGCCGAAATGCAGACCCTGGAGGGTGCTCAAGAAGTCGCCAAAAAGCTCCATGACACTGATTTCATGGGACGGCTTCTGATTGTAAACGGAGCGAAATCCACAGGAGAGCGTTTTGGTGGAGGCGGTCGTCAGGATCGCCCCCCGCGGGACGAGCGGCCTGAGCGGAGCTCGGAGTTTGATTACGAGCGCGGTCCTCGCAATCCCAGTTACGATTGATCGAAAAAGTTAAGGATTGGCTAAAGCGCGTCGGGTCTTCTTTGGGGAGGCCCGACCGCTTTCTGCCAGCCAACGATTCACGGCGGACAGGTAGGCAAGAGCACTGGATTCGATCACATCGGTAGCTGCGGAGCGGCCCGCAACGGGATCACTCTTGGCCTTGAAACGGACTCCCAGACTGACCTCCCCCACCGCATCTTTGCCCTCGGTCACGGCACGCACCTGATATTCGGTGAGATGTCCCTTAAGACCCGTGATCTGATCGATGGTTTTCATGACAGCGTCGACAGCTCCGTCGCCTGTGCCTATTGCGAAGTGATTTTGTTTTGAGCAGCGAAGGCTGATTTCAGCCACAGGCTTTTCCCCTGTCCCCATGTGAACGTGCAGGGCATGGAGGGAGTAAGTTTCCCGTGGATTCTGAATATGGGCTCCCACGAGGGAGACAAGGTCGTCGTCATAAATGAACTTTTTCTTGTCACCGATTTCCTTGCATCGAGTGAAGATGGCATTGAGCTCAGCAGGCCGGAGGGTGTACCCCAGATGTTTAAGGCGGGATGCCACGGCGGCACGGCCGCTATGCTTGGTGAGAGGAAGTTCTGTTTTCCCCCAGCCCACAATTTGAGGGTTCATGATTTCGTACGTTTCGCGTTTTTTTAGAATCCCGTCCTGATGAATGCCCGAGCTGTGGGCGAAAGCATTGAGGCCCACGATGGCTTTGTTTCTGGGAATAGGGAAACCGCAGGCTCCTGAAACAAGGCGAGAGGTGCGGACAATCTCGCGGCTATGAATGCCCGTGGTGATGTGTGGATAACAGTCGGAACGAGTACGCAGAGCCATGACAACCTCCTCGAGGGCAGCATTGCCTGCACGTTCACCAATTCCGTTCAGAGTGCATTCGACCTGACGTGCTCCCGCGTGAACTGCAGAAAGGGAGTTCGCGACGGCCAGGCCGAGATCGTTGTGGCAGTGAGTGCTCAAAATGACATCGGTCGCGCCGTGTGCCAGGGTGAGAACGTCGGAGAACATGCGACCGTACTCCTCGGGCGTTGCGTAACCCGTCGTGTCGGGAAGGTTGATGGTGGTTGCGCCTGCGGCAATGGCAGCTTCGACGACTTCGATCAAGAAATCGATTTCCGTACGGGATGCGTCCTCGGGTGAAAATTCAACATTCGGGGTGAACTTCTTGGCCCTTCGCACCCCATCCACGGCGAGTCGAAGAATCTCTTTACGGGCTTTTCCTAATTTAAATTCGCGATGGATTTTGCTGGTTCCGAGGAAGACGTGGATTCGGCCTTTTTTGCCTGCGGGTTTGACGGCAGCACCAGCGGCGCTGATATCTGCGGGAACACACCGAGCGAGTCCACAGATTTGGGGCCCGCGGACCGTTTTGGCGATTTCATGAACGGACTCGAAGTCTCCTCGGCTGGCGATGGGAAAGCCTGCCTCAATAATATCGACACCCAGACGAGCTAACTGGCGAGCGACAGCAAGCTTTTGGGGCTGGGTCATCGCGGCGCCAGGGCACTGTTCCCCGTCGCGGAGGGTCGTATCGAAAATTAAGATGCGGTCATCGGGCATGAAGATAGCCTAGAGCCAAATACCCAAAATTGCACCTCTTGGGTAACGCAAATTACCACAAGACAGGCCGCCCCAATTGAGGAGCCCGTTAGTAAGCGGCTTGAGCGCCTTTGAGATTCCTGCGGCGTATCCAAGGCATCAGGCCACGAAGACGAGCCCCTGTTTTTTCGATGGGGTGTTTTTCGCCTTTTTTGAGTAGAGCGTGATACCGCTTCATTCCAGTGCGGCTTTCGCGAATCCACTCTTTGGCGAAGGTTCCGTCACGAATTTCTCGTAGAACGGATTCCATGGCTTTTTTCGTACGACCATCCACCACGCGTGGGCCTCGTGTGACATCTCCGTATTTGGCGGTTTCCGAAATCGAGAAACGCATACCTGCGATCCCGGATTCGTTGATGAGATCCACGATGAGCTTCAACTCATGCAGAACCTCGAAGTAAGCAACTTCAGGTTGATAGCCTGCTTTGAGAAGAACCTCGAAGCCCGCCTGGATGAGGGCAGAAGTGCCCCCGCAAAGAACGGCTTGTTCGCCAAAGAGGTCGGTCTCGGTCTCTTCTTTGAAGGTTGTTTGCAGAAGACCTGCGCGTGTGGCGCCGATCCCGCGTGCCCATGCCATGGCGATCGCGCGTGCTTGGCCGGACGGGTTTTGTTGGACTGCAAAGAGGGCCGGGACCCCGCGACCTTCTTGATATTGGCGACGCACGATGTGGCCGGGGCCTTTCGGAGCAACGAGGATGACATCCACGTTCTTCGGGGGTTTGACTGTTTTATAGTGAATGGCAAAGCCGTGGCTAAAGAGGAGGCATTGACCCTTGCGGAGGTTAGGGGCGATATCTTTCTCGTAGACGGATGGAATCTTGAGGTCCGGGACAGCCACAAAGATCACGTCCGCAGAACGGACCGCCTCGGCAGTCGGAAGAACTTTAAAGCCGTGTTTTTTTGCGACAGCGATGGACTTGCTGCCTTTGTAAAGACCGATGGTGACTTTGATGCCACTGTTTTTGAGGTTGAGGGCATGGGCGTGGCCTTGGGAGCCGAAGCCGATGACAGCCACACGGCGTTTTTTTAGTGGGGTCAGGTTGGCGTCACGGTCGGTGTAGATGCGGGCGGGCATAGGTGTTTCTCCAGTTTAGGGTTTTGTTGAGGGGGTAAGATCAGCGGCGGGGTAGGGCTATACGACCTGTTCGGCTGAGCTCCAGCACGCCGAAGGGTTTCATGAGTTGTAGAAACTTATCAATTTTGCTTTCGTCCCCTGTCACCTCGATCGAGAGGCTACTGGATTGGACGTCGACAATCTTGGCACGGAAAATATCGCAGATCTGCATGACCTCAGGACGAGTGGATGAGGTGGCTTTGACCCGAAGAAGGATCAACTCCCGATCGATGACATCGCCATCCTTGAAGTCGTGAACTTCGAGAACATCGACCAGCTTATTCAGCTGTTTGACGACTTGTTCCAGGACCTGATCGTTGCCGACAACGACGAGGGTCATGCGTGAGATTTTGTCGTTTTGCGTGGGACCGACGTTCAGGGTGTCGATATTGAACCCGCGGCCGCTAAACAGGCCTGCGATTCGGGTGAGAACACCGAAGCGGTTCTGGACTACGACAGAGATAGTGTGGCGCATAAAAAAAGAAGATGTTGAACATCAAAAAGTAGCGACGAGGACGCGGGTGGGTCAAGCGGAAGGGTGGGAGGACTTTAGGAGAGGGAGGCGCGGAGACGGGCCAGTTCGTGGGCTTGGGCGTCGAGCTGTTCGCGTGCTTTGGCCAGATCGGTCTCCAGCTGCTTAATTCTGAGGCGCAGCGCGGAATCAAAAGCGGGGCTGGATTCGAAGGATGGAGTTGTTTCAGGGGCTTCCTCAAGTTTGATGGTTCTACTTTTGAGGCGAGCAGCGCGGCGGCGGCGCATTTCTTCAATAAATTCGGATGCCGTATAGGTTTCCTTGTTGCGAACGTGAGTGACGAGTTCCGAGCCCCCGAGTTGGCCACTCTGAAGAAACTCTGCGATTGTGCCTGCCGTGGTGGGACCGTACCGAGGACCATCTAAGGGTTCGACCCACCAGAGCATTTCGAGACCCGCGACTTCTGGAGCTTTAATCCAAGGCCCTTCGTCGATTTGAACAAGATCGTCTGGGGCGATGAGAGACTGGTTAGCGAGTGCTTTTAAGTGATCCAGATCCATCGGGCCCAGAATTCTTCCCGTTTGGACTTTCTGAAGCTTGTACAAGGAGGCCAGCTGGCTCATTGGATTTATTTTGAGGGTACGAGAATCTTTTGCCCGATTTTGAGTGGGGCTCCCTTAGCGAGCTGGTTGGCTTGACGGATCGATTCAGCGGTAAGTTTTAGTTGGTACTCAGCGTTGTAGGCTTGGGCTATGGAGCTCAGCGTGTCCCCTTTTGCAACCACGTGCTCATAACCCTCTTTCTCGGTCACTTTTTGGGTCGCAGGTTTTTCGACAGGTTTAGATTTTTCGCGCTCTTTTCGCTCTGCAAGCATTTTGGAGACCTCATCCAGCAAGGCGGTGCGTTCCTCGGATGATTTTGCCGCTGCATTGGCGAGGCTTTCTTTCAGGGATTGGGATTGTTGGCGAAGTTCTGTGATTAGTTGTTCGAGGGTGGAGACACGGCTTTGAATCTGATCCACCTGTTGGTCGACCCGATCCACTTGATCCGCCGCTTTAAGAATCTTTCTCCGCTCCATTTCGGCATCTTCTGCCGCGCCTGGATTGGATTGAGCGAGCGAGAGTGAGGGGGAACCCAAAACGAACAAGAGGGTTATGAGAAGAGAAGATTGCATGGATATATATCACTCTCCCGTTTTCTGGCCGACAAGCTTTTCAAACTCTTTTTCTGAAATAACTCGGACCCCAAGAGAGCGTGCCTTTTCCAGTTTGGATCCAGCTTCTTCGCCCGCCAAAACGAAATCTGTTTTTGCGCTGACAGAGCCAGCGACGGAGCCTCCTTGGGACTGAATTCGGCGGATAAAGTCCTCTCGCGGCTGAGTAAGCGTTCCTGTGATAACGAACTTCTTTGCCGAGAACACGCCACCGCGGACGGCCAACTCTTCAGGCAAAGCCTCGAAGTTAAGCCCGGCCTTTTTGAGGGCATCGAGAAGGCGGCGGGATGCGGTTTCCTGGAAGAAGGCGACGATCTCTTCGGCCACTTTTTCTCCCACATCTTTCACTTGGGTCAGATCGGCCACTTTGGCCTTCGTGAGTGCCGAAAGAGATCCGAAGTGGCGGGCCAGAGTCTCGGAAAGAACTGCGCCGACTTGGGGGATGCCAAGGGCAAAGATGAGGCGCCCTAGGGTGCGATGGCGACTGGCATCGATTGCCGCGATAAGGTTTGCGGCCGATTTATCGCCCATGCGCTCCAAGGCAGAGAGTTTTTCCTGTGTGAGATCGTAAATCTGATCCAAGTGGAGGATGAGGCCGGCGTCTACAAGTTGTGCGGCCATGACCTCTCCTAAGCCTTCGATATCCATCGCACCGCGGTGGGCAAAGTGTTGAAGACGACGTTTGAGCTGACCGATGCAGTCGCGAGAGGTGCAACGAAGGAATACGTCCTCTTTCACCAAAGGGCCTTCGCACACGGGGCAGTGGCGGGGAACACAGATGGGTTTGGATTGGGGTGGGCGCTTGGCAAGATTGACGGAGATGACGGCGGGAATGACCTCTCCTGCTTTTTCGACGCGAACAAGATCCCCTACGCGGATATCTTTACGGGCGATTTCCTCAAAGTTGTGAAGGGTGGCACGGGAAACGGTTGAGCCGCTCAGGAGAACGGGGTCAAGTTCGGCAACGGGGGTAATCACGCCTGTGCGTCCGACTTGGAAGGTGACAGAGAGAAGACGAGTTTCGGATTGGTCAGGGGCATATTTATAGGCGATAGCCCAGCGAGGGGCTTTGTCGGTCTGGCCCAAGACTTTTTGCTGGTCGAAGCGGTTGACTTTGATGACCGCGCCATCGGTCGCGAAGGAAAACTTTGTGCGGGCTTGGTCGAGTTCGCGAACTGCCGTCAGGACATCGGCAGGTTTATGAACGTGGCGAAACCAGGAGTGTCCCGGCAGTCCCCAAGAAAGAATTTTCTGATGGAGTTCGCTTTGGGTTTTGAGAGAGAGTCCGACGGATTCCCCCAAGCCATAGAGGACGATGGCAAGGGGGCGTCTGGCCACCTCGCGAGAGTCGAGCAGTTTGAGAGTCCCTGCGGCGGCATTTCTTGGGTTCGCGAAAAGGGGCTCACCTTTTTTTATGCGGGTTTGGTTGAGGGCGGCGAAGGCGGGTTCGGGAAGATAAACTTCACCGCGAAATTCGATGCGGGGCGGGAGATCGGGAACAGAGAGGGGAAGATTGCGAATGGTTTTGAGATTTTCGGTGATGTCGTCGCCTTTTTCCCCGTCACCCCGGGTCAGACCAAGAGTGAGGTGGCCGTTTTCGTAACGAATGCTTACGGCCAGACCGTCCACTTTGGGTTCGATGGCAAACTCAGCCGCTTGGCCGTGAAGATTTTTTTCAACACGATCGAGAAATTCTGTCAGTTCCTGTTCGCTGTAGGTGTTGTTGAGGCTTTGCATCCGCACCGCGTGTGCGACGGTGCGAAAGGAGTCGAGTGGGGCACCCCCGACCTTGCGGGTGGGAGAGTTTTCGTCAGCCAGTTTGGGGTGATCGGCTTCGAGATCGACCAGTTCGCGGTAGAGGCGATCGTAGGCGGCATCTGAGATTTCGGGTTGGGCTTGAACGTAGTAGAGGTGGTCGTGCCGGCGGACTTCTTGAAGAAGGCGTGCGTAGCGTTGGGCGGGGGAGTTGCTCACCGGCGGCGGCGTCGCAGGGCGAGGCCTAGGGAGATGCCGAGAACATCGGCAATCCAGTCGCGAAAGGAGACTTCACGACCAGGGGCGAGGCGTTGGCTCTGTTCATCGAGGGCTCCGAGGAGGGATCCTGTCATGCCCAATGCGACGGAGGGGTAAGGAAGGGCCCCGAGGAGAAACCCGAAGACCGTGTAGACGCCAAGATGCACAACTTTGTCATTGGGGAGATGGACAAAGGAGTCGATCTTTTGAATACGGTTTGCGGGGAGGGCGGAGACACTCAGCATCAAGGCGTAAAAGGCGGCGCAGGGGAGAAAGTTTTTCCATGGCGGCTTTTCCATATCAAGGGCATTTTGGGGGTAGAGTGAAGCAGAGCAACGCGAAAGAATTGGCTCCCCTTTTAGGGATTGAGGGTGGAGGGACGAAAACGTCCTGGATCCTGCTGGGTCAAGGCGGGCGGCGTTTGGCGGGAGGAACTGTAGGGGGATCAAATTTGATGCTCGTGGGGAGAGAGGGGTTGAGGAAGGTGGTGACGGAGATTGCGGGCAAGGTGCCGATGTCGCCCCAAGCGATTGGTGCGGGTTTTGCTGGGGCGAGGGGCAAGAAAGAGATGGATATGGCGCGAGGAGTTTTGCGTCAGGTGTGGCCGAGGGTGACAAAGGTGGTCGTTGGACAGGATACGGATTCGGCGCTTGGTGCGGCTTGGGGAGTGGAGGATGGATTTTTGGTGATTGCTGGAACGGGTAGCAATGTGGTGGGGAGAGTAAAGGGGAGAAAATATGGTGCAGGGGGGCACGGGCATATTTTGGGAGATGCGGGCAGTGGATATGATTTGGCTCAACGGGCGATTCGGGCGGTACTGCGGGAACGGGATCGTGAAGGAAAAGCTCCTGCTCTTGCGGCGACTTTGATGGCGTACAGCGGAGCCGGGGACTTAGATCACTTGGTACGGGAGGTTTATCGGGCTCATGGAAAGGAGTGGCTGGCGGGATTTGCGCCTGGAATTTTGAGGGCGGCCGAGAGGAGGGACCCACTGGCGTGCCGTGTCGTACGAGCGAGTGCCTTGGAGCTAGCGGAGATGGCGGGGGAGTTGGCAAAAAGGGTGGGGGTAAGGCGACCGCGGTGGGCTTTGACGGGAGGGCTTTTTCAAAACGGATTTTATCGGCAAGCGTTCGTACGTGCCTTGCGCGGCATTTTCTCTGGTACAGAGGTTTCCGTTTTAAAAATTCCAGGTGAGGTAGGGGCAGCTCGAATGGTTGCAGGCTCCAGTTTGCGTGTAGGCGAGGAGGTCGATACGGAGAGACCACTGGTTTCTGTTGAGACGTTGCCGACGGAGCGAACCAATCCTCGGTCCCGGGGATTGCATAAAAAATCTGTGGATCAGCTGGTTCGGCTATTTGTGGAGGAGGAGGCCTTTACTGTGCGAGGCCTCCGCAAGGCTAGTGGGGAGATCCAGAAAGCAGCTGAAATTGTATCTCGGGCGTTACAGCGGGGAGGGAGGCTTTTTTATGTAGGCGCGGGAACCAGTGGCCGGCTGGGCGTGTTAGATGCGAGTGAGATACCTCCGACATTTCATGCCCCACCCGAGCAGGTGCAGGCGATTTTGGCGGGTGGGCCTGAGGCGATCTTTCGAGCTCAGGAGGGAGCGGAGGATGATGCAGAGGCGGGGAAGCGGTCCGTTTACGAGCGGAGGGTGGGAAAACGGGATGTTTTGGTTGGATTGACGGCGAGCGGAAGGACCCCGTTTGTGCATGGGGCGCTTCGGGAGGGATGTCGGATGGGAGCTGCAACGGTGCTTGTTACGGCTCATCCGAATTGGAGTCCTGTGAAGGGAGGAGTTAGGCCTCAAGCGGTGGTTCGGTTGGATGTGGGGCCAGAATTAATTGCGGGGTCAACACGGTTGAAGGCTGGGACGGTAACGAAGATGGTGTGCAATATTCTCAGCTCGATAGCCATGATTCGGCTGGGTCGAGTGTTTGATAATCTTATGGTGAATGTGGTGCCGTCGAACGAGAAGTTACACGCACGAGCCATTCAACTGATACGCGCTCTGACTCAAACGGGCGTGGAAGAGGCGAGAAAAGCTCTTCATCTTTCAGGTGGAAAAGTCACTGTCGCCGTAGAGCGACTAAAAAAGGTTTCTCGCTTGCCGAGGAAAAGATGAGGAGCAGATTCGGGCTGATGAAAAAGATTTTAGTCTGCGTTATTCTTATTGGGTGGGCGTGGGGTTTCGGTTGGGCCGCAGAGGCAAATCTAGCGGGACTTTGGAAAAATACGACGATCGGAATATCGCAATCGGTGGTTATTGTTTCTCAGGAGGGACCCTTTTTGCATGTGGCGGGGTATGGAGTGTGGGCGGATGGGGGGTCAGGGGTGTGGCATGGGAAGGGAAAGATTGAAGGGGCGCGGGTGAAATTGCCGTTAACCTATACTCAACTTCCTAAGCCAGGGTTTGATCCGAAGGTGGAGTTGGATCTTCAGATTTCGAGCGACGCAAAAAGCTTAGAAGGGACTTGGAAAAACAGTTTAGGAAGGAAAGGACCCGTGAAATTTGTGAAAGTAAATGCGGAGTCAGCTCCCAAAGTCGGAAGCCCAGCTGAGGTTCCGGTGGGGGAAGGTCCTGCAACCGACACAGAGGCAAAAGAGGAAGCGAAGCCTTAAACGCCGTGAACTCGCCTTACTTCGTTCCGCAGTTACGGGACTACGAAGGGCGGGAGCAGGAAAGAAAAACCGATCGGTTAAACGCCATGAACTCGACCCCAGTGAATGTCGAGTTGGCGGCTTAGGCAGAGTTTAAGCGCACGGAGGAGGCACGCGGCCTCAAGTTTCTGCCCCCTTGAAATGATACTTGCGAGGGGCTCATTGGGGCGGAGACGCAGAACGTCCTGGCAGAGAATGGGCCCTTGATCTAAATCCGGAGTCACAAAGTGCGCGGTCACCCCGACAATCTTGACTCCTTTGTCGTAGGCTTGGCGGTAGGCAGATGCTCCCGGAAAGGCGGGCAAGAGGGAGGGGTGAATGTTCAAGATTCTGTTTTTCCAGTGCCAAACAAAATCAGGGGAGAGAATCTTCATAAAGCGAGCCAGTACGACGAGGTCGACTTCAGC
Source organism: Methylacidiphilales bacterium (assembly GCA_044358595.1). GTDB lineage: Bacteria > Verrucomicrobiota > Verrucomicrobiia > Methylacidiphilales > Verrucolacustridaceae > Verrucolacustris. The sequence continues at coordinate 227,199 of JBIKNP010000001.1, forward strand.
TTTTTCTAGGTGGGATTGGAGAGCGGACTCGGCCCGTGGCCGATCCCGATAATCGATAAAGGCAAAGGGAAGGCGAAAGCGACGGGCGAGGGATCGAAGTTGAGGATGATTTCCAGCAACGAGAACAGGTTCGGCAGAAAGGCCGCGTGATTTCCACGCACGGAGAATGGCCTCAGCCGCATGCGTCTCTTTGGATACTAGGATGGCAAGGCGTTTGCGGGTTCTTGTTGCATCGGAAAGGCGAAGAGTGAGCTTCATGCGAAGTTGCTGTGCGAGAGAGAGGAGCTGGGCACGGATTCTTTGCCCTTCCAGTTTTGAGCCGGGCCACGAAGCGAGAAGAGTCATGCGGAACTTGCCTCGAGCGACCTGTTCCTCGAGGGATTCGATATTGGCACCCATTCGGAACAGCTGTTGAGTCACCGCGGCAATGGCGCCCGAACGATCTGGACCGACTAACCCGATCGTGACAAAGGAGCGGCTGGGCATTTTAATTGGCCCTCAAGGTGCAAGAGGCGCGTGGGGTTTCGTGCAAAGTAATTTCAGAAAGACCTGGGAGAAGCGGGGCTAGTTTTTTCCAAAACCATTGGCAAATAATTTCTAAAGTTGGGTTTTCTAGTCCTGCCATATCGTTGAGACACGAGTGATCGAGCTTTTCAAGGATTGGGCGGACCGCTTCGGCAATTTTCGCGTGGTCGTAAAGAAGGCCTGATTTTGGATCGGCTACACCCGAAACACACACTTCCAGTGAAAAGCTGTGACCGTGAAGCTGGCGACACTTATGACCCTCTGGAAAGGAGGGAAGGTGTTGCGCGGCCTCAAAATCGAACTTTCGCCGAAGGGTGATAAGCATCGTTTCTTTCTAGGGGGAGATGGATTTGGGGGCAACCGGAGGAGTCATCCAGCGGGTGAGTATTTTTTCGAGGCATCCGCCCCAAACAGCCAACCCAGTGGCAATGAGGAGAAGGCTTGGGACGGCAATCCACGCAGGTTGATCCTTCAAGGAAGAAGCAAAGTGTATGGCATAGGGTTGGTGAACCAGGTAGATGCCGTAGGAAAAAGAGCCTGCCAATGCAAGACCCTGGCCCAAGTAGGGAATTTTTGACCAAAATCCTGAGGCTCCTGCCACAACGAGGAAACAGGCGATTCCAGTCAGAAAATCAACCGCCACGTATCCTCGAGGGAGTTGGTATACCAGAAGGGCGACAGGGTATAGGCACAGCCCAGTTAGAAGGCCACGACCGCGAAGCAACCAGCTCTCAAAAGAGTCGGGATGTTTCGCAAACCAAGAACCCAAGACCATGCCAAATGCGAACTCGGGAAGGCGACTGAGTCCGCATCCTCCCAGAACCCACTGCCCGCTTGAGGGGTGGATATAGAGAAGATAGACGCGGGAAAAAAATCCGACGCCCACCGCGACCAGCAGGAAGGGAATCGGCCCCCACTTTCGCAGTCCCGCCATGAGGATGGGAAAGAGAGCAAAAAGCTGAATGATGAGGCAAAAGTACCACCAAGCCGCATTGAGATAGAAAAAGTTGTAGTCGATCCATAGAAACCGCAGCCCCGATAGGCTTACCCAGAATCGCCAGTCGACAGGCTCGAGGCGGGCCTCAAATGGGCTGAGGAGGTAGATCAGATGGGCAAACCAGTACATCGGATACAGCCGGACAAGCCGATGAAGTATCCACGAGCCCCAAGCCACACCCCCGGATTTCTCGGCAGCACGTGTGGCGGATTGAGCGAGGAGAAACCCGCTCGCTACAAGAAAAAGGCCTACCGCATGAAAACCCAGCATGGAAACGCCGATGAAAATGGAGCGACCGATGGACGTCAGGAACGGAATAAGTCCCGTCCAGGCGTCAGGGCGGATTACTCCGGTGATAAAATCAGAGCCGATCGGGGAGGGGGGTTTGATCCAGCAGGTAAAGGAGTGAAAGTAGACGACCCAGAGAATTGCCCACCCTTTTGTGACGTCGAGCCAGGCCATTCTTCCCTTCGCCATACGCAAGATTAAGAGATTGGTTCTCTTAGGCCAATTCGGAACGCAAAAGGTCGATCAAGGTTCGCATGCGAGCCTGATGGCGGGGTTCGGGTACTTGTCCAATGAGGCATAGGGTGACAACAAGATCATGCTCTGGGTCGGCAAAACCGATTGAGGAGCGAGCGCCACCGTGACCGAAGGCTTTGTCGGAAGACTTTGTGCCAAAGCCGTAGGGTACGGTAGCGGCTCCGTGCTTGTTGCTGTCCAAAATGATGCCAAGGCCAAAATCCACGATGTGAAGGAATGTCATGTCTTTCACTCCCGTGCGCCAGGGTTGCAGAAACTTGCGGATTGAGGCGGGTTGTAGAACTTTTTTCCCCGTCTCCGGGCTAACTCCTCCTGATCCAACGGTTTGGTAGAAGCGGGCTAGATCAAGGGAGGATCCGCAAAGATTGCCAAATTCGTTCTCTGATGGTGCGGCTACCCATTGATCCGATTTTCGCTCTTCCATGGGTATTTCAGCATTGCGGTTTTTTTCTGCGAAAAAGATCCCGCGTGCTCCACTTGGTTCGAGAATGGTTTTATGGAGGAAGTCTCGCCATGGGCGATTTGAGTGATGCTCGATCCACTGTTGTAAAAGCCACCAACCACCGCGGGGATCGTAGGCGGCTTGTTCAGGGGTGAGTTGGCAGTCAGCGGAGTTCGTTTGAGCCAAAGTTTGCAAAGTAATGTTTCTGGGTGCCGAAAGGTCTAGGTTCGGAAACCGAAGGCCCGTCTGGTGCGTGAGCACAGAGAGCAATTTTAGATTTCCGATTGGCGTTCCTGTGAGTTCAGGAAAAGTTTTAGAAAGGGGGTGATCCCAAAGATCTGGTTTTTCCTCAAGAACCTTAAGAATGCCCGCTGCGACAACGGGTTTGCCTGCGGAGAGCCAACAGATGGAGGCATGAGGAGCGGTCACTTTGCCGCCATAGAGTGTGTGAGGGTTGCCGCAGTGGATGGCGGTCAAAGAGTACCCACACCACTGGTTTGAACTTAGACCCTCCTCCAGATGGCGTTGGGTTCGCGGGAGGTCAGGCATCGGGTTCGATCGGAAGATCGCCGGGCTCGTGTCGAAGGGCAACATGGGTGACGCCTGGAAAAGAGTCCCGCAATGCTTGGTTCACGCGGTTTTCTATTTCGAAGACTTGGCGTGCGGTGAGTTGGTCGGCGACCTGAATATGGAGATCAATGTGGATATCGTTTTGCATTCCGTGAGAGCGGATGGCGTGGGCGCCGCGAACGCCCTCCACCTTTTCAGCAACGGACCGAATCAGGGCAGGGTCAAGGCGGGTTGCATCGGAGACAACTTTTACGCCCTCGAGAAAAATCTCGTAGATTGCCCGGCCCAAGAAAATGACGATTCCGATCGCTAAAAGAGGATCGAGCCAAGGAATTTGGAACGCCCCGCTCCCTAGCGCGGCTATGGCGAGGAGCGAAGAGTAGATGTCTGTGCGGGTGTGCGTCGCATCAGCGAGCAGAAGGGGGCTTGAAACCTCAAGTCCTGCCCTCTTCTCCCAGTTCGACAAGAAAGTGTTTACGACGATTCCCAGCGTGAGAAGGGAGAGTCCCAGCCAGCTAAATTGTGGGGCGGGAGAGTGGTGGAGCAAGCGCGAGATGGAAGCTCCCAAGATTTCCCATGCACTAAGAAAGAGAAGACCTGCCACGATCATGGTGGTGAGGATTTCGTATTTGCGATGCCCATAAGGGTGGTTGGCATCCGGAGGACGGGCGGCAGCGGTGATTCCGATGAGGGCGATGACGCTGGCGGCACCATCAAGAAGGGAGTGCATCGCATCGGAAAGAACGCCCAAACTGCCAAACCGCCAACCGATCCAAAACTTAAGACCTGCGAGAAGAACGTTGCAAACGAGGGCAGTTAGCAGGACGTGACGAATCCGAGCGGCACGAATTGCGTCACTCACATTTGTCGGTCTGCCGCTCCGCCTGCGCGAGGAGCCAGATAGGAGGCCAGACCTTGGGCAAGGGGGGGCGTATGAAAGCCAAGGAGCTTGGAGGCGGGAGAGGAGTCCCCCGCTTGGCCCTCCTCGAGCATCACAATTTGATCTGTGGTTAAGGGGGGATGAGGAAGGAGGCGTTCGGTCACGGCAGCGAACAGTCTACAAAGTTGGAGTGGGACGGGGAAAAGAATTGGTTTGGGTTGGGTCAACCAGATCCAGGGAAGAGTTGCGAGAATCACATCGGGCGAATTTTCGACCCAAGAGGGGCGAAGGCCAAGGACGCAGGCAATTTCAAGAGCGAGATCGCGCAGAGTTGTGGTGGGGCCACAAAGATCGAAAGTTTGGCCGACGGCTTGGGCTTGGCCAAGGGATCGGACTATGGAGTCGGCGACAGATAACACCGATACGGGGCAAAGAGTGACGTCTTTACCGCCTGGAATGGGAAGAAGGCCTGCAGACAGCCAGGAAAGGGGGGGCTGAAGCAGAGAGGCGAGGCGAGTGGTGGAGGCGTCACCTTTTCCGTAGATGAGGGAGGGCCGAAAGATGGTGGAGGCCAATCCGCTATTGCGCACGATCTCCTCCGAGCCCCACTTCGTTTGGTGATATTGGGATACAGCGTGGGGACGTGTGCCGAGGGCGCTGAGGTAAACCATGCGAGGCACGGCGGCGGCGCGGGCGGCGGCAACCACGTGAGCCGTGCCTTCTAGATGAACGCGAGCAAAAGTCTGATTCTGAGATTCGTGGATAATTCCAACTGTGTGAATGACTGCTTGGGCTTGGTGAAACGCGCGGCGCAGGGAGTCAGGCTGTGTGACGTCGGCAGCAAAAAATTCGACTCCCTCAGGGAGTTTCGAAGGAGGCGTGCGTGCGAGGGCGCGAACGGGAAGGCCCTCGGCGCGCAGGGCACGGCAAATTTCCTGACCGACAAAACCGGTTCCACCTGTTACGACAATCATATGCCTCCGATGCTAGAAGAAGTGCTCATCAACTCACGAAGTCATACAGAATTTCTGCCCTTAGCACAAATCCTTGAAGAGGTGGCAGCGAAGAGGGGCTGGAGGGATGGGTTGTTGCATGTGGTGATTCCGCATACCACGGCGGGGGTCACCATTCAGGAGGGCGCGGATCCGGATGTGCGGCGGGATATGGCGGTCGCTTTGGACAAGGCTGTGCCATGGGAAAGTCGGGAGTACCGGCATGGGGAGGGGAATAGTGCGGCGCATGTGAAAGCGGCGATGGTGGGAAATCATCTGGCTTGGCCTTTGGAGAAAGGAAAGTTGAGGTTTGGGACGTGGCAGATGATCTACTTTGCGGAATTTGATGGCCCACGCGCACGGAAGGTGTGGGTTGGGTTTCAGCCTCTGAATGGGGAGGCTCAATCCAAGACGTCGTGAATTTTTGATGAGGGGAAGAGTTTTCCCGGACACTCGGTGGGCTTGGTATTGATTTCGCGATGAAGACGGAATTTGAGGCGGGGTGAGGGGCTGATTTTGCGAAGGTGTAGCACGAGTTCAGTCAAAGCATCGATTTGGCGAGGGCTGGGTTGGTGATGGGTGAAATCTCCAACGAGACAGATTCCGATTGCGATTTCGTTCAGGCTATCACTTGCGAGGTGACCTCCTTGGATCTGTCTACGCCAGCGGTTGCCGACCTCAATTTGGCCGTTGCCTGAATCGGATCCGTTGCCGATGACAAAGTGGTAAGCCATCCCGTTCTCCATGCCGCGTTCTTTATGGTAGGCATCAAAGATGGAGGCGTTCCCTCCCGATGTGCCGCTGTGGTGAACCACGATGTATTCCCATTCGCGCATCTGATCGCGGGCAGAATCGATCTGGGCGCGGACGGGGGACAGAAAAGTGAGTTGTGGGGCGGGGGAGGGCAGGGGAATGGAAGGGGGAAGGATGATTTTAGGAGGCGTGCTTTTGGGAGGTTGAAGACGCAGGAGATTGTCAGGATGAATGGTGTCGCCTTTCAAGGAGTTCCATTTGCGAATATCCTCAATTGCGACCGCTTGCTCTCGAGAAATTTTGGCCAAGGTGTCCCCTTTTTTGACCTTCACCCATTCCGGTTTTGTTGAGGTGGGTTTTGCCGGGGGGGGAGCTTCGGTTTTTGGCGATGGGGTTGAGGGCGGAGGGGTTTTGGCCGATGGGAGTTGCAGGATATCCCCTGCGTGCAGACGCTGAGGGTTGACGGAGGGATTCGCTTTCATAAGGGCTTGGGGGGTGGTGCCCCGAGCCTTTGCGATTTGGTAAAAAGTCTCTCCTTTCTGAACCGTATGAGTGGTGGCGGCGAAGACGGTGGCCATGATGCCGAGCCAAGCAAGAATCCCTAAGAATCGGCGCATGTGCATCCTTCTGCGTTAGCGGTTGGAAGGGGGGTCGCCGACCCATTTTGTCTTGAAGGCAGGGCGGGTCGTGGCTTGGCGAAGGTGCCTAAGGGAGGTAGAACGAAGCATCTACGGCAGTGTAGCTCAGCCTGGTAGAGCAAGGGACTCATAAGCCTTGGGTCGGGGGTTCAAATCCCTCCACTGCCACTTTTTTCAATGTGCGCGCCCTCGCCACATGCGATTTTTTGCGCTAGGCAAAGAACATGGGCATCACCGTTCTTCTGATCCTCCTTTTTGTCGCGGGGCTCGCGGGGGGTCTCGCGGCGGTACCGATGAGGGCAGCGGGTGCGAAAGTTTCGTGGCTATGTCTTGGAGGAACGTTTGCCGGCGGAGCTTTTTTAGCGACTGCACTTTTTGAACTGGGGCCAGAGGCGCTGGGAACGCTGGGGACCTTTCCTGGCTTGGCGATGATGGTGGCGACAGGTGGCTTTTTATTTTGGTTGGATCGGCAAGGGCACCATGCCCATGCGGAAATGCACGGATGCCATCCCCACGGAGGAACGGGTGTGCCAGCTAAGCCGTATATTTTGGGCGGAATGCTCGCCTTTCATTCGGTGCTGGAGGGTTTGGCTTTAGGGTCTGTTCATTCCGGAGCGGCCCAAGACGCTCTTGGTTTTGCCATCCTTGTCCACAAGGCAACGGACACATTTGCATTGGCGGTGACTTTGGGGCGGTACGGCTTTTCAGCAGCGAAAATTGTTGGGGCAACTGTGATTCTAAGTTTGGCAAGTCCACTGGGGGCTTGGTTGGCGGCAGGAGTAGGTTTGGAAGGTTGGGAGATGGCCCATGGGATTCTTGCGGCAGCCACATGCGGCACTTTTGTTTATCTGGCAGGGTTTGATCTACTGGTGCCCGAGTTGAGGGAAAAGGAAGGACGTTGGTGGAAACTAGGAACGGCCTTGGCGGGGTTTATCCTCATTGTTTCCGTTGCCCATGGGCATGCGCACTAAAGCGCAGAAGGATCGCTCTTTATTCTTAGCTTCTTTTCCCTGAAAATACTCTTCGTATCACATCTTCAATGGGCATGGCTTCGATTCGAATATCTTCGAGGCCGGGCAGATCGAGAGCGCGGCGACTGATCGATGTCGCTTGCGCGAAAGAGACGCGAAGACGAAGAGTGACGGCATCTTTAGCAATGATTTCACCCCAATCGGCGCCTTGAAGCTCGGGGGGCGTGCCTGAAAAGCGTAGAACAATTTCTTTACAGTCGGAAAAGTCCCGCACGATCTGATCCCACGAGCCATCATGAATGATGCGGCCGTGATCGATAATAATGACTCGTTTGCAGAGGCTCTCGATATCTTGGAGGTAGTGACTCGTGAGGATGGTGGTGATTTTTTCCTCGGCGACGAGATGGCGGAGAAAATCACGAACACGGTGTTGGGAGACAACATCCAGTCCTAAGGTGGGTTCGTCCAAAAACAGGACTTGGGGTTTGTGGAGAAGAGCGGCGATCAGCTCCATCTTCATGCGTTCCCCTAGCGAAAGCTCGCGGACAGGTTGATCCAGCAGGGAGCGCACTTCGAGCAGGCTTGAGAGGTGATCAATTGTGCGGGCGGCCTGAGCAGGATCGACGCGATAGATGGCGCGGTTCAGGGCAAAACTTTCGCGTGCGGGCAGATCCCAAACCAACTGATTTTTCTGTCCCAACAAAAGCGAGATTTTACGACGAAAAGCTTCTTCCCGTTGCCATGGGAGATGGCCCAAAACCGAGGCGGTTCCACCGCTGGGTTGGAGAAGGCCAGACAACATTTTTAGCGTAGTGGTTTTTCCTGCACCATTGGGGCCCAGAAAACCCACAAGCTCACCCGGCTCAATCTCGAAACTCACACCTCCCACGGCAGAGACTTCTTGGTAGCGGCGATGAAACAGGCCACGAAGGGCACCCGCGAATCCAGGGGTTTTCTGGAACACGCGGTAGGTTTTGCGCAGGTCACGTACGAGAATCGCGGGAGGCATAATTAAATGAGCATCGCGGCGACGGCATCTGCACGAAGCCGACCGCGGGGGGTCAGAAGAAACTTTCCGTCCGATCGACGGCCCCAGCCTTTTTCAACCAGGTCGGATAGGCAGGCCTCGTGGCCGACCAAGCTCTCCTCGGCCAAACCTGCGCTTGTTCGGAGGCCCAAAAGAATGCGCTCTGCCCTGCGCTCCTTGGGACCACAGGTTTCCTCCTCCTCGTGTGTAGGGTGAGGGCCAACCTCAGCTGAGCGGGCATAGAGAGAGGTGTCTCGAATGTTTCTCCAGCGGCGTCCCGCCACGGTCGAAACTGCTCCAGGCCCTAGGCCGAGGTAATCCTCGCCCGACCAGATCGCCTGGTGGTGCCTACACTCTTTGCCTGGCTGGGCGAAGTTGGAGATTTCATAAGCGGAAAATCCGTGAGATTCCAAAATTCTCTGTGTGAGAAGAAATAGAATGGATTCGGTGTCTGCATTGGGCTGCCATTCGCCACGCTCCAGTCTGCGGATGAGTTCTGTTCCCGCCTCTGGAGTGATGACGTAGGCCGAGATGTGATCGGGGCGAAGAGCACACGCTTCCTCAAGTGTCGATTGCCACTCGGTGGGCCCTTGGTCGGGTAGTCCATAGATGAGATCAAGGTTGAGTTGGGAAATGCCTGCATTGCGCGCATCCGTCACAGCGGAAGCGATGATGGCCCGGTCGTGGCGACGCCCCAGCCAAGCCAGATCGGCTGGGCGGAAGGCCTGTACGCCAAGGCTGAGACGAGTAACGCCGGCGTCTTGAAGAAGCTTGGCTTTCGTTAGACCAAAGCCATCGGGATTCGCCTCGACGGTCCACTCCTCGGCCTCACCCCAAGGTGCAATTTCTAAAAGCTCTTGGAGTAGGGATGGGGAAAGCGCGGTCGGAGTTCCGCCTCCAAAAAAGATCCTGCGTGGAGAAAGATCGAATTCTTCTTGAGCCCAAGCCCACTCGGCTTGCAAGCCGCGAAGAAAGTCCCGCATTCGATTTCCCGCGAGTCGCTCCTTTGGGAAGTCACAGTAAGGGCAGAGATGAGTGCAGAAGGGAACGTGCAGGTAGAGATTTTCAACCTTCGATTTCATTGGGTTAGCGGGAGAAGAGGTCTGTCTGCTGGGGGCCTTGGGTCGCGAGGCGTGCCTCGGCCTCGCGAGTCATGCGCTTAAATTCAAGGCGTCGAAAGAGTTCCACCTGGCGGGCAGGATCAGGTCGTAGCGTGAGATCCTTAAGAGGGAGAGGAAGTGAAATAGCGGTACGGAGTTCGACCATTTTTCTATTTCGGCGAACAATCTCGGCCGAATCTTGTAAGATCGTGCGAAATCGCTCGGGTTGAAGAGTGGAGGACGCGGCTAAAACTTTTTCAGAAGTTCCGTGCTGAAGGATCCATTTGGCTGCGGTTTTGGGGCCAACGCCAGGAACGCCCGGAAAATTGTCAGCTGTGTCACCTGTGAGAGCGAGGAGTTCAGGGACTTTTTCAGCCGGGACACCCCATTTTGCTTCTACTTCTGCTGGCCCAAGAAGAGAGAATCCTTGGGATTGGGGTTGGTAGATTTTGCATCCTTTTGCCACGAGGACCATGAGGTCTTTGTCGTTCGTCGCCACGGTGCAGGAGGAGGCGTCAGCGGCGTGGATGTAGCTAGCGATAACATCGTCTGCCTCCTCCTGATCCACGGTGATGACGGGCCAACCCAAAGCGGCGGCCACCTCGTGAAGAAGCGGGAACTGTTTTTCGAGAGCTTCGGGTGTTTCCTTGCGATTGGCTTTGTAGGCGGGATGTGTGGCTAGGCGTTCGGCGGGGATTCCCCCATCAAAAATAACGGCCCCTTGGGTGGGATGAAGGTCTTCGACCATGCGAAGGAGAGCAGAGGCAAAGCCGTACGCGGCGTTTGTGGGCTCCCCCCGAGAGTTGGTCAGGGCCGTGATCGCATAAAAACTACGATACGCGTAGTAGTGACCGTCGACGAAAACAGTGCTCACTTCTTTTCGGGTTTAGGCTCGGGGCTAGATTTTGCAGGGGAAGCGGGCTTTGCCTGGGCTTCGGCAAGTTGAAGACGCCACTCCATTCGGGGGCCTTTGGTGACTTCGATTCGTAGCCGCAGTCGGCCAGGCTGGCCTTTGAGAGATTTTTCAGCTGCCCGGATTAGGAGATCGCCGCGTTCTTGGGCTGTTTCCCATGCATCCGAGCCAGGTTCAGCACGAGCGGTAAGTTCAAGAACCCAATCGGGATCCAAAGCGGCGAGGGTCGATGCGATAGATGCGAAGGATTGAAAGCCGGCGTTGCCAGAGGGAAGGCTGACCCCAGGGAGGATGCGCACGGCGGCGTCGGTTGCTTCAATCGCGGCCCATTCGGGAAGTTTTGCCCCAGCCAATTTTTCGGAGATCGCGGCCACAGATTTTGCGGTTTTGGATTTGTCCTCTGGAGAGGTGCGGGATTTGGCTTTGTCTTCGGGAGTGCGACTGGTGGCCTGTTCCAGTTTTTTTCGGGTGATCTCCAATTCGGATTTTCTTTGCAGGTATGCCGTACGAATCTGTTCGGTGGAGGAGGATAGAGTTTTGAGGCGGTGCATTGCCTGGCGGAGGTCCTCCCGAGATTCAGCGCGGTCGGTTGCAAGTTGGCGTTCGCGCATGATCCAACCCGCGGCAAGAAGTGCGGCGAGGCCAAGCATGGCCACAGCGATCCACCGGTCCCATGGGGTCTGGCGGGTGGGGGCGGAAGAAGGCTCCATCGGAAAAGAGTATGGAGAGTTGGGGGTTGGCTCAAGCCACCCCTGCTGTCTTGCCCGCCCCTCATTCTGCTTCATTGTGTATGGGAATGTGGCGTAACTGGCTTTTCTTTTGTGGAATCAGTGGATTTGCTCTAAGCGGAGGCTGGGCGGAGGAGGAGAAAGCGTTCCTTTACTCTCCACTTGCAGAGGCTCCTGAGTGGCGGTTGCTCGACTCGTATCAGGGGATGATTCAGCGGGAAGATTTTTTCGCACGGTGCAGGTCGGTTTTCGACCCTTCTGGAGCGTTGGCCAAGTATCTCTCCGTCGATGATGAAGGAGTTCGCGTGTTTCGGGATATTGCCAAAACGGAACTACTCTACTTTTTGCGCTGGGCGGGATCGAAGGGGCAAGAAGGCGGTCGGACGGTTTCTTTTTGTCTGCCGGATCCCGAAAAGCCGCTTCGAGGCCAGGTTATCTGTTTGGATCCTGGGCACATTGGGGGAGATTGGGCAGACATTGAGGAGCGCACGTTTCGGATTGGCCGGGATCGGCCTGTCGTGGAAGGGGAGCTGAATTTAAAAACGTGCAAGCTTTTGGAGAAGCGGTTGACGGATGCGGGAGCCAAAGTGGTTTGGACTCACGACGGGTTTTCACCCACGACGGGCTTGCGGCCCAATGATCTCTACCCCGAAGCCATTCAGTATTTGCTGCAAGACTTTGGGTCGCGGAGGTTGCCAAGGTACTCGATGAACGGGTTGATTCGATGGAATGCCGAGCTTCTTTTTTACCGATCAGCCGAGATTCAGGCTCGGGCCCGACGGGTGAATGAGGAGTTGCGGCCAGATTTTACGATCTGTCTACACTACAATGCGGCTCCTTGGGGACGCCCTGGGCGCCCGAGTTTGACGAGTGTGAGCCGGTTGGTGGTTTTCTCCCACGGCGCGTATACGTCGAGTGAGTTGGTGTATGACGACCAGAAATTCCACCTCCTCAGGAAGCTTTTAGAAAATTCAACTCCTGAGGAGTTGGATCTCGGAGCGGCCATTGGCGAGCAGTTCCAGAAAAAGTGGGGATTTCCGCCTGAGAATTATGGGGGTTCGGGATACGCCTCCCCTTCTGGCGTAAGTCCCTATGTGTGGCATCGGAACCTGATTGCGAACCGGTTGTTTCGGGGCCCTGTGATCTTTGTGGAGGGGCCGTATATGAACGATCGCAACACGTACGCCTGGATTCAGGCGGGAGAGTATGAGGGAACGAGGAATATTGGAGGGAGGGTGAGGCAAAATATCTTTCGTGAATATGCAGATCGGGTGGCGGATGGGGTGTTGGAACGGTTTCGGAC
>JBIKNP010000036.1:0-8005 GCA_044358595.1 Methylacidiphilales bacterium
ACCCCCTCCACCCCCGGAACCTCGATCTCCCTTTCCGTCCGCCGAAACTCCCCCGATCTCCTTAAGCCCCGATTCAACGGCACCACCAAACTCACCCCATGACCCGCCTTCGCCAGCGCCTGAGGCAATGCCGCCATCACATCCGCCAACCCCCCCACCTTCGCATGGGGTGCCAGCTCCGTTGCTACGAATAGTATATTCATCAAATCTGGGTATCATTATGACCTGAAACCCATGCCTACTGCCAGCCAGTTGCCCGATCGCATCTTCCACCTCCTCCAAGGCAAAAAGGCTACTCCCCTAGACCCCCCTACTCTCTCTAAACGCCTCCGCGTCCCCCTGGCAGCCGTTACCCGCACCCTCCACTCCCTCGAAAAAGAGGGCCGTATCGCCCGCGTCCGACATACCCACTACATCGCCGCCCGCGATGCCGACCTCGTCACAGGCACCATTCAATTCCACGCGAAGGGCTTTGCCTTCGTCATTCCCCCCGACGGATCCCCCGACCTTCACATCGCCGCCGAAGACACCGGCACCGCCCTTCACGGCGACCTCGTCGTTGCCCGCATCGATCGCGGGGCCGGACCCGCCCCCCGTGGCCGCCGCCCTTCTCAACCGGAACGCTCACGCGGCCGCGTCCACCGCATTCTCGAACGCCGCGCCGCTATGATCGTCGGTACTCTCCAAAAAACTGCCCGCTTCTTCATCGTCATCCCTGACGACCCCCGCTTTCTCCACAATCTCTACATCCCAGCCCCCGGTACCGAAGGCTCTCCTCAAGCCGAACCCGGCGACAAGGTGGTCGCTAAACTGATCGACTGGAAAGATCGCGGAACCAACCCCGAAGGCCTCCTCGTCGAACGACTCGGCAGAGCCACCGATCCAGGCATCGATATCCTTTCCATTATCCGGAAATTCAATCTCCCCGCCGCTTTCCCTCCCGAAGCTCTCGCCGAGGCCGAATCGTTTCCCCCCGTCGAACTTCCCGATCGCCCTGTCGGACGGGAAGATCTTCGTGGCGACTTCATCATCACCATCGACCCCGACACCGCCCGCGATTTCGACGACGCCATCTCCCTCCGCGAACTTCCCAATGGCCACGTGGAGGTCGGCGTTCACATCGCCGACGTCTCCCACTACGTCAAACCCGGATCCGAACTGGATCACGAAGCCCGCAAACGCGCGAACAGCGTCTACCTCGTCAACGGCGTCATCCCCATGCTCCCTCCCCGCCTTTCGGATGGCCTCTGCTCCCTCCGCCCCAACGAACAACGCCTCACCTACTCCGCCTTCATTCGGCTTAACCCCGAAGGCAAACCTGGTGCCACCCGCTTCACCCGCTCCGTCATCTACTCCCGCCACCGCCTCACCTATGCGGAAGCCCTTCTCCGACTCCGCCGCCCTGCGCAGGACGATCTCGATCGCTTTCTCCAACGTGCCTGGCACTTCGCCTCAGCTCTTCGTCGGCACCGCTTCGCCCAAGGCTCTCTCGACCTAGATTTCCCCGAACTACGCATCCTCCTCGATCCCCAAGGCCGACCCAACCGGATTGAAAAAGAGTCTTCCGACGAATCCCACCAGCTGATCGAGGAGTTTATGCTCCTCGCCAACGAATCCGTCGCCCGCCACCTCAATCACGAAAAACGTCCTGCTCTTTACCGGATTCACGAAACGCCCGACGAATCCCGCTTGGCCGAATATCGGGAACTTCTCATCGCCCACGGAATCAAAGCGGGCGACCTGACCCAGCGGGGCGAAATTCAGAAAATCCTAAAACTTCTTCCCGGTCGCCCGGATGGATATGCCCTCAAGATCGGTCTTCTTCGCTCCCTCAAACGGGCCGTCTACTCTCCCAAAAGTCTCGGCCACTTCGGTTTGGCCAAATCCCACTACACCCACTTTACCTCCCCCATCCGTCGTTACGCCGATCTCCTCGTTCATCGTGCTCTGGCCCACTCAAAAGGAGCTCCCCGCGTTGAGGGAGCCGCGCTTGATACCCTCGCCCAGCATCTTTCCCGCACAGAACGCACTGCCGCCGAGGCGGAACAGGAATCAAAAAAACTCAAACTCTTGGAGTACTTTGAAATGCAGTCTGGGCCCAACCCCAGCCAAACTTTTGAAGCGATCGTCACCGAAGTCACCAACTTCGGAATGTTTGTCGAACTGCCCGACTTCCTCCTTTCGGGCCTGATCCATGTCTCATCGATTCAGAAAGACTTCTTCTCCTTCAACCCCGCGCAACGCTCCCTTCGCGGTCGCCGCTCAGGAAAAATCTACAAGGCTGGCACCCGCCTGCGCGTCGCCGTCCTAAAGATCGACCTCCAAAAACGGCAGGTTGATTTCAGGCCCGCCTAACATTTCTCCTTTGGCCTTTGTAGGGCGGGCATCTTGCTCGCCAAAATCACTCCACTACTCAGAGCTCGCCTTTTGATATGCCTCGACCTTCTTTTTGCCCCTTTTAAGAGTCCAAAATAGGGGTAAATCATAAAATTCTTTTTACTCTATTTGATGTATTAAATTCATTATTTTTGTTGCCGTCCACAATATATAGATTAAGAAATATCAATCGTCGGAAGTCATAACCAATTACCCAGAGTAAGAAATAAATAATTATGATCCAAAATAATGAATTACAAACCGAAACGGCTGAGGAAGGGACGAGGAAATGGATCTGGCTCACAGCTGTGAGCACTGGTGCCCTATTTTGGGCCAGCCTATTTGGGCTGATTCTTTTCTGCCTTCGAGCCTAGTTGGTTTACTGTCCTAAAGATTGATCCGCCTAACTGGCCTGCTTAATTGCCGTGGCCTGAAACGAGACGATCTTTGGCCCTTGCGGGGTCTGCGCAACAACGAAAGAAAATCGATTCACTCCCTCCATCAACTTTCCCTTGATGGAAACTTTGAGGGCGAATTTTCCGGTCACGACCGCACACTCGCCGAACAATCTCGTCTTCACTTCTTCCAGTTGGATCTGCTCGTATTTTCGCGCTCCACTTATCAGCGCTCCAAGAAACTCCTCTCTGCTTTCCACCAACCCCGTTCCATGAGTGTGTTGATACGAATCGCCCAGAATCTTGTTGAGCTCATCCGCTTTCCCTTGGGCGACATAATTTGCCCACTGCTGGGCACAATCTTCTGCAGTGGCGGCGGAAAGAGCCTCCGCCTTCACACTCCCCAAAATGAAAAACAGCAACCCGAATCCTAAACCTGCCAGAAAACGGATTTTCATAGTCTTATGTTCCCGCAATCTACCCCCGCGTAACAAGACTACTTTTTTCTTAACCCCTCTGTCCTCCCTCGGGTCACTAGGATTCAAGCTTCACTTTGGGGGAAGGCGTTAGGTGTAAAGTGGCAAGAGCCGATAAGTTTAGGTTTTCCACCTTACACCTGCCCCCTTCTACCAGTCTTCAAATTATCGGGCCGCCGGGATTTGAATTCCGGTGCGAAGCACAAATTCAATCAATCGTGGAACGAGTAGTCTGAATGGGCGGGGGCAGGTCTTAGGGGGCCAACCCGGGACCCCCATAAACCAACCCATTTAGCGGGTTGATGGCTGTTCGCTGCGAACTTAAAAATTGGGCCTGCTCAGACAACTTTTCGGGGTCGAGCAAAGCACCAGTCCAGACCCTAGCCGAGGCGTATCTTGAAATTCGCATCTTTTGTGTTAACTTTTTAGAGTGCAATTTCTGGTTCTTGTCTTTGTCTTAAATCTGGTTTTCTTTGCTTCTGCTAAAGCCCAAGAAGGGCGTTGGGAATTTGATTTCTCCACATCAGCGCACGGCTTTGTTCCAGGCTTTGCTGACTACCCTTCAAACTACGATCCTTCCCTTTACAACCTAATCGCGGATTACCTACCTAGACCAACTAATCTTGGAAGTAGTCCAGCCCTTTTTATTGGTGGGCACAATCGTAGCGACGATCTTTTTATGTTTTGGAAGAAGCGCCTTACGGGTTTGCCCCCGACACAAGCCGTGCGCTTAACCGTGGAATTAGAATTTTCCTCCAAATACCGTGAGGGGATGGTTGGAGTTGGTGGGGCCCCGGGAGAGGGTGTCACCATGAAAATTGGCGCTACCCCTTTCGAACCCATGCCTGTTTTAGACGGTGAAGGATGGTGGCGAATGAATTTCAACAAAGGAAACCAATCTGTAGGTGGAGCGGACATGGCCGTAGTTGGGCACATCGGCAAGCCCGATGACGGCAATGACAGCTACATATTACTAACGCGCGATCAACATGGGGCGTCAATCAGTGCTACGACCTCAGCAGATGGATCCATTTGGCTGGTTTTCGGATCCGATTCAGGCTTTGAAGGGCTCACCGAGCTTTACTATACCCGTTTGACTGTTTGGATTGATACTGTGGCTCGCCCGATCCTTTGGCTTGAGCCAAGCAGCAATAATCAAGAACTCCGACTGGTTTGGAACCAAGGTAATTTAGAGACCCTTACGGATCTTATAGGTACTTGGACTCCAGCCCAAGTTACGGACCGTCCCCACCGCCACACGATGAACGAATCAAGGCGCTTTTGGCGGATCACCAACTCCAAGTCTTCCCGCTGATTTGTAGCTGACTGAATATCCGGAGTTCCCCACGAACCAGAGGGAATAGGTCAGTCTCAAGAGGTAAGAACGCCTTTTAATTCATCGGGCCGCCGGGATTTGAATTCCCCCGCGTAAGCGGACATTCATTCCGTCGCGGAGCGACATTCCAGAATGGGCGGTGGCAGGTCTTGGGGGGCCAACCCGGGACCCCTCCCACCCCAAGGAAGTGCGCTACCAGGCTGTCTTTCTGGCTGATCGATTTACCTCCCCTTCACCGCAAAACACTTCGGACTGAACAACTCACCGGAACCGCTTCCAGTCAGAACATTCTGAAATCCACATTTTCTGTGGAGACACAGAAGATCTGTGGTGTGGATAGCGGATTGGTTGAGGACTGCGGATTACGACCGACGACGCCGAATCATCGCCCATCCGCCTAAACCAACGGCGAGAAGCGAGAGAGCGGAGGGTTCGGGGACACCTTGAATGGAAATATCATCGAATTGAGCTGTCATTCCGCCCATTTCATTGCCGAAGAAACCGACCTTGCTGCCCATTCTTTGAGTCGTCATTCCAGAAACAGCCGACAAACCATTAATAAAGACTTCTATATTATTACCATCATCATTTATCTGAAAGTTATAATAGATCCCACTCTCCCAAGCGTAAGGCTTTTCGACACCGATTGTTCCCGAACTTCCATCACCCCACCTTCCTTCAATTCTAATATTTTGACCGTTAAATCCAAAAGCTATCGTAACGCCTGTTCTTTCTCCATAGCCATCCCAACTAGACAGATCGCTCCTAAAGCTAATTTTTGGATCTTGGGCAACGAACATAAATTTCCCCGATATTTGCACGTTTTGGTCAACCTCATCTTTAGTACCAAGAACACCCCTACTGATTGATTGAATATATCCATTATCTTCTACGACTTGTGAACTTCCAAAAGGAAGAAGGACTTGCCATTTAGTCGTGTCTATTAATCCATCGTTAAAATTATCAAAGATGCTTGTTCCCGCAAAACTGCTGCCCAAAGCTTGCATCCAAAACAATACGGCATACAACCACCTCATATAATTAATTAAGCACCAATACCCTAATTCCGCAATATCCCGAAAAGGTCATCGCTTTTCCATAGCGTTTTCCAATCTCCCTAACTCACCCGATACCTCCTCTAAAGCCATCGATCTAAACACTTTACAGCCCTTCTAACCTCTTCAGAGCGATCGGGTTTACTACCCGGAATCCTATCGCTGATTCGTAGCTGACTGAATATTCGGAGTTCCCCACCAATCCGGAGAAAGGGGTCAGTCGGAAGGAGTAAGAATACCTTTTAGTTCATCGGGCCGCCGGGATTTGAACCCGGGACCTCTTCCACCCCAAGGAAGCGCGCTACCAGACTGCGCTACGGCCCGAATGAATTAAAATAGTAAGCCAAAAACGGCTCTGCCTAAAGATAAAAGCAGGGGTTGGGTGCAAGGGGACAGGTTCAAGGTGGAATAATAGCAAATAGTGAACAGGAGGGTCTTCTTTGCACTTCGCGCCTTACACCTGCTCCCTCCCGCCCCCTTAGAAATCCCTTCCCCTTCTTCTCCCAGCCCATATAGCTAATTCCCATGAAATTCATCCCCCTCCTCTGCCTTATCCCCCTCCTTACCCTCCCCCTCCAAGCCCAAGAAACAGCCGAAAAAGCCCGCGAGATGACCACCAATCTCGAGAAAATCGAAGCCCTAATCGATAAAACGGCCAAGGAACTCAAGGAAGCAGTCGAGCAGCTCAACCGCATCGCCACCGAAGCAGACAAACCCCGCGACGCTTTCGAAGACTTCACCGACCAACTCAAAGACTACAAGGACGTTCAAGCCACCCTCGCGGACCGGATTGATCACTTCCGCTCCGTCGCCGAGACCCGCTTTGCCGACTGGGAAAAAGATTTAGCCAAAATGCAGGGTGACCTCAAGAGCATCAGCCAAGCCCGAATGGACAAAGCCAAGAAAGAGTACAGCGATCTGGACAAAAAAGTCCGTACGATCGGCGCCAAGCTGACGAAGGCCGTCGACAAACTGCAGGAGGTCCAAACCTACTTCACCACCGAACTCAACGCCGCCTCGATTCAAGCCGCCGACAAGGTAACTGCCGCCGCCAAAAAATCGGCCGATGAAGTCACTCAAGCGCTTGAGGATATGAAGGCCGACTACAAACAGCTCAGAAACGACACCTCGGAAAATACCTCCAAGTCGAAGGAGTAATTTTCCTCGGCAGGGCCTCCTGCCCTATGGAGGGCGGGCATCTTGCCCGCCATGACCTTACCTTCTGGATTCTCAATCCAAGCGCCCACGACTGGGCTTCCTACATTTTATCGACCAACCTCCTCATCAATACGTTATCGCGCTGCCCACACCCGCATTGATTCCGTTTGCCTGAGGGTTCTCCACCTGTAACCGCAAGAACCCAGCCCCTCCCGAGGAGCTGATCCGCAAAGTCGCTCTTTCATATCCATTCCCCACTGGGGTCACCGTTGTGCCGGAAACTAAGGCATCCCCCCATGCTCCACTGAGGGACGAAACCTGCTCGACCCGATAGGTGAATCCATCAACGAAATACTCCGCTCCGCTAATCACTCCTCCCGTCGGGCGTTCATAGCTATAAATCATCTCCACCCCTGGGGATAACGAGAGCGTTCGGATTCCCACACCCGTACTCCCTCCGTAGCTGACACTTTCCACCCCGTCCAAACTCGGTCTGGCCAAATCAACTGCCTTGGCCAAGTCCGCCGCCGTTACCACAGCCCGAATCGTCGCCTGAAGAACTTTTCCAGATACCCCTTCTACGCTTTTATCTGCGACAGCACTCTCCACCAGGTATCCAGCTTGATTGAAAGCGAGCTGGTACCCCGTACTCAACACGATTCCATTTTTTGCCCAAATCAGGTCAAACGTCTGCGTGCTACCGTAAACCGGACCCGTATAGGTTCCCACAAACATCAGATTTAAAATTCCATTTAGGGTAGCCGCCCCATTTCCGACAAAGATCTGGTCGTACAGAGTCTCTGTTGTCCCGGCCAAATCCATTGTCAGATTGTTCAACGTCAGATTTCCTGCTTCGTAAAAATAATCTCCCACCACGAGTTCGGGATCCGGACCGTTGCCCGATTGCCCCACATCATTTCTCCCTCCAAAGATCACCCCCTGTACCCCGACCGCCAAAGTGCTGTACCCTCCCCCCGCCACATTGAAAACATTCGTGGCAATTGGCGACGGCGTCGAAACATAAAGTGAAGGGGAACTGCTGGGACTGGCATAGCCCAAGAGCAACTCTCCATAGGCGTTATACCCCCAACTTCGCAGCTGCCCTGCTTGATCGATAGCAAAAGAGCTGTCTGTTCCCGCCGCCAATAATTGGATGTCGTTCAAACCAGCAATCAGCGTTGGCACGAGCACCACGCTGGAGGTCGCACT
>JBIKNP010000037.1:0-7618 GCA_044358595.1 Methylacidiphilales bacterium
TCACCATCGATCCAGTGAAAAAACAGAGCAATGTCTCCCGGGCCATTCTCTTTGCGGGGGGGAATGTTTATTTCTCCGGCCAGCATGGAACCCTGATTGCTTATATGCCCCAAGAGGATGTTTTTAGGAAAACCAGTATGAAAATACCGGTCAGTCCGGGCCGGGAATACCTCAACACCCTCAGCGCTCTGGCCTTGGCGGATGACG
Organism: Methylacidiphilales bacterium; assembly: GCA_044358595.1. Classification (GTDB taxonomy): domain Bacteria; phylum Verrucomicrobiota; class Verrucomicrobiia; order Methylacidiphilales; family Verrucolacustridaceae; genus Verrucolacustris. Next base: position 208 of record JBIKNP010000037.1, read on the forward strand.
GCATAGTTTATGGGGGAACGTACGCGGATGGATACCTCTTTGCTTTTGATCCCAAAGACGAACAGCTGATCTCTTTGGGTAAACCAGCCAATGAAAGCCATATCCGAAGTCTAACGGTCGGGCACGATGGGATTCTCTGGGGGCTATGCGGATCCAATGATGAACTGGTCCATTTAGTTCGGTATGACCCAAGGAAACGAGATCTCAGCGACTTGGGGATGATGAGAGCCAAAACCCCGAAAACTTGGGTCGCACATCAGGCGGATGTTCTGATCACAGGGAATAACGGCGAACTGTTCATCGGCGAGAGCGACGCCCTATCCCATCTGTTGATTTACTGTCCTCCGGTCGAAAAGAGATAAGGCGAGCCGGAAGTGAGCCGGTTTGACTTACGGTGATGAGAGTTTGAGAACGATATATCCGAAGTTTTCCGCAACTGAAAGTGCAATACCGGAGGAGGGAACGATGTCTTTCGTCTTCAGATTGATCGATAGAGTCTGCTCCACAATGGTAATCTTTCTTCCGGTGAATTCCGGAGGAAGTTTCACCAGCGTGGATTCGAGCTTTTGATGATAATCAGCATAAACGAGAACGTCGTCGCCCTCCGGATGCCAATAAACGCAGGATGCATCCGGATAATCCCTGGGAGAAAAGTAGTCGCGATAGCCTACGCAATTAAATTCCATTCCGGCCGGAATCACCCCATCTTTGAATCCATGGCAGTAGGGTAGGTTTTTATGTTCGTATTCAACCAACCCGCTTCGCTGGCGTTGGCCGCGCGCTGCTGCGGTTGGGTGATGCCATGAATTAGGGAGTATCCCAAGGCGAAGCCGACATCGTGGATGGATTTGCCATCCTCCTTGCGAGCCAGGAACTGGATGAACCGCTCGGGCAGATTTTGAGGGTTTTCCACGTAGGATCCATCGGCTTTCCAATGCACGGCTTCCGAAAGATCTTCGTCGCAATTCTGAATCCTCTGAAAGTCGAATGCCCTTCCTCCCAGAATAAAAGGTTTGGTTTTGGGAACGTAGTATTCTCGGGAATACGAGGTGTGCATGGTCGTGAGTTTAGCCGTCATGACGAAAAGTGCCGCAACCAAGTTGAACGACTGCAGAGCTTTGGACTTCGTGTCGATGACGCAAGAACCGTTGGGATAGAATCGATAGGCGATTCCGTTGCGCAGAACTGCATCGAGATGATCAGCGATAAAGCTCCGCTCAATTCCCGGGTGGGCGATGATGTCCGCCAATACCGAACCCGGATTGATGATGTCGTACTCCTCGGCAATTTCTAAAAAGCTGCCTGTGGATATCTGGCCATTCTCCAGGGGCTTGTTGCCGTTTATCAGATAATCTTGGCGGCGGATCCGGCACGCAGGCCGTAATTGGGTCACGAGATATTTACTGAAAGGAAGCATCCTCTTGCTCAGCGAAGCGGTTAGAGATTGGCCGGTGGGAACAGTGTCAAACTTCCAGAAAGGGGCGCTGACCGAATTCTTGCCAAGAAACCAAAGGGAATCGGAGGAAACTACTTTGATCAGGTAGAATCTTTGCCCGCTTTCGTCGCGCCACTCGCTCCCCAAATCTGCGATCGTCAGACCATGACTCACGCTGGTCATCTCGCACACCCCCTCCACACCGTGATTGGCCCCAATGGGGCTACTGTTAATCCGCCATGCCGCAGCATCGTCGCCGTTCCCATGAATCGTTAGGGCATTCGAAGGTATTTGTTCAGACATCGGTGTGGAAGAATCCACCAGGAACGTAGAGCGCGAATTAATCTGATGGTTCAGTCCAAGGCCGATCCAGATGAGAAGATCTTTGCCATCGTAAAACGGACTTCGTATCTGAACATCGCCGCCACTCTTCATAACCTGCAAAGTGGCTGGAGTGGGAATGTTCGTAGCAGCCTGCCCTTGGAGCAGTGTCGTGGCAAGGAGACAGAGAGAGGCAAAGATTCGTATCTTCAAGGAAAGCCTTTGCCAGAACAACTCATCCCATCCCTTATCATTTCTGCTCGTATTTGAAGAATCGGAAGCTCCCTGGGGCCGCGAGGCTTACCTCGACAGTTTCTTGGCCAGCGCACTTTTCAATCACACCAGAATCGTCGCTCAAACTGGTCAAAACAAGATGGGCATCAAGAGCGAAGTGAATCTTTACCTTTCCGATCGCGGGCGCTTTCAATTCGCGGTAGAGGATCAGGAACCCAGAGCCGTCCTTGAAATGATGGGACTGGAATCCTGTAATACTGGCACCATCAGGTTTGTTGCCGACGGGGAAAATCTCCCCACTAAAAATCCCGTCCCGGTGCTCCAAGTGCATGCGCAGGACATCGCGATAGATGGCTTGAATCTTTGGATCCAATTTGGAGGGAGACAGCCAGAAGAGTGGCTGGGCAAATAGAGTCACGGCGGCCCAATACTGTGGGGAGTAAAGATCGGGGTGACTGACGCCGAGTTGGTCGTAATAGTCCCGGTTGATGTTGAGATAGTCGGTCACTTCGATTTGCAGCGTCTGAGGGCGGACGTACTGGGCCAGAGTCCAGAGATTTCGCAGGACCTGTTCGGGATGATAAACCTGTCCCCATCGGTGGCAGGCGTAGCGATTCTCCAAGAAAATATTCCCGTATTCCAAAAACAGGAAATAACCCGCCCGCTGACCTGCAGTCGTGTCGAAGTTGAAAAGAATCTTCCCGCCGGACTCCATCCTCAGGGTGCGAACCAACTGCTCGAGATTGTCCTCCGCAGCTTTCGTGCGCAGCTCGACCCCATCAATTTTAAACATGCGCATTCCGAATTTCCGATGTAACCCACCGATCAGGTTGACGAAACATTTCCAATCTCGAAATTCGCGGTTGAAGGAAGGAGCAAGCCAGAGCGCTAATTCGACCCCATGCTTGATGGCAGCCTGATGAACTCTACCAAGCCCCTCGGGGAAACGATCCTTAGAGATGTTCCAAAAATCCTCTCCGATGGCTTGATTGTCATGAATCAGTGCCGAGAGGCCTTTCCCTGCCTGCCAGCCGTCATCAATCTGATAATGGGTCGCACCCAATTCCGAGGAGGCCTGAATCTCCTTCAGTAAGAAAGCTTCGCTCAAATCCTTGGTAAAGCTCCCGGAGCCCCAAGGGTTGACCATGATGGAGAAATCTTTGTTCCGATCCTGAGGAAACCGGGTTCGGAGATACTCTTTCAATAACCGGCGTCCACCCAGCTCCTCCTCTCCATACAACCCGATGACGCTTCGATATCCATAGAGTGTGGCCTCCGGGCTGACTTCGTGGGGAGCGACTCCCCAGCAGCACGAATGGACCGTCTCGTCCTCCAGGCGAAAGTCGTGCAGTTCTATATCTCGGCGCTCGCTACTGGGAGGGGCTTCCTGCAAAAAAAAGATTCCACCAACACCGATCTTTTCCGCGAATAGTAAATTACCCTGGACGGTAAAGGTTGGTCCAGCGAGAGGATGCTCGCGAAGGAAATTATTGGTGTAGTCCGAGCGCCCGAAAAACTCCACAGCTCGGAAATCTCTAAAGCCCTCGGCAAGTCTCACGCTGTCCACGCGACTCTCAAGGAGCGAGGCTTGCGAGTTTTGGTTAAAGGAGAGGCAGCGGGGAGACCAGGAAAGGTTGGGCGAGACGGCTGCCCGTATGCCACAACGTGTGGCGAGGATGGGGAGGTCGGGATAGATAAAATACTCCCGGACGAAATGCAGTCCTTGGATTGTGTCATGAATATGCAAACGAACGAGAACATGGGGACCATCCAAAACGCAGTCGCTGTTTTTCTCGACCTCGACCGATTCCAATGTGAAATGAGTCGTTCGTTTAGAATCGGGAAGGTTGTAACCCATGAAGGAGAAATCCATCTGGTTGAGTCTTGCCGAGGCATACTCGGTGTTGAGTGGAATGTGCCGCAGGTTCTTCGTGTGGGGTACAGCCAAGGATAAATCTAGAACCCTGACCAACTTTGAATTGGACAACTCTAGTTCCGTAGCGGTTCTGGTAATCCGTATGTCCGCCCAACGTATTTCAGTGCCTGGAAGAAGTTGGTCTGTCGGTTGATTCATGATTCATTTGTGCCCAAGAGGAAATCCCCCGAAGCGGCACCCCACCATTCCTCGCATTTTGCCAGGACAAGGCGAGAGGAGATGATGGCTATCCAAACGCGGCAACTCATTCACTATTGTAGGAGAGCATGGGATTCTCATCCCAACATGAAAAGAACCCCTTTTTCATATAGTCCTGAATGATCTGGATGCCATGGAGAACGGGGTACGGAAAAAGGGTATCGGCAACCTTGGTGGGTTTCCATGGAGCTATCCTCAATGGAGGAAATATATCACCACCTCAATTTACCCAAAACGGCAGGCGGGATCGAATCAAGATGCACCTAGGAAGAAGCGCCCAGAGGTATTCTGCGGCTTTTCTATTTTGGATGGCCATGCTCTTGACGAAAGGGGTTACGCTGGCCGAGGTGAAGGTGACCGACACTGGTTACACCGAGTCCAAGATGGGTGGGCAGATCTATCTAGAGCGTCTCATCACGATCGATACTGGACGCCGCATCTTCGCTTTCAAATCCAACGGCGCATCCATCGGTATGCCACTTCCCGTGCAGATGAATTGGAAGATGAACGAGCTCTGCACGGTGTGGGTCAATGGGGAGCGCTATTTCCAATACAAGGGACACTCGTTGAAAGAGGGATTCGAGGAAAAAACATTAATAACCCTTGGCGGTGATGCGACCGAAGCCCGCATTGAAGCGGTGCAAGACGGGGAACAGGCAAAAGTGAAACTTCTGCTCACGATGCGGCAGGGGGATGACAAGGTTATCCTCACCGTCCGGGTAGAGCCCCACCAAACGCTCCGAACGACGCGCATCGGTCTGGAATGTTTCCCAAGCACAGACGAACCTAAGAATAAGCTGACGCGAGCCGTAGCCACGACGAAACGAACTGAAGTGCTCCGACCGGGAGAAAAGGCTTTTACGTTCAGATTGGAACCCGAGGAGCGTTGGTTTTTTCTGCACGACGCTGTTTTTGATCTCGATACTCCGGCAGTTGACATGCGGAAAGGGGGAGGGGGTTGCGCCCTTTTCTACGACCCACAAGAAGTCAAATCTGCTGAGGTGGCCATGGCCAATTATCACTGTGACGCCTACTTTAATTACGGTCCCGAGGTGAGGGAGATGCACCTGCTCGTTTATGATTTTTCTTTCGAAAGGACGAATCAGAATGCGGTAGCCTATCTAAAGAACCTTGATTCGCAGGGTGTTTCAACAAGCACCCCCCAAGTCCGTTTCAGAAGTTCGCCGTGATCAGACAAGAGTTTCGCGTAACATCATTACCTGCACTCATGCCAAAGGAGGCTGGAACCGAATGCTTAGCAGAGTTCGTGCAGGCGCGTCGCAGAGGAGTTCAGCTCGAGTAAATCGTCAATTTGGATCGGCTGTCCAGTCGAGATCGAGAGGTTCCCAGCCGCCCCCACCAGCATCGAGGCGGCTCCCTGCTCGTGTCCCGCACTCCGTCCAAGAAGGTCTCTCGGCGGGGCGGCCGAGAAGATCTGTTCGCGAAGCAGGGTGTCGCCTCCTCCGTGTCCACCCTCGACCTTGGCGATCTGAACTTCATACGGCTCCGAAAACAATTTCTGAATCTGCAAGCTTCTTGAGTGTCCCCCCGAATCAGATTTTGTTTCTCCGTTTTCACCCAGGATATGGGAATCAAACTTCTCCACGTATTCGATACGCCCACGATCGCCTGAAAATAAAACCCGGAATCCCTCGTTCGGACAATATGCGTTGAGAGAGTAAGTCGCCATTTCCCCAGTGCGGTACCTGATTAAAAGGCTCATCGAGTCCTCGATGTCGATCCCTTCACGAAAAACGTTCTGGTCTCGGATGTAGCCAGTCTCTTCCTCCGCATTCAGATACAGTTCGCGGGCGAAGCGATCCTTCCCATCGTCCAGCGCAAGGCGGAACGGATCTCTCACAGAATCGGGGACACCCGTATACCTCGGATAGCGCGTGAGCTTGTCATCCCCCCGTTCCAAAGCGTTTTTCTTGCCGTAGAAAACGAGATCTCCCATGGCAAAAACCGTTTTCGGGATCGCATCGATCCACCAGTTGATGAGGTCAAAGTGATGGGTGGATTTATGGACCAGAAGTCCACCGGAATACTCCTTGGTGCTATGCCAACGCCGGAAATAATCCGCGCCATGGGACGTGTTCAACTGATATTCGAAGTCCACGTGCCGGATTCGGCCAATAGTCCCTTGGGCGATCAGTTCCCGCACTTTGCTGGCCCCCGGGGTCCAGCGCATGTTGAAGGTGGTGCGCACGGACCGTCCCGTGCGTTTCACCGCATCGCAAATGGCCTGACACTTTGCGGCGTCGGTGGTCAGGGGCTTTTCGGAGATGACATCCGCACCAAATTCCAGGCTTTGCACAATGAATTTGTGATGGAGATTGTCAGGCGTACAAACAATCACCACATCGGGTTGCCCCACCTTCAGCATCTCCCCGAAATCCGAGTAGGTTGGAATAAGGGCTGCACCATAAAGATCCTGAAGCCGACGCTGATGAAACGTGCGGCGTGTTTTGCTCGGATCGCACAATCCAACAAGCTGACACGTTTCCCGGTAGGTGTCCGCGATCGGATCGATAAACATCGGGACGCGGGAACCGGTGCCGACGACTGCGAATTTGCGTTTTGGCATGGGGATCGGTTGGGTTCAGTGAGCCGCGAATTCCCATCCGCACTTGAGCCTTGGGTAAAAAGAGGGAAAAAACGAAATCATAATTTACTTTTTCACGTTACCATCCCAATCCTCCCAAACCACCCAAGGAAAGAAGTAAGCTGAAAAAGGTAATGAGTCGCATCGTTTTTTTTCAGACGGACCTGGCAGGACTTGTCCTGAGGGGTTTGCTTTTTGCTCAGTGGAGTCGGCTAAAAATTGCATCAAATCAATCGGAAGAAGAGTCGAGATATATAGGGCTTTATTTTGGCATGATCTGCGATAGGGCACAGTGGTACCCATATCCTTCTGTAAATCAGTAACACAGAACAAATTCAAGAAGTAATATTGATCCATAAAGCATTGTGCTGCAGCACTCTATGTAGTGAATGATGCACGAACTGCGATTTTGGATAATTTCCCGAAGATAATTTCCTAAGATATGCTAAATAGTGATTACATGGGTAACAAAACTTCAAAAATTACATCTAAAACTTCTTTGCTTCTGCTTGTTGGCTTAGCAAGCATTTTGGCTTCTGGAATGGGACAAGCCGCGACGGATTTTTGGAATAGTAGCCCCACAAGTAGTGACTGGTCCACTGGATCTAACTGGAGCCTTGGATTTGCTCCGACGAGTGCAGATGTGGCAAGATTTGGCTACTCTACACAAAGCGCACCTACT
>JBIKNP010000008.1:0-79872 GCA_044358595.1 Methylacidiphilales bacterium
GGGCGGAAGGGGTTTGGCGGATTGTTGTGGGACGGGGGGAGGAGGAAGGCCAATCGTGAATATTTCTACGGCGGCAGGAATCGTGGCAGCGGCGGCTGGATTACCAGTCGCAAAGCATGGGAATCGTGGGGTCACTCGACCGAGCGGAAGCGCGGATGTGTTGACGGCTTTGGGAGTTCGGGGGGCGAAGGATGCGGGGGAGTTGGCGAGCTGTCTTGGGGAGGTGGGGTGTGCTTTTTTGTATGCCCCTGATTTTCATTCCGCGTTTCGTGGGGTGGCAGGCGCGAGGAAAATATTGTCGGCACAGGGCAAGCGGACTGCGTTTCACTTGTTGGGGCCGCTTGTAAACCCGGCGAGGCCTGAGATCAGGATGGTGGGTGTGTTTTGTGAGGAGGATATGGTCAAGTTGGCAGAGGCAATGGATTGTTTGGGGGTGGAATCGTATGCAATTCTTTATGGGGGAGATGAAAAGGGAGCTCCCTTGGGGGAGCTGTCGCCCCTGGGCCGCAATCGATTGATGGGAAAAAAGGGTGGGGAAAAATTTGATCTTTCAGAGGAGTCGTCCTCTGGCGATTGGGGTTCTTCGTTGGATTTGGAGGCCCCGAAGGCAGAGGAGAGTGCGGCCAAGATTCAGGCTGTTTTGGCGGGAGACGGGGCTCGGGCGGTGCGTGGAGCTGTGGTTTGGAATGCGGGGGCGCTGCTTTGGCTTGGCGGGGTCGCAAAGGATTGGGTGGAGGGACGAAAATTAGCGGAGGAAACAATCGCCAAAGGGAGTGCTCGGGCTCTGTTAGAGAGATGGAGGACGTGGAGTCGCGATTAAGTTTGAAGAAAAGGATTTGAGGATTTTTCGCGACCGACGGTAGTGGTGGGGCCGTGGCCTGGATAGACAGTCGTTTGCGGGGGAAGGGGCAGAATCTTTTTTTGGATGCCTGTGATCAGGAGGTCTCGGCTTCCTCCAGGCAGGTCCCAGCGGCCGACTCCATCGGCGAAGAGGACATCCCCGCCAAAAAGTTGGTTCGATTGGGGTAGATAGAGGCAGAGGCTGCCGGGGCAGTGTCCAGGAACATGGAGAAGTTGAGAGTTAGGCCAAGAGGCTGGGGGCGGATTGAGATCGTCGATCGTTTGAGTCGCACGTATGGGTTGCAATTTTTTGGGAAGACCAAAGGTGAGCATGGCGTCGGGGTTGAGGCAGAGAAAGGCGGTATCAGGATGGTAGTAGACGGGGCAAGCGGCCCACTCCGCGATAGCTGCGGCGTCCCAGATATGATCCCAGTGGCCGTGGGTGATAAAGAGGGAGTGAGGTTTGAGTTTTTTTGTTTTAAGGAAATCGAGAAAGCCCTCGGGCGCATCGATGGCAAGGAGATGGTTGTTGAGGTCGAGAAGGTAGGCGTTGGTAGCGGCGAGGCCGCCTGTATAAGTCAGAGGTTCTTTCATGGATTGTTGGGTGAGAAGATAAGGGATTAAGGGCTTTTTGGCTTTAGGGAAAGGTAGGAATTTGGGCGATGTGGCGAGCTGGATAGGATCGGTAGAGTCGTTATAGTAGGAGTGTGAAGTATATTCGATATGCGATCGTTGTTTTTCTTGGAATGGCGGGGTTGTGGGCGGAGGAGTATTCCAAAGAAGAGAAGAAGGATGTGAAGCTGGATGCGGCTGAAGAGGTAAAGTTGGGCAGGGGAATGGCTTTTCAGGGATTTGCAGCGGAGCAGCAGGAGGCGTGGAGGCCTGCAAAAGATTTGTACACAGCCGCACTGGTCAAAGCTCCAGAGATTCCGTGGATCTGGTTGCGAAGAGGCTTTTGTGAAATCAAATTGGAGGATGAGACGGCGGCTCAGCAGGATTTTGCCAAGGCGATTTCATTGGGAATTTCAAAGGAGAAGTCGGATGGCGTGAATGATCTACAGTTTTTGATTACGCTACGGTCGAAGGCGGGCCCGTTGGCGGAGTTTCGAGATCCGAAGGCGGCTGTGGTATTGGCACGAAAATTGGTTGAGTTGGACAGGACGACGGACAACGTCTTGCTGGAGGCGGCGTGTCTTGCGGAGTCGGAGCAGTATCTGCGGGCGCAGGAGTTGCTTTTAGGGCGAATCCGCGAGGTGGAGAATGCGGAGGAGAAGGGGCGATTACAAACGGCGGTCGAGACGTTTCGAACTCAGTCAAAATTCGGGCCTGCCTTAGAGGGTTTGGAGTTGGAGAAAGAGGGGAAGTATGAGGAGGCGATGGATCGATACACGAATGTACTGGATCAGGCTCCCGAGACGGCCTGGGTTTTAGTGAGAAGAGCATTCTGTTTGGCGAAGACGGGGGATCCTTCAGGGGCAAAGGCGGATTTGCGTCGAGCGATGCGCCTTTTGCCTGAAACGGCAACGGATCGGATCACCGTGGCTTGGGCTAAGGCTAACTGTCCTTTTCTGGAGTTTCGAGATGGAGCAGGGGCGGTGAGTTTGGCCAAGAGAGCGATTCAGGATGAGCCTCTGATTCAGACATATGGAATTTTAGCTTCGGGCTACGCGGAGATGGGAGATTTTCGAAAAGCGCAGGAGACGGTGATGTTGGCGTTGAGCAAGAGTACGGTGGAATCAGAAAAAAAGGAGTTAAAGAAAAAATTGGAACTGTTTCGAGATAAGAAACCTGAGATGGATGATTGGGCTCCGCGGGCTACACCGCGGGAGGCGAGTTTGTAGGGTTGGGTTGCGCAGGGAACTGGTTTAGAAGTGGAGGATGTTGAAATCATGGATCGGCCAAGCTTTGGGTTTGGGATTTCTAATTTTTGCGGTTTCTTGTGGGGAGAAAAGTAAGGTGGCGAGAGATTTGATCGATCGGGAGCTTTTCTTTGGTAACCCTGCGTTGGCGAGTCCGCAGCTTTCACCCGACGGGCAGTGGGTCGCCTTTTTGAAGGAGAAAGACGGCATTTTAAATCTGCATTTGGTGAGGTGGGGGGAGAAGTTGGAATTAGCGAGGGCTTTGACGGCGGAGAAGAGTCGGCCTCCTGCAGGATTCAGTTGGACCCGGGATTCGCGTTATCTGTTGGTGGCACAAGATTCGGGTGGGGACGAAAACTATCGTTTAAGGCGTTTGGATTTATCTGAACCTGAAGAACCGCAGACTGGGTTACCTGTAGCTCAGGAGTTGCCGATTCGCAAGGGAGCGAGGGCAATGGTGATGGCGTTACCCAAGGGAAAGCCGAACGAGGCTCTATTGCAGGTGAATGAGAGGGATGAGAAGTACTTCGACATCGAGCGATTGGATATTGCGACCATGCAGCGGACGCCTGTGTGGGAAAATCGGGAGGGTTGTGCGGATCTGGTTGCCGATTTGGATGGGAATTTACGGTTGGCGACTCGGATGACTCAGGATGGAGGAACGGAGTTGATGCGGGTGGAGGGGAAGAAATTGTCGAAGCCGATTTTAAAAGTGAGTTGGCAGGAGGCGATGGGGGGATTTACGTTTCGAAAAGGCGGACGAACGCTGTATTTGGAAACCAATGTAGGAGAGGGGGATTTATCCTATTTGGCGGAGATGGATTCGAAGAGCGGCAAGCTGACAAAGTTGGAATCGGATCCGTTGGGGCGCGTGGATTTGTCGAGGGCAGCGTTCTCAGAGGCAACGGATGAGTTGGTAGGGACGGTGTATTTTGATGATCGAAAAAGGAATTACTGGAAGGACAAGGGGTTTGAGGAGGATTTTCTTTTTCTGAAGAAGAAGTTCCCGAACTTGGAGGTGGGTTTGGCGGATATGTCGGGGGACGATGGTAGATGGTTGGTTCTTATCTCGGGCGATACGGATCCTGGAACGTACTATCTTTTTGACAGAAAGAGTCGGGAGGTTTCACTTTTCGGGGCTTTGCGACCCGATCTGCCCAAGGAGAAGTTGGCTTCTATGATGCCAGTGCGATACCCGTCCTCTGATGGGATGGAGATTCCTGGATACCTAACCCTACCGTATGGGGTAGAGGCAAAACAGTTGCCGTTGTTGGTGATGCCTCACGGCGGACCATGGGCGAGGGATTACTGGGGTTACAATGGGACGGCTCAATTTTTTGCGAATCGGGGTTTGGCGGTGTTGCAGCCTAACTTTCGGCAATCGACGGGGTATGGGAAAAAGTTTTATTCGGCGGGGCGTCATGAGTGGGGGGACAAGATGCAGGATGATTTGACATGGGGTGTGAAGGATCTTGTGGCCAAGGGTGTGGTGGATCCGAAGAGAGTAGCGATTTATGGGGGGAGCTATGGAGGGTATGCGGCGTTGGCGGGGTTGGCCTTTACCCCCGAGGTGTATGCGGCGGGAGCCTCGTTTGTGGGGCCGTCGAATTTATTTACCCTTTTGAATTCGATTCCGCCGTATTGGGAGTCGGTCCGACATCAATTTGACTACTATGTGGGTGATCCGAAGAATCCCGAGGATGAGGTGAGGATGAGGCGGCAATCGCCTCTGTTTTCGGTTGAGAAAATGAAAGCACCTTTGATGGTGGTGCAGGGGGCCAATGATCCTCGGGTGAAGCAAGCGGAGTCGGATCAGATTGTGGAGGCGTATCGGAAGCGTGGGCAGGCGGTGGAGTATTTGGTCGCGGCGGATGAGGGCCATGGGTTTGCGAGACCGGACAACCGGTTAGCAGCCATGTTGGCTTTGGAGCGGTTTTTACATCGTCATATTGGAAGTGAATTACAGCAGGAAGCCCCCAAGTGGATGGAGGAGAAGTTGACGAATTTAAAAGCAGGCGGAGCGATTGCGCACGGATCAGAAAAAAAGGCTAAAACGCCTTAATTGAATTTTCTGGTGTCCCTAAAAAGGGGATAAAAATAAAAACCCGTTTCAGAGGTGAAAATGAGATTTTCACACAGGTTATTCACACCGAAAAAACCGATAATTGGCTTTGATCTTTGTTGCTAAAATCGGATCGAATATAACGACACCAGTTCATTGAAAGAACAGAGTCTGATGGGGGAGACGAAAGTCTGCTCCCATTTGAAGGCTCTCAGGATAGCTCCAGGTAACTGGAGAATGGTCGAGGAGGCTTGACTGCCTCGGCCCCCAGGTTGGATCACAAGTCCAGCAAGGGCATGTCTCACCAAATCCCGCGGCTGGGGTCGCACCCAGAAAAACATCGGCAAAGTCGGAGTGAAAGCGAAGGCAATGACGGTGTCCGTAGAATGCGAATTAGGGGTTTGAGAGGTTGGCAGCGATAACTAAAGAAGCCGCATGCTAGCCAAGTCACGTTGGGGGGACGGTTTCGGTTCCCTTGGCGGACACAGTCGCTCCAAGAAAAGGGCGATGGTTGCTACTGTGAGAAGGTCAGGTATTCGTGGTTGGTTTGAGTTGGGGGTCGTAAGGTCCTCGGTTCCAAGGTTTCCTCTGATGCAGGGGAAACGCGAAAAGGGCTAACAGCGAATAAACGGAGATGGGAGATCAGGCCGGCAGGCTTGGTCAACAGCCCAACTCCGAGTTCGGGGGGCGGACCCGAGAGGGACGTCGCCCGGCTACGAGGAAAAAGCAACCTGAGAGGTAAGAAGCTAGACCCGTGGCAGGGGGCCAACGCAGCGCCAAAAGTGCTGGCAGTCCTCCTGACTCAAGGTGGTGACCCGCAAAACAACCCGTCACAGGGTAATTCTCGTGGGTGGGTCAACACCGTGTGTGGCGCGCCCGTACCGGCAGGTACGGACCGAACCAGGCAAAGAGGCTTCACTCAATAGATCGCGATCAGGGATGGTCGCGGCGGCCCTGCTATGAGGCCGTAAACTCCTCCTGCGCCGTGAAGCGTGGGCGGTGAATAGCGTCGGGGAACTGGCAGCCGAAGGAAAAAGCAGGATGAATCGAGAGATTGGTCCAGGCGCCAAATAGCCAGTCACTGGGAAAGAGAGCGTGGCGAACTCCCACACCCGTATGAACCCTTGGAGGCAAAACCTCCAAGGGTTCTTTTTTTTGTGTTCGAGAGAAAGAAATTTCTGAAAGGATTTGGTTCACGGGAGCAATTTTTCATCGTTACGAACTGGGATTGGAATATGCGTTGACCTGTTGGGGAAAAGTTGGTTTAATTTTCGTTTCAATATTACGGAGGTAAAACGTGGCTAAGAGGTTAGGAATCAAAGCAAAAGTTCGAGCTGAGATCGGCGGGCGTCGGCCCCGTCGGATTCGTGCCAGCGGTCGTGTTCCCGCCATTCTCTACGGGGTGGGCGCGGCACAGCCTTTGGAGCTAAATGGGCGTGAGATTGCTGAGGCGTTGCATGGGGCCAGTTCTGAAAGTGTGTTGATTGATCTGACTTTGGAAGGTGAAGGTGGAGCGATCACGAAGCGGATAGCGTTAATCCGGGAAGTTCAGCACGACCCGTTACGGGATACGATCGAGCATGTGGATTTTCATGCGATTGAGGAAAACAAGAAGCTGCGTGTGGAAGTTCCCGTGCACGAGGTGGGGGAAGCCGTCGGTGTCAGGACAGGGGGAGGAATTTTGGATCACAATCTGCGCACTTTGCGGGTGGAGTGTTTGCCCAAAGATCTGCCGGAACGGATTGACGTGGATGTTTCTCATTTGGAAGTTGGGAAAGCGATTCTCGTGGGTGAGGTGAACCTCCCTGTAGGTGTGACGGTTTTGAACACGCGGGAATTGCCCGTGTTTATGGTGTTGTTACCAAAAGTGGAAGAAGCCCCGACTCCTGAGGGGGCTGCGGCCGCGGCGGCTGAGCCTGAGGTTATTCGTCAGAAGAAGGAGGGTGAGGAGGCTGGAGCTACTGCGGACAAGGGTGACAAGAAAGATGCTGGAAAGGCTGAAAAGAAGGAGCCGGCTAAGGCGGACGCCAAGGAGGGGGCCAAGAAGGAACCGGCTAAGAAGTAACCGCGGGCAGGAGGCACGATGGAGATCGGCTTGGTCGCCGGGTTGGGGAATGAGGGTCAACCTTACGAGGGAACTCGCCACAATTTCGGTTTCGAGGTAGTGGATCGAATCGCGTCGAATCAGAAACTCCGCTGGGAAAAATGTCGCTATGCCGATGGATGGGCGACCCGCACCCCGGAGAATCTAATCCTGCTGAAGCCCTCCACGATGATGAATGCGTCCGGGGAGGCGATTCGTGCGGCTCTGGCTTGGTGGAAAGTGTCCCAAGAAAATTTTATGGTGATTATGGATGATGTGGATCTGCCTTTAGGAAAACTCCGCTTGCGGGCGGAGGGTTCGAGTGGTGGGCATCGTGGATTAGACTCGATCGAAACCTTGTTGGGTACGAAAGCGTATCCTCGGTTGCGGGGCGGGGTAGGCCGGCCGGTGGGGGCTCGGGCGACTGCGGATCATGTTTTGGAAAAATTTACACCGGACGAGCGGCCTGTGGTCGACCGAATGGTGGTTGCGGCTGTGGAGGCCGTGGAGATCTGGAGGCAGAGCGGATGGGATGCTGCGCTGCCTTTGGGAAACCGGAAAGTGGAGGCATGAAGACATACGATCTATTGGTAGTTTTGGATTTAGCGGGCAAAGAGGAATCTTTGCCAGAGGTGTTGGCGCAAGTGGAGGGTGAGGTGAAATCGGTAGGTGGCAAAGTGACCCGAACCCAGAAAATGGAGCGCAGGAAATTCGAGTATGTGGCGGGATCGTTGGAGTCGGGTTTCTATGCGAATATGACGTGCGAGTTGCCACCTGAATCGATCGTCAAGCTTCGCGGAAAATTGGCTTTAACCACTTGTGTCTACCGGTACGTCTTGGTGAGCGTTTCGGAGGCAGAGTTACGCAAAAAGAGCGAAAATAAGACGGCGGAGGCTACGGCTTAAGGAAAGTTGTATGGCCAGTTTGAATAAAGTTTTCCTGATGGGGAATTTGACCCGCGATCCGGAGGTGCGTCACACGCCCAAGGGCACGGCAGTGGGAGATTTGGCGATGGCCATCAACATGAGTTATCGTGCTCAGGACGGAACGGAGAAGGAGGAAGTTTGTTACGTGGATCTGGTTGTTTGGGGAAGGCAAGCGGAGACGTGTCGGGACTATTTGAGCAAAGGGGCGCCTGTTTTTGTCGAGGGACGGCTGCAGTTGGATCAGTGGGAGGGGCCGGAGGGGGAAAAGAAGAGTCGCATGAGAGTGCGTGCGGATCGGGTGCAATTTTTGTCACGTGGGGGTGGAGCAGGAGGTGCGGGACGAACTGGGAAAAGTGGTGGAGCGGGTGCGGCTGCAGAGGGAGAGAGTAGCGGAAAGGGATCGGCTCCGGCGCGGGAGATTCCTGAAGATGATGTTCCTTTCTAAAAATACAACAGAGGAAAAAAACAAACTATGAACCAAGAAGTTATTTTAAAAGGTCCCGTGAAGGGGCTAGGCGCAGAGGCGGATTTGGTACGCGTGAAGCCAGGATATGCGAGGAATTTTCTGTTTCCGCGCGGATTGGCCTCGCCTGTGAATGCAGCCAGCAAGCGGCAGATTGATTCCTTAAAGAAGCGGCGGGGGGAGAGGGAGGCGGCGGAAGCAGCTGCGACGCAGGAGAAGGCGGCCAAGTTGGCAAAGCTGGCATTAGCTTTCGAGCTGAAGCAGGCGCAAGAGGGTGCGGAGAAGCTCTTTGGGTCGATTACGGCTACAGAGATCGCTGCAGCTTTGAATGAAAAAGGATTTGAGGTGGAGAGGCGGGATGTGGTGGTGGCCAAGGCCATCAATCATGTGGGTGAACATGATGTGACGGTGGATCTGGGGTACTCGGTTAAAGTCCAAATTAAGGTCAAGGTGACTGGGAACACGGACGAGAATTTCGAGAAGCCTGTAAAGAGTCGTCGTCCGCGGAAAAGCACAGCGACTGAGTCTACTGAAGAAAAAGCTTAAGAGCCAACAGGGCAGCTTTTTTAAGTTATTAAGCTTCAATAGTTAAGAAGTTTCATAACTGGGTATCGACAAGAGCTTATTGATAGCTATTTACGTAGTTTACCGTGAAAAAATCGGGTGTAGCAACGGGTGTGTCAAAATGGGCCTCTTTTGGGGTTCGGGGATGGGTTTTGTCTATTTTAGTTCTGTGCTTTTTGGGAGGTGAATTGGGCGCACAGGAGAGTGAGAAGAGTCCTGAGGTTCAACCTTCCCAGACCCGTGCAAAAACCTTTGTGCCCTCACCTTCTTCATCGGAAAAAGCGGCTAGCGGCCAAATCAAAATTTTGGAAGTGGAGTATTCATCGAAGAGACCAGATGTGACGATCAACGAGGATAAAATACGCCAAAATATGCGTAGTAATAAGGGAGGAGTTTATTCTCAGCAGGTGGTGGATGGAGACATTGAGACCCTTTATCAAACGGGAGATTATGAAAACGTACAGATTGTGACTTCCGAGATGCGGGCGGATGACGGGGAGCGTGGGGTGAGATTGACCGTATTGGTGGATCCGAAAGTTCGGGTTGCTGAGGTGGTGGTGAAAAGAAAGCGGGCGGATGGCGGATTGGACGATGAACTGTCAGTGGACAAAGATGATCTTCTGGATCTGAAGCTCAAGGCGCTGACAGCCAGTGATGCAAAAGGGGCGGCAGCGTTGGCAAATGCGTTTACACCAAAAGAGACTGTGACGAAGGCAGGAGACACCTTGAGTGAGGAGCGATTACAAAGAGATGCGTTCGCGATGGAGGATTTTTATCGGGACAAGGGATACAAGGATGTGAAAATTGTTGCGAAACAGGAGGCGGTTAAGGGGGGGGAGGCCAAGGTAGTCTTTGAAATCGACGAGGGAATTCGTGGATTTATCAGCAAGATTCGATTTATCGGAAACCAAGCTGCAACTGCAAAAGAGCTAGAAAAAGTGGTCAAGCTGAAGCCGAAGGAGTGGTGGCAGCTTTTCAGCAAATCGGATCGATTCGAAGAGCTGGCCCTCAAGGACGATGTGGCACGAATTAAAAATTATTACCTCAATCAGGGATATATCGATATTGGTGTGTCCGCCTCGGTGGATATGCCCCGCACAGCTAAAAATGAGGAGGCCAAAAAAGATTCGGATGCTCCGAGAGGGGAGGATTTTGATCCCGATGACATTCCTGCGGAGGATCTGATTTTAACGTACCGAATTGAGGAGGGGCGGCAGTACCGAGTGGGAGTGTTGTCGGTCGAAGGGAACGCATTTTTCTCGGCGGATGATTTGTTGAACGAACTGCAGACGAAGGCGAAGCTAGTGGAGATCTTTGACCAGATTGAGTTAAAGATGATCAAAGCGAATGGTTTGCAGGAGGGGGAAATCTACTCAATCAATTCCCTTCAGGCCTCGATCGAAACTTTGCAAGACAAGTACGGACGTCGAGGGTTTCGTGAGGCGCGAGTCGAGTATCGGATGACGCCCAATGTGGAGAATGGGCGAATCGACGTGAGTTTTAATCTGAAGGAGGGGGAAAAATTTTACGTCGATAAGATTGAGATTCAGGGAAATACCACGACACGGGACAAGGTCATTCGCCGAGAAATCGACCTGGCACCCGGTGAGGTATTTGACACCGTTCGAGAGAAGGCCAGTAAAAAGAGATTGGAGGGTTTGAACTATTTTTCAAAAGTGGAGACGTACGCGGAGGAGACGGATGTGCCGAATCGGCAAAAACTGATCGTGAAGGTTGAGGAGAAGGGGACGGGTGAGGTGAGTTTCGGGGCGGGATTCAGCTCGGTCGAATTGTTGACGGGAAATATCACGGTGGGAGAGAAGAACTTTGATCTGCAAAGAATCTTTCAGAGTTTCCCGCCGCGGGGTGCGGGGCAGAAAGTCCGGTTCCAGGCATCGATTGGATTCCGGTCCCAAAACCTCAACCTATCTTTCACCGAGCCGTGGTTTTTGGATAAGCCGATTCGATTGGATGCGGGTGGGTATTACAATGGGGCATCGTATTTGAGTGAATTCTACAATCAGAAGAATTACGGGGCGTTTACTGGATTGAGTCGAAGGCTAGGGGATGATTATCCGCTGAATCGTTGGTCTACGGGGGTCACTTATCGGCCAGAGTACTATGACATTTCTGATCTTCAGTCGGATGCGCCTCCTTATTTTCAAGCATCCACGGGAGATACGTTCAAATCGTCTTTGCGGGGCTCCGTCACCTATGACGGTCGGGATAGTTATATGTTGGCTCATTCGGGACAGTATTTTGAGTTTGGTGCTGAAGGCGCGGGTGGACCGCTTCTTGGAAGTGAAAATATATGGAAGATTAAAGCCGAGTTTAAGACGTATCACACCTTGTGGAGGGAAAAGGATGTGATTCTATCCGCTCGGGCCTTGCTTGGTTTAGTCGACAGTTACAGCACTACGGATTACGTGCCAGTATGGGATCAGCTGTTTGCGGGTGGATCGGGATCGATCCGAGGGTTCGATCCGTCGTTAGGTAGTACGGTGAACGGAGGATCGGTGGGTCCGAAGCAGAACGCCCAACCTGTGGGTGGTGGTACGCAAGGAGTGTATCAAGTAGAGGTTTCCGCTCCTTTCCCAATTCTGGAAAATCGGGTCCGTTGGGCGGTTTTCTGTGACGGTGGATTTGTAAACGAGAACGTATTTGATTTTCAGCCTAAGACATACAACAACACTCAGAGCATGATGGTGAATGGAGTTCAGACCGACTACAACGCGATCAACGGAGGATTCCAAATCGGAGCGGGTGTGGGAATCCGGATGGACATTGGTATTGGGCCGATGAAATTTGATGTCGGTTTCCCCGTGATGACAGGGGATCCAAACAATGGCGGGGGATTGAGTGCCTTTAAATTGTACTTTGACGGCGGGTACCAGTTCTAACTACACTTAAACCTTATGACATTAACATCATCCAAACTCCTGCAAGGGGCGATCGCCCTAGCGATTTTTTCAATCGGTGCATGTGGATATGCCCAAGACTTCTCCAAGATTGCCGTAGTCGATTACAACGCGATTTTGAAGGACTACTATAAGGCGAAAGATTCTCAAAAGCAGATGGAGGATCTGGCTGCGGGCTATCAGAAGGAGCGGAATGAGCGTGAGGCTGGATTAAAGAGTTTGGTTGAGTCTATCAACGCCCTGCAAAAAGAGATGCAAGATCCTGCCATTTCGGATGCGAAAAAGAAGGAGAAGGAGAATCAGCTGAAGGCCAAGGGGGAAGAGGGGCAGGTAAAACAGAGGGAGATGATGGCGTTTGGTCAGACAGCGTCCAAAATCCTTGAGGATAAAAGGCAGAGGTTGACGACTGATTTGACGGAGGACGTGAATAAGGCGTTGGGACAGATTGCAAAAAACAAATACTCGATGGTTTTTGTGAAGCCCCAAGTGCCAAGTCCCGGGGCCTTGATCTTCTCGGAAGGAATGGACGATATTACATCTCAAATTTTGGGTATCCTGAACAAAGACGCCCCTGCTGGAAAAAAGGACGATAAAAAAGAGGACAAGAAGTAGTCCGCGGGTTGGAATTGTGCTGATGAGCTCCACGAGGAGCGTAAAGGAACTGGCCGAGTGCGTGGGAGGGGTGTGCCAAGGTGATTCGACTGCTTTAATTCATGGGGTGGCCGATCTGGATGGGGCGGGACCGCTGGAGATATCCTTTTTTGCTCACCCAAGATACGAAGGAGCCGCCAGGAAGACGAAAGCAGGAGCGTTAGTCGTAAGTCCTGATGCACCAAAGGATTTGGGAAGGGTCCAGATCCGCGTGGCCAATCCCTCAGGAGCTTTCAGTAAGATTGCCGCACTTTTTGCCCCGCCTGCGTGCCCCCCGTTTGTCGGTGTGCATCCGACAGCGATTATCTCCCCCCGAGCCGAATTAGGTGAGTCTGTGGGGATCGGGCCTTATGTAGTGATTGAGGAGGGAGCGGTGATTGGGGATGGAACCCAAGTGGGAGCAGGGGCTTTTGTCGGAAGGCAGGTCAAGGTTGGGGCAAATTGTGTTTTTCACCCGCGTGTGTATGTGGGGGAGAGATGTGTCATTGGAAATCGGGTTGTATTACATGCGGGGGCTGTTGTTGGGGCGGACGGGTTCGGGTATGAGATGAAAGAGGGAAAGCATGTGAAGATTCCGCAACTTGGAATTGTACAAATTGATGACGATGCGGAGATCGGAGCCAACACGACGATTGATCGTGGTCGTTTTGCACGAACCCACATTGGGGAAGGAGCCAAGATCGATAATTTGGTGATGATTGCCCACAATTGTGTTGTAGGCCCGCATAGCGTGATTGTGGCGCAGAGTGGACTTTCGGGAAGTACGACGACGGGGCATCACGTGGTGATTGCGGGGCATGTGGGCACGGTAGGGCACCTGCATTTAGGAGATGGGGTTGTGATTACGGCAAAGTCTGGTGTTACGAAAGACGTGCCTGCAGGGCAAACATGGAGGGGAGCTCCTGCTCGGCCCATTAAGGAGCAGATGGCCATGGAGGCTCATATTCAGCAACTGCCCCAATTGGCCAAGAGACTAAAAGCACTTGAGGAAAAAAAGAAGAGTGCGCCGGCGTCCGGGTCGTTAAAAAAAACGAAAAAAAAGTAAATTAGGCGTACACTCGCCAGTCGAGATCTAAAAAGATCGGGTTGCGCCACTCACAATTTCCGAGGAAAGATTCGTCCACGCGATCGGCTTGAATCTGCTCGTAGAGGCGTTGAAAACGCAGCAGATGATCTTTTGTTCGTTTGACGGCGTAAGGAACCATGGTGCCTGTTTTCATGATAAAGGCCCAGTCGCTGGATTGGGCAAGGAGGAGTTCGCGGGCGGCTTGGCGTAAAGCACGATCCAGAAGAGTGTGTGGGGTGGAGTTACAGAAGCGACCGGCCAGCTCAATCATACGAACGGTGGCCATGTGTAGGTGAGGGTAGATCCATGAGTTGGAGCCCTCCAGCCAGACGGACCAGTGCCCCTCGTTGCCCCATGAGGAGGCGGAGGGGGCGGCGATCTGGTGGGTATTGTGTCGGGTAAGGAATTCCGAAGGGGTGATCATAGAGAATGTTTTTTGGTCGTGGGCAGATTTTCGGAACAGGTAATCCAAAAAGATGGGCCCTTCGTACCACCAGTGGCCGTACAGTTCGGCATCATAGGGACAGAGGACAATGGGTTCTGTCCCCATTATACCGCGGAGATGTTCGATCTGTTTTTCGCGATTGAACATAAAGTTGGCGGCATGTTCGGCGGCGCGTTCGCGGGCAAGGTGAGGGCGGTAAGGCTCTTTATGGGCAGTGCGTCCTGTGATGCGGTGGTACTTCAGACCCGTGAACTTCCGCATGCCATTGGGTTGGATGTAGGGGCGGATGTAGTCGTGATCGAGGTCGAAACCGCAGTCGCGGTAGAAGTCGCGGTATTCGCCATCCCCTGGGTAGCCCTCCTCTGCACTCCAGACCTGTTTGCTGGATTCAATATCACGTCCAAATGCGGCGGGACCAGAGGGGGTGAAGATGGGGGCAAAGACTCCATAGGCAGGTTGGGGATCGGCATACAGGACTCCGTGGGCATCGACGATGAACCAGCGGATTTCCGCCTCTTGAAGGTGAGTTTCGACTCCTGGATAGTAGGCGCACTCGGGAAGCCATATGCCTCGAGGATCTCGACCGAAGCAGTTTCGATAATCTTGGCGAGCGACTTGGACTTGGGCTCGAACGGCTTGGGGAAATTCCCGCATGAGAGGGAGGAACCCGTGGGTGGCGCCGCAGGTAATAATTTCCAGAACTCCTGCATCCTGAAACTTTCGAAATGCTTGGACGAGGTTGCGATGGTAGCGATCACAAAAGAGATAGCGGCAGTGATTGAGTCGGTCGTGATAAAAGCGAGCGAGGGGTTGGAAGGCGGGATCGTTTTGGGTGCGGTGGAGTTCCTTGGTCGTGAGTTCGATCTGTTTTTCGAGTCCGTGGACGTATCGGTCTTGTAGGAGTGGATCTCGGAGCATGGCGCAGAGGGGCGGGGTCATGGACATGGTGAGACGGAAATAGACTCCGTCTCGTACAAGGCCCTCCATCATATCCAACAAAGGCAGATAGGTTTCCGTGATGGCTTCGTACAGCCAGTCTTCCTCTAAGAACTCTGCGTATTCGGGATGACGAACAAAGGGGAGGTGAGCGTGAAGAACCGGGGCTACATAACCGAGGGACATAAAATTATGTGGGGCGGGGAGGGGTGCCTGGGGAGGTGCCGTGGAGTTGGCTGGAGCCGAGTTTGGGGCAGGTTTCGATTCTGCGTCTAAGGATTTCAGTCATCTCAAATGAGCCGAATCGGTGATGTTTGATGAATTCACCCCCAAGGTAGGAGAAGATCTTAGCGGTTGTTTCAGAGGAGAGGAGTCGACGCAGGGCGTAAGGGAAAGGTAGGGGATGACCTGCCTTTTGAAGGCGAGCAAGAATCTGAGCTAGAGCTTCTCCTGGGCGGAGAAGAGAGCGCACAAGGTCCCACAGTTGACGGAAGGAGTAGTGAAAGGGAATTGTCACAAATTGGATGTCTTGGTTGGCGGAGGGGGCGTCGGGAGGGGTAATAACCTGTTGGGATACGGCGAGGTGGTGAAAGGATCCATTGGATCGGTAAAAGCCAAGTTCCGCTTGGAACAGTGTGGAGGGGCGGTGAGTTGGAAAAAACCATTCGCGAGATCCCGGGGTGACGTGGATTTGGTGGACTCGTTCTTTTCCAGGGATAAAAATCTGCAGAAAGACTTTGCCGTCCGAGGCTTCTTTTTCGGCCTGAAGAATCTGCTCACGGGGGAAGTCCCAGTAGGCAAAGAGCGTATGCGGGTCGCGTGGGGTGAGAAAGAGCCGTCGGGTTCCGTAGCTTTCGGGCAAGTCTCCAAGAAATTCGAAATGGGGGATGGGATGAGGGGAGGGTTTAGGAAGAAAGGAGGGAAGGGTGAAAGGGTGCGAAGAAGGGGAGACGGGGATGGGAGTTTTGCGAAGACGTGGAAGGGGTGATTTTTTCTTAGGTTTGGGGGATGAAGGTTTCTGGGCGCGGGTAGTTATTTTTTTGTGAAGCGTACGTTTGGCGGAGGAAACTTTCTTTTTGGTTCGAGATGGCTTTTTCATGGTCTTAGGAGCGGACAGAAAACAAGGCTCGGATTTTGACTCATCCTACGGCAAAATCCAACTTCTTCTAACGAGACGATGAGACCCTCTTTTCCGCTGACCTTGAAGGCAAGATGAATACGAAACGGATCATTCCCTGCTTGGATGTGGATGCTGGAAGGGTGGTTAAGGGTGTTCAATTTGTGTCCATCCGGGATGCGGGCGATCCCGCGGAGTGTGCTCGTGCCTATAACGAGCAGGGAGCGGATGAGTTAGTCTTTTTGGATATTACGGCCTCCTCGGAGGCACGACCGATTCTTTTGGAGGCGGTGCGCAAGACTGCGGAAGAGGTTTTTCTACCTTTGACGGTGGGTGGGGGTGTGCGGACGGTCGAGAATGCCCGGGAGTTGTTGCGGGCGGGCGCTGACAAGGTGAGTTTAAACACGGCAGCTGTGGAAAGGCCTGAGTTGATTCGTGAAGTGGCGCGGGCTTTTGGGTGTCAGTGTGTTGTTTTGGCCGTGGACGTTCGTCGGAAAGCGGAGGGTAGGTGGGAGGTGACCACGCACGGAGGGCGACGGCCTACGGGAAGAGACGCAGGAGAGTGGGTTGAGGAGGGGGTTCGCCTAGGGGCAGGTGAAATTCTGCTGACCAGTATGGACGCGGATGGTACGAAGAGTGGATATGATCTGGATTTGACCCAAATGGTGAGTCGAAGGGTTTCAGTTCCAGTGATTGCGAGTGGAGGCGCTGGATCCAAGGAGCATTTTGCGGATGTTTTAGGAGAAAGGGGTGGGGCTGATGCGGCTTTGGCCGCGAGCCTGTTTCACTTTGGGGAGTTGACCGTGCCTGAGGTAAAAAGGTATTTGCAGGAGAAGGGGATCCCCGTAAGACCTCCAAGGAAATCATGATTTTTCCAGACGAAAAAAAGTTCATTAAATTGGCAACCCAAGGAAATTTGATCCCGATTGGGCGGGAGTATCCTGCGGATGCGGAAACTCCCATTTCGGCTTACATCAAGTTGGTGGGACAACCTGGAGGGGCAGCATTTCTTTTAGAAAGTGCGGAGACGGGAGGGAGATTAGGAAGATACTCGTTTGTGGGATCAAGACCGACTGCGGTGATGGAGTTTCGTGATGGTGGCGTCAGGATTACAAAGATTAGTGGAGAGGTTGAGGAAAAGGCGCCCAAGAATCCCGATCCTTTGCTGGAGGTTCAGGAGATGCTGCGGGGAATTCGTCCGGTAGCGGCGTGGCCAGGGGATCCTCCTCCCTTCTCGGGAGGGGCTGTAGGATTTTTGGCCTTTGAGGCGGTTCGCTACTTTGAGAGGAGCGTGGGATTGGCAAAGAAAGACGATTTGGGCGTACCCGATGCGTGTTTTGCATTGGTGGAGGAGTTTGTGATGTTTGATCATGAAAAAAAGACGCGTCGATTGGTTGTGCAGGTAAAAACAGGGAAAGATCCAAAAGCGGATTATCAAAAGGGGCTGGAGAGGTTGGAGGCTTTGGCAAAACGATTGGCGCAGTCAGCAGGAAAACCCAGTGCAGAAGTTCCCAAGCGACCTGAGGGAGATCTGTTGTTGGGAGCGACTCCAAACATGACGAAGTCGGAGTATTTGAAGATGGCGGAGGGAATGCAGGAGCATATCCGAGCGGGCGATATTTTTCAGGTGGTGCCTTCGCAAAGATTTACTGTGCCGTTTCAGGGTAGGCCGATTGATCTGTATCGGGCTCTGCGTGCGATCAATCCGTCGCCGTACATGTTTTGTCTGGAGATGGCGGGGTTGGCGTTGGTCGGGTCATCGCCTGAAACGCATGTGCGGTGTGAAAATGGCAAGGTGGAGATTCGTCCGATTGCTGGAACGAAGGCCCGCGGGGCGACGACCGAAGAGGATCTGAAAAATGAGCACGAGATGAAAGCAGACCCCAAAGAGCGAGCGGAGCATATTATGCTGGTGGATTTAGCGCGGAATGATTTAGGGAGAGTCTGCGAGTACAAAAGTGTGAAAGTGGTGGAATTGATGGAGGTGGAAAGGTTTTCTCATGTGATGCATCTGGTTTCACGGGTAACGGGGCAATTACGTCCGGGGCAAGATTCGTTTCAGGTCATGAGGGCCACTTTTCCTGCGGGGACGGTCAGTGGCTCGCCGAAAGTTCGGGCATTGCAGATTTTGGCTGAGTCGGAACCGACTCGACGAGGGGCTTATGCGGGGGCGGCGGGGTATTTTTCATTCGATGGGAATTTAGATTCCTGTATTTCCATTCGCACGATTTTGCTCAAAGGAGGGAAGGCTCATGTTCAGGCGGGGGGCGGATTGGTGGCCGACTCAACTCCCGAGGGGGAGTATCAGGAGAGCGTAAACAAGGCCAAGGCGGGTCTAGCGGCGGTGGCGGCGGCGAGAACCTTGGCGTAGGATCAGTCTATGTTACTGGTCATCGATAACTACGACTCGTTTACCTATAATCTTGTCCAATATTTTGGGGAGTTGGGGGCAGATCCTCAGGTGAAGCGAAATGATGCGATCACGCCTGACGAGGTGGAGAAAATGAAGCCCAAAAAGATTGTTATCTCTCCCGGGCCAGGACGACCTGAGGAGGCGGGAATTTCGATGGAGTTGATTCGCAAGTTTGGCGGCAAGATTCCGATCTTAGGAGTTTGTTTAGGGCATCAGTGCATGGGGGAGGTGTATGGGGGGAAGGTGGTTCGGGCCGGGCGTTTGATGCATGGAAAGACATCTCCTATTCAGCACGATGGGAAGGGTGTTTTTCAGGGCTTACCGAATCCATTCGAGGCGACGAGGTATCACTCGTTGATTGTGGAGAAGAATTCAGTGCCGAGTTGTTTGGAGGTTTGTGCGGAAACTGCGGAAGGGGAGATTATGGGGTTACGGCATCGGGAATATCCCGTGCATGGGGTACAGTTTCATCCTGAATCGATCTTAAGCAAAGAGGGTAAGGATCTTCTGGCGAATTTCTTAAAAATTTAGCAGGGAGGAGAGGGGTTGGTTGAGTTGACGCTAGGAGGGGTGGGGCGTAAGATTTTGCTTCGAAAGGGGCATTGAAACTATGGAACCACGAGGAGAAGAACGGACATTACGATCGGAAAAGGTGCAGATTGAGAGGAAGACTTTCTTTCTCGATCTTAAGGAGAACGACAGAGGACGCTTTTTGCGAATCACGGAAGATGTGGGGGGTCGGCGGGATCGGATTATCATGCCGGCAACGGGGATGGAGGATTTTGCGCGGGCGTTGGATGATTTAATTGTTTTCGAGCAGGAGGAGTTGGGTCGATAAGGGGTAGGGGATTTGATCGTGCCCCTTGAAGTGGGCTGAGGGTTAGGTGCGGTTAGGTTGGGTTGGGGCTTGTGAGAGAAGTTCGAGGGCTTTGCCTGCAGCGAGGCGAACCTCTTGAGGTGCGGATGTATCGCTCTGAATTTTTTTCATGAGGGGCGCTGACTCTTTGTCTTGTAAGAGACCGAGAGCGATGAGAGCGACCATGCGTACCTGTGAATCTTGATCGGACGTTGCGGCACGGACAGCGGGTAGAACTCTGGGGTCTTGGATGCGGACTGCGGATTTGACTCCTTCAATTCGTTCGACGCCAAGAGGATTGGCCATTTCAGCGAGAAGAATATCCAGACCGCGACCGTCATTGAGACGGGCGAGGGCAAGTGCGGCGACGACTTGTGTGGTGCGGTCTTTGGATTGAAGCGCAGGGAGGTAGGCATCGGGTTTTGCCATAGTGGAGAGTTCCAAAAGAGATCGTCGGGCGAAGCGGCGAACATAGGAGTCTTTGTCTTGCAGCATGGAGAAGAGAGTCGGGATCGCGGTGGGGTCGGCGCGGTTTCCGAGGAGTCGGGCAGCGGATGCGCGGGTGAGCCAATCGGGATCTTGGGTGGCTTGACGGAGAATTGGGGTGGCTTGGGGGGTGGTAAGAATGCGGGTGGCTTCGATGGATTCGCGGCGAACGGTCGGATCAGGGTCACGGAGTGCGGTGCGAAGAACGGAGAGGGGAGAGGGGTGTTGGGGTGGGGCGAGTGCGAATGCGCGGACGGCGAGGGAGCGAATCGCTGGGGAGGGATCGCGAAGGGGGAGGCGGTAGGGTTGGGCTGAAGGTTGGGTTTGTAGAATTTGCTGGGCCTCGGCTGCCGCTAGTTCGGGTTGGCCTGCGAGGAGGTTGAGGTGAAGTCTTTCTTGGCGAAGGGCGATGCTTTGAGGGAATTGGCGGAAACCGTCTTGGAGGGATTCTTGGGCCTGTTGGAGTTTTCCTTGTTCCAGAAGTTGGTGGGCGCTTTGGGCAATGCGGCCGTCGGGCTGGGAACAGGAGGTCAGGAGGAGGGCCAGGACTAGGGCAGAAAGGGCCGGGTACATGGTGGGAGATTATGATGAAGAGGAAAAATTAGAAAGACTGGATGACCTTGGATATTTGACTTCGAGCATCTCCTTTCTAGGTTTTTAAGATGCAGATTTTTGGAAGCCGAGCGGGGTTAAAGCCTAAGCCAGATTGGCTGGGGGCGGATCCGGAGTTGGAGCAGGAGTTGAAAGAGGTGGAGAGGCGGATTGTGCACCAAGCGTCGTTGTTTGATTCTGGGGCTGAGGCGTATGTGCGGTATGCGCTGGAGGGTGGGGGGAAGAGGTTGCGGCCTGCGCTGGTTTTGTTGGCAGGGAAAGTCGCGGGGGGGTGGAGCGAGGCGATTCGGGACTTGGCTGTGATTGTGGAGTTGGTGCATGTTGCGTCATTAATTCATGATGATGTTTTGGATCGGGCGGATTTGCGTAGGTCCCGTGCGACGTGCAATGCAAAGTGGGGGGTGGAGCTTTCGGTGCTCCTTGGGGATGCTCTCTTTGCGCATGGGCTGCAGTTGGCGACCAAATTAGAGAATGCGGAGGTGGCTCGAAAGATTGCTGAAGCGTCCAGAAATCTGTGTGAGGGGGAGATTCTACAAACGCAGCGGCGCTTTGACTTAAAACTGTCGACGGCGGATTACCTGCATGTGGTGGGATTGAAGACGGGGGCACTCTTTCGGGTTGCGGCGGAAGTGCCTTTTATCGTTTATGGTGCGGCGGAGGTAAAGCGGGAGGCGGCACGATCATTTGGTCAGCAGTTGGGAGTAGCATATCAGATCTATGATGATTGTTTGGATTTATTTGGAACGGATGAGGAGAGTGGCAAAACGTTAGGAACTGATTTGAGGAAGGGGAAGTGGACCTTGCCTGTGTTGCATGCGTTGCAGACGCTGCCGAAAGAGGATTCAGAGAAGTTGAGGACCCAGTTGGTCGGGGAGGAGGGTGTTGGGGGTGTGGCTGAAAAGGTGAAAGATGCGGGGGGGTTGAAATTTGCACTTCGAAAAGCTGTGGATCTATTGGAAAGGGCGAAAGGGGATCTGAAAGTTTTGGGAGAGGGTGGGGAAGCGAAGAAGCTGACGAGTATGACGGATCGGTTGCAGGGGTATTTGAAAACAGCCAGCGACGAGTAGGACGGAATTGGGTGGAGGTCGGAATGGATTGACCTTTTCGATCTATGGGGGTGGGCGATAGGATGAAATCGATGTCGGTGGATTCAACCAAGGAAATCGATTTAGAGAACGGACCGACTGATGAGGAGTTGGTTGCGGAGACCGTGAAGGGAAATTTGGCCTCTTACGACGAGTTGATTCGGCGATTCCAGTCCCGTTTGTATGGAGTGATCTACCATTTGACATCAAACCATGAGGACACCAACGACATGTTGATGGAGGTGTTTGATAAGGCATACCGGAGTTTGCCGACATTTCGGGGGCAGTCGTCGTTTTACACTTGGATCTACAGGATCGCGATTAACCGGACTTTTAACTTCTTGGAAAAGAGAAAAAGGAGGCAGGGGGCAATGAGTTTGAATGAGATCGATGAGGATGGACTCCCCAAGTACGACATGCCTGATCCAATCCAGAGAAACAACCCGTCTAAGTCATCTATGCTCAATGAGTTGCAAAATAAATTGAACGAATCCATGCTTGGGCTGTCGAAAGAACATAGAACAGTGGTAACTTTATATGATATACAAGGACTTGCACATGCTGAGATTGGGAAGATTATGGGGACGACCGAAGGTACGGTCCGTTCGAGGCTCCATTATGCTCACAAACAGCTTCAGAAATCGCTTGGCATTTACCTGCGAAGGTAAAAAATAGAAAGACTATACAAATGAACCAAAAAGAAGATTTTTCAGAGCTACAAAAGCTCCTTCAGTTGAAGCGATTGGAGACGCCTGGGGAGGCCTACTTCGAGAAATTTGTGGATGCTTTCCACCAGTATCAGAGACAGGAAATTTTGCGGGAAGAACCTTGGTACTCGAAAGTATTGGAAGTCCTGTTTGAGCCTTGGGTCGCGGGCGTACCTCGTCTGGCCACGGTTGCAGGGTCGGTTGCATGTTTGATCGCTGGAGTTGCATTTTTCCTAGGACCTGTGGCTCCAGGAATTACGCCTCTGGCAGACGGAAAAGTTGCGCATGCAAAGGGAATTATTGTAGCGGCGAATTCGGCAGACGATTCTCTACAAATTCAGCCCGAGCTGATTGAAACAGCGGCTGGCGGGGAAGGGACTCAGCTTCGGCCCCTCTATGTAAATGGGCACGGTGCGGTGGCTTATGATTCCCGTCTCGCGTTTTAAATACGTTTTTCTATCCCTCCTTGTCCTCCTCGTTGCTTTTACGGGGTTGATCGGTGGGCGAGCCTACTATTTGGCTCACCACTCGAGTCCTGTCTCCGTTTCAGGCACTCAAGATTTAGTTCCTCATGCGTCGGCTTCTTTCGAGCCCTCGGCACCCAAGGCTCCAATGTCACAAGGGAGTGGCGTTTTTGACCAGATCGCCGCCGAGGTGAGTGGGGTGTACGAGCAGGCTGTGCCCACCGTTGTGCGTTTGCGGGCCACGGATGGGGCAGAGCAGTTGGCAGGTACAGGATTTTTTATTGATGGGCAGGGAACAATTCTGACGGCCTATGCGGTGGTCGGTCAGGCTGACTCCGTATCGGTGGATGTGAACGGAAGAACCTTTACGGCAAAAATTTTAGGGCGGGATCCGCGTAGTGGAGTGGCTGTGCTCAAAATTCCGGCTACTCAGACTCCCCATTTGGCCTTTGGGGAGGGGATGAGGTTGCGACCTGCCTCGGCCGTGGTGAGTGTGGCGTTTCCCTATGATCTAAAAGCGGAGCCAACATTCGGATTTGTTGCTGGATTTGATGTGAAGTATTTGACACGGTTTTTTGCTACGACTCACCTGCGTGCGAATCTGCCGATTAAACCAGGACAGATTGGTGGGCCTCTTTTGGACAGCCAAGGCAAAGTGGTAGGTGTCCTTATGCTGGAAATCGATGAGGGTAAGGCGTGTTATGCTCTTCCGATTGAGGCGGCCTCGAAAGTTGCGGCAGACATTCAGAAGTTTGGGGAGCCACGTCACGGATGGATGGGAGTAGGGGTGATGCCTGATCGAAGCCGGCCTGAGCGGGGTGCACCAGTTTTTGTGGATCGGCTTTATAAAGGCACTCCTGCTGAAAAGAGTGGGTTGAAGATGGGGGATGAGGTGATTTCAATTGGAGGGCGACCTGTGCATGAACCCTCCGATATTTTGGATGCGGCGTTTTTTTCGGAGGTAGGGGGGAAAGTTCCTGTTCGGGTCAAGCGAGACGGAAAAGAGCAGGTATTTACGATTACTGTTTCGGCACGACCTGAAAGTTCGCGGATTGTCGAACCCGCACCGCTTTTCCCCAACCCCTCTGGCGGGCCAGCCTCTCAAGGGGTGCCGGTCAAAGCAAACCGCTAACTCTTACCGCCTGTTGTGCGGTAGGCTCTTGTTTTAGACGATTTGGAGTAAGCTCCCCTCATGCAGTTTAAGGATGTAGCACTCATTTTAGCAGGGCATGGCTCGACCAAAAATGCAGAGTCGAGTCGGTTCACGAGGGAGACGGCGCACCGAATCAGGGAGAGGGGGATTTTCGGCGAGGTACGGTCGGCTTTTTGGAAGGAGCAACCCTCCTATGCGGATGCGATCCAGGGGCTGAATGCGAAAAAGGTGGTGGTGGTTCCGTGGTTTCTGGCGAATGGGTATTTCACCACGAAGATTCTGAAGAGGGAATTTGTGGACACATTGGATGTGGAGTGCCGAGTGACGGTACCGATCGGAATGAGGTCAGAGATACTTAGCCATTTTCAAAAGCGGGCAGAACGATTGTTGTCCGCGAAGAACTGGAAACCCAATCAGGTGAGCCTCCTAGTGGCGAGTCATGGAACCCCACTGCATACAGGTTCACGAGTGGCGGCGGTAGATTTAGCCGAGCAATTAGCGAAAGACGGTTATCGGGTAGCTAGGGCTGTATTTCTTGAGGAGGAACCAAAGATTGCAGACTGGAGAGTTCTCATTCAGGAAGGGCCGGTGGTGGTATTGCCTCACTTTTTGGCTGGGGGATTGCATGGTTCGGAGGATGTACCAGAACTTTTGGGGATATCGGGCGCGGGGGAAGGTTGGTATGAATCTGTAAAGGGTGAGGTGGGTTATGGCGAGCCCTTGGGAAGGCCGGAAGAGGTGGAAGAAATGATTATCGAATTGGCAGTAGCCAAGGCTTCAAAGTAAATCGTCATGGAAACGATGGATGAAGCAGGCGAAATGGGGCAAGTGTGCTGGATTAAGAATGAGAAGGGTTGGGTGGTCAGGCATATTCAGGATCAAGACGCGGTTGAACAGTTACGCTGTGTAGGGACCCTGGTCGAATTGGAGGAGGTTGTGCGTTGGAATGGGGAGGGAAAGTACCGGCCCCTTCGAAGTGAAGGGAATCTAGTTCCGGGTTGGCAGTATGACGCCAAGAGCGTGACGGAGTTTCGAGAGGCGATGGAGGTAATTTATCCTGGCATGTGGGGAAACGCTGAGGCATGGAAAAATGGAAAACTAAAATTTCAAACATGGGATGATGCATTGGCGAAGCAGACCGAGCGGGTTCGGAACAAGGTATCGCGAACAGGAGATATGCCTAGAAGGGTGATCGAGGAAAATTGCAAGAAACGATGTCTAAAGACTGTCGTCTGGGCAGGTGAAAAGCCTGTAGATAGAGATGCCAAGATGCCCATGCTTTGCACGGGGCCATGCGGAATGTTTTGGAGTTGTCTGGAGGGTTAGCCGAAGAGGCCTTTTTTCTTGGGGCGGGCTTGGCGGACGCGTTCGGGGTCTCGAGCATGTCCTAGGGCCTCATCGGGAGTAATTTTATTTTGCTCAACCAATTCGATTAAACAGGAGTCAAGGGTAGACATTCCGTCACGACCTCCGATTTCCATCATTCCGACAAGATGTTCCATCCGACCTGACCTAATACAGGAGCTGACTGCCGGATTATTTATCAGAATTTCCGAGGCTAATGCACGAGATTTGCCATCGGGGGTGGGAAGGAGTCTTTGTGAAATGATTGCCTTCAGGGAATTCGCTAATTGTGCCCGAATTTGGGGAAGCATTTCACCGCCAAACATTTCTAAAATCCGGTCGATGGCTTTGGGCGGATCGGATGCATGAAATGTTGCAATGACAAGGTGCCCCGTTTCGGCTGCTTGCAGGGCGATTTCAATAGACTCGTGATCTCGAAGTTCAGTGACGGCGATCACATCAGGATCTTGTCGAAGGGCATGCCGTAAGCCAGAGGCAAAGGATTTGGTGTCACTGCCGACCTCGCGCTGCTTGATGAGTCCTAGGCCCGGGGGGAAGACAAATTCCATGGGATCTTCTAGCAGGACGATGACTCCAGTGCGGTGCTGATTGATGTGTTCCAACATTGACCCGAGGGTAGTTGATTTTCCTGACCCAGTTGCTCCTGTAATGAGAATTAGTCCCTCTCCAGCATTACAGAGTTGAGAAACAGTAGGGTGATGTCCCAGTTTATCGAGGGATGGAACCATGGGCTCGATGAATCGAAAGGCTGCTTCGACGACCCCTCGATTAAAGTGAATATTACCCCGAAGACGGCCGGAGGATTCGATTTCAACGGCGAAGTCTAAGTCCAGATCCGATTCTAATTTTGCGCGCTGGGTTTCAGTAAGCATGCTTAAGGATAGTTCCCGCGTGATCTCTGGGGTGAGAGAAGGAAGATTCATTGGGCTAAGAACTCCTTGAAGTCGGGTGGCAGGGGGGTGACCAGCGGAAAGGTGGAGGTCTGAGGCGCCCATCTCTCGAGCCATTTTAAGAATCTCGAGAATGTCTGGGTATTCGGTGGTTATATTATCCATGTTTTAGATCCTTGCTGCAGCGGAACCGCCGATTCCCCGCATAGCCCGTCGAAATTCATCCACGTTAGGAGCCATAGAAATAGCTGCCTGTTCGGCTATTTTTCCGGCTCGGACTGCTGCAACAAGATTGACCGTCATTGATCGGTTCTCTGGATTTCCACCGCGATTTAGGAAGTCGGTCAATTCTGTGCCCCCCCCTTGGCGGATCCATTGTCGGGTGGCGGCTTGATTTTCGAAATGTTCGGCGACGAGGATGAGTTTCTTTTCAATTCCCGGGAGTAGCATCTGGGTGAAAATTCCAACCAACTGGGCAGATAGAAGAGCCGAGGCGTCATCGCGTTCATTGGAGGGAAAAATACGAGTGAGTCGCTCGACAGTTTCTGTCGCCGAAGAGCTATGGAGGGATGCTAGGACCAAATGGCCCGTTTCTGCTGCCTGGAGGGCTGTGGTTGCGGAGAGAGAGTCACGGATCTCACCCAAGAGAATGACATCGGGGGTCTGGCGAAGAGCTCGGCGCAGGCCTTCGGCAAAGCTTGGGGTGTCAGGTCCGACCTCTCTTTGGGTGAAGTGGGAAAGATTATCGGCAAATAGGTATTCCACGGGGTCTTCAATGGTGACGATATGGTAGTGGTAGTTGTAATTCAGCCAATTGAGGCAGGCGGCCATCGTGGTTGATTTACCGGTTCCTGTCGCTCCCGTAAAAAGAATCAGACCAGAGGGTCGGGACAACCATTTGCTGAGTAGCTCTACAGGAAGGCCTAAGTCGTCCATCGTCGGTATTTTTGTTGAAATACGGCGCATGATGGCGGCTCGAAGTCCCAGTTGGCGGTGAAGATTCACCCGAAATCGGATTCCGGTTTCGGTCACGTAACTCGAATCGAGATCCTTGGCATTCTGGTCAGCGCCACAACTAGACCAGAGGCAATCCATGAGGACAGGTTCTACAGGAGGAGATTCTAAGGCACGAATATCTTCACCCACGCGAACAAAAGGGACGGAATATTCGCGGAGAAGAAGATCAGCGGCTCCAAGTTCGAGACAGGCTTGGCAGAGGTTTTCTATGTCCTGCACGCCAACAGGCTAATAGGTTAGGTTAGTGAATCCAAGTCTGACATTTTATCGATAAGCCATGTCAATAGTACAAAATGGACATCATCAAGGGGTTTTACCCGAAAGGATAAAGTCTTTTTTTTCGCCCGTTGGCACCTTGGGGCAAGCTAAGGGGTACGAAGCGAGGCCTGGACAGGCAAAGATGGCGGAGCGGGTAGCAGAGATTATTGAGGATCGAAAGCACCTGGTTGTTGAGGCGGGAACGGGAACGGGTAAAAGCTTGGCCTATCTAGTCCCAGCTGCTTATGCGGCTCAGGAGCTGGGCAAAAAGGCGATCATCAGCACTTATACGATTCATCTGCAGGAGCAGCTGTTCGGAAAGGATGTGCCGATCGTTCAATCGCTGGTGCCGTTTGAATTTACTGCGGCACTACTCAAGGGGAGACAGAACTACCTTTGTCCGCATCGGTTGAAAAAAGCTCAGCAGCATCAGGGGGATCTTTTTGCGACAGGCCAGGCGGAGCAGTTGAAGGGGTTAGTGGAGTGGGCACGGAGGACGAAGGATGGAACACTTTCAGATATCGATTTTCATGTGGATGCGGCGGTCTGGGCGCAGGTGTGCAGCGAGGCGTTTGCCTGCACTCCAAGGCATTGTGGGGGGCCAACAGGATGTTTT
Source organism: Methylacidiphilales bacterium (assembly GCA_044358595.1). Taxonomy (GTDB): domain Bacteria; phylum Verrucomicrobiota; class Verrucomicrobiia; order Methylacidiphilales; family Verrucolacustridaceae; genus Verrucolacustris. The sequence continues at coordinate 27,853 of JBIKNP010000008.1, forward strand.
TATCAGATGGCTAGGACGAAGGTGCTGGATGCGAACGTGGTGATTCTGAATCATGCGCTGCTTTTTGGTTTATTGGCTGGTGCGGAGGAGAGTAAGGAGAGTCCCAGTGAGGGGTATCTTTTCCCTAATGATTTTCTGGTTCTAGATGAGGCTCATGAAGTGGAGGACGTGGCGGCGAAGGCTTTGGGTTTGGAGGTGAGGCTGGGGTCGTTACGGTTTCTTTTGCAGCGGTTGGTTCATCCCCGAACCAAGAAGGGAGTTTTGACTAGGATCGGCGATGGAAATGCGGTGAAATCCACGTTGGGAGTGCTGGGGATTTTGGAGGGGGCGTTTGAAGAGATTTTAGAAAGTGCGGGTCTGGGGGCTTCGGGCCAGAAACGGGTCAGGCAACCACTAGGTTTGAAGAGCGAGTTAGGACCTCGATTAATGGATGTGCGGGCTCAATTGCTGAAGCTGGCGGAGGATGCGGGGGATGGGGAGGAGAGGAACGAGTTGAAAGATCATGCGAGAAGGTTGGAGGCAAGCGCCTTTGGGTTAGGGGAGTTTTTGAAAATGAGTCGGGAAGGGCATGCGTACTGGGTGGAGAGGAGGCTACCTGAGGAGGGCAGAGCGCACCGGGGGGAGATGAGTCTGCACGCTTCCCCAGTGGAGGTAGCGGAAAGATTGGAGGAGCTAGTTTTTCGGCCTGACAGCACCACGATTATGACGAGTGCGACTCTGGATGTGGGAAGGGGATTGGAGTTTTTTGCAAAACGAGTGGGGGCGCAAGAGGCGGAGACACTTTTGGTCGAGTCGCCCTTTGATTATGAGAGTCAGATGCGGGTATATCTGCCCAAGGGGATGCCGGAACCTTCCGAAGGGCAAAGATTTCAGGACGCGTTGGAGGGATGGATTCAGCGGTTTGTGGGAATGACCAAGGGGAAGGCGTTTGTGCTGTTTACGAGCCGGGCAATGTTACGAAAGACGGCGGATGGGATGGCGGGATGGTTTGAGGAGCAGGAGCTTCGATTGCTTGTGCAGGACAAGGGGAACTCGAGAACCCGGCTCTTGAAGGAGTTTAAGGAGGATCGGGATAGTGTCTTATTTGGAACGGATAGCTTTTGGCAGGGGGTGGATGTGCCAGGAGAGGCGCTATCGAATGTGATTTTGACCCGGCTCCCTTTTTCCGTTCCGGATGAACCATTGTTCGAGGCGAGGTGTGAGAGGATTAAGGAGAAGGGGGGGGAGCCATTTCGAGATTTGCAGTTGCCTGAGGCGATATTGAAGTTTCGGCAGGGGGTGGGGAGATTAATTCGAAGCCGGGAGGATCGAGGGCAGATTGCGGTATTAGATGGGCGGATTCTGAACAGAAGCTATGGCAAGAGTTTTCTTCAAATCATTCCAAGCTGTCCGATCCAGATTATTGAAATTTAAATTGTAAAAAACATTGAATTAGCTACACAAGACTAATGTTACTAAAGGCGGTCTTGCTCTCCGTTGTTCTTGGATCCTGTCAGACATTTGCGGACAACCTATACGACCTTGATTCTCCGTTCAATAAAACAGCAATTATTGAAGGGCGGTATGGTAAGAGCGAAGAGCGGGAGATTCTATCAGCTAAAAAAGTTGATAAAGTATTCGAACTCGTTCGACCTGATGGAAGTCTAACTGTCATAGATAGAGATAAAGTAAAAGCCATTTTGCCAAAACTCCCGAGCCCTGGGTTGGCATTTACACAGCAAGAGGCAAAGAATGCCTATGAGCTTATAGTCAGGGCTAAGGAGCGTTTTACGGGTAGTGCAGAAACAAGCGAGAGCGTGGTTGCGGCTTGGAATAAATACGCCAATGAGAAAAGTAGGTATGAAATCAACAAAGAAAAAGCCACCCAGAACGAAGCAGAGGCTTGGATTGCGAAATATCCGATTGAAAAAGAAGATGTAATCAAGATCGATTCTGAAAAGTACTTAAAAGAGGGGCAAATGTTGTTGGAGAAAGAGGGGGTGGATACAAAGCTTATTAAAGAACGGATGGCAAAAATAAAGCAACTGATGCGGATGGATCTTTCAAAGGTACAAGATCTCGTTCTTACGATTGATTGGGACCAGGTCAGCATCTACTTCCCAATGATTTTGGCTTTATGGTTTGTTATTTTGATTTTTTGGGCCTTCTGTAATGCAAGCAACGTATTCACAGCTGTTAAGCTTACGGTTGAGAGTCTGGTCTCGGGGAATAATCGCATTTCTATCCCTGGAAAGATTATTCTTTGGATAGCTTGTTGTTGGATTGCAGGTTTTCTGGTTATTCAATCTTCAAGAAAAGAACCGGCCCCCATGGGGCCATCTTCCGTCATGAGCACCCCCTTAGTTCATTCCCCTTCCGAAAAAGCCCTTTATCTTTCTTTAAACTCAAAAAATAAGTGGTCGTCACAAGGTCCAAGACAATCAGAGGTCTCCTCAAGAGAGTTCTTGGGGCTTGTTTTTCAGAAACTTAAGCCAAAAGAATCTGAAATGTCTTTATATAAATTCGGTCAGCCCACGATTTCTTTTCTTGAAGATCGGATCTTATGGAAGCAACCAGTTTCACTCCTCAAATATCAGCTTCAACTTCGATTTGAGGTCCCCACCGGGGTAGGCAACTTTGCTTTCGAAAACATGCCAGTTTCATCATGCCATCTTGGAGCGGTACCTCTTGGTGGATTTCTTGGTGAAATTATATTTCATCAACTGGAACCATCTTTTGCCAATTTCAATGATCTCTTGGGCATTTGCTCTGGCTCAGTGTGGTCATGGAGGGGGAATGATCGTATTGTCGTCAACACGCCGGAGGTAGTTCTTTCTGAAAAAAACGGCACTGAGTTATTGGGTGTAAAGTCAGTTCCGATATACAAAAAAATTGTCAGTTCGCAGGAACTAGCTGAAGTATTTGCTAAAGGTTTCGGCAGCGTTTACATGGGGCAATATGTCGAGGTTTGGGGAGGTGTGGTAGAAGTTTCTAGCGGGCATAGGCTAGGGAATAACTTATCGAGTGAAATCGTGAGAAACACTTTAACTCAAAGCGGTGGTCCGGGTGCTGCAGCGCAAGTCATGGCAGCTGGTAGCGAAGATCTTCCGGATGCGTTTTACCTATCTACAGGAATCAACGGACAGACTCCTAAGGTAAAAGTGAAATGTGTTGTGAAATCACCTCTTGCTTATTTCCTCGATACGCGCGGGGATCTTTATACAGCGGGGCAAAATCCTACTTCTGATGCATCCCTTCTGCCGAAGGGAACGCCCATTTCTTTTCAAGGTGGTCGTGTGGAATCTTTCGATCGCAATACGGTAGAAATCTACGGGTGTGTCTTTCCAACCGATATTAAAATTGCCCCTGAGGAGCTTTCGCGACGGGAAAAGGATTTGGAAAAGTCACTTCAAATTCTTAACAAGTAGTAATATGCGTTAAATGGAGGTTTAGGCAGGTTTTGACGTACTCGGCTCGGCGGTTTTGGTGCTTGAGATAGTAGGCGTGCTCCCAAACGTCGATCCCGTAGATGGGGGTTCTGCCAGTCATCAGGGGGGAATCTTGGTTAGGGAAGGGTTCGATGAAAAGTTTTCCGTCTTTGGCTCGTCCGAACCAGGCCCAGCCACTTCCGAAGATGCCCATCGCGCATTTGGTCATTTCTTCCTTCCACTTTTCATAGCTTCCAAAAGTACTGTCGATCTCCTTGGCTAGTTTGCCCTCCGGTTTCTTGCCGGGGTTGGAAAGGGTTTTCCAAAGGATGGAGTGGTTGGAGTGGCCGCCGGCGTTGTTGCGTACGGTGGTACGGATTTCTGCGGGAACGGTATCCAGATTTCCTAAAATTTCTTCGAGGGACTTTTTCTGGAGGTCGGGATAAGGGGCGATGGCTTTGTTGAGATTGTTGACGTAGGCAGCGTGGTGTTTGTCGTGATGCAGGGTCATCGTCTGGGCATCGATATAAGGCTCGAGGGCGTTGGGTGCGTAGGGAAGAGGAGGGAGGGTGAAGGGCCCTCCTTCGCTCAGTCTGGGCAGGCCTTGCTGAGCTGCAGTGGGTTCCGCCGCAACGAGAGAGATGGGCAGGAAGCGGGAGGTGATGGATGAGCCAAGGAGGAGTTGGAAGAAGGAGCGTCTTTTCATCGCCTGATTATCGCGTTTGCTGATTGAAGCGAAAGCTTTTCATTGGACGGTTTTCGAAGCGGGCGTTGCGACAACCGCCCTTATCGAGTTGCGAAGTAACGGGGGCTTGAGGAGGAAGGGGGGTTAAGATATGATTATCAACTAGTTCTATGAAATCGGCTGAAGTCAGAAAAGGGTACTTAGAGTTCTTCCGTGGGAAGAGTCACACGATCGTGCCCTCGGCCAGTTTGATGCCGACTTCGCCGAATCTCCTGTTCACTAACGCGGGGATGAACCAGTTCGTTCCGATTTTTCTGGGGCAGGCCAAATTTCCAAACTCACCGGCCCGGGCGGCCGATACTCAGAAGTGCATCCGAGCAGGCGGGAAACACAACGATCTGGAAGACGTTGGTTTCGATACCTACCACCACACTTTCTTTGAGATGCTTGGGAACTGGTCGTTCGGGGATTATTTTAAAAAGGAGTCGATCGACTGGGCCTGGGAACTTTTGGTCGATATCTGGAAATTCCCCCCCGCCCGACTTTACGCCACGGTTTACAAGCCCGGACCTGGGGATCCGGCCGAGTTTGATTCCGAGGCACACGGCTACTGGGTGGACAAGTTCAAGAAAGCGGGGTTGGATCCGGCCGTTCACGTGGTGATGGGGAATGCAAAGGACAATTTCTGGATGATGGGAGAGACGGGTCCGTGCGGACCGTGCTCGGAAGTGCATGTGGATCTGACGCCAGAAGGAAAGACGCAGGGGAAGCTGGTGAACCAGGGCGATCCGCGCTGTCTGGAAATCTGGAATCTGGTATTCATTCAGTTCAACGCCGAGCCAGGGGGCAAGTTTAAGCCATTGCCTGAGCGTCATGTGGACACGGGAATGGGATTGGAGCGGGTAGCGGGGATATTTGCCGTTTCGGACGGGTTCGAGGATTTTAAAAAGGACCCATCCAACTATGCGAGTGATCTGTTTGCTCCGATTTTTTCAGAGATCGAGAAGATGTCAGGAAAGAAGTATGGGGCACGGGTGCCGAAGAGCCGGGATGAGGTGAGCGAGGAAGAGATGAACGACTGCATCTTCCGGGTCTTGGCGGATCATGTGCGAACGCTTTCGTTTTCGATCGCCGACGGGATTGTGCCTGGGAACGAGGGTCGGAACTATGTGCTGCGGAGAATCCTGCGACGGGCGGTGATGTTTGGTCGCCGGTTCAAGTTGCCGGACGGGTTCCTTTCGGAACTGGCGACGCCCTTGATCCGAACAATGGGGGATGCTTTCCCGGAACTGAAGGCGCGAGAGAAGGATATTCGGGCGATTCTTTCGGCAGAGGAGGCTTCGTTCTCGAAAACCTTGGAGAGGGGGTTGGCGATGTTTGAGAAGCTGGTGGCGGGATCAAACAGGGGAATTCAGGGTGAGGATGCTTTTATACTGTATGACACGTATGGATTTCCGCTGGATCTGACCCAACTGATGGCAAGAGAAAGGGGAATGGAGGTGGATGGCGCGGGATTCGAAAAGGCGATGGAGGCTCAACGGTCTCGTGCACGGCAGTCGCAGAACAAAACGACGATCAAGGTGGAGGATGAGGCTGGACCGGATTTCCCGACCGTATTCACGGGGTATGAGAAGACGGAGGAGCCGAAGGTGGAGAGGTTGGCGGCCGAGGCGTTGAAAGAGGTGGGACCGGCTGGTGCGAAGGGTCGGGTATTCTTGGGGCAGACACCGTTTTACGGGGAGATGGGAGGACAGGTGGGGGACACGGGTTGGATTGAGTGGGATGGAAAAAAGGTGAAGGTGGTGGCGACGATCCGTGGAGCGGGTGGAGTTCCCGTCCATTTAACCGATTCGGTCGTTGATGCAAAAGGTCCAGTGAAGGTGAGTTTGGATACGGAGAGACGGGGAAGAATCGAGGGTCATCACAGTGCGACCCACCTTTTACACTGGGCATTGAGGAGCGTGTTGGGAGAGGGAGTCAGACAGAAGGGATCGTATGTGGGGCCTGATCGGCTGCGGTTTGATTTTTCGCATCTGAAGGCGATGAGTTCGGAGGAGTTGTCGAGGGTGGAGTCTCAGGTGAACGAGAAGGTGAAGGCTGATGTGGTGGTGAAGTGGGGGGAAAGGCCTTATGCCGAGGTGAAGAATGATCCGACGATTTTGCAGTTCTTCGGGGATAAATATGGAACGACTGTGCGGGTGGTGGATATCGGTGGTTTTTCAAAGGAGCTTTGTGGAGGAACCCATGTGCGATCGACGGCGAAGATCGGTGCGATCCGCGTGGTGGGAGAGTCAGCCATCGCGGCTGGGGTACGAAGGATCGAAGCGGTCTCGGGAGCGGCGTTGGCCGATTGGTGCCGTGAAGAGATGAAGAAACAAGATGAGAAGGCCGCTTCTTTGGAAAAGAAAAAAGCGGGGGCTGTACAGCTTTCCAAGGAGAGCGGGAAGGAGACGCCGGAACAGCTTTGGAATATGGTGAAGAAACGGGATGCAGAAATCGCCAAAGCGGATGAGTCGTTACGGGAGGGGGACAAGCAGGCGGCCAAGGATCGAATGGCCGAGATGCAGAAAAAGGCCGAGCAGGATGCAAAGGATTTGTGGGCGAAAGGAACGGTTTTGAGCGGGATCAAGTGGTTGGGGGTGGATCTGGGGGAAGTGCCGAACGGGTATTTGCCCGTGTTGGCAGATCGATTGAAGAGGGAGGGGGAGTCGGTTCTGTTTTTGATTGGGAAAGAGGGAGGAAAAGTGCCTTTGGTTGCACTTTGCACGGCCGAGGCAGCGAAGAAGGTTCAGGCGGGAAAGATCATCCAGGCTGCGGCGCCGGAAGTGGGGGGGAAGGGTGGGGGAAGACCTGATATGGCGCAGGGTTCGGGAGCGGATGCCTCGGGAATCGGCAAGGCGTTAGCGGCGGTGGAGAAGATGGTGAGGGCGGCTCTGGGGGGCGGAGCATGAAAAAACCACAGGGGGCGGACCGGATCGAAGAAGTGATTGCGGCCATGCGAAAGGGTCGGATGGTGATCATGACGGATGATGCCCAACGGGAGAACGAGGGGGATCTGGTGTTAGCGGCCCGGAGTGTGACTCCCGCGCTGATCAACTTTATGGCCGGAGAGGGGCGGGGTTTGATCTGTGCTCCGGTTTCACAAGCCCGGGCGGAGAAGCTGGGACTGAGTCGGATGGTGCCAAGGAACGAGGAGAGGTTTGGGACAGATTTCACCGTTTCGGTTGATGCGGCAAAGGGAATCAGCACTGGGATTAGTGCTCATGACCGAGCGGCCACGCTTCGGGTTCTGGGCAAGGCGAGTCCGAAGGCGGAGGATTTAGTTCAACCGGGACATATTTTTCCTGTCCGTGCGAAGGAGGGTGGAGTGCTGGTCCGGGCGGGGCATACCGAAGCAGCCGTGGATCTGGCAAAACTGGCGGGGTTGGGGGATGCGGCGGTGATCTGCGAAATTCTAAATCCGAACGGATCCATGGCGAGGTGGGCGGATCTAATCGAGTTCAAAAAGAAGCACGGGCTGAAACTTGGGACGATTCAGGATCTGATCGAGTACCGGAGGAGGAAGGAACGGTTGGTGGTGCGGGAGCAGGTGGTGAAGTTGCCGACCGAGTACGGGATGTTTGATCTGTATCTGTACCGAACGGTGACAGATGGGAGTCATCACCTAGCCTTGGTGAAGGGAAAACCAAAAGCTAAGGATGCGGTGTTGGTGCGGGTTCACAGTGAATGTTTAACGGGGGACGTGTTTGCATCCCGTAGGTGCGATTGTGGAAACCAGTTGCACGATGCCTTAAGAAGGATTGCTCAAGAGGGAAAAGGAGTGCTGGTCTACATGCGGCAAGAGGGTCGGGGGATTGGGTTGCCAGCAAAGATTCAGGCGTATCGTTTACAGGAGAAGGGCTTGGATACGGTAGAGGCAAACCGGAAGCTAGGTTTCTCGGCTGATTTGAGAGAGTACGGAATCGGGGCGCAGATTCTGACCGATCTGGGCGTGAGAAGGATGCGTTTACTGACGAACAATCCGAAGAAGGTGGTGGGGTTGGCGGGGTACGGATTGGAGTTGGTGGATCAGGTACCGATTAGGACGAAGCCGAATGCCCACAATCGCAAGTATCTGGCGACGAAGAAAAAGAGAATGGGGCACCGGTTGTGAAAAAGGGAAAATTCATCATCGTGGTGGCCGATTATCACCAAAAGTACGCCGATGGGATGATGAAGGCGGCACGGAAGGTATTCCACGGGCACAAGGTGGAGGAGGTTCGAGTGCCGGGAACATTTGAAGTCCCTCTGGCGGTGAAGCGAGCGTTAAGGAAAAAGCCGGATGCGGTGTTGGCGTTGGGGTTGGTGTGGCAGGGTGAGACGGCACATGCGGATCTGATTTTGAATTCGGCCACTGAGGCGCTGATGCGGATGATGATCGAGACGGATATTCCTGTTTTGCATCATCTGGTGGGAGTGAAAACGGAGAAGCAGGCAAGGGATAGGTGTTTAGGAAAGCTGAATCGAGGGAGAGAAGCGGCGGAGGCGGCGTTACGGATGTGGAAATTGAAGGGGGTAGGTCGTGGCCGGTAAGCGCAGGGAGGGGAGAATTCTGGCGGCGCAGTTCCTGTATCAAAGGGAGGTGGGGACTTCGAGCATTCCGCTGGATGAAGCGCTGAAAAATCTTTGGGAACAGACAGAGGCAAAGCCAGAGGCGTGTGCTTTCGCCGAAAAGCGGATCCGCGCCGTTATCGAGAAACAGGCGGAGGTAGATGCAGAGTTGAAGAAATTGGTGACTAACTGGGATCCGAGCCGGATGGCGCCGGTAGATCGGGCGATTTTGCGATTGGCGCTGTGGGAGATGAAGTTTGCGGATGATGTGCCGCCGATCTCGGCATTGAACGAGGCGATCGAGGTGGCTAAGGCGTTGAGCACGGAAGAGTCGGGTCGGTTTGTGAACGGGGTTTTGGACAAAGCGCGCCAGGGATTGAGTAGACCGGAGCGTTCGATTCCTTCCTCCGGGATTTAGGATTCGATAAGAATGAGGATTCGGTTGGATGAAAAGTGGATGGGGATGGCGGTAGAGTTGGCAAAACGAGCAGGAAATTCAACAAGGCCAAATCCACGAGTGGGTGCGATCTTGGTGAAAGGCGGGAGGATCGTGGGGTCAGGTTATCACAGGAGGGCGGGTCTGCCGCATGCGGAAATCGAGGCCATTCAGCAAGCGGGGGTGAAGGCAAAGGGAGCGAAGTTGTTTGTGACGTTGGAGCCGTGTTCGACTCATGGAAGGACGCCTCCATGCACAGATCGGATCGTTGCGTCTGGGATCCGGGAGGTGATTTACGGTGCGGGAGATGTGGATCGTAGGAATGCGGGAAGTGCGGGGCGAATTCTTGCCCGAAAAAAGATCCAGGTCGTGAAGGGAATCTTGCGGGAGGAGTGTGAGAAGGTGAACGAGGATTACCGGCACTGGACTACAAAAAAGGAGCCTTGGGTGATTCTTAAGCTAGCGATGACGATGGATGGATATCTGGTGGTGCCGGGGCGGAGGTGGGTGACGGGAGAGCATGCGCGGGCGGAGGTTCAGAAGTTAAGGGCGGGGTGCGATGCGATCTTGGTGGGGGCAGAGACTTTGAGGAAGGACAACCCGAAGTTGACCTTGCGAACGGGGCGGGTGGGGGAACAGCCATTGCGAGTGGTGGTGACGAGGTCGGGCAAATTACCCAAAGGAGCGAATCTTTTCCGAGATCGAAATAAAGAACGGACGCTGGTGTATCGGAGAAAGAAGTGGTCGGAGGTTTTGAAGGATCTACATCGAAGGGGAGTGTCGCGGTTGTTGGTCGAGGGTGGGGCGGAGGTGGCGCGTGGACTCATCAAGGCCGGGAAAGTGAATGAGGTAGTGATTTATCTAGCTCCGATTCTGGTGGGGGAACGGGGGAAGGGGTTGCCTAAAATCGAAGGATGGGCGGATTGGGGGTGGTACGAGGTGGTCAGCTCCTGCGCGGGAGAAGACCTGTGCTTGCGTGGGAAGCTCGGAGGGGCGAAGTAAGAGTATGTTCACGGGCATTGTAGAAGAAGCAGGAGTAGTCCAAGCGGTTACGCGCCGAGGGAAGGGCTGGAGTCTTGAAGTGGAAGTAGGCTCGATTGTAGACGGGGTGAAGATCGGGGATAGCGTGGCGGTGAACGGGTGTTGTTTGACGGTGACCGAGGTGAAGGGGAAGAGGCTGATTTTTGATCTATTGGATGAGACGAAGGAGAAGACCAACTTACAGTCGGCGCAAGTGGGGGCGCGGGTGAATTTAGAGAGTTCGCTTAAAGCGGACGGGAAGGTGGGAGGGCATTTTGTGACGGGCCATATCGACGGGACGGCTCGGGTCAGCAAGTGGGGGAGGTCGGGAGAAGATTGGGAGTTGGAGGCGGTGGTGCCCGAGGGTTTGGACCGGTATTTGGTGCCGAAGGGATGCGTTGCGATCGACGGGATCAGTTTGACGATTGGAAGGGTCGAGGGGCGTAAGTTCAATGTCTGGATCATTCCGCACACCTATGAGGTGACGACCCTAAGAGATCGCAAGGCGGGGGATAAAGTGAATCTGGAGTGTGACCTGCTAGCCAAGTATGTTGAAAAGATGAGCGGAGTGAAGAAATGAGCGGATTGGCGCCCGAACTGGAGAAGCTGCTGGTCCTGCAGGAGCGGGAGCAGAGGCAGATGAGATTGAATAAGGAACTGGCAGCGTGGCCGAACGAGATGAAGTCGCTAGAGCAGAGGCGGGTCGAGGTGCGCGCCGGGGCGGAGAAAAAAAGGTTGGAGGCTCAGAATGCCGAGGTGGAGCGGAAGAAGCTAGAACTGGAGGCGGAGGCTCATCGTGCGAAGGCGGCGCGGTACAAGGTGCAGCAGTTTGAGACTCGCAAGAATGAGGAGTTTACGGCCTTGGGAACTGAAATTCAGCGGGAGGAAAAGGAGGTGCAGGAGATTGAGGATAGGGAACTGGATTTGATGGCTTTGGGGGAGAAAGCGAAGAAGGAGGCGGTAGTGGAGGCAGAGGGGGCGAAGGTAAAAGAGGGGGAACTGGCCTTAAAAGAGGAGGATCTGAAGAAAAAGAAAACCGAATTAGAAACGCGGTTAGCGGACTTAGTGAAGGAGATTGAGACCTTGGCCTCGGGGGTGGAGGAGGGATTGCTGAACAAATATCGTCGGATCATGGCCAACAAGAAAGATGTGGCAGTCGTGCCCGTAGAACATGGAACCAATTGCGGTGGATGTCACATGAAGCTGACACAAGGTTCGACCATTGCGGCTAAATCTGGAAAAGCAGGAGCTGCGTGCGAAAATTGTGGCCGATTACTGTTTTGGCCCGTTTCTTGAAGCAATTCTTGATAGTGATTTAGAGGTCGGTTTTTCTTGGGTCGAGGTCGGTGGGTGCGTGGATGCGATCTGCTTTATTGTGTTCGCGGATTACCCGCAGGAAGCACCCGATGAGGCAACCCGTAGTTCCGCCGACCGAGAGAATAAGAATGATCCAGCCGTATAGTGTCATGAGGTTTTCTCCCTCGTTTGCCAGACCCGAACAGCACGGGCGATGAGTAGAAGAAAGAGAAGGATTACGGACAGAATAAATATGAGTGTGATTCGAACCGAGGGATTTGTCTGGATCGCAGTCAGGCTTTCTCCGCCCTTTTGGTGGATCCATAGGCCAAACACGGACAAAAGATAGACGGGGGAGATATAGCGGATGACGAAATCAAACATCTTGGGAATGGAAAGAAGGGCTCCACGGTCCAACTCCTCGCGGCCCCTTTGAATTCCTAAAACCCAGCCGTAAATCAAGGTTTGTATCGTTGCGAGGAGAAAAATAGAGAAACTTCCGACCCAAAAATCCATCGCATCAAGCGCCGCAAGATCGTGGGTGAACCATACTACCAGGCCTGTTCCCATCAACGTTATGAAGCCGAGTAGAGTGACAGAACCGCGTCGATCCAGATCGAGCCCTTCCTCCATAAAGGCAATGGCGGGTTGAAGCATGGAGAGAGAGCTGGTAAGCGCGGCAATGAAGAGAAGAAAAAACCAGAGAAAGCCGAAGAGTTGGCCGGCGGGCATGTGGGCAAAGACAAGAGGAAGGGTCTGGAAGCCGAGGCCGAAGGTGCCGCCGGTTGTTCCGGCGGCTCCGAGGAAAATAAAAGCGGCAGGAATGGTGATGAGCCCGCCGAGTGAAACCTCGCAAAACTCATTCCCTGCGACTGCGGTAGTTGAGCTGAGGGCAATATCGTCCTTCTTCTTGAGGTAGCTGGAGTAGTTGATAATGACGCCGAAGCCGACGGAGAGGCTAAAAAAGATTTGGGAGGCGGCCGCCATCCACATTTCGGCATTTTGGAGTGAACGTAGAAGGCCGGTAAAACCACCCCGTACATCCCACATATACGCTAGTCCAGCTAGGACATTCCTTTCTGGGTGGGATGGATCTGGAGTTCCTAGGGTGAGAACTCGGAGGAGTACGATGAGTGCACAAAGGACAAGGAGCGGCATACCCCAGAGACAGACTTTTTCGATCCCTCTGCTTAAGCCCCGATAGATAAAGAAAAAGTTGATAACAATGCAGGCGATCAAACTCATGACAGGAAGCGAAAGTCCGTTCGTGAGGAAGGATCCATCTGCAGTCATGCCAACGAAGCTGGTGAAATGCGTGGAGTAAGGGGAGGGTTCAGTCCCGAGGTTCATTTGGCCCGTGAGGAATTTCCAGGCGTAGCCTAGGCACCATGATTCAATCCAAAGGTAGTACATGTAGATGATGACGGGAACGATCAGGCCGAGGACGCCGAAGTAGGGGGCAAGCCGGTTCTTCCATAAGGAGCGAAAGATGCCTGGGCAGGAGTTGAATCCATGTTGGCCTCCCATGCGTCCCATGGCCCATTCGGACCAAGCGATAGGCAGACCGAGAAAAAGCAGGGCAAGGAAGTAGGGAATGAGAAAGGCGCCACCGTCATACTTTGCTGCGAGTCCGGGGAAACGAAGAAAGTTTCCTAGGCCTACCGCACTACCTGTTACAGCAAGAATGATCCCGATAGATGAACCCCAGCCGTCCTTTTTCTTTGGCTTCATGACTGAATTCAATTCAGCCTGGTCCAGGGGCCAAGCCAACCTCTATTTTGAAACAGAGGAGTCTCGCAGGAAGGTGGACCGGCTTGTTTCCTCCGTGCATGGGAGAATTGAAACATCCGATCCAGGGATAATCTCAACAATCGATCGTTGAAGTTTATGAATACGATCTTGAACTTCACCCATGAGGAGGTTGGGATCGAATTCGAGGAAGATTTCCACATAGATATGGTGTCCTGAGCGTCGCGTACGGATCTTGTGCAAGCGTTCGTAGTCATCCAGATGAAGAACGAGTTGGCGAAGAATTCTGAGTTGAGTGGTCTCTTCAAGGGTGGCATCGAGGAGATCGTTCACAGAGGAGGAGGTAATGGCCCAAGCCGCGTGAAGCATAAAGAGGACTCCAACAAGGGAAGCGATGGGGTCCAGGTACCAGCTCCATATTTCGTTACGAAACAGGTAGGCGACAAGGAGAGATGATCCCATCAATGCGTCGAAAGTAGCTTTGGAGAACCAAAGACTGGCCTGAGATTCCATAATGGCAGATGGCTGTTTTTGGGCGATATGGCGGGCACGGAAATAGATGCGGTATCCGATGAAGGTGTAGATGGTAAAGATGCAGATTCCCGGGATTGTTCCATGAGCCATTCGGGGCGAAATGAGATGATGAGCGGACTTCCAGGTAATCCAAAGAGCGGAACCGAGCATGATAAACCCGATAGAGAGGCTCACTAGATTCTCAAGCTTGCCAATCCCATAGGCGAACCGGTGATCGGGGGAGCGACGAACGGCACGTATGGTAAGGAAAGCGGCCAATACAGATAGAAGATCCGTAGTTTCTTTTAGAAGATCACTTAGAATGGCGAGAGAGTTGGAGAGGTAAGCGGCCGTGCCCATAAGAAAAACATCGAGGAGGCAGAAGGAGAGGGCGACCTGGAGGCTGCGTTCGCGTGTGCCTGGGGAGGAGTCGGGTGTCATCGGTGGGGCTGGCGGGATGGAAGAAATTCGGTTAGAAAAGAGGGGTGAAATTAGGAGTATCAGAGTGGAAGCGGATTTTTCCGAAAGAGAAAAAAAGGATTTTTCGGAAGGGGGATATCATGGTGGTCGAAGGGGGTTTGGCGCGAGAGTTATTGGTGATTTTATCTGGAAAGGCGAGGGTGGAGAAGCGGATTCGGGGGCGAGATTCTCTGGTGTTGGCTCGTTTGGGAACCGGTGAGATTTTGGGGGAACTTTCGATTTTGACGGGCAGACGAAGGTCGGCCTCGGTGGTGGCAGAGGGACTGGTGACGGCTTTAATTGTTCCAGTGGGGAAAGTGAAGAGCCTATTGGGTTCGGGAGGCGGGTTGAGGGGAAAGTTTCAGCGTCAACTGATGGAGTCGTTAGCACGAAGATTAGTGCGATTATTGGAGCAGTTGCCGATGTATCAGGGGGTATGGAGGGAGCCAAGGACTGCGGCAGGGGTTCGATCGGCATTGGAGAAGATGTATGCAGGTTGGGCGGTATAGTGTTTCAGTTTAACTAGAGCCAGACGAAGGCTTGGCGGGGGGGATGAAGCGGGTAATTTAAGAGAATGGCAATCCGCGTGGCTGGTGCCCTTGAAAGTAAACCCAAAAAAGGCGTTGTAGACCCGATTGAGTCGTTGGGTCGGACTATTTTGCGGGCGCGAGTATTAGAGGATAAATTGGGCAATTTGTATCGGGCGGGACGAATCGTTGGAGGAGTTTATCTTGGTAAGGGACAGGAGGCGTTGAGTGGTGCTGGGGGCTTGGCGTTGCGGAAGGGGGATATTTTTGCTCCTTTAATCCGGGATATGGCGGGAAGGTTGGGATTTGGCGAACCTATGGTCGATGCGCTTCGAGCGTATTTGGGGTCGAGGCTAGGTCCGATGAAGGGAAGAGATGGGAATATTCATCGTGGAGATCTCACGAGAGGGATTTTACCGATGATCAGCCATCTGGGGGCGATGGTTTCGACAGTAGCGGGAGTGTTAGTGGCAAAGCGAATGAAGGGGGAAAAAAGAAGAGTGGGGTTGACCTGTGCTGGAGACGGGGCCACCTCCACGGGTTCTTTTCACGAGGGGTTGAATCTGGCGGCTGTGGAAAAACTTCCTTTGGTTGTGGTCGTTGCGGATAACGGATACGCCTACTCAACACCTAGAGAGAGGCAGTTTGCGTGCGAAGATCTCGTAGATCGTGCGAAGGGATACGGGGTCGAGGGGCACGGAGTGGATGGGACAGATCCAATGGCTTGCTGGAAAGTTTTGCATCATGCGGTGGAAAGGGCACGAGAGGGAGCTGGGCCGCAACTGGTGGTGGGTAAGTTGCTGAGGTTGTGCGGGCATGGGGAGCATGACGATGGTTCCTATGTGGAGAAAAAGATAAAGAGTTCGGAGAGGGGTCGGGATTGTTTGAAGGTGATGGAAGAGGGGATAAAAAAGAGAGGTCAGGAGAAGGAGTGGCAAGGTTGGCGAGAAGAAGCGCAACGGGAGGTGGAGGAAGCGGTGGCGAAGGTTTCGGCAGAGCCTGTCCCAGATCCGTTTGAGGAAGATTGGCGCGCGACCCAATCGGACGGGATGGCGGAAGTCATGGTGGCATCGTGAGTGTGACTTATTTGGATGCGATCCGTTCTGCCCAAGAGAAGGCATTGCGGGATGACCCAAGGGTCTTTATTTACGGGCAGGATGTCGGAAGATTTGGGGGTGCTTTTAAGGCCACAAAGAATCTGGCCGAAAAGTTTCCTGGGAGGGTGGTAGATTCCCCAATTTCTGAAGATGCGATGGTAGGAATGGCGGTGGGGGCGGCGATGGAAGGAATGAGGCCGATTGTGGAGATGCAGTTCGCTGATTTTTCGACGGTCGGGCTGAATCAGATGTTAAATCACGCGGCGACGACTTTTTGGCGAACAGGCAAGCCGTGTCCGATGGTGTTGCGGTTACCGTCGGGAGGGACGCCGGGAAGTGGGCCTTTTCATAGTCAGTCGATGGAGGCGATCTACTCCCACTATCCAGGAATTGTGGTAATGACACCTGCGACGGTTGAAGATGCGTACACAATGCTTTTAGAGGCGATTGAGTTGCCTGATCCTGTTGTTTTCTGTGAACACAAACTTCTGTACTACCATTTAAAGTCGGAAGCTTTGCCGGATAGTGCAGTTCCCGCATTTCGCGCACGAGTGGTCCGCACGGGGCGTGACATCACGTGCGTGACGTATAGTGCGATGGTGCATGAAGCGGTAGCGGCGGCAGAGGAGTTAGCTGAGGAGGGGTATGAGGTGGAGGTGGTAGATCTAAGAACGGTCAAACCGTTGGATACGGACACCATTTTGGCCAGCGTCGCAAGGACGGGCAGGTTGTTGGCTGTGGGCGAGTCGTGGCCGTGGGGCGGGGCCTCGGCGGAGGTGGTAGCACGGGTCGCTTCGGAGGGTTTTGAGTTGTTGGATGCCCCTCCCAAGCGACTGAATGCGAAGGACACGCCGATTCCGTATCATCCGAATCTTTGGGCGGCGCATCGGCCAACGGCAGTGCGGATCGCGGCAGGCTTAAGGGAAGTGCTGAGATATTGAATCTACGACTGGAACTGCAAGCAGTGCCAGCGACCAAGGCGACCCCGGCGCTGAAGTTTCCAGCCTAGTTTTCGGGCTGTCCGGATGACGGCATTTTCTTGCCCCTGGAGAATTCCTGAAAGAATGAGGGTGGTTCCGGTTTTTCGGTGTTTTTCTAGGCGAGGCAAGAGATGAAGAAGAAGGGAATCGTAGAGATTGGCGACAATCAGATCTGCTTTTGGGAGGGGAGCGCGTAGAGCGTCCTTGATCTTAAAAAGAAGCCGAGAAGTGAGTCGATTCACCTTGGCGTTGCGTTGGGCTTCTTGAATGGCGGAGGGATCAAGATCCCAACCGAGTGCTTGGACGCCAAGTTTTGCACAGGCGAGAGCAAGAATTCCCGACCCACAACCTAGATCGAGTACCGTTGGGTTGGATTTGGTATTATGAAAGAGGAATTGGGTGAGATAGCGCAAGCAGAGATGAGTTGTGGCATGTTCGCCGGAGCCAAAGGCGGGACCTGCACGAATCTTGAGTCGGGGAATGGATCGATCCCTTGAGGATACGATCCGGTGATCACTGGTGATCAGGAGTCGTTGACCGATTCGGAGTTGAAAAGGAGAAGAGGAGCGAATGGTGATTTTTCGAATTCTTCCTGCGTAGGTCTTTTGGAGCTGTCGAAGGGGAAGGACTTTTGGGGAGTAAATTTGAAGAACTGAGGGATGACCGATTCGCTCGATGAGAGCGTGGGGAAGGTGGGTAGGAATCGTGAGGAGGCAGCGGCTTTCTAGAACATACATCGTGGGGTTAGGTCGGTTCCGGCTGTTTCATTTCCTGGCGGAGTCTTAACTGGCCACAGGCGGCATCGATGTCGTGGCCTTTTTCGCGGCGGATCGTGGCACGGACACCGGCTTTAAGAAGAGTGCGGCAGAAGAGGTGGATCGCTTCTTCAGAGGGACGTTCGTAGGGAAGGCCTTCGACTTTGTTGTAGGGAATGAGGTTCACCTTAGCAAAAAGGCGGCGGGCGTGTTGGGCAAGGAGGGTGGCTTGTTCCGGAGAATCGTTGACTCCTGCCAGGAGGATATATTCGAAGAAGATCTGTTTCTTTTTGGCACGGACAAAAACGTCACAGGCTTCGAGGAGTCGGTCGAGGGGGTAACGTTTGTTAACCGGCATAATCTTGTCGCGGATAGCATCGCTGGCAGCATGAAGAGAGAGGGCGAGACGAAA
Organism: Methylacidiphilales bacterium; assembly: GCA_044358595.1. GTDB lineage: Bacteria > Verrucomicrobiota > Verrucomicrobiia > Methylacidiphilales > Verrucolacustridaceae > Verrucolacustris. Next base: position 45,779 of record JBIKNP010000008.1, read on the forward strand.
CTGAAGCGGGTGATAGGCGAGCTCCTCAATTTGAGGCGCAAGTCCGCTCGTTGAGATTGTTACGTGCCTAGCTCCCATGCCCAGGTTGGATGGAGAGATGAGAAGATCGAGGGCGGGAAGGAGATTCGGAAGATTTGCGAGAGGTTCGCCCATCCCCATAAAAACAAGATTATCGGGTCGACGACCTGCGATGCGTGAAGCTTCGAGAACTTGTCCGATGATTTCGGCAGTCGTGAGATTTCGGCGCCATCCATCAATTCCACTCGCGCAAAATCGGCATCCGTATGCGCAACCGACTTGGCTAGAGACACAGAGGGTAAGACGAGAGCTGCGGTTACCTTCTAGCCCTTGCGTGGCGGGAATAAGCACAGATTCGACGTATGAGCCGTCGCCCAACTTCCAGAGAAACTTTCGCGTGGTGTCTTCCGATCCTTGGATGGTAACGGGCTCTGCGGCTCGAAGTCGAAAGCGGGAGGCAAGAGAGGTTCGTAGAGGAAGAGAGAGGTCGGTCATTTCGTCGTATGAAGAGACGAAGCGTTGGAGAACCCAGGTGCGAATCTGTTTCTCGCGATAGGGCTGGTCTGGGGGAAGACCCCAAGCTGAAACAGGCTGATCAAGAAGAAGGGGAAGTACATTCATAAGACTCGTCTAGCCAAGAGATCGACTTACGACCCCGAGGTCTTAACGGGCTCCACGGCCAAAGAGAACGGCAGGAATGGTTCGAAGGAGGATTTGGAAATCTAGGAGAAGGGACCACTGGTCTATGTATTCGAGGTCAAGCTGGACCCAGTCCGAAAAATCGTTCACGTCGTTTCGGCCTGAGATTTGCCACAGGCACGTCATGCCCGGTAGCACGCTGAGGCGGCGGCGTTGTGCATTGGCAGTCATTGCGATGGTCTCATAAGTTGGTAAAGGGCGTGGGCCGACGAGGCTCATCTGGCCAAGAAAGACATTAAAAAGCTGGGGCAGCTCATCTAAAGAGGTGAATCGTAGAAAAGCACCCACCCGAGTCACGCGGGGATCATTTTTAATTTTAAAAACAGGGCCGCTCATTTCGTTTAGGGCTTTGAGTTCGGCTTGGCGCATCTCGGCGTCGCTGACCATGGTGCGAAACTTGTACATCGTGAAAGGTGCGCCATGACGACCGCTCCGTTTCTGCTTAAAAATGGCGGGTCCAGCAGACTCCCGGCGAATGGCCGCCCAAATCAAAAGAAAAACTGGTGAAAGAAGGGTAATCATGAAGCCACTTGCAACACGGTCGAAGATCACTTTTAGGATCGATTGCCAAGGACCCGCTTGAGTGGTTCGGAAAACGAGAAGGTTCTGATCCAGAACTTCCTCGAAGTGGGCTTGCGCGATCTTCGTTCCAACAAAGTGGGTGCTGAGCCAAGCCTCGATGCCCTCCTCCTCACAGGCTTGGATGGCTTGGCTAGACCAAGCAAGATTATGGGATTCAACTTCAAATAGCACGATCCCAGCCGAATCATCGTGGAGGGTTTGGATGAAATCTGGCAAAGAGGTCTTAGCAGGATTCAGGTGGCGAGTGATTCGAATTCCTGATCCAGATTCAGTGAAAAGATCGGGCCACCGGCGGGTTGAGAATTCGCTATCGGAAACCAAAATGAGATTCGTGAATGATTCGGATTTTGTTTTACGAACTTGTCGGAGTTTATGGACAAGGGCCTGCCTCAGATTGAGGAGCGCAGTCAGGATGGGTACGAAAAATAGAAAGACCAAGCGACTGGGGCTCTCTTTGAAGAAAAAGATCAGGGAAACAGCTAATAGGAAAAGTATAAGAGCAACCTCCAGTAGTGAGCTGAGTCGGTTGGCGGGGTTAATGGCGAGGTGGCGATAGAAGCCGCGTCTTTCGAGAACAATCGGGGTGGCAAAGCCCATCAGTATGGCGTAGGGGAGATAGACCAAAATCTGACCAATCTCACGAGACTCCAACGGGATGGCAGTAGGCAGGATTTCGACTCGGATCCAGTAGGCAAGAAACATAGCCAAAAAAGCTAAAACACCGTCCATAATTTGGAGTGCGACTCGAGAGTGGCGATGGTGACCCAAGAGCATGATTTATCTTATACTGCACAGCCCTTAAGGAATCGCCAAGAGCTAGGGAGAGTGCGAACTAGATCCGTCGCCAAGGTAGAGGGCCCACCCGCTTCAAGAGCTTGATCGGATGCAAGTCCATGCCAACAAACTGCGATGCGGGCTGCGTCGAAAGGGGGGTATCCGAGCGCAAGTAGGCCACCAAGAAGACCTGCGAGGAGATCTCCCATCCCTGCTGTGGACTGCGCAGGTCCACCCGTGGAGTTAAAGCTGAGAGGGTGATCCTTGGTCGCGACAAGAGAGTGGGGGCCCTTTGCGACGAGGAGGGTGTTGGGAAAACTTTTCAACCAGAGTTGTGCGGCGTCGGCACGGTCCTGTATGGGATTGCCAAGAAGACGCGCCAGTTCGCCAGCGTGAGGTGTCAAAAGAAGTGGGGCTGTGGCGGAGGAGATTATTTTGGAATCGCGGGCAAGAATTTCTAATGCCCCTGCATCTAGGACGATAGGAACTTTGGATTGAGGAATGAGCTGGGTAAGAAACGCATGCAAAGCTGTGGTGGGGGGAAGTCCGGGACCCACGATAAGGGTGGATGCCCCCTGCAAGAATTCCTGAATGGGTGGTGCCTCGTTTGAGTTGAGTGAATGAAGAAGTAGTTCTGGTAAAGAGGTGGCTAAGGCCGGGGTTAAGGAGCGGTCGGTAAAAAGGCGAACATATCCAGTTCCTGATCGTAAAGCTCCTAAGGAGGTCAGAGTGGCGGCTCCAGGATATTCTAACGAACCAGCCCATAGATGAACTACCCCTGCGGAGCGTTTATGAAGAGTGGAGGGGCGAGACCGAAGAATGGAGTAGGCCTCTTGAGGAAGAAAAAAATCGACCGATGATTTGGGGGCTGGAGTTGTGAATTCGATAGGAACACCCCTGAGTTGGCCGACGTGTGGTAGGGCAGAGTCTTTGAGGCAACCTGATTTGACAGAGCCAAGCGCGAGCGTGAGATCGGCGGGAAAGATTGCGCCCGGAGTGGCACCTGAAGTGGGATTTAGACCGCTAGGTAGATCAAGGGCTACGTAGAGGTCGGAGTTACGCTTTTCGTTGGAAATCCAGTTGAGGATGGCGGCCTCTGCAGGACGTGGGGGAGGAGTTGCACCTAGACCCAGCAGCCCGTCGATAACGAGACGGGGAGCTTTTGTCTTAAGAAAACGGGAAGATTTGGCAGGCCAGATCAGGGCTTTTTTCCAGTGCTTGGGTTTGACTCGAGAATCGGGATGTGTGCGGCGTGTTGGATTACGGGATAAGAGAAAATCGACCTCCCATCCAAGCTCTTTGAGTTCGAGTCCCAGTAGAAAAGCATCGTCCCCGTTGTGGCCGGGTCCAACGAGGATGAGGGCGGTGGAGGGCTTAGGTAGGAATGGTTGAAGTTCGCGCAGGGCACCTGCGACGGCCTGACGCATCAGATCTTTGATTCGTGCCCCCCCTTGAAGACTTTTTTCCTCCCATGAACGAGCGAGTTGGGGTGGGAGGACAATCATGGGCCAAGAAGAATGACCGTGGCGGCCGAGTGGGTTCGGGTATGTGTTAGGGTGACGAGTGAGCGGGTTACTCCTCGGTTTTTTGCAAGCTGGGCACCTTGGCTGTGGAAGCGAAGGAGAGGTTCTCCGTGGGATTGGCGCTCGATTTCCATTCCTAGCCAAGGCAAGGATTGTCCAATTCCCGTGCCAAAAGCTTTGGAAGCGGCTTCCTTCGCGGCAAATCGGGCGGCGAGTGGGACGGCAGGACGGGATTGAGAACGGGCATATTCGATTTCCGCAGGGTGAAAAATCTTTTGGAGGAACCGATCCCCATATCGATTGAAGGATTCCTCGATCCGGTCGATTTCGACCAGATCCATGCCAAGGCCGAGGATTCGTTCGGGATTCATTTCTTTTTGATGGCTAGAAGAAAGTCCCGGACGCTCTGTTCAAGACCAACGTTGATGGCGTGGGAAACCAAAGAGTGCCCGATGTTCAGCGTATGAAGGTGAGGTAGGGAAAGAAGTTCGGGTAAGTTCGAAAGGCGAAGTCCGTGGCCAGCGTTGACTTGTATTTTTAGGCAGTGGGCCTGCTCTGCGGCAGATCTGAGTTGGTCTAAAGCGGCAGGTCGATCCGCCGGGTTAGCGTCGGCAAATCGACCCGTGTGCAGTTCGATGACCGGGGCTTGGAGGGTGGCGGCGGCATCGATTTGGCGGGGGTCGGGATCGAGAAAGAGGCTCGTGATAATCTTGGCTTGGGTGAGTTTTTCGATGATGGGACGAAGAGTTTGGATTTGGTTGGCGGCGTTGAGGCCGCCCTCGGTGGTGACTTCGGCTCGGTTTTCGGGGACGAGGCAGACTTCGGCAGGCTGGAGGCGGAGAGCGAACTGTAGCATCGCAGGGGTAGCAGCCATTTCGAGGTTGAGCTTTTCGCGGCATTCGTGGCCGAGCCGGAGAACGTCATCGTCTTGGATGTGGCGGCGGTCCTCACGGAGGTGGACGGTAATTGAGTGAGCTCCTGCGGATAGGCAGGTACGGGCAAGAGAGACGGGATCGGGCTCTGGGATTACACCTGGAATCGGGACGCGGTACCTCGCCTGACGAAGGGTGGCGAGGTGATCAATGTTTACGCCGAGTCGAATCACTTCTTTATCCTATCGCAAATATCAGCCTGGGTTGAGGATTTTTAAGTTTGTGAAAACGATTATTGGTAAGTGGGTTTATTGGTTCTGCTATAGACCGTGTTGTCAGCTCGCAATCCGTTGTATCCATATCCGTCCGAGTGAACATCGGAGGCGTCCCAAGCTAAGGTGAGGCGTCGGAAGGGAATTTCAAAAGTTCCAGTTCGGCCATAAATTGTGGCTGTCCCTGGAGCGACTTCCTCTTCAGATGGAAAAGGGGTGAACTCGTAGCTGTTGGTGTACTTTCGGTAGAAGCTGTTTTTGCTCCGAAGATCGGCGGGGCAAGCAATGGTTTTGGCGGTGAGTCCATACGGACCGAGTGTGCCAAGGAGGTTGGTGACACCCTCGTTGGTGAAGACTTGCTCACCCCATGGATTGTTAATGCATGGGAATTTGTTTCCGTTGTCTGGAACGTAGAGCCAAACGGCAGTGCCGATTTGGCGGAGGTTGGATTGGCAGGCGGTAGTCTCTGCCTTCGCTCGCACTCTTTGGAGGGAGGGGGAAATCATGCCGGCTAACATGGCAATGATGGTGATGACGGTAAGGAGTTCGACCAAAGTGAAGGCATTTCTGCGCTGGAGTGCTCGAAGCATGGAGGGGTTAGCCCCCCTTCTGAGAGGAGCGGCGTTCGACGTACCGTTGGTAGCGTTGGGATCTTTGTTCTGGGCTCATTTTGCGCATGGCACGTGAGAATCCTTCGCCCGCACGTTCTGCTCGTGCGGGATCATTCATAATTTCCTGCGCTTTTTTGTCTCTCTCCCCCTCTGTGGTTAATGAGGACCATTCCCGGTATTGGCGGACCGATTCTTGGGCGGCTTGTCGGGCGTCTCCTTGCTCGGATGAGGGAAGGGAACGGATTCGGGATTCGAGGCGGGCGAGAAGAGCATCGGGGGGAAGGTCGGCAGGTTCTGTCCATCGGAGAGTGCCGCGGTTTGCCTCTTGGGTGGCCGGGGGAGTCCCAGGACCATCTCGTTCCGATCGAGCTGGAAGAAGGTAGACAAGTTGAGCTTCGCCACCTGCACTTTTGGCTAATTTGGGAATCGAGGACGATATGGGGCCCGGCGAGGGAGATTTTTTCAAAGTTGGATTCCAGGATTGTGGAATCAAGAGCCGAACTTCCGTGTTTTGTGCGGCATGTTCAAGAAGGGGTAGGAGTTGAAGGGGCAGTTGGGGGGATGGGCTCCAGACCTGTTCTCTGGGGTCTCGGTCGATGGGAAGGGAGCTACTAGCACCACGAAAAAGCCAAGGCGTTCGATACTCGATTGAGAGAGTGCCTGAATCAGTTTTTGGGTTGGGAAGAGTGGATAGAAGATTTTTCATGGAGGCGTTGTCTGGAGCGAGGATCACAGCGAGGGATCCACGGGATTCGGCCGCGGCTTGGAGAGCCTCAAGAGCTTCGACCACAGGGACGCGGCGGACTTGGATGGTTATTGGAGTGTTTAAATCGATATCGGTGATAATTTTGAGTTTCGATTGGCTGGTGAATGATCGAAGGACGATGGAGAGAGGTTTTTTGTCAAAGACCAGTGTGATGGTGCCCCAGCCTTGAGCGATCCAAAGCCCGACCCATGTTATGGCGAGGATACCGACAACAGAGAGGAGAAGTTTAGGACGGGTCACAGGCTCAAATAAGATATTACAGCACAAACAGGAGGTGGAAAGAGTTGAAGATGGAGAAAAGTTGTTCCCAAGGAAGGCACAGGGGTGGGAGGGTGAGATTGCCTGCGCTTGTCGGTTTTTCTTATGATTTAAGAGTATGTCGGAAAATAGTTCGGTGCCGTCGGTACTCACAAAAGAGATGTTGCTCGAAATCGGGGGATGGAGGGCGATGCAGGAGGGGCGTTCTCTGTGGGAAGCCGGGAAAGTTATGTCCGTGGATTGGGTAGATCCGATGCTTGGGGGTGTGGTGCAGGCGGGGACTGGAACCGTGAATGCGCGACTGAAATTAGGAAAGAGACTTTCGGATGTAGAGAATCTGTGTAGCTGCCGTCAGGCGCGGGAGTACGGGACGGTATGTCCTCATGTCATCGCCCTAAGTTTAAAATATTTGGAAAAAAATGGTAAGGCGGCCGGTGGGCCAGTCCATCGGCCGAATGGAGCTGTTGCTGGGCCTGTTGCGGCGGCGGCACGAGCCGTGGCGCCTCGATTCCCGCGCGTATTGGGGCAGTTGGCGGGCAAAGGATCCAAGCCTCTTAGCTTGGAAGTGCATCTTCCTTTGGAACTGGGCAAGGCCTGGAGGGCAGGAAAGATCCCGCTTACGGTTGAGGCCTCGGTGGATGGTGGGCCGACAAAAAGTTTGGATGCGGTGTCGGTCGAGAAGGTGGAGCCTTATATAGTGGATGAGTCGGATGCAGTGCTTCTCTCGATGCTGGAAAAAATGGATGGAGCGTCGGTGCATGGAGAGGCTGAGCTAAGTGCATCGGACCGAGATTTATTTTTTCCGATTCTTTTAGGGCACCCCAGAGTTTTTGTGGGTCGAAAGAAGCATTTGATTGTATCGCGTGCTCTGGAGGGAACACGGTTGAAGGCGGAACTGGATCAGGAGGGTGTTTTGCATATGGAGTTAGAGGAAGCACCTCCCGGGCCTCCGGGAAGTGAGGTTTTTGAAGGGAGCCATGGGCGATGGCGTTTTGCAGGCGATCATTTGGAGTTGCTGGATAGTTTGCCTGCCGCGTACGAGGGTTTAAGGAAGGGCGGGAGGTCCGTTTCACGTGAAGGAATGGCGACCTTTTTGCAAAGGGAGATGCCTCTCTTAGAACGCCATGTGCGAGTGGAAGCGGGTGAGAGGTTGCGGGGGCTGCAATTTGATACGGTAGCTCCCAAGATTCGAGTGGAACTGGATGGACTCCTTTCTGGAATCAGTTGTCAGTTAGAGGCGGTGTATGGAAAGGAGTCCCATATTTTAACGGGGATGCCTGGGCAGAATGAAGGAATGGATGCGTGGATGCCGGATGGTGCAGATCCGAAGAGATATCGGGTCCGGGGTAGGGCGATGGAGCGAACGGCGCAACGAGAGCTGTTAGCGGCAGGTTTTCTACCCGGGCAGCGTGCTGCGGAGCGGTACACTTTGGCGGGAGAGGGAAAGGTGGGGGCATTCTTGGCTAATATTTTGCCCCGTTGGAGGCAGAAGTGGGAGGTGAAGGTCACGCCGAGGATGGAGTCGTTGCTGAGCCGATGTGATTATGTGGCGCCAGAAGTGACACTGAAGGATACGGGTGGGTCTTGGTTGACGGTGGAAGTGGATTTTCGATCCGGGGCAGGAAGCAGTGCGCTATCCCCAGTTGAAGTACAAAGACTTCTTCAAACGGGGCAGAGCCACCATCGTCTTGCGGGAGGCCGAATCGCTCTGGTGCCTACGGATGATGTGGCCGAGTTTCAGGAGGTTTTGAAGGATTGCCAGGTTCGAAACGACGGCACGCGATACAAGTTGGAGAAGAGGTTCCGTGGATATTTTGGGGAGGCGATTCGGGGCACGGGTTGGGTCGTCAGTGGTAAATCCAACTGGAAACCTCCAGCTGAGGTGATTGCGTATGAAGAGGCCAAACTTCCCGACCGACTGGAGAATATTGTGCGACCTTATCAGAGGGAGGGAATCGGATGGTTGCTTTACTTGGCAAAGAATCATTTTGGCGGGGTGTTGGCGGATGAGATGGGATTAGGAAAAACTTTGCAGACATTGGCGTTCCTTGAACTTCGGAGAGCACAAAATAAGACGAAGTTACCAGGCTTGGTGATTTGCCCGACGAGCCTGGTCATGAACTGGGTGGACGAGGCAAAGAAGTTTGCCCCTAGCCTGAAGGTGTTGGCCTTACATGGAGCTGGAAGAAAAACCCTGCTCAATAAAATTCCAGATCACGACCTAGTCGTCACTAGTTATGCGCTTCTGCGGAGGGATATTGCGGAGTATGAGAAACTGGAGTTCGACGCAGTGATTCTCGATGAAGCGCAAAATATCAAGAACCGAACCAGTCAGACTGCGGTCTCGGTAAAGAAGCTGGTGAGTGAGCATCGAATGGTTCTGACAGGAACTCCCTTAGAGAATTCCCTGTTAGATCTGTGGTCGATCTACGATTTCTTGATGCCCGGATATTTGGGAACAGCAACGGATTTCCGAGATCGTTATGAGATTCCTGTAGCCAAGTTGGGTGACGAAAAAGCACAGCAGAGGTTGCGTCATCGAGTGAGGCCATTTCTTCTGCGTAGAACCAAAGCAGAAGTGGCCAAGGACCTGCCCGCCAAGATTGAGCAGATTGCGTACTGTGAACTCACGGATGAGCAGAAAGGGGTGTATCAGCAGATTTTGGAAGAGGGGCGAAAGCAGGTCAGCGAACTTTCGGGCAAGGCGTCGGGTGGGCGGGATCGGATTGCTGTTCTTACTGTACTGATGCGGTTGCGACAGGCGTGCTGTCACTTGGGTTTGTTGCCGCATCCTGGAGCAGGAGCGAAAGTGTGGAGCGAACCTTCGGGAAAAATGGAGTACTTTTTAGATCGATTGGAAGAGGCGATTTCAGGTGGGCATCGAATTCTAGTTTTCAGCCAATTTGTATCGATGTTAAAGATCGTGCAGGAGGAGCTGCGAAAACGAAAGACCCCTTTCTGTTATTTGGACGGAGGAACCTTGGATCGAGCTGGAGAAGTGAATCGGTTTCAGCGAAATCATGATATTCCTGTTTTCTTGATTAGTTTGAAGGCGGGAGGCACTGGCTTGAATTTAACGGGGGCGGATACCGTGATCCACTTTGATCCTTGGTGGAATCCTGCTGTAGAGGATCAAGCGACGGCTCGGGCACACCGCATTGGACAGAACAAGATCGTTAGCTCCTACAAACTAATTGCTCGGGACACGGTAGAGGAAAAAATTGTACGGCTACAGGAGCGGAAAAAGGAGCTGTTCCGGGGGACATTGGTGAGCGAGGAGGATTTCGTACGAGGGTTAGATTGGGCGGAGTTACAGGAGCTGTTGAATTAGGCTGCCCCGCTTGGGCGAGTGACGAGAAAAACCGATCGGATGGCCGAGACGGCGGGTGGCCTCCTTTTGAAAGGTTGTAAGGAACTTTGTTTGTTGATGTGCCTGAATCAGGTGAAGATTGGAATCTGGTTTCGTGATTCCGCGTGGTTTGGCGGTGCATGAGATTTCACCATCCCATGTGACGATCGCTTAGGCTTTATCCTAGGCCGAAAGGTATTTACAGAAAAGCGTGTCGCTTGCCTGTGCGAATGGCGGACTGGAAAAAGAAGCTAGTTTTTCTCAGCGGCGAAAGTCCTAGTAGGCAACCCACGCACTCCGGGTCGCGATACGAAAAGGCCGCCTGCCATTGGTTCTTGAGCTAGGGCCATCTCTGACAATCCAGACTGTGCCGTGGTGATCAAAAGTTCATCGAGGTCCTTCCCGCCAAACGCACAGGAGGTGACTTGAGTGCAAGGAAGAGGAATTTGGGCTAGGCACCGCCCAGTTTTCGGGCACCAGCAGCGGACGGCGCTCCCCCCCCAGTGGGCCACCCAAAGATTGCCAGCCTCGTCAATCGTCATCCCATCGGGCAGTCCCATAGAATCTGGAACCCGGACGACAACGGAACGGAGGCCGAGTTTCCCTGTTGTAAGATCGTATGGGAAGCGGGCGATTTCTCTCGTGGGGGAATCGATGTAGTAAAAAGTATTTCCGTCATGGCTCCAGGCCATGCCGTTGGAAAGGCCAACAGGAAAAAGAACGTTGGTTAGTCTTCCCCCTGCATCCAACGAGTAGAGTGAACTAGATTGAGCGACACCATCCAGCCTTAGGCTCCCGACCACGAAACGACCTCGGGGATCGCACTGACCATCATTAAGGCGACTGTTTTGAGAGGACTCCTTAGGGCAGAAGGCAAAGGTTTGTCGACGTCCAGAAGAGATATCTAGCCAAAGAATGCGATCCGATAAAGAGGCCAAAAAGTGATCTGGGGCAACTGGGACTACGGATCCAACCGGCTCTCTTAGTTCAATGGTCTCTCGTTGTTTGCCGCAAGAGTCAGCGAAATGAATGGATCCACCATCGATATCGACCCAAGTCCAGCGTTGGTCGAACCAAAAAGGTCCCTCTGCCAAGAGAAACTTTTCAGGGAGGAAGGGGCGTGCTGAGATGATTCGAGGGGTCACGGTTCCGAGAGGACCGGATTGGTGAGCTTCCCAATCTTTTCAATCTCAACGGTTATGGAGTCTCCCGATTTCAGCCAGCGAGGAGGTTTGGCGGCCATGCCCACACCGTGCGGAGTGCCGGTAAGAATGACCGTTCCTGGGAGGAGGGTAGTACTGCCACTGAGGAATTCGATGAGGTCCGGGACATCGAAGATCATGTCGTTAGTATTCCAATCTTGGACTACCTGACCATTGAGGATCGTGCGGATGGTTAGGGCGTTGGGATTAGGAATTTCATCGGGAGTAACAAGGCATGGTCCGAGGGGGCAAAAAGTGTCAAAGGTCTTGCCTCGGCACCACTGGCTGCCGCCTTTTTTGATTTGCCAGTCGCGGGCACTGACGTCGTTGCCACAAGTATAGCCCAAGACATACTCAAGTGCATTTTTGCGTCGAACATTTTTACAAGTACGACCAATCACCACCGCAAGTTCACACTCATAATCTACTTCATCACTCTTTAGGAAGGTGGGTAGATAGATGGGATCTCCTGGATTCTGCAGTGTGTTGGGGCCTTTGACGAAAAGGATGGGAATTTCTGGAGCTGGCTTTCCACTCTCGGCGGCGTGGTGACGATAGTTCAGTCCGATGCACAGAATGGAGGAGGGAACGAGAGGGGCCAGAAGCTTGGTTACCTCTGCCTTTTTCCCGGTTGGGATGACCTTGTCAGGGAGGTGTCCAGAGAGCCGCTCGTAGGTGCCGTCTGGTAGGATTTGGGCGAAATGTTCTTTTTGTTTCGGGTCGAGATAACGGATGATTTTCATATGGAGTCTCCTGGTTTGCTAAGGGTTTAAGGAGGGTCAGTCTGAGCGCCCTCGGGCATCGACGGGATGAGTTTCAAGGACATCCGATCCGCGGACCCAGTGGACTTCGCGTGCGAGATTCATCACGGGACAAACATGCGCTGGGCAGAAGCGGAGCCTCGTGCCGATGGGTAAAGTGCCTACCCCAGGGCCCGTGAGGTAGCCATGCTCTTCGCTGACCTTTTGAATGACTAGTTCTGGTCGGTCTACGCAACGTGCGTAAAGTCCTGCACGAGATCGGTCGGAGCTGAAAACCTTGGAGCCGGCATCAATCAAAGCCAGTTCACGGGTGGGACGATCCACCACCGTGGCGAGGATGGAGAGGGCGGGTTGCTGGGTGTCCATGGTTTGAGTGGATTCGGTGAGGGATAAATCACCCAGCACATAACTTCCTGGGCGGACGCGGGTGACGGCCTCACGGCCCACCATACGAGTTGCGGTGACGCTACAACCTGGCCAAAGAGGTAGGTTACTCCCGACTGCCTCTCGGACATCGATTAGGTGGGCGTGAACTCGTGCGGCGACTTGATCGACTTCCTCTGGGGAAGTAGCGGCGTAGGCATGGCCTTCGTGGGTATAGAGAGCAACCAATTGTAAACGGCGGGAGCTACGGATCTGTTGGGCTAAAGTGCGGGCCTCAGCAACGTTCCGGACTCCCTCCCGGGATAGGCCGGTATCGACGGCGAGAGCTACAGGGACTTGGATATCCGCTGCGGCCACGATTGTTTCAAGAACTTCCCAGTGGGCAGAACTGGTCACAGCAAGAATGAGTTCATCCAATTGGGAATGAAGTTGGTGGAGGCGGGGAGCGTGACGAAGATCACTGAGGGAGTGGGCCATGAAAATTCGGCGGACCCCAGATGGGATCATGGCTTCGGCCTCCCCCAGCTTTGCACAGGTCGCGCCCTCAGCCCCAAGAGCGAGTTGAGCTTTTAAAATGGCAATAGTTTTGTGAGTTTTGATGTGGGGCCAAAGGCCCACGCCAGATTTCCTGCATATTTCCTGCATCCGCTGACAGTTCTCGGTCATTTTCTCTGTCTGAAGAAGCGCCGCGGGAGTGGCGAGCGAATCGATGGATTTCATTTGGCGAAGCGGCCGACTTGGGTCGTGGTCAGACCGCCATCCACGGTGAGAATTTCTCCCGTGATGTAGGCGGCCGCCGCACTGCAAAGAAAAACGCACGCCCCTGAGCAATCCCTGGCTTTGCCCGCCCGCCCGAGAATGATTTTCTGTTCCACGTGCCGCAAACGGTCTGGCTCCCGATCCATCCAGCTTTGAGTGAGAGGAGTGCGAATCAGGCCTGGGGCGATGCCATTCACCCGGATTTTCATGGGGCCTAGGGCAAGAGCAAGGCTACGGGTAAGCATGACCAGAGCTCCTTTGGAGGTGTCGTACGCAACCGAGTCTTCTTCCGATTGGAATCCGTTGGTGGAACTAACAAGAACAACCGCACCCTCCCGCTTTTGTTCCGAGATACGACGGGCGAACTCTTGCACCAGAAAAAATACGGATTCTACATTGAGGCGCATTGTTTTCTCGTAGCGGTCACGATCCATTTGAAGAAATGGAACATCGAAAAAACTGCCTGCATTGCAAATCAGGAGATTCAAGGATGGGCGGGCAGCGAAAGCGGCTTGGAGTAAGAGGCTGGGCCCCTCGGGTTGTAGGAGATCTTGCAGAAGCACATCGGGATCTTGCGGAGAGGTTGCGCGGGTGCCATGACGCAAGACGGTGGCTCCAGCCATGGTCAGGCCGTCGGCCATGGCAGCGCCGATTCCTCGGGTGGATCCAGTGACGAGGGCCGTATGGCCGGAAAGATCGAAGTTAGGGGGTTGGTTTTCCATACAGGGTGATGGGGTTGTCGTAGGCGATGCTTCTTTGGGAAGCAGCCGGAATCCCTGCAAGAACTTCCACCTCTTCGCGGTAGCTGCTGAGCAGCTGAAGCGAATCATCGGCGTATGACTCGAAAGGGGCGTCCGTACCCCAGATCATCTTCCGACCGTAGGCGGAAGCAAGATCGTGAAGTACTTGGGTGGGATTGCGATAGTCAGATGGGAATCGGTTTTTTTTGGGGGCGACTGAAGGATGATTCTCTCTTGCTAATTGGCAGTGAATCAGGTGGGCGGAGCAGTCGAACCATGCGTTGGGCAACGTGGCAACCTCGTCCAGCCCATGGCGATCAAAACGGCAGGAGTGGGCCAAGCAGAAGCGCAAGTTGGGCCGGCTTTTCACTAGGGTGAGGATGTCATGGACTTGGGACCAAGGATCTTCTGGGTGAACGCTACTGTGGATGAGGATGGGCCAAGCGTGGGACTCCGCGAGATCGAGCAGGCGACCGCCGCGGGATGATAGGAGACTGAGTATGCGAGACTGGATGATAGTGGGCTGGGTCTTGAGTCCATGAAGACCGAATTCTGCATGAAGGAGTTGCAGGGATTGGATTTGGGCATCGAGAGAACGAGCGGGATCAAACATACCAAGAGGGATGGCGCGCGCGGGGTTGGAGGAGCGGAAGCGACGCACCTCTTGGAGAAGGCGCCGATTCTCAAACGCATAGGGAACTTTTTCCAGTCCTCCCTTTCCATTGATTTTCCCTTGCTGTAACGAACGAAGATGAAGTCCTGCGTAGGAAACCATGGGAAAGACAACAAACTGATTCACGCCAACCGCGGCACCTTGCGTGGAGAGGGCGTTCCAAGATTGGGCGTAGGGTGAGTGTCCTCGGAGATAAAAGAGAAGATCTACCCCAAGATGGGTATGGCCGTCGATTAATCCGCTTTCCAGGCCCTTTAACATATATCATTTTTCTAAATGAAAATTCCGTTTGATGGAATCCCTAAATTTTGCTCTAATTTTCTCTTATGGGTGCAGTCACGGCGGTGGGCAAGGCGTTTTCCATGTTGGAATTCTTAGTAGCGACAGAACGATCGGCCTCTTTAGCCGAGGCTACCCAAATGACGCGCCTACCGAAACCGACCGCCCACCGCTTGCTGCGGGCTTTACAGAAACTCGGTTACGTTTCGCGTCCTCCAGGAACACGCTCCTACTCCATGGGTCCTCGGTTAGCGCGCCTGCAGGCAGTAGATTCGCATGCCCATGTGAAAGCTTTGGCACGGCCCGCGATGGCGAGGTTGCACCAGCGATTTAACGAGACCGTCAATCTTGGCATGCTCTCGGGTCGAGAAGTTCTTTACCTCGAATATCAGGCGACCTCCCATGCGCTCCGCATCGTGCTACGTCCTGGGGAAAAGGATCCCTACTACTGTACCGCGCTGGGTAGGGCTATGGTTTCTGCTCTGCCATTGGAAGAGCGCGAAAGGATCATTGAGGCTACCCATCCCAAACGACAGACCCCGAAAACCCTGCTGGCGAAATCTTCCCTTCGATCTCTTCTGGGAACCGTTCGAAAAAATGGCTTCGCCGAGGAACATGGGGAATCGGTAGACGGCATTTCCTGTCTGGCGGTGCATCTAGGGCAATGGGGGTATCCGCAGTATGCGATTAGTTTGGCCGTACCGACTCCTAGACTAAAAGGGAAGATTCGGACCCAAATGGTCCAGGCTCTGAAGATTTTGGCTACGGGGGACGCCGCCTCTTCGGGCTTTTGTAAATTGTCATGAGTCACGCTCTCCTTTTTCCACCCCAACCCTAAGGGGCGTCCCTATGATTTTTCCTCGTCCCATCCATATTCTCGCTGCCCAACGGTCGCCCATCGGACGTTTTGGCGGGGCATTTCAGGAGGTATCGACGGTAACCTTGGCTACGGAAGTTGCGCAGGCCGTGCTCCGCCCTTGCGGTGGTCTAGTTCCTGATCAGGTCATCGTAGGACAAGCACTGCCGGCGGGTACGGGAATGAATCTTGCACGGCAACTTGTTATGCATCTTAAACTGAAACCGTGCGTTCCTGGTTTCACGGTGAGTATGGCCTGCGGCTCGGGTCTGCAATCGGTGATTCTGGCTGCCTCTGCGATTGCCGCAGGGGACGCACAGGTAGTTTTGTCAGGGGGAGCGGAAAACATGAGCCGAGCCCCTTTTCTGGACGTTTCATCCCGCTGGCAAAAAAAAGTAGAACCAGCGATGTTAACGGATTCGATTCAGTGCGATGGTCTGAGCGACCCTTATCTGAATATCGGCATGGGGGAGACGGCGGAGCGAATAGCCGATCGGTTTAAGATCAATCGTCATGAGCAAGACTCCTTTGCCTTGTCTAGTCAACAGCGAGCAGCAGAGGCGAGCGGGGATTTCAAGCGGGAAATTGTGGCTATCACGACGGGACAAGGTCGGTGCGAACGCGATGAACATCCACGGAGCGGGATCACCCTAGAGAAACTCGCGACCCTCAAGCCCGCCTTCCGAGAAAAAGGCACGGTAACGGCAGGGAATTCCTCTGGGATTAATGATGGATCGGCTTTGGTTTTACTGGCCAGCGCCGAGGCTATGAAGCGGCACGCTCTTTCCTCCCGAGCGCGGGTAGTCGGAGCTCAATCGATAGGGTGTGATCCATCCATGATGGGGTTAGGACCTGTGGCGGCAGTACAAGCTCTTTGCGACGAACTGAGTTGGAATCTTTCTGAGGTACCAGCAGTTGAGATCAATGAGGCTTTTGCCGCCCAAGCCCTCGCCTGCATACGCGAATTGGGGTTGAGGGAGAATCAAGTTAACCTGCGCGGCGGAGCGATTGCACTTGGCCATCCCATTGGTTGCAGTGGAGCACGCATTCTTGTCACACTCCTTCATCTTTTAGAGGATCGCGGTTGGCAACGTGGCATCGCCTCCCTTTGCGTTGGTGGTGGCATGGGCATTGCTCTGGCAGTGGAGAGGGATTGAAGTACAGGCCATGAACATCCCTTTTCTCAACCTCAAAACGTCGCGAATCTACCGAAAATGGATTGGCTGGGGAAGGTATGGCATGGGCCACCGACAGCAGGATGGGAAAAGCAATATGAGCGCATCTTTTCCCACTTCGAAGACACTCCATGAACGGGCCTGCCGCGTCATTCCTGGGGGAGTAAATAGTGGAATTCGAAAAATGGAACAGCCAGTTCCGCTGTACTTTTCTCATGGTTCGGGGGCTCGGCTATGGGATGAGGATGGGAATGAATCGATTGATTTCCAAACAGGCCAAGGAGCCCTGCTTTTTGGGCATGCTCCTGCGGGATTAGCGGAGGCGATTGCAAGGCAAGCTACGAAGGGAACCCACTTTGCGGCTCAGACACGCTTGGAAATTGAGGTAGCGGAGCGCCTTTGTGAAATGATTCCTTCGGTCGAAGCTGTTCGTATGAATAACTCTGCTACGGAAGCTGCTGGGGCGGCCTTCCGCTTGGCTCGCGGGCATAGTGGACGCTCCTTGATTCTTAAGTTTGAGGGACATTATCACGGTTGGGGAGATGAGGGATTGGTAGGATTTGGGGCTTCTCCGACTCAATGGGGACCTGAAGATGAACCTGCTCGGTTTCATCCCAGCGAGGGGGTGATTTCTGAGGTGCTGAATCAATTTGTCGTGGCGCGATGGAATGATCCTGATCATTTTCGTCGACTAGTTCAGAAGTATCGTGGGCAACTCGCGGCCGTGGCTTTCGAGCCCGTTCTTTGCAATACCAGCTGTGTGGAGGCAGTTCCAGGGATGATCGAAGCCATTCGGGAATGTTGCGACCAAGAGGGAATGCTGATGATCGCCGATGAGACGATCACTGGTTTTCGTTTCGGGGCATCCTGTGCTCAGGGCTACTACGGATTTTCTCCCGATCTGACGATCCTCGGAAAAGCGGTCGGCGGAGGCGTGCCTTTTGCGGTTCTGGGCGGGCGACGGGCCGCGATGGCTAAGATTGAAAGTGGTCGCGTGATCCATGCAGGGACTCTGAATGCCAATCCTCTTTGCTTGGCGGCCTCTGCTTGGTGCTTAGATCATATTCGCGCACTGGGAACGTCGCACCCCAAAGAGTTGCAGGAGCAGGGACGGCAGTTGATGCGGAACCTTCGCCAACAGGCAGATCGTTACCAGATTCCGCTTCGGCCCCAAGGACCAGGGCAGGTTTTCCATACCTTGATGTTGAAGGCAGGGGCCTCAGAAGGAGACGCTCGCGATCACCGGGATTATATGCTTCGGCATGATGCACCGCGTTGGGCGCACCTGCGGCGGTGTCTTTTGGAGGAGGGAATCCGCGTGGTGGAGCGTGGACTTTGGTTCCTTAGTCTGGCGCATCGGACCCTCGACTTGGAGGAAGCGGTGGTCCGGATCGATCGTTCGATGAAACGACACAAAGGTGAGTGGAAAAGTATTTGAAAAATAAAAGAATTTTTCTCGCGGGGCTTTACCACGAGACGAACACATTTACTCCGGGACGACTCACCTTGGGTGATTTCCGAGTCTTGAAGGGTGAGCAGATGATGAAAAGTTGTGGTAACGGTTCGCCTTTGGGAACTTTCTTGGAGGAAGCAAAACGACTTCAATGGGAAGTGGTGCCACTGGTACAAGTCGTCCATTCCCCTGGTCCAATGGTAGAAGACAGGGTGGTGGAATTCTTTCTCGAGGAGTGTCGGAAAAGCTTGGATTTAGCGGGATCGGTAACAGGGGATGCACTTTTTCTCGTTCTTCATGGGGCCATGTGTACGGAGAGATGGTCGGATGCGGAGGGGGAGGTCTTGGCACAACTAAGGAATATCCCCTCCTTAGCTACGCTACCCATTTTTGGGACGTTGGATCTGCATGCGAACTTTACCCAGCGCATGGCACAATATTCTAACGGACTCCTTACCTACCGAGAGAATCCCCACACCGATGCAGCGGAAACCGCTCGTCGTGCAGCCCAACTTCTTCACCGAGCGCTGAAAGACGGAAACCAGCGGCTCACTCGCTTTGTGCCTACGAATATTCTTTGGCCACCTACGGGGACGGGAACAAGTGATGAACCTATGAAAGGATTGGAAAAGCTCGCCCGCCATTTAGAGGAGAAGATGGGTTTTGATGCGGTGAACGTCTTTGCTGGATTCGCCCATGCGGACACTCCAGACACAGGTGTTTCCTTTTCGATCCTCTACGACCCTCAAAAAATTACCTCCAGCCAACTTGAATCGGCTGCAGAGCAATTGAGAGCCCTAGCGGAGCAGTCGAAAAAAGAAGGGCTTCCCAAAGAGTGGGATCTAGAGGAAGCGATTGTTGACGCGTTGGAAAAGAAGAAGTTCCCTGTCTGTCTAGTGGAACCCGCCGACAATATCGGAGGCGGATCCCCCGGGGACGATACGAGCGTACTTCGGGCGTTGCTCCGTCATGGAATTCGGAGTGCAGGGGTCGTGCTGAATTCGCCCGCCGCGGTTGTTCAGCTTTTGAGCTGCGCACTGGGCAGTGAGCAAGAAGTGACGATCGGCGGCAAGTCTCTTCCTGCATGCCCAGGACCGCTTCGCTTGCGGGTACGTCTGGTCAGGCGAACGGATGGCAACTTTAGATTGGAGGATCGGCAGAGCCATCAAGCCTCAATGGGAGGCGTAGAGGTGGCCATGGGCCCTTGTGCTTTGGTCGAAGCAGGGGGGATAAGTATCTTACTCACGAGTCGACCGACTGCGCCGATGGATTTAGGGCAGTGGCGGAGCCAAGGTTGTGATCCACAGAAATTTAACTTCCTTGGGATCAAGGCGGCAGTCGCCCACCGGAGAGCATATGATCCGATTGTTCAGGCTAGCTACACGGTGCGGACGCCAGGTCCCTCAAGTAGTGACCTCACCTCCTTGTCCTACCAGCTTGTGCGTCGACCGAGTTTCCCCTTGGATGCTTAGTCTATGAATCTACCTATCGAGTATCCGCGCACTCCGCAAACCCCAGTTTCCCATCTGCCCTTTAGCCCGGCTGTTCGGTATGGGGATCTCATTTTTGTTTCTGGGCAAGCCTCGGTAGATCGGACGGGAAAAATCATCTCAGGCACTTTTGAGGAGGAGTTTCGGCGTTCCATGGAGAATCTAATTCAGGTACTGCACGATGCGGGTAGCGATTTGTCCCATGTGCTTAGCACGCGAAATTACCTGAGAGATCCAGCTCATGGGGCGGAGTATCAGCGACTTTACGCGGAATATTTTAAACATCCTTACCCAGCTCGGACCACCATCTCCATGTGTCTACCTCCAAGTCTGCATTATGAAATCGAGTGCGTCGCGGTTCGGATTGCGTGAAGTTTGGGTCTTCGGGTTGTTCCAGTAGGAAAGAACTCTCGGGGTCGATCGGATGGGGTCAAGGGGTAGTGGTTGGAAGATGGATTCCGAAAGCCTGAGCTATCTTAGTGGAGAAAAGTGACCGCGCTTCCGCTTCGCTCAAGTGAAGCCAGGTAGAAATATTTTGGACGCCCTCGTCTGGGGCTAGGGCAGAACCTGCCAAGGTGCCCGTAATGGGAGAGCGGACAACCCGATCTGGACCTACTTCCACTTCATGGTGGGCAATACGAAAGCGGCCATGAGGCGCTCCTGCTGCTGCCATGCAGTCGGTCGTGAACAAGGCTTGGCCATGGGGTTTGGCTCTGAAATAACTCTGCAAGGTTGCGGGACGAATATGAATACCGTCGGGAATAAAAAAAGCGGTCAATTCATCCCGAGAGAGTAGGCGCTGGATGATGTTGTCGTGGCGCGGTAGATCTGCGGGAGTGCCGTTTCCCAAGTGGGTGCAAAAAAGGGCGCCAGCGGAGACTGCTGCATCAATGTCATTTTCCGATGCGTTGGTGTGTCCCA
The DNA here is from genome assembly GCA_044358595.1 of Methylacidiphilales bacterium. Lineage (GTDB taxonomy): Bacteria > Verrucomicrobiota > Verrucomicrobiia > Methylacidiphilales > Verrucolacustridaceae > Verrucolacustris. Next base: position 66,196 of record JBIKNP010000008.1, read on the forward strand.
AAGAGATATGGATGCCTTGCGCACGAGCTGTCTGGATGAAGGAGGCGCTTTTTGGCCACTCTGGCGCCAAAGTGATGAGCTTGATGTGGCCATGAGCTGCCTTCTGAAGTCGTTCTAAATCTGCCAAATTAGGAGGACCCATGAAGCGGGGATCGTGGGCACCGCTATATCCGGGTTCTGGAGAAAGCCATGGGCCCTCAATGTGATAGCCGCAGATCGCTGCGGAAAGGATCGGGTTCTTGGCTCGGATGGATTCAAAATTTTCCAACTTACTGCATAAAGAGGGGATGGAGTCGGTAATTAGGGTGAGAAAAAAACGCTGGGTTTCGTGGGAGGCCAGCCCCTCAACCGCACGAGTAAGATCCGTGGCGGTCAAGCCCGGTTGTTGAAAGTCGACCCCCGCAAACCCATTGACCTGAATATCAAAAAGACAGGATTTCATTGCCCAAAAAACAGGGGGTGGATATGCCGCTGGAAAAGATTGGTGGTGACGCAGGATGAAATCTTAGCCTGAGCCTGATCCAATGCGTTCTGGTAACGATCTCCCATTTCGGCCGCCACTTTAAAGCTGACGTGAAGAAGTTGGCGGAAAGACGGATTAAATCGTGATTGAGATGAATCATGGGCGAGGGTGTCGGCGAAAGTTTGGCCATCCCATTGGTTGACCTCTGCTGGCTTGGGGAGTTTCGAGCGATTGATATCAATGACCGTTGCATAGGGTTGGCTGAGTTCATCGATTCGAGCCAGAGCTTGGATATAAATTTCTCGGGCCACGGAGAGGCCCTCCCCACCCGCTAGTGAAAGACCAATCAACTCCTCCAGCCAGGTCGTCCCCGCCGTCTTCAAATGAAGACCCGCATCGTGCTTGGCCAAAAGAGTATGGATTGGGCGGTAGAGCGAGAACTTATCGCTCCCAGAGTGCACACTAATTTTTAGATTGGAGGGCAAGCCGAACTCGGCCACTGCCATGCGGATTGCGGTGAGGTCCTGCGCAAATTCGCGGGTGAACTGACTCACATCTCCTACATAATCCACTCCTTTATTAAAGCGACCGCTGAATTTCGGAGCGATGGTCTGAAGGCGTACGCCTTCCCCGGCAAGGGCTCCGAGGATGAGGTAAAGATCGAAAGGAGATTGAGGGGTCTCCGCTTCATCTGTGGAAACTTCCGCGATAAAGTTCTCTTCTCCTTTTGCTTTGGCGATGTGGAGGTAGATACGGCCAGCCTCGCGAATGGCGGAAGCGTAAACCGAAAGGAAAGTATCGATCTCACTTTTGGGGATCGCGTCTGTCTTCCCCAATTCGGGAATCTTTCGGCCTACGATGGATTGAAGAGAGGTTCGCACGGCATTCGTATCCTCGGGAGTCGCTGGTTGCCGGATAAAATCAGCAACGTCGATCGTGTAAAAATCGCAGTGGGGTAGGAAACGATCCACCGTCTTGAGGCCAATATGGTCTGCATCGAGGTGATAAGGGCGGGTCCATCCTGCATTTTGCACCGCCTTTTGAGCGGCAAGCTGGGTATCGGCGGGTCCAGTGCCAATTAGATTATGTTCCCGGTTGGATTTATTCCAAACGGGGGTGATGGCAACGCCCTTGGAGGCGGCTTGTTGCAGGGCGGCGAGTTGGGCCACGCCTTGTTTTCCAAAGCGGTCGCCCAGTCCGAGGGAAAATCTTTCAAGCTTCATCACAAAAAGGGTTTTAAGGCACGGAAGGAAAGTTGAGGCTTGAAGGTTTATGATTGCGTCAGCCGTGCTTAAATAAACGAACAGCATGAAGGGCAGGGCTATAGGATTTTTTAATTTTCATCGGTAGGCTGGAACCAGCATTAGACGTGACTTGGGTAGGGGTCGGAAGAAGTGGGTGTCCGTTGGTTTAGTCTGTTTTGCCTTTCTACGAAAAAAGCGGAAACGTAAGCATGTGGAGGGGCGAAGGGTGACTTTGTCTGGGGGCACACAACCATGGATCAACCGGGTTACCCCGAAAGACCTTTCGAAAATCTTCAGCTGATAGTGTGGACAATATAAGATTAATACTTTGCCCCTTACTCTAAATTGTCAACCGAGTGTTTTGCATGGGGGGCAGGGTGAATCATTCGCCTTCGGTTTTTGATCCGAGACGAGCATTGGCAATTACACTCAAACACGTTTGCCTAGACACAGGTATGATCAGAACGGCATTGAAGAAGAGGGTAACCTCATCACCTGTGGTGGGATCGAAAGGATGTTCGGGTGAAAACCAAAAACATAGCGCGATTCGGAACTATCTTTTGGGGCGAGTCTTGTCCGGACAACTCCCTCCTGGAGCAAAGGTCCCCTCCGAATATACCTTGGCAAAGAGATTTTCCGCCAACAAAACGACCTGCAACAAGGCGGTTTCTATGTTGGCATCAGAGGGGTATCTCACAAGACGGCGGGGGGCGGGTACCTTTGTATCGGATTCTAGCATTCGCCAGCAAAGACCATGCATCGGAGTTTTGATGAAGCTACGGGCAGGTTCCTTTTTCTCCAACCTATTGGTTGGAATTCAAGAGAAGGCTTTCGATCGTGGATATGGGGTGCAATTTTTTAATCCCCCTGAGGGGGGAGATGATCCTGATAAATTCCGACATTTCTTGGAGACTGCGGGAGTTAAAGGAATGGTGATCAGTCGACCATTTCACCGGTCGTTTGCAGGAATGCAGAATCTCTATCTCAACACTTCCGTCCCGCACCCTGGTGTGAGTCAAGTTCAGACCGACGATTTCCAAGCTGGATATCTTTTGGGAAAATACTTTCTAAAACTGGGGCATCGGCAAATCGCATTCATCTCTCAAGACAATAGTCGACCCGATTTGCAGCAGCGTGCGGAAGGATTCCGCAAGGCTCTGCAGGAAGCAAAAGCAACGGATTCCCTGGAGAGGCTGCAGGCCTTTTCAAAAAAGGCCAGGAATCTACACAGTGTTTTACAACGAATGCTTTCAGCAGATCACAGAATCACAGGTATTGCTTTTGATTCAGTTTATGTGGCGGGGGAAGCGTACGGCATTCTGAATAAACTGGGTTTTCCTGTGCCGAGTTCTATTTCCATCGCGGGCATAGGCAATTTGGCGATTGGAGAGCAAACCTTGCAGATTACTACCATCAATCAGTATCCTCTGCTGATGGGCCACACCGCTGCAGAAACTCTGATTAATCAGATTGAGGGGAAACCCAAACCGTCCTCACCGATCCTTATTCCTGTCGAATTAATTCCTGGGGAGACCGTTAGACGAATTGAAGAGCAGGGTTTCAAGGGGTAAAAAATTGTGATGAACCTTTCCCGGTTGGTCTGTTTTGGAGACTCGATCACCCAAGCTTGGGCTTTTTCCTATCAGGACGCATGGCCTGCAATTCTGCAACGAGGCTTACAAGATAAAGGAAGTAGGATGCTTGTGTACAACCGTGGGGTCAGTGGGGATACGACAGTGCAAGCTTTAGATCGGTTTGATGTTAGCATCCGACCGCATCTTCCGGCTTGGGTTCTGATCTCATTCGGCATGAATGATTCCAACGTACGTGTCGGTCGTAAAACGGCCAGAGTTGGCGTGGAGGAGTATTCACGGAATCTTGCAGAGATTCTCCGAATGATTCGGGCTGGGGGTGGTGAGGGGATCTTTCTCTGCCTGCATGCTCCTAGTGTAGCGAAGCATTCTACCCTCAAAGCGGAGAAGGCTTCGCGGATTCAGCACATGGCCGTTTACCCTGCGTATCGGAAAGCCATGATTTCTTTAGCACGTAAGGAGTGTTGCCCTCTGATTGATATTCCGGCCGGGCTCAAGGCAAATGGGAAAACGACGTCCAATCTGCTTCATCCTGACGGCGTCCATCTGTCGGTGGAAGGGAATCACCTGCTCGCGCGCCTTGTGCTGCCAACCCTTTTGAAAACCTTTTATCGAATTCATTAAATCCGTTATTTAGGTTTCTTTGGTGCGACTCATTCACCTATTGGGTCGGGTTATAAATCATGATTGCGAGCGAATGAAAACATCCCTCAATTAGACTTATGAGCAAAAATCTTTTTTTCCTTTTACACCTCTCTATCAGTCTTCTGGCTTCTAGTAGCTTACCTTTGGAGGCTGCGGACAAGCCTTGGTCGGGGGAATACAAGGGAGATGTTCTTCCCTTGGAATCGTTTCCTCCTTGGAAAGAGGATGTTCATAGTGGAGCCGCACAAATAGAGATTGCTAAAACGGACAAGGGTAAGGCTTTGCGGGTCGTCATCGGGGATACGAGTCGTCTGGGCTGGCGAATGAGCAGTGACCCGATATTCTTTCCCGAAGCTGCTACGCGTGTAACGGTTGAGATGAGAGCCCGGATTGTTTCAGGAGACGACTTTGTTCTCGGTTTAGAGCTGAGGAAGGGAGGGGCTGGGATGGCTTCGATACGGATTAATCAGTTCAGCATCGAGTTGCAAGGGGCGCAGCGGATCCAAATTCCGTACTCCGTGGGTTCCGGGTTTCACCTTTACAATCTGGTTCTTGCTGATGGAAAGGTGGACCTATATATCGATGAAGCAAAAAAGCCGTTGGCTACCGTTTCGGTTAGTCCGGCTGTGGGGAACGGGGGTGGATGGGCACATTGGATTGAATTTGGTGATTTCGGGGCTGTTTCGGGTCAAGGGGTTGTCGAATACGAATTTGTTCGGTGGCGTTGCGAAGGGTTATAAGAAAATCTGTGCCCCTGCTGGCTGATCCCGCTGCGGATGTGGTACGAACCCCTCAAGAGGTAGATCGTTTATTTCCGTGGGTCCGGCAGGATCGTCTTCGAGCGATCCCCCATTTAATTAGTCCTGCTTGGGCTATAGACAAGTCTCGCTTTGATCCAGAGGCCTACGCCGAGGCATGGAAAAAATGCGGGTTTGATTCGGTCACTTTGCTGACCGTACATCATGACGGCTACTATCTTTACCCATCGCAGTTCACGCGTTGCCAACCGGACCGAGATTATTTCGGGGAGCAAGTAGAAAGTTGTCGGCGCAGAGGTATCCACGTTATTCCGTATTATTCTTTGAGTCTCAATAGCCTGGCAGGCAGTGAACACCCCGAGTGGCGGATTCGTGATGCGCAAGACCGGGTTCTCGTCCCGGATCATAGGTATTTTTTCCACTATCACTGGATGTGCCTGAATAGTGGCTTTGGTTCTTTTGCAATTCAGCAAATGGTCGAGTTTTGCGAAAAATACGACTTAGATAGTGTCTGGCTCGACATTCTCTACCTGCCGCCCCTTCCTACACAAAACCGCGGGAACGAAGGCAAGGAAACGTGTTTCTGTTCCTCATGTCATCGGGCTTATTCCGATTGGTATCAAGGAGAGCATCTGATCGAATCCCTTGGAACGACAAGGCATGAGGAGTTTCGGGCTGAAACCTTTCGGCGATTTTTGATCGCCCTCAAGCGTGCCTTGGCCCGGCTGAAACGGCCGATCGCTCTTTCCTTTAATGGTGCAGGAAGAAAAAGACACTTATACTACGATCGGGTGGATGAGCTTTCGGATTGGTTATCCTCGGAGGCTCATCATGCTGAACCGCGAAGCCTATACTCACGACTTTACTCCAACCAAGGGTATGCTTTCGAACTGATGAGTTGTTCGGAGCTCGTTTGGTCCCATAACGTTTCGAAGACCACCTCGCTTCTTGAACTCGAAGCCGCCACCACTCTCTTGCACGGGGGAACTTACACTTTGGGGATTAACCACGCTCCGGATGGCCGCATACAGGAGTCAAACTTAGCTCGCTTACCCGCTTGGGCGGATGCGTGTCGCAACTTGGCTCAGCAGGTTAAGGAATCGCATCCCGTTTTCGAGGTGGGGGTGATGCTTGGAACCCGCATTTCCCAAGAAATGTTGGGGACGGGTTGGTGGGACATTCTAAGCCAAGGCCAGATCCTGCACAGCTATGGGCGTGACATCCAAAGTCTCAAAGCTGCACGGCTAATTCTCATGGCATCCGATGATGTCACCTTGGAGCAAATTCCTGCGTTAGAAGATTTTCTCCGGAAGGGAGGTCAGGTCTATTGTGATGGTCCCATTTCCCCACGCAGCCCGATCGCCCAGTTCTTGCAAATTCAGGTGCACCCAGCCGAGTCGATGGACTGTTATTACCTTCTTCCTAGGACGGCCGAGTTAGCTGATGGGCTTCTCTCAGGGGAGCCGGTTTATTTTAGCGGAGCTCAGGCGACGGAACTTCCCGCAGATGGGTTTGAGGTGCTGGCCGATTTAATCCCTCCCTTCGCCCGTAAAGAGCGTCTGACCGACATTCAAATCGCCCCGAACTTTCCGGCTTTAAAATCTCAAAAGAATTGGGCCCCGGGTCTAATCCGGCGCAAAGTGGGGTCTGGTTCTCTAGTCGCAGGTGCGCTTCGACTTTTTCATGCCAGTGGGGGGGAGCTTCGAAATCCGTGGCCCAAGCAACTGGCGCTCAATTTGGTCCGCAGCCTTTTACTGGGACAGGCCGTGAAGATTTCTGGGCCCCACTGCTTGGAGGTCGTGGTGACGCGGCGTTCTAAGGACGTTCACATCTGGATTTTAAACCAACTCTACGATGCCAGCCGGTGGATTGATGGCCGGGCAGATATCTATGCTTTTGCCCCTATTCTTCTATCGGTGGATCCAGTCCGACTGGGTTTGGGTAAGCTGGAGGAGGTTGGGGTGGAAGGGGCCGATTTGGTGAATCAAGCCCAAGGTAGGTTGGAAATACGTTTTACGATGAAGGGGGTATGTTCCAGCTTTCGTCTTTTTTCGACGTCCTCCATCGCCTCGTCACCCACTCCCTCCAAGACCGTTCGGGCGAAAAAATAGCCCAAAGGCAAGGAGGGTGGGTATTGAAGTAGGACAACCGTTCAGAGGGGAATGGCTAGCCCACCCGATTTTTCGTTTACCTTGCCCCTAATGTTGGCAGAGCAACGTCATGAAAATCTTCGATTTAGGCAGGATCTCTGTTGATTAAAAATCAATTTAGTTTTCCTGCCAGAATTTCTGGGGTCCGTACCCCAGGGCGCTGTTCACCACTTATGATTACGGTTTTTCCCTGCCATTGCACGCATGGGAGCACAGCTCGACCTGCGGGTAGTTCACCAGCAAAGTTCCATGAATCGTTGGAAATATCGTAGCTTTGGATTGCGCAAGGAAAACCGGGATGCTGGGCTAGCGGTTGGAACTGGGCGAGTGAGCCATCATCGCCGGTCAGAATAAGGAGCCTGCCGGCAAGTACGGGAGCGGGAGTGGGGGCGGCTACTGCTGGTTTGAGCATGGGCGCACGCAGAATCCAACCTTGATCTGGGCGATAACTCCAAATTTCTTTCAGGTAGCTCCGGGATATCTTTCCATTGAGATTAGATTCTAAGCTGGTACCGCCGACAATAAAGAGTGTGCCGTCATGCGCGCCAGCAGTACTGAGGAAGCGTGGTTTTCCTGGTAAGGATGGGATCTCGATCCATCGAGCGGTCGGATTGCTGAGGTCGAGGGTGAATGCGCGGTTCACACACTCGACTTCGCCAGGTTTTTCGTTGCCGCCAACTACATAGAGGGTAGTGCCAACCAAGGCTCCACAGTGGTTCGCTAATGCAATGGGCAGAGGATGGGCGTTTTCAGTCGTGAACTTGTTCCTTTTCCAGGTGAGGCGAAAGACGTTGCCGTAATGTCTCTGCGAATCGCTGCCTCCGACGCAGAAGATTCCGTCCGTAGTCGTCACGCTCACTCCATATCCCAGAGGAATGGGTAATTGACCCACGATGCTCCAAGCACCGTCCGGCTTGTCGAGTGCATACACGGTGTCATGCCATTTTTTGATACCGCCATCCCATGGCATTTGATCAGGAAAGTTCGCGCCCCCTGCGACGAGTAGGTAGCCATCAGCAACTCCTGCGAAGGCTCCGGCAAGGCCGAGCTTGCTGGGCAGATCTGGCAAACGCTCCCAATTAGACGAGGGAATCGCACCGATGGGCGTCATAAGGCCAGGGCAGGATCCAGTTCCCTCCAGCAAAACCACAACATGCGAGGCAGATGAAACGGCCCTTTATACATCGTGCCCTTGGCCCGTGAGGAGAGACTGCCATCGCGGTGTAGATATCCAAACCACTCGCCGTGCTCCGTGTCGGGAAAGTGCTGGAAGCTCCAGTCATGCACAAGGCGGTGCATCTCGGCGTAGCGCGAATTACCCGTCAGCTTCCAGGCTAGGAGCGTGGCGATGATCGCCTCGTTGTGAGGCCACCAGAATTTCATATCGTGCCAGTATTCCTGCACCGGAAGGCCCTTCAAATCCGTAAAGTAAAGAAGGCCACCATGTTCAGCATCCCAACCGCGTGCCCACATACAATCGAGAATCCGTGTGCCCAGCGCGATGAGGCGTGTATCGTTACGATGGCGCCCCTCATGCATGATGAACCATGCGCATTCGATGGCATGACCTGGGTTCAGCGTTCGCCCGTCGTGATGGTCGAGGATCCCGCCGTCAGGAGCCACGCATTCCATCAACGCGCCGTGATCGGGCTTAAAAAAATCGCGTTCGACCTCGATGATCCAGTGATCGATCCATTCGCTGAAGGTTCGGCCAGAGATCCTGATCTCACCCAGGTTCGTTCGCAGTTCCTGTGCCGTGACGATTCCAATCATGAGCGAGGCGAGACCTTTCATCGGGCGAGTCGGCTCGAACTTCGCCTGCATCACACCAGGCGTGAAGCTGTAACGAATGAAAGTTTCAAAACAGTTCGTCGCATCGTCCGCCGCACGGGCATCGCCCGTAGCCTTGGCATACGCGGCATAGGAGATTGCGGCGAATGCTTCGCTGAAGACATAGCGCCTCATGCGCAGGGGTTGACCTTCGCGCGTTACGCTGAAATACATTTTCCCATTGGCTGCGTAGGCATGCTTACGGCTGAAATCCACGCAACTTTTGGCCACTTGTAGCCATTCGGTGCGTTTTGCCACTGAATTGTAAAGGGTTCCGAATACCCATCCCGCCCGCCCTTGGAACCATATGCTCTTGTCGGTATCCACGACGGTCCCATCCTGATCCAGACATGTCATCATTCCGCCGTGCTCGTGGTCCAAGCCGTGCCTCAGCCAGAAAGGAATGACATCGTTGAGAAGGGTATCGCGATACTTTGAAGTAAGTAAGCGACCCTCGTCGGCGTCGGTCAGATTGCTGGGTGTCGTAATGCTACCATTCTCCTTTGCGTCCGAACTTTGCCGTGGCCGCTGCGCTGAAGGCTTTGCCGGCAATATCGAGGGACTGCAGAATTTCTGAATTGGTTTTTCCACAGGTATCTTTCGATGCTGGTATGACCGTCTGGCACTCATTGGCATCCATGAAAGAGGCGGCCTCAACGAGTTTTCCCAGATCCTCATCGGGGATGGCGAGGAAGCCATGTTTGTCGGCGTGGATCACCTGGCCTGGCTTAACGCGCGTGCCAAAAACCTCCACCTCGCAATTCCATCGCACTGGGACGCCGTAGGCATGGCCCACGCAAAGTCGGCGAGCAAGAGCCTTAAAACCCGCGTTGCACATTTCGTCCAAATCTCGGATGGCTCCGTCGGTGATCGTCCCGACGCATCCCAGAGCGCGATGGGCGCTACTATTCACTTCTCCCCAGAAAGCACCATAGGTATTGGGTTTGTCCAAATCCTGAACGACGACGATTTTCGGACCGGGGATCGAGGCTACATATTCCCGATACTCTCGGGTCGAGTGGGGATTGGTTTTCGTGTGGGCAGCATTCCCAGGTTCGATGACCACGGTCACAGCCCTACCGATCATTGGGCCCATCTGGGGCATAAAATCCTTAGTTTCTTCTAAGTTAAATCCCTGGTGCCCGGCGTCATGCCTAGTGATCTGTTCCCAGCCATTATAAATTGTTGGGGTGTTCCATCGTTTGAGCTTCAAAAGATCGGAATAGGGGAGCGGGGGAGTGAAATTGGACATTACCTGAAATTAATCGTCAGTCTGGTCCGAATCAAACAAGGCACCCAAACCGCGATCGAAGTGGCTCATTCACCTTGAATTCACTAAAGAGGGATCGAACTCGTCAGCTAAGGGGCAGACCCTTTACTTGAGTAGCGATGCGTTCGATGCCTGCCAATATTTTGCTTCCAGCGCTACCTGACCCGCAGGCCCTTTCCGAAGCGGTTCTTTTTGCGTTCGATGATCGTGCTTTCCCCTTTCGTGCCTATGCCGAAGTCCGTCTCTCAAATAGCCGAGCCTCGAGTATCGTGGTGCCAGCGGGCCCTCCTGGTTCGCACGATGAGCTGGCGGTTTGTTATGGATGCACTCTCAAGATTGGTGATGTCTTTCACATGTGGTACATGGGCAACAGTGGTCCGCGAACCAATTGGGCCGGCCATGAGCGCAAGGTCTGGCGAATGTCCTATGCCACAAGCCGAGACGGGTTCCATTGGGAAAAACCGGTTCTCGGCTTAGTGGAGTTCAATGGATCCAAAAAGAACAACATTGTGGATTTTCCCGCGATGGATGAGCACATTTGCGCGAATGTGATTATTCACGAACCCGAAGAAACCGATCCCGCTCGCCGGTTTAAAATGATCTTTGAAGCGGTGACGCCAGATCCGGAAATCCGCAAGAGGCTCGGGAGCAATGTATATTGGGGGGCGGCGTTCAGTTCTGACGGACTTCGATGGACGCTTTCCCCCAGAAATCCGTTGGGTCACAGCCTGGAGATGTCAGGTCTCATAAAACATCGGGGAATGTACTATCTCAACGGGCAGCAGCCTTCTTGGCCGCACAGCAAGGTTATGGCTCGCGCCCTCTGCACTTTCGTCTCCGCCGATTTCGACCACTGGTCGCCGATTTCGGCTTTGGGAATGAATCGGGCAGGGGACCAAACGGGTCCCTCGACCTCCGCCAACGTAAATCATGAGAAGGAAGTCCATCTGGGAGCAGCCATGTCGAATCGAGGCAATGTCATTCTTGGCATCTATGGCATGTGGAATGGGCATCCGTCGCGGGATCGCCGCCTTGTCTGCATGGATCTTGGGTTGGCGGTCTCCCATGATGCGATTCACTTTCACGAACCGATTCCTGATTTTCCATTTCTATCTACACGTGAGATGCCAGGCAGTCTGATTGGAATTTCCCCGGGACTGGTCCAGGGCCAGGGAATGATCAATCACGAAGACCGTACGCTTTACTGGTTTTCAAACTGGCGATCCGTGGAAAGTCAGGGAGTTTTTGTGGTTTCTTGGCCTAGGGATCGTTTTGGATGGATCCAAGCCTTCCGCTCTGAAAACCTAGCGGGCTGTTTAAACCGTGAGGCTCGCCCGCCTCACCGGGTAATCACCTGCCCGATCCAGATCACCCATGGTGCCGCCCATGTCTTTCTCAATGTGGATGGATTGGGGGAGCATACCCGCCTGCAAGTCCGCTTGGTCGATGAGGGATTTCGTCCAGTTCCAGGGTATGCGGATCCAGTTTCCATCGTGGAAAATGGCTTGCGTGTGCCAGTGCGATGGAAGGGGGGTTCGGCCTTAGAAAAAAAACACGGGCGCGTCCGATTGGATATCCAATTCGAAGGTATCCGCCCCGAAGATGCGAAACTCTATGCCGCCTATGTCACTCACGCTGGAAACAACGCCGAGGCCTGATCCTTAAAGAGAGGCATCCATCATGGAAAGAAAAGCATCCAGCCGTGGAAAAAAAGATCGGGAAGACCGTCAATCGGCCTCGGAGCCTATCTTGGGTAAAGATAACATCGTAGATCAACGTCTGATCACCGCTCGGATCATTGAGGGGAAGCCCCACCATAATGTGATTTATTCGGCGGCTACGGGGAAAGACGGGAAGATTTATCTGGGTCTGAGCGCGGAGCAAGACCAGCCGGGGATTTCCGCCCAGTTGATCTGCTACGACCCGGATGCGGACCGATTTGAGGACATCGCTGATCTGGGAAAAATCATGCCACCCGCAGCAGGCAGTCTACGTCATCCACATTCAAAAATTCATACGGCTATCTGTATCGGGGAGGAGGGAAAGGTTTTCGCTGCGACCCATATGACGGCCCCGCCAGCTGGCGAGGATTTTTATCATTATTGGCATGTTTATAATGACGCGTCGCGGTGCTTTGAGGGTTCCCGCATGATCATTTACGATCCTAAGACCAAGGGGGTGGAGGATTTTGGCGTGGTTTCTCCCAAAGGGGGTTGTCGCTGGCTCACCTACAATCCAGACAGGGAAGAGCTTTATCTAACTAGTTTTTTAAAAGCCCACTTCATCGTGGTGAAAATCAAAACCGGGGAGGTCAAAGATCTGGGCCGTATTTCTCAATATGATTTCATGGGTCCTTGCTACAGCGCCTGTGGGTATGCTTATACCACCGACTGTGAGGGTTTTCTGCTCCGCTACTCCCCGAAGGAGGAAAAGCTGGAGAAGCTCCCGCTCAAGATCCCCAACGCTCCATGGCGCACGAATGATGGCAATGGCGTTTGGCATTTTCTCGCAGGTCCAGACAAGGTGAAGCTCTACGGGGTCAGCGCGATCGGGCAACGGGTTTTTGAGTTTGATCCCACCGTTGGGAAATACGGCGAAATTCGAGATTATGGTACGCTTTATGGGGAGGATAAAATGGGCGCCTATTCGCTGGATGTTCCCTTGGGACGCACCATGGCTGTCGGGCAGAACGGGACCCTCTATTTCGGAACAAAAAACTATGTTTCCGGTCAACCTGGCTCCCATATCGCGGCGATCGATATCGAAAGTGGGACTAAGACTTACTACGGGCGGATGCAGGTAGAAGGACTAGCCCAAATATCTACTCCCGTGGCAGCCACCGTTGGACAAAATGGCGATGTTTATTTTGGTTCCGAACAACCGGGAAAACAAAATCCGCTCCAACTCATAATTTTCAATCCGGCAGGCATCAAGAAAAAGTTACCGGCTCAAATCAAAGAGCGCTATCGGGAGGTTCCGTCGTCTCCTCTTAGCCCTTTCCTGTCCAGTTACCATTTTCCGACCGTGGCGCATAATTCTGTTTTCGCCACCCGGGGAACCTTCTATGCCCAAGAGCTAGGGGTGAGCGGCAGAACGCCCCTGATTCCGAGAAATGAGTGTGCCATCTCTGCACTCACCATGGGAAACCATGGAGCGCTCTTCGGAGCTACCTCGGGGAAGAGATCCCACTTATTTCTCTACCTGCCATTGACCAAAAGATTCATCCCTCTGAATACGTTCGGTGGGGGCGAGTCGGTATGTCGGAGCATGGTAGCGGATCGACAGGGACGAATTTACTTTGGAACGATGCCTGCCACCGGTTCCGATCAAGCAGGTCGTCTTTATCTTTATGATGCCTTCGCCAAGGATCTGCTGATTCAAAGCTTGGATGATCGGGATAAAGGGGAATTCTGCCTCCTTTTTAAGCCTCCCTCTGCCGAGTTGGCTGGAATTGAGGATCTAGGAGTGGCTGTGCCCGGTGATGGCATTGTTTGCATGACGATCGATGCGGATCAGAAAAAGATCTATGGCCTTTCGCGGCATTCTGGTCGTTTCTTCATCTATGACTTGGAGAAACGGAAAATGACGGTGAAGGAAGTCACCATCGATCCAGTGAAAAAACAGAGCAATGTCTCCCGGGCCATTCTCTTTGCGGGGGGGAATGTTTATTTCTCCGGCCAGCATGGAACCCTGATTGCTTATATGCCCCAAGAGGATGTTTTTAG
>JBIKNP010000009.1:0-79516 GCA_044358595.1 Methylacidiphilales bacterium
GACGATTTGTTCAGATTTTAACTTTGGCTTTGCTTCCTAGGGAGCAGTTGGAGGAGAAGCTTAAGGCGTGGCCGATGTACCAAAAATTATCCCAAGAGCAGAGGGTGCGGTTAGTCGAGCGGATCGATGAATTTTGGGTAAAATCAACAAAGGAGGCTCTGGAGGTGGCTAAGGAGTTTCAGTTAAAGGTGGGCCCAGAGAATGAGCAGGCCTTTGTACGAGCCTACTGGACAGAGAAAATGGCAACAGAAAAGGCGATTCGGGAGCAGTTATCCCCACTCCGAAAAAAGCTGGAGGATGAGGCAAGACAGAGGCTGGAGAGGAACTTCAAAAGCAACGTAAAGTAGTCTTGGGGAGGCGAAAATTGAGGGCATGAAGACGGGTAAATTTTGACATCAAATTGTGACATTGGCGGACTTGCTCTGCCTTTTCCCCAACTTATTCACATATGAGCGTGAAAGATGTTCTAATCCTTACGGGTGGGCAAGAGGAGCACCACTATGTGGCGCGGGCGTTGCGGGATGTTTTGGAGGAGGAGTCTGGGGCAGAGTTACGGGTGGAGGTTCGGGAGGTAGGGCAGGGGGGAATCGAAGGGTGGTTGGGGTGGATTTCGGGGAGGCTGGGAAAGGGAAAGGCTAGAGGGGAGACATTAGGGAGATGGATACGGAGGGCGGGGATAGATGTGTTGGGAAGTTCAGGTTGGCCTCAGTTGCGCCGGTTGGTGGCATTAACCTTGGAGGAGACGCGGCCTGAGGTGGTTGTTTTCTTTCATCCTGCTGTTGCGCTGGCTCTGCAGGAAAGAGTTCAAGATCGGTCTGAAGCAGGTTTTCAGCGGGTGGGAGTTGTTTTGGAAGCGGAGGAGTTACCTGGGTGGGATGGGGTGACGGCGGATCTTTTATGGGTTGCGGATGAGGGCTCGGCCAAAGAGTTGAGAGAAAACAATTCGAAAGCTAAGGAGGTAGTGGCAGGGGGATGGCCCGTACGGCCGACCTTTGAGCCCGCGGAAGAGGGGAAAAAGGGATTCGCGAAAAAGGGAGAGCCTTTTCGCGTTCTGTATTTGATTAATTCACGCCGCCGAAAAGCGATCCGTACTGTGGAGAAGATTCTGCAGTTGCCCAATGTCGAGGTGACAGCCGTGGTCGGAAAGGAAGAGGAGTTAAAAGGGGAATTGCGCAAAGCATTTTCTAAAAATGATGGGAAGTTGGAGATTCATGGATGGGTGAAAAATCTGGCAGGAATGATCCGAGGTCATGATGTGGTGGTTACGAAACCAGGCACGATCAGCGTGCGGGAAATTCTGGCCACGGGACGGCCTGCCGTTTTAGTAGAGGGAGGAAGGAATGCAGAAAAGCGAAAAGGGATTTGCCATTTGATCACAAGGCTGGGGGGTGGCGCGCTGGCGGATTCGCCAAGTGAGATTGCATCGAGAATTCGGCAAGCATTAGAGGGAGGAGGCGTGGGATTGCGGGAGTGGGGTCGGAGGGCAAGGCAAGAGTCGGTCCGAACGCTTGGAGCGGCCGAGAGATTGGCGAGTCGTATTTCGCAAATGGCTCAAGCGGCGACGGATACCGAACGCGTACCCGAACTCCGTTTAATGCACCATGGACATCCTGGAAAGAAGGGGTTACGGATGGTGGATTTGCATACGCACACGATTTTTTCGGATGGCAGATTAACGTTGCGGGAGATTGTGGATTTTTACGGCCGGCGAGGTTTTGATGCCATGGCCGTGACGGATCATCTGGTGGATCGAAGAAGGTTGTTGGGGCGGTTAGCGAACTTATCGGGGTTAGTTTTAACTGTGGATGATCTTCCCGACTATTTTCGCGCATTGGCGGAGGAGAAAAATCGAGCTTGGACCAAGTATCGTATGATTTTGTTTCCTGGGCTGGAGTTTAATCATGATGGTTTGACGGCCAAGGGTTCGGCACATCTTTTGGGGGTGGATCTTCGTGAACCGATTGATCCTGCTTTGTCTCTCAAAGAGATTTGCCTGGCGATTCGGGAGCAGGGCGGGCTGACGATTGCGGCTCACCCGCACCATATGAGTTCAGCTTGGGGCAAGGACACACTTTATCTATGGGAAAGGCAGGATGAGTTTCGTCCTCTGATCGATGCATGGGAGATAGGAAATAGGGATGATCTATTCAATCCGGTGGGTTTGAAGCGACTTCCTTTAATTGCAGGAAGTGATTTTCATAAGCCGAAACATTTGACGAGTTGGAAGACCATGCTTTGGTGTGAAAAGGATCCTGAGGCGATCAAAGATTGTATCCGTAAAAACAAAGATGTTTCGATCACGTTGTATCGGGATCACCGTTTCGGTGGGGAGAGTGATGAGCGGGAGGAGAAACGTACGGCAGTCGAACGAAGGGGTTAATAAAGAAGCTGGAGGCGGGTGATAAAGCCCAGTTCATTATTTTCCACTACAGTCCCTGGTGCGCCTCCGCCTGTGAAGGCATTGTACTCCACAGTAACACCCAATCGGATAATTCGGTTGGGATACCAGTTAAGAGCCATTGAGGCTCCATTGACACCTGTTGCATTCGTAGTTTGAGAGATTCCCAAGCCGCCTTGATCTACGGGTCGGAACATGTTGGCACCAGCTGCAAGACCATCGTATCGAAAGCTGATTTCCCAGGCGCCGATCTCTCCAGTCGAAAAATCCAAAGGGTGTTGGGGAACGACACCCCCCAAGGAAGCTGGTTCTCCCGTGATGACCCAATCAAGTTCAATATTCCAAGCGGTCGTCTGGTAGTTACTGAAACCTCCACCTGACGTATTAACGATTCCAGCTGTATTGACCCCCTGCTTTTCGGCGGTGAATTCGCTGATCAGGGAGAGCGGGCCATATCGATAGTAAAGCTGTGGGCTAATTCTCCAGACCTCACCTTGAACGGTTAGCCCAGAGGGGAAGGTCAGAAAGGTGTTTCCGCCATCCGTACTGTAGTTTTGAAAAAGGTTAGAGGTTAAGACACCATTGTTTTGTGATTGCCACCCAATATTACCTCCAACACCGAAGTGCAAGCCCTCCAGCTCTTCGGGAACTTCCGATTCGTCACGAAAGGGTTGGCAGAAGAGGCGAAAGTACCCCACGGGTCCAGTGCCGTAATCCAGCCCACTTTGGACTGTATCGTTTCTAGCCCCGGCACCGACCATAGCAGCCCAAGAAAGTTTTTCTGAAAAGAGCAGGCCGTGGGCCATCACACCTAGATCTCGGTTTGGAATCAGATTGGAGGTAAGAGATCTTTCGGAAAAAGGAATAAAGGCGGCGGGGGTAAGCATTTCGAGGCCTAGTGGGACGGTAAACTTCCCTGCCTGAACTTGGATTTCATCAATGGTGTCATAATTAATAAAGGCATCTGCAATGGTCGTTTGGTAGGCTTGAGCGTTGGGCGAGGAGAGAGCGAACTCGGGTGCGAATCGGTACTCCCAATCATCATAAAAGAAGCCAGCAACGTAGGGTCGAGCTCGGCGAATGAGGAATTTGGACATGTCACTGGACCCTGGGTCAACGAACTCTCGATCATCGAACTGAAGTAAGCCTCCAAGGCGAATCATGTGCTGGTTATCGGCGGAGCGGAATATTAGCCCTTTTTCTGATACGTCCAATTGGGGGAGATCCATCTGCTGTTGCTGCTCCGATTTTGGGGTGAATTCAGTCGTGCCCTCGACCACCTGCTCCATCGAAGCCTGCTCCCTCACCTCGGATGAGAGCATTGGTTTGCGGTTAGGGTTCGAGACCTTTGGGGTAAGAAAAGGAGTATAGCCAAGGGGCTGAGGTGCAAGCGGGAGGGGAGGTTTGTTGGAATCGGTTGTCTCAGGTGTGGGAGAGCGAAGGCGAGCGACAGAGGGATTGGTGGATTGCTGACTCTTCAGTTTCTTCACCTCGTCCATCAGGGACTGCATTTGAGCTTTAAGATCAGCAATCGTTTTCGCAGTTTCCTCGTCCATGGCATGGAGGGGAAGGGCGGTCGTGAGAAGGAGAAGTGCTGCAGATACACCCCATCGGACTGATTTTGGTAAACCCACGATCATGGGGATAGAATCGGGTAGAATCTTGGAAGTCCCAAGACGTCAGGGTGTCATAGGAAAATGAGTTGAGAACAAGAGAGAATAAAGTGGGCCTGAGAGGACTTGAACCTCCATGGGTTACCCCAACAGATCCTAAGTCTGTCGCGTCTGCCAGTTTCGCCACAGGCCCTTATTAAGATCCTACTGAAGAAGCAGGGGAAAACGAGAGGAAGAAATATTTAATTTTAATCCTTGAAATATGGCAAATATGTGGCAACTAATTATATTATATAAGTAGCTAATAAACATATATTTATATGCCTAAGGAACTAAAATATAAAAAGGGATTTACTTGGCGTCACCATTTGGACGAAAAGTGGGACCGACTCGATTACTCATTTAAATTAAAAATTCAGGCCTTTTTTTTTATCTTCATTATTGGGGTCAGTGTTCTTGGGTTGGTGTGGGCGAATCAAAAAGATGAGAAGGCCCAGCTAATAAAAGACGGGGCCTCCAAGAGTGAGGCAACACAGAAACAGATCCTGCAGGGGGCGAGTAGAAACGTTTCGCCTCCACCTTTGCGTCATGCAGAGGATTAAAGTTTCCTTTAAAAAAACTTAGCCGAACCCTTGGCCCGTTTCGGCAGTTTAATCCTTGTATGAGGATTTGGATGCCTTTCTTAGCTTGGATTCTAGCCCTTGGAAGGCTTCATGCGGATTTGTGTCTTCCCCCACCTGTTTGGAGGATTCCCGAAATATCCTCCCCCAAAGAGAAAACTTATCCTGTTTCGATTCCAAGACATTGGGTGAGTTGGAATTTGTGCTGGTTTCCGGGGCAAAACCCTATGGCGAGCGAAGCTACGAAAAAGAGTCATGAAAATGAGGTTCAAGTGTGGATCGAGCGACTTAACCCGAGTGTTGGGATTTTTCAGGAGGTACTGAGCGCTGAAGCGATGAAAAGATGTGCCCCTCAGCTTCCATGGCAGGCTGTTACGCGGTTTGCCCGAGCCGAAGATGAGGGGGCAGGGCTCCCGCCTCAGAATCTGGCTATCTGCAGCCGAATCCCATGGAGGGATGCATGGGAGGTTGACTTTGATTTACTTCCCATGACTCCAGATCGTCCTGTTCGTGGTTTTTTAGGGGTGGAGTGGAGAAATAAAAAAGAAGAGCGCTGGACGGTTTATGCGGTTCACTTAAAAAGCAATCGTGGTGGAAGAGAGGCATCCTCAGAAAGGAGAGAGAGGGCGATCGAGTATTTGCGGATGGATTGGAGAAAACGGGGGCTGAATCCGAATCATGACGCTATTCTTATAGCAGGTGATTTTAACTGCTCATTGAAGAATCCTGCGTTCAAAAAAGAGAGAACAATTCGTGGGCTCCTGGCTGAAGGGTGGGAATCGGTGACACAGGAGTTGCCATGGCCGAAGGGTGCAACGGTACGGCCTGATGAAGAGAGGGGGTATCCGTCTGCCGACTTTGATCATATTTTACTTTCACCAGGATGGAAAAAGAGGTTGGGAACGAATCAGATTGTGTCAGGTGTTGATCAAGGTGCAAATGTCCCGAGTGATCACTGGCCCGTTTGGATGAAATGGTAGGAAGCTATGCGGACGCGGGTCTACGGAACGACCTCGACAGGGACTCCCGGTCGAACCGCACGAACGAGTTTTGAAGCGTTCCAGTTCGCAAGGCGAAAACAGCCGTGGGAACCTGTCCGAGATATATCTTCAGGTTCAGGTGTGCCATGAATGCCGTACCCTTGAAGGGAAAGTCCGATCCAAGCTGTTCCGACGGGATTGTTGGGCCCTGGAGGAAGGACCAACTTATTAGTGATGCCCTCCTGTTGTGCAACAACGGTCAGGACTTTAGGATCGAAGGTGTAGTTGGGGTTGGGGGCGATATTGGCTACGGTCAGGGGCAAGTTGGGAACTTTCGTTTTATCGGCCGCAATGGAGCAAGGAAAACAGGCAACGACCTTATTATTTGTATCAAAGGCCAGTAGTGTCGTTTCAGAAATCATAATGACGATTCGTGACACGGGTGGGAGTTTTCGTGTCCCTTCCAAATTCGGAAGGGTGAGTTGGGTTCCGACAACGAGGTTTGTGACGGTCGAGTTAAGCTCTTTAAGGAAGGATGGGGTGGAGTGTGTTTTTTCCGCGAGCATTTCCCAGGGGTCATTGAAGTCGAGAATGGGTACTTTGCTCATGGCTAAAAACCCTTTGGGTTTAGGGATCACATGTCGGAGGTCCTCCTCTGTCACCGTGTAATCTGAATAAGCGTCTCCCGGTTTTCCTAGGTTGATCCGAGTTTCAATATCGATTTCGCCTGTGGTGGCGAGGGCGCGATGAATCTGAAATTGGGTAATCGCCCGGCGACTTCTTTTGGCGAAATGTCCGTCAATTGTTCCACATGAGAAGTTGAGGCGATCGAGAAGAGTCTGCCAGCCCGCCATCTCAATCGTATCGCGAGGTTTGTCAGTTGCGATGGGTTCTGCCCGGCGAACCTCTTTGCCCATCGGGGGCGGTGGGGGGCCTTCGACTTGGGGAGGGGGGATAGGTTGGGAGGGGGCCGATGGGGTTACGGGCGCTGGGGCTTCACTTTTTTTTTATCCACTTCGGGAGCCGCGAAGACCTCTGCATCGGGATATTTTTTAGCAAGATCTTCAGCCCGCTGGGCTGGAGCTTTTGGGGTGGGTTCGGGAAGCCGAAGGAGACCGCGATCCCGCAAATAAAGAGTGATGCCAATCAACACGAGACCTCCCGCCACGCATCCGACAAAAAGATTTCCCGAACTGGAGCGACGAGCCATGAAAATTAGTACACGTCCTTCAGATAACGCTTTTCTGTTTTTGCAAAGGTAACAGAGACCCATTCGTCAGCCTGTTCAGGAGTTTTCCCTCCATGATGGGACACAATCTGAAGTAGGGCCGCATGGACATCCTTGGCCATTCTTTTGGCATCGCCACACACATAGAAGTAGGCCCCACTTTCGAGCCACTTCCAGAGTTCCGCTCCCTCTTGCTCCATTCTGTGTTGGACGTAAATCTTTTCAGACTGATCTCGAGAGAAGGCCGTAGATAGCTTGTGCAGATGACCAGCTTTTTTGGCTGCGGAGAATTCGTCGCCGTAAAGGAAGTCGCTCTTGGCATGTTGATCTCCAAAAAAGAGCCAGTTCCGACCCGTGTGGCCGTGTTGAGCGCGGTGCTGAAGAAAGGCACGAAATGGGGCGATTCCTGTTCCTGGTCCGACCATGATGATATCCTTGTCGGCCGGAGGAAGGTGAAAGTGGCGTGTGGGCTGAACATAGACCGGCACCTTGGCTTGATCGGGTAAGTCCGCAAGGTATCCGGACGCGAGTCCCCTTTTATTTCTTCCGTGAGAAGTATACTGGACGAGAGCGACGGTTAGGTGGACCTCGCCCCGACGGTGATCGGGGGAGGAGGCGATTGAGTAGAGACGAGGTGCAATTTTGTTAAGGAGGCCGGGAATTTCCGAGGGCTCCAAATGAACTCCTGGGGCGTCGTGAAGAACGTCGACCACATCTCGATCAAAAACATACTCATCGAGTTTTCTTTCATCTGCACAGATCGCTTGCAATTTATCACGTGAGGGGCCCGAGGCTTTTTCCGCCACTGCTTTAACAAACTTTTTCCCGACACGATTGAGAATGGCGGAGGTGGCGAGGGTCTCATGCAGATTAGCGTCTTCATGAAGTCCTAATTTTTCAGTGAATTCACGAACCAAGGATTCAGGGTTTCGTGGGACAACTCCAAGGGAGTCGCCACAAACGTACGTGGGGCCGTCCGAGCCGAGTTCGATTACGATGTGTCGGGTGTCTTTGCTGGAGCCGTGTTGGTTCAACCGCCGGTTTTCGCGCAACTTCGAGGAGAAGGGATTATTTCTATTGAAAGCAGGGGCGGAGGTAGGAGTGGGGGTTGCGGACATGGTTAATTATCGTTTCCGATGGAACCTGTTGGGCAAATATCTAGGGCACGTTGGGCGGCGTCCAACTCATCAGCAGATTCGGGCTGCTTGAAGAAATAGACGTAGGTTTGGTCCTCGTTATATTTCAAAAGCTTCGGAGCTTCTTCGAGGCATACGTGGCACGGAGTACAGCTATCGTCGACGTACCATTTGCCGGGGACGTTTTCTTTCAATATGCGGGTCTTGTCAGCCATAGGTTTACGAAAATACACACGTCGGCGAGTGGGGCAACTCTGGAACGGGGATAGGGAAAAGAAAGTGTGCCCGGGGCGGGGGTCGAACCCGCACGGGGATTTCTCCCCAAGGGATTTTAAGTCCCTTGTGTCTGCCATTCCACCACCCGGGCAGGGGGACACTCTACGATGAGGAGGGGGGTGGGGGCGAGAAAAGGCGGGTGGGAATGATTTAATTTTTTGGAAGCAGGTGCGGCAAGCCTTGCGAGAGTGAAAATTTAGGATACCAACCCGTGGCATTGATTCGCTGAATCGATGCGGAAGAGAATCGAACGTCGGCGGGGCGGGCAGAGGTGTGAGTGATGGTGGAGGAGGAACGGGTTAGAGATAGGATGGCTTGGGCAAGTTGGAGAATGGATGTGGATTGGCCTGATGCGACGTTGAAGACTCCCTGAAGTTCGGGATGAAAGGCAACGTGGGTGAGGGCTGAGGTGACATCGTCGACAAAAACGAAGTCCCGAGTTTGCAGGCCATCTCCGTGAAGGGTGAGTGGAGTTCCTGCGAGGGCGGCCTCAAAAAATCGGGGAACGGCTGCGGCGTAGGGGCCCCGTGGGTCTTGGTTTGGACCGTAGACATTAAAGAAACGGAGAGAAACTGCTGAGATCAGGGCGGTCGAGCAGAGCTTTTCGCCTGCAAGTTTTGACTCGGCATAGGGGCTAGCTGGGGCAGGAGGCAGGGTTTCAACTTTCGGCATGGTGGGTTCGTTCCCGTAGATGGCGCAGGAACTGGCTAGGACGAGACGTTGGGCCCCTGCGTGTGCGGCGGCTTCAAGAACTTGGCGAGTGCCGTCGATATTAATCCGCTGGCATTCCAATGGGTTTTGCACGGATTCAGGAACGCTAACCATAGCTGCGAGGTGGAATACATGGGTCACGCCGACAAGGGATTGGGCGAGAAGATGTGGATCTAAGATCGAACCTTCGATCCAGTCGTATTTTAGATCGGCCAGGTTTTTGCGGTTTCCTGAGCTAAGATTATCCAGAACAGTGACTGGCCCGTGGTGCAGGAGGCGGCGGACAAGATGGCTTCCGATAAAGCCCGCTCCTCCTGTGACAAGGAATTTCATGGAAACCAACTTTGCCCGATGGGGTGCTTTTGAAAAGACCAGTAAAATTGGTTTGAGCCACCCTATTTGTTCTGGGAGATTAGAGCCATGAGGTTTGTCCTTTTTGTCCTTGGTTTCGTATTTTCTTTGGGTTTGAGCGCGTGCGGAAAGAAGGAAAGTCGATCCGAGGAGGTTTCTGCGCCTAAACCTAAGGTCGAGGAGGCGTTACCAACAGATGGGGAGGAGCGGTACCGCGCGACCTATGTGAAGGCTGCCCAAGCTTTTTCACGAAATGATTTGGATGGGGCCTTGGCAGCTTTGGAGCTGTCGGACCAAGCTAAACCGAATCAAGCCAGCAATGCCAACCTTCGTGGGGCTATTTTCACAAGAAAGCGGGATTGGGCAAAGGCGGAGGAGGCGTTTCGGCTCGCCCTTAAATTGCAACCGGATCTTCCTATGGCTCAGTTTAATTTGGGAGAGGTTCTGTTTCTCAATAATAAATATCCAGAGGCGCGTGAGAAGTTTCAGATTTTTATCAATAGCCAACCCAGTAATGACCTTGGTCTTTACAAAATTTACCTTTGCGATCTTTTGGGAGGAAATACATCGAAGGCGAATAGTTTTCTTGATTCATTAAAACCCAGTCCCAATAGCCCGATTTACTATTTCTCTAAAGCGGCTGAAGCTTTTCACAGGAATGATAAGGTCGTAGCAACTGAGTTTGTCACCTCTGCCTATCGCATTTATCCGCCGGACGCGAATTCAACTTTTGCTGATTCACTCGTAGAAAAAGGATACTTAACGGGGGAGCAGGTGACCGCTCCTCAGGCGGAGGACACGAAACCCAAGACGGACGAGTTGAAAACGCTTCTTCCTCCTGTTGAAAAGTCAGAGAAGAAACCCAAGTCCTAATTCTCGCCTGTTTCGATTCTCTTCATGATTTGAAGTTTGCCCCAAAGGGCGTGCTCGCGAACTAATGGATCTAAGTCCTGTGAGGCTTTTTCTAGGGCGGGAAGGTCCTCTGTCGTTCCAATGTTTCCAAGCACGACACAGATGTTTCTTAACCATCTACCTCGTTTGAGTCGAAAAATAGGTGTACCACGAAATTCTTTTCGAAAGCGGGTCTCATCCCAATCGAGCATTTCTGGGAGGTCAGATCGGGGAATGGGAGAAAGGCGAAGTTCGCGTGATTGCTGGGCGTGACGGTTCCAAGGGCAGACATCCAGGCACTCGTCACACCCAAAAAGTCGATCTCCAACTAGAGTTCTGAACTCCTCAGGAATCGAGCCAGGGTGTTCTATGGTCAGGTAAGCCAGACAGCGCCGGGCATCCAGCACATAGGGCTGAGGAAAGGCTTGGGTGGGACAGGCATCGAGGCAACGCGTGCAAGTCCCGCAGTGGTCACTTGAGGGTGAGTCAGGGGTAAAATTGAGGTTGGTGAGGATGCAGCCAAGCATTAACCAAGGGCCGTGTTGCGAGTGAATGAGCAGGGTGTTTTTTCCCTGCCAACCGAGCCCTGCCATAGCTGCGAGGGGTTTTTCCATGAGTGGAGAGGAGTCGACACAAATCCGGTAATGTGCGCCCCATACGGCTAAGGTGTTCTGCGCTAATCTCTCTAGCTTATCGCGAAGGATATCATGGTAATCGAGGCCTTGGGCGTAGGCGGCGATTCTGCCGCGCCGAGAAGGGGTAGAGGTTTGGTGGCTCGTGACACCAGCGACGATGATTGTTTTCGCGAGTGAATCGTATTGGCGGGGATCACTTCGAATTTCGGGTCGCCGCGCCATCCAACCCATTTCGCCTTGATAGGAAAGCTTGAGCCAATCCTTGAGGTGGTCGGCGCCTTGCGGAGCTTGGGCCTCTACAATGCCGATCGCATCGAAACCAAGAGTTCGGGCTGCTTCTTTAAGTTCTTTAGATCTGTCCATGAATTAGGACGAGGCAAGTGACAGGAGGATTCTCTGGCAAATCTGCTCAGGTGTGTCCGATTCGATGGGGATTGCAACTTCACTTTCCTCGTACCATTTCTTTCTCTCTGAAAGCTGGCGCAGAAGATTAGGTTCCAGTTGATCTGCAGGCAGGAGGGGGCGGTCGGTGCATTTGGATAATCGCTGCACCAAAGTAGAGAGTTCTGCCTTCAGATAAATACGAAACCCTGTTTTGGATAAGATCTGGCGATTTTCGGGGGAAAGAATAACGCCTGCACCGCAGGAGATGACGGTGGGAGGCTTCTGGGCAAGCTGAGCCACAATTTGAGATTCCAACTTTCGAAACTCTGTCTCTCCGCCCTCGGCGAAGATCTGAGAGATGGGGCGTTGGGCAGATTGGGTGATCTGCGCATCTGTGTCGACAAATGGAATACCCAGCTTTTGGGCTACAAGTGGTCCGACGGTGCTTTTTCCCGAACCGCTCAAGCCGAGGAGCCATATATGGGAAGTCCTTTTCACAGGTCTAGGGTGGCAGGGAACAGGCTTTTGGGCGAGTGCGGGGTCAATTCCAAGGCTTGGGGAAAAGGCTTTTTTCGTGCATGATGGGTGAATGGCAAACACGTTCGGCCATTTATATCGAGTGACCACTTGGGGTGAGTCCCATGGGGGTGGGGTAGGTGCGGTGGTGGACGGTTGTCCGCCTCAGATCGCCCTATCGGAAAAAGATATCCAACCTGATTTGGATCGTAGGCGCCCTGGTCAAAGTAAGATCGTAACTCCACGGAAAGAGTCGGATCGGTGTGAGATTCTTTCCGGAGTCTTTGATGGGAAAACATTAGGGACACCGATTTCGGTTTGGGTTCGAAATGAGGATGCGCGCCCCGAGGCGTACAAAGAGATGGAAACGATGTTTCGGCCGAGTCATGCGGACTATACCTACCAAGCCAAGTATGGGACACGAAATTGGCAAGGTGGGGGTCGGACATCGGCACGGGAGACGATTGGAAGAGTGATTGGGGGATCGATTGCGAAGAAGATGTTTGGCCAGTTGGCTCCTCGTCTTTCGGTTACTACCTTCGTTCGTCAAGTGGGCTCGGTCGTGGCACGGATTGACGCTGGTAGAGTGGACCAGAAAGAGGTCGAATCGAACCCTGTCCGTTGGCCAGATCGCAAGGAGGCAGACCAGATAGTGAAGTTAATTGAGCGGGTGCGTGCGGAGGGGGACTCGTTGGGTGGTGTGGTGGAGTGTGTGGTGCGGGGATGTCCCGTGGGCTTGGGGGAGCCGGTTTTTGATCGTCTGGAGGCGGATTTAGCCAAAGGAATGATGAGCCTGCCTGCGAGTAAGGGGTTTGAGATTGGCTCAGGTTTTCATGGGGTCACGATGCGGGGTTCGGAGCATAACGATGAATTTTTCCTTGAGGGAAGTAGGGTGCGAACTCGAACAAACCGAAGTGGCGGAGTGCAGGGTGGAATTAGCAACGGGGAGGAGATAGTTTTTCGAGTTGCGTTTAAACCTGTTGCTACGATTTCTCAGGCTCAAAAGACCGTGAACACAAAAGGAAAGGCGGTGGAGTTGAAGGCAAGGGGACGACACGATCCGTGCGTTTTGCCTCGGGCAGTTCCCATGGTGGAAGCGATGGCTTTACTGGTGTTGGCGGATCACTATTTGCGGGATCGCGCGCAGATGGGCCTATCCCGAAAGTAGGGCAGAATTAAAAGGAGAAGTTTCCGCCCAACTCAATGGAGTTGGTGACGGGAGACCCGAAAGTGACCTGCTGATTATCGCCCATATCAACGGTGGGTTGGCTGGTGCCATAAAACTTATAAGCGAGGGTGAGACCTAGCTGTTCCCAGATTCGCCATCTCACACCAGCCGCGATTTGATAAGCGTTGTTCATGTCGTTTCCAGCACCTGATAAAGTTGAGCCTTGGCCAGCGGGGGGATAAGAAATACTTCCAATGTTGAAATAGTTCCAGCCACCCCCGAAGCCAAAGTTAAGGTAGGGGATAAACCCCGTATCGTTTGGATACTGGAAACAGAGCTGAGCCATAATGGGAACGCTCCAGTAGGTGCTACTGGACACGGTCATGCCCTCGGTATTTCCCCGTATGGCATTTAGTGCAAAGCCAGTTTCGACCGCGAGTCCGAACCAAGGAGTCAGCCAGACGCCGATATCAATGTCTTGGCGATAGCCTGTGCTGAATGCGATTTCTTTTTGGATCATTGGATTTGTTGCTCCCACTGGTCCAACGATATTGACAATGTTCATCGAGCTTACGAATCGGGCACCACCCTCAGTTCGGACGTAGAAGTAGTCCTCTTCCATTTGGGGTTCGGTAAGCGGAG
Organism: Methylacidiphilales bacterium; assembly: GCA_044358595.1. Classification (GTDB taxonomy): domain Bacteria; phylum Verrucomicrobiota; class Verrucomicrobiia; order Methylacidiphilales; family Verrucolacustridaceae; genus Verrucolacustris. The sequence goes on from JBIKNP010000009.1 coordinate 13,550, forward strand.
ATTGAAGAAGTTTTCCGGGCCAGCCGATTTCTGTCGGGGGAGAGGACAGGGCATTTCCTTGTCCCGCCATTGGATCGGCGGGTGTGCTAGTCGGGGTTGGTTGGGTCAAATTTATGTTGTTTTCAATAGGCTCTAGGTTCTTACCAGTTGCCGGTTCGGAAGTCTGAGGATTTTGGGCGGGGATTGGAGGAGGGGTAGGCTCTACGACTTGAGCAGGGATTGGAATCGGGGTTGGAGAAAGTTGGGTAGGGGGTTGTGGGCGGGAGGAGATGTTCTGAAACTGAACCGTGCCTGCAGGAGCGCCGTCCATTTTCTCGATCTTGTGAAACTCGTTTAGGGCAATTCTTAAACCAGATTTAGGTGGGATTGTTACTTGGGAATCACCCAAAAGAAAAACAACCGGAGTTGTGGCGGAGGCAGGGAGACTTACGAGAACAGTCTGTTTTCCGGCTGAATTAAATCCGTAGCTGACGTTACAACTTTGGCCGTCCAGTTGAATTGCCTGTCGGGGCGTACCCTGTTTTACAAACTCGGCTACGCCTCCCTTCGCATCGAAAACAACGAGAGAACCATCTTCTTGAAGGGAGAGATTTGTTGGGGCATTTCCCGCACAACGACCATGTGACGAGAGAGTGGTCAGTAGAGCCAATATACAATATGTGGTGCCCTTCCAATTCCGCATCCCTATATAAAGGGGTAAGGTTTGCCAAAAGTCTACTCAAGGAGCTGGCAGATGGTAGTAATTAGTGCTTATATTTATATTTTATAAAACGTTGATATTTAATTATCTATGGGTTTTTAAGAAAAGTTATTCGGAAGATATTTTGCCACTACTTTGGCGCCTCCTAAGAGCCACAAGAGGGCTGCGAGGGCCAGATAGGGGCCAAAAGGAACTTTGACGCCAAGTTTCTGTTTTCTCTGTTTTAAAATTCCAATGCCGATGATAGTTCCGATGAGAGAGGAAACGGCTAAAATAAATGGTAAACTCTGCCATCCTAAAAAAGCACCTAAGGCTGCGAGAAGTTTTGCATCGCCGATTCCCATGGCCTCCTTCTGAAGAAGCCAAGAGGCAGTTTTGGCAACGAGCCAGAGTGACCCTCCAGCGACACTTGCAGAGAGGGCGGATCGAATCATTGCATCCACGGCATCCTCTTTCCCTTGAAGAGAGGGAAAGAGATAGCTTAGTGAAATTCCAGCAACCACGCCTCCCACTGTTAAGGCATCGGGAATGACAAGGTAGTCGAGATCGATACCCGAGGCCACAATCAGGCCAGCAATAAGAAGGCCGTAAACTGCGAAAAGTTGTGGTGGGTACTGGCTCCAAAGAGCGGTAAAGACGCAAGCCGTGCCTGCTTCAACGAGGGGGTAGCGAGGATCCAGATGAGCTCCACAGCACCGAGCTCTTCCCCGAAGCAGGAAATAGCCGAAAATCGGTATATTGAGCCACCCTGGAAGTTGTAAACCACATGCTGCACAACGTGAGGGCGGACGAACGATGGATTGGCCCAAAGGGATGCGAAGAATGCAGACATTCAGAAAGGAGCCTAATAGTGCGCCTAACACAAAAACAAAAACTGCAACAAGGAAAGGCGGAATCATAGATTTCGGCCGGCAAGTTGTTCCAGCGCTGCACGCATAGGTTGAAGCGGTGCAGGTTTTTTAGACCATAACTCAAAAGAGAGTGCCCCTTGATGGAGAAGCATCCCCAAACCGTCGATGGCTAAGCACCCTCGCTTACGCCCCGCTTGCACGAGGGGTGTTAAAACTTTTCGATAAAGAGTGTCGTAGATTCGCATAGGTGGATTGAGATGCTCTTCTGGTATGGGAGAAGGATCCGTTTCTTTAAGCCCGAGACTAGTGCCGTGGAGAAGGAGGTCGGTTTCTTTTAAAGCCTCACGAAGTGCAGAAAGATCCCAGTCCATTTGGCGGATGGAAAACCGTCCAGCAACAAGAGGGGTAAGCTCTCGCAAAAGTCTTTGGGCTCTCAGAGGATCTCGATTCACTAGGGTAAGAGAGTCGCACCCTGTGCGCGCAAGGAAGCGGGCGATGGATTGTCCCACGCCGCCACATCCTAATAGAAGGACTCGGCCAGGAGGAAGGGAGTTTGGCCAGGTTTCAGTTATCGCTCGAGCCCAACCTGGCGCGTCGGTGCTTGATCCATGAATTTTTCCGTTGAGGATCTGGACGGTGTTCACGGATTCCGCCTCCAGTGCAGATGAGTCTTTGATTTGCGATAGTCGAAACATTTCCCCCTTATGGGGCAGAGTGCAGTTCCACCCTGCAAGGCCCGCTTGGATAAGTTGAGGAACGGCCCTCTCCAGATCTCCTGATGGAATTTCTATGCGGAAGTATTCGGCGGGGATACCTAGAGCCTGCCAACCTGCTAGTTGCATGGGAGGGGATAAGGAGTGGGATATTGGAGAACCGATTACCCCGTAACGCAACACCCCCTTCTTGAGCGGGGGAAGGGTTGTGGGGGTAAAAACCTCGGCTTGCACATCCCTATTGAGCCATCGGAAAGGACATCCGCCCAACAAAAACGCACTCCGCCCAAGTTGCTCCTTGAGAAAGTTTCGCATAGGATTTCCTCTTGAACGCACATCACCCATTAACAGATCAGATGGTTCGCTCTTACGCCGAATTAGCTGCGATTAACCATTTAGGGGGAACTCAACTCCCTTCAAAGGCGGCTGTTGCGGCAATTACGGAGGATTTGCTCCACCTGCTTTTTCCTGGGTTTTATGATGGGGATAATCTGGAGGGGAAGGAACTTGGGCCCGCCATTACGTCTCTTCTTCGATCTGTTGAAAAGGCCCTAACAAAAGAAATTGGTAAAAGTATGCCTGCCACTGGGGTCGCCGGGGAAACAGCAGCAGGTAAAGTGGAGGCGTTTCTCAAGCGACTTCCTGCAGTTCGAAAAATCTTAAAGACGGATGTAGAGGCCGTTATGGCAGGCGATCCTGCGGCACGAAATGTTGAGGAAATTCTTTTGGCTTATCCCGGCATTGAAGCCATCGCTGTTCAGAGAATGGCTCATGAACTTCATCTTCTTGGAGTCCCTCTTTTTCCTAGAATGATGACCGAATGGGCTCACAGTCGCACAGGAATCGATATTCACCCTGGGGCAGTGATTGGCCACTCATTTTTCATCGATCATGGAACGGGAGTTGTGATTGGAGAGACAACAGAGATCGGGCAAGAGGTTCGAATTTATCACGGGGTGACCCTAGGTGCGCGGTCGGTTACAGGGGCCCAGACCTTGCGAGGTCGTAAGCGACATCCGACGATTGAGGATCGCGTGACTATTTATCCAGGGGCCACAATTCTTGGGGGTGAGACGGTCGTGGGCGAGGGAAGCACGATTGGAGGGGGGGTTTTTCTTGCGAAGAGTGTTCCTCCTCATCACCTCGTATTTGCTGAGCACGCGACATTAAAAATTATTCCCAAGTCGGAGAGGCCACAGGGCAGCGAATACACGATATGAATAACTTCATCTTTTCCGGTTGGCCTGCCACCCTTAATTGTACGTATTGTACGTTGTGAACTCGTCCCCCCAAACTGTGGAACGGGAGCGGCTCCCCCTGCTTCTTGAGCAGGAGATGCAGGGGTTTTTCCATCGGCAGAAGGAGCGATATGACTTCGGGGATCTTTTTGAACCGATCTTTTTCGATATGTGCGAATTTGTTGGCAGAAAAGGAAAGCGAATCCGACCGCTTCTTTTTCTTCTCACTTATCGGGCCTTGGGAGGCGCCAAGGGCTGGGCGGATAAATCTTTAGTTCAGGCCGCACTCTCTCTTGAGCTTTTGCATGCATTCGTTCTTGTTCACGATGATTTGATTGATCACTCTGAAAAAAGGCGGGGTTTGCCTACGTTTCATAAACTGGTGGAGCAGCGGCAGGGTAGGATGAGCCATGCGGAGCGGACGGGGCAAGGCGTGGCCTTGGTGGTGGGAGATCTGCTGTTTGCACTTTCGGTTGAGACGCTCTTGCAGAGTTCTTTTGATGTGGGGCCTCGGCAACAGGCTTTGGGTAAACTTCTCTCGTATGTGACGGATACGGGGGTGGGTGAGATCTTTGATATTCTTTTAGGTTCTCGTGATATCGGGCGAGTGACTCGTGAGGAGATCGAGTTGACCTACCTCTTGAAAACCACAAGGTATACCTTTGAAGCACCTGGTGTGATTGGGGCATTACTTGCAGGGGCCAGCCCCGAGAAAGCGGAGGATCTAGCCAAAGTGATGGAACCTCTCGGGTTGGCGTTTCAGATCCAAAATGACCTACTTGAAGTTTCCCATCTTGACGGGAAAGACCAACTCCTGCCCACGGATCTGATGGAAGGGAAAAAGACTCTTCTGATTCACGAGGCTTATCAGAGGTTGGGTGAGGTGGATCGATCTTTCTTGCAGATGTGTTTTCACTCCGCTGCACGAAGCGAGGCATCTATTTCGAAGGTACAGGATCTGTTGAGAAAGTCTGGGGCAATCCAGGTCATGCAGGAGCGTTGCCGCGTTTTATTTGAGCAGTCGAACCGACTTCTGCTTGAGTCTCACTTGTCGCAGGAAGAGCAGGCCTCGATTTCCGAGGCGATTGCTTGGGTAAGGCAGACGGTTCGTTTGGGGAGTTAGTCGGTTGGGCTCTTTTTCGTCCCCAAGTTTGGCGGACTCATTTCGGTCGGCGAAGGCGATCACGCGCACGCACGCACGCACCTTTTATTTCGCATCCCATGTTTTGGCGGAGTCCATCCGTCGGGATGCTTACGCTGTGTACGCATGCTGTCGTTCGATTGATGATGCAGTGGATCAGGTTGCTGCGAGGGGAGAGGCTGTGCGACCTGAAGTAGCAGGGGAGATGTTAGTGAGGGCGTTTGAATCGGGAGGGGATCAGTCTGGTGAAGAGTGGATGCCTGCATTTCGAGATACAGTCAGCCGAAAGAAAATCCGAAGAATGTGGTTTGAGGATTTGGCGATCGGGGTCGCGGGGGACGCGGGACCTGTCAATTTGCAGACTTGGGAAGAGTTGGATCGCTACTGTTATCGTGTTGCAGGAACAGTGGGATTGATGATGATGAGAGTCTTTGGATCTGAAGATCCTCAAGCAGAACCTAGGGCCTTGGACTTAGGAAGAGGAATGCAGTTGACGAATATTCTAAGAGACGTGGCGGAGGATGCTAGGGCGAGGAGAATTTACCTTCCTGCACGCGAAAGAGAGAAGTATGGGGTACGTGCTGAAGACCTTCTTATGGGGAGGATGTCTGGGCATTGGGCTGAATTCATGCAGTTTCAAGTTTCACGAGCGAGGGAGCAGTATCGATTGGCTGAGCCTGGTATTGCTTTGTTGCCGAAAGGCGGACCTCAAATGTCAGTTTGGTTTATGAGAGAGTTATATGCTGGAATTTTGGATCCGATTGAGGCTTCTAGATACGACGTATTTCGGAAAAGGCACTCTCTTTCCATGGGGCAAAAACTGGTGCGGGCGTTGGGAATCTGGTGGAAAAGAAGAAGCGGTTGTTGGTCGTAATTCCTTTTAAATTCCGTGAGTAATTCGGGCGGCAATAAAGAGGCCGCTCATGAGTCCTAAAGTAATGGCAGGGCGAGGGTCGGCTCGTTGAGCAGGCTTGGCATAGACTGGGGTGACCCAAGCCATCAAGGCGCTGAAAATGAACCATGAAAAAAAGTTTTGTGGAGGGACAATATTTCCAGCCCAGTGCCAGTAACCGCGAATGGCGTAGGCAAAAGGTTCCATAAGAAAATCGAAAATCATGGCAAATGCGCCGGTGGCGATCGCAATCGGTGCGCGGGAACCATCACGCCAGTACTGGCTTAAGCTAAGATTTGCACCTGCCACGACGGTGAACCATGCCAATGGGATTGCTAGAGGCAGAACTCCGCCCATGCGGGGGCCGAAGGCATCGGTGTAGGAGTAGGATCCGAATGGAATCCCACTCATAGTTCCTACTGTTTCAAGTAGTGCAGAGGAAATGAGGATAGCAGCCGCCGTGATGCGGGCACGTCGCAGGCCCAATCGATCGACAGCCGAGAAGTAGACGTGGCTTGCAGCAAGAAGCATGGAAATAAAGTCACCATTCCGAAGGCAAAAAGTAGTGAAAAGAATTAACCAGGAGGGCAGAGGAAGAGTTGCGGCCCAAGCTGGAGTCAGGCGAAAGGTCACAGCCAGAAGACCGATTCCGGCCCAAATGAGGAAGAATTTCCAGAGCCATTCGCGAAGGCGTGCTGAGATCACCCCTTGAGGTAAGAGCAGGAAAGCTTCCGCGACAAGCTTCGGTCGGCGTTGACTCGGGGGCGATAGGGGACGAAAAAAGAACATGTTTGGAATTCCGACGATCGGCTGGCTCTGTGCGGGGTGCACGGGTTTGGGACTAACCATGGGTTTTGCGCCATTCAGTCAACCTTTGGCTGGGTGGTTAGGATTAATTCCACTGGCGTATTATGGAGTTCGAGAGAGGCCAAACCTGAAGCAAAGCTTCATATTGGGTTGGTTTGCGGGTGTGACCCACTTTCTAACGACCTTCAGTTGGTTAACGACTGTTACCGTCGCGGGGTGGGTCCTTCTGTGTCTGTACATGGCGATCTATCCGGCGCTTTGGTTTGTCCTCTGGGTTCGGTTTGCAGGTGCCGATGCGGAGCGGATGACGAGCGCCGGAAATATCCGGCATGTGTTTCTCGGGGCCTCGGCTTGGGTCCTAACCGAGTGGCTTCGGGGGATCGTTTTTAGCGGATTTGGTTGGAACGGATTGGGGGTATCCCAAGGAAACCTTCTCCTTTTGGCACAGGTTGCGGATTTGGGGGGAGTTCCGCTGATATCTTGGGTAGTTGCGTTTGGAGGGTTGACGTTGACGCTAACAGCAAGGCGTTTTGAACTGGAAATTCGGGGGATGCAGAAGTGGAAACCGCGTTGGGACTTTACGGCTGGGTTTTTTGTTTTGGGGCTGACGATGGTTTATGGAGCGCGAGGAATCCTACGGACGGATGAGAAGCCTTTTGTAACGTTGCGATACGCTGCGATTCAGCCTGCTGTTGCACAAGATCCGTGGCGATCTGCCAAGATGGTCAAAGTCGCGGAGGAGTTAACGCGTTGGTCGGAGATTGTGCTCGTTGGAGGAGGCCCAGTTGATCTTTTGGTTTGGCCAGAGAGTTTGGCAGGGACGGGATGGAGGGAGGAACCCGCATTTCAAACCGCTGTTCAAAAAGCTCGTCAGTGGGGAGCAAGAAGCTTGCTAGCAGGTTCGCTGGATATTCGTGGTACAGAAACATTTAACAGTGCGGTGCTTTTTACAGGCGAGGAGGGTCGACCGCCGCAAGTTTACGACAAATCTCACCTTGTGATCATGGGTGAGTATGTTCCCCTAGCGGATATTTTTCCTTGGCTAAGAAAGTTGGTTCCACCAGGTGGAGATTTAACAGCGGGGAAAACTCCAGGAGTTCTGGAATTGGCGGAACGAGGAGTGCGAGTTGCCCCTTTGATCTGCTTTGAAGATTCGGTAGCAAGGCTAGTTCGGCGTGCTGCCATTCAGCTTCCTCACCTTTTAGTGAATGTAACGAATGATGCGTGGTTTGGTAGTTCGGCGGGAGCAAGACAACATCTGGAAAACGCACGATTTCGTGCAATCGAGACTCGGTTGCCTCTTCTCAGGGCTACGAACGATGGTGTGACAGCTTTGATCCATCCTCGGGGCATAATCCTAGCTGAAGTATGGGACAAAGAGAGAAAGTCATACCAACCTCCAGGGTTTATTTCTGGCGAATTGGAGTTAGGTGAGCCTAAGGCCACCTTTTATACTCGTTGGGGGGATTGGATGGTTTGGGTATCCATGGGGTTGGTTTTTGTGGGGCTGATCCGGTTCCGGGATGTCGCTTGAGCCATCGGGTATTTTCGGGCATTTTGAAGGAGTTATGACTTTACCGACCGAAACAATCGATTTCACCTCCGTGAACTCCCGCTTGCGGGAGTTACGGAGGTTTCTTTGACCCGGCAAAACTCGATTCGCAACTGAAGGAGTTTGAGGGGCGGATGTCGGCCCCAGATTTTTGGAACGACTCGACGAAAGCCCAAAAGATCGCCGCTGAGGCTAACGCCTTGCGGAAAAAACTGGATCAGATGAAGGAGTTGGAGCGAAAGGTCGCTGATTTGCCGGTGCATCAAGAGTTAGCGGAGGAAGATGGAAGTCCGACTGCTCAGGCCGATTATGCGCGGGAACTGCGTGAGGGTATTGCGATGCTCGAGCAGACCGAGGTTCAATTCATTCTTTCGCAACCGGATGATCGTCGAAATGCGATTTTGAGTCTCAATGCTGGGGCAGGGGGAACTGAGGCGTGTGATTGGGCGAATATTCTGATGCGTATGTATCAGAGGTGGGCGGAGCGACGCGGGTTTAAGGTCGAGGTGCTGGATATTCTTTCAGGGGAGGAGGCTGGTATTAAAAACGCCATGTTGAGAATTTCGGGTGAAAACGCATATGGATATTTAAAAGCTGACCGAGGTGTGCATCGTCTGGTTCGCATTTCCCCATTCAATTCGCAGGGAAAGAGACAAACCTCGTTCGCGTCGGCCGAGATTGTACCTGAACCGGATGAAGAGGTGGAGGTAGAGATTCCCGATAAAGATTTGCGAGTGGATGTCTTTCGTGCGGGGGGTCACGGCGGGCAAGGGGTGAACACGACTGATTCGGCAGTCCGCATTACCCACTTTCCAACAGGCTTGGTGGTGACCTGTCAGAATGAGAGATCCCAGATTAAGAATCGGGCCACGGCAATGAAGGTTCTGGCCGCGAGGATCAAGCAGGCTGAGCTGGATAAGAAAATGGCCGAACAGGAGCAGAATTACGCGGCAAAAGGTCAGATTGGGTGGGGTCACCAGATCCGTTCCTATGTTCTGCAGCCGTATCAGATGGTGAAGGATCTGCGGACGGGGGAGCAAACGAGTGATGTGCAGGCGGTGTTAGACGGAGAGATTGACCCATTTCTGAATGCCTTTCTGAAGGGTAAAAAAAGAACGGGTCCAGTTGAAGAGGAGGAGGACGAATGAGCACGGGAAAAGACCGTTTGGCGGCAATTCTCAGCAACAAACGAAAAGAGGCGGAAGCCATTGAGGGAAAAAAGTCTGAACTCCGAAAGCAGGCTCTTTTGCGAAACGATTTCCGTGGATTTCGTTCGAATTTATTCCAACCGGGGATCGTCACGGTGATTGCCGAATGCAAGGCAGCCTCACCGACAGCGGGGACTATTGTGGGAAAGTATGATCCGGTGGCTCAAGCCAAGTTGTATGAGCAGGGAGGAGCCGGGGCGGTTTCAGTTCTGACTGATCAGGAGTATTTTAAGGGCTGTATGTCGGATATGAAAAAAGTGAGAGAGGAAATTTCCCTTCCTGTCTTGCGGAAGGACTTCATTCTTACTGAGGCTCAGGTTTATGAAAGTGTGGCTTCGGGGGCGGATGCCTTTCTTCTCATTGTGGCGGCGTTGACGGATGAGGAGTTGAAAAGGCTCTATCAACTAGGGAGAACCCTGCAGTCGGATGTTTTGGTCGAGGTGCATGACTTGGCAGAAATGGATCGAGCCCTGGAGATCGATGCGGATATAATTGGGATCAATAACCGAAACTTGCATACTTTTGAGGTGGATTTGAAAACAACAGCGGAGTTGGCACAGGAAATCCCTTCGGATTGTCTTGGAATCAGTGAAAGTGGGATTCGAAGTAGGGAAGATGTGAAAGCGGTTGTGGCAGAAGGGATTCACTGTGTTCTTGTGGGAGAGACGCTGATGAGGGATGGGGATCCCGTAAACGCCCTAAGGAATCTGAGGGGGTAGCCTTACTACTTTCCTAGGAATGTAGGAAGGTTTCTCATCGGGGGATTTTGAGGTAGAGTCCAAGTATGGGAACAGTCATCGATTCCAAGGCTATGCCGGACGCTTCAGGTCACTTTGGGGCCTATGGGGGGAGGTATGTTCCAGAGACGCTTGTTGCCCCGCTCGAGGAGTTGGCGGCCGAATTTGCTCGCGCTCAGAAAGACCCCGCCTTTTTGCATGAACTTAAGGAAATGAGGCGTGATTTTACGGGTCGACCCACGCCCCTCTACTTTGCGGAACGACTAACCGAGCAGTGTGGCGGGGCAAAAATTTATCTAAAAAGGGAAGACCTGCTTCATACGGGAGCGCACAAGATCAACAATGCACTTGGCCAAGTGATTCTGGCCCGTCGGATGGGCAAAAAACGGATTATTGCCGAGACGGGGGCTGGGCAGCACGGAGTCGCGACGGCCACCATGGCGGCACGGTATGGGATGGAGTGTATTATTTACATGGGGGAAGAGGACATGCGGAGACAGGCGCTGAATGTGACTCGAATGAGGCTTTTGGGGGCCAAGGTGGTGGGGGTAACGGCTGGTCAGAAAACATTGAAGGAAGCGGTGAACGAGGCGATGCGGGATTGGGTTACCAATGTTCGGACAACTCACTACGTCCTAGGCACAGCATATGGTGCGCATCCTTATCCGTACATGGTGCGGGAGTTTCATCGTGTGATTGGGGAAGAGGCCCGCGCGCAATTGATGCAGAGAGAGGAGAAGCTTCCTGATGTGATTTGTGCATGTGTGGGTGGTGGCAGTAATGCGATTGGAATCTTTTATGCGTTCTTGAATGATTCGGGTGTCCGATTGGTAGGAGTTGAGGCGGGGGGTGAGGGAATTAAGCCTGGTAGACATGCAGCGCGCTTCCAAGGGGGGAAGCTTGGCGTATTACAAGGGTCTAAATCATTCCTGCTGCAAGATGCGGATGGCCAGATTGAGTCAACTCACTCGGTTTCAGCAGGTTTGGATTACGCGGCTGTGGGGCCCGAACATTGCCATTTAAGAGAGATTGGTCGTGCTGAGTATACTTACGCGACAGATGATGAGGCGCTGAATGCTTTTTCTACCCTTGGAAAAATTGAGGGTATCTTGCCCGCGTTGGAGACGGCTCACGGCGTTGCCTTTGCCATGAAAGAGGCCCCACGCTTGAAGAGGGACCAGATTATTTTAGTGAATCTTTCAGGACGTGGGGACAAGGATGTGAACGAGGCAGCCCGATTTTTACTGAAGGATTAAAAAACTAGATTTGGAACTTACAAGATTCCTAATTGGTGTGAGGCAAAAATGAATCGGGTTGTGATGAGTTTTGCCATTTTATGACCTCGGGCAGAAAACTTTGCGAGGGTAGGTGCGTTGGTGACTGGGATGGTGAGAGTTAGAAGAACAGCATCGCGGTAATCTTGCCAAGCTTCGTGAGATGGATAGTTCCATGCTTTGTGTCGAAGAAGTTCACGGTGCCAGAGGTTAAATAGCTCCACATGTTGCCTTAAGGTAAGGGGGTTTCGTGAGCTGCCTCCGGCGAGCCGAGCGAGGTCAAAGGCTGGGCATCCGACAAACGAGAGGCCCCAATCGATAAAGCGAACTGTTTTTTTCTGAAAGAAAATGTTGTCGGATCGGAGATCCCCATGAACGAGAGTGAAAGGGCATTTCTTTAGACGTGCCAGAACGGAAGGGACGCGATCGGGTAGTGTGGAGAAGAGATCCTTATTTTCGTCTGAAAGATTGGCCCAGTGCAGGAATCGGGGAAGGTTCTGTTTCAACTCATGGGCGCGCATGTATTGATGCAGGGGCAAGCCCTTGGCTTTTTTTAGAGTGGGGGAGTTCCAGAAATGTGAATGGACTTGGGCTATGGCGAGTACGGCGGAGCGTAAATCTTTCCATTCAAGTCCACGGATCTGATCGATATTTCGTGCGTTTTTTATCTCCTCCATCAAAAGGAGACCATCCGATCCGTGATCCGCAGTGGTTCCGTAATACAAGCGGGGGGAGCGCTTTTCGCGGAGAGGGGTGAGCAGGTGGTATGCCGCAAGTTCTCGATCAAAAACATGAAGTTCTTTGGCCCACCGTTTCCGTTCTGCAATATTGGTTCCGACCTTTAGAATGTAACCTTTAGGATCACCCGTGCGGGTTGCATAAAAAGTCTGGCTTAGAAAACCAAGCGAACGTGTCGGCCGAAGAGCAAAGCGGGAACTTTTCAAGGATGGGACTGTGGGATTCGCAAGACTTGGCCTGGGCGAATCACAGAGCTTTTCGGGATTTGGTTTAGTGTACGAATCTGCTCTGCTGTGGCAGAGACACCTTGTTTCTCCAGCTCACGGGAGATCTGAATCAGGGTATCGCCTTGCTTTACAGTGTACGTTGCTGGCGGATTCTTTTGAAGGGAGGGCGGTGGTGTTGTCTTGAGGGTTCTTTTACCAAGGAGTTTACGAAGCTGTTCGGAGGGGGAAGCAAAGTTTAATGCCTGTCCATCTTGCAGGAGAAAGGATGCAACACCAATCACGCGACCTTGGGAGTCCAGGACAGGGGACCCGCTTGAACCTTGAGATATTGGGGCGCTGATTTGAAGTACATCGCGCTTCTCCTTTGGTAGGCGCCGCCGGGCGGATACGATGCCTTCGGTCAGGGTTCCCTCTAGCCCTAAAGGGCTTCCGATAATTGCAATACGGGTTCCCGCCTCAGCCGATCCATCAGGTGCAAGGGTAAGAAAAGGTAAGTCTTTTGCATCGAATTGAATGAGTGCGAGGTCGTTTCTAGGGTCAGTAGCAATAATTCGTGTAACGGGAAATAGGCCTCCATTTTCTGCTTTTGCAATGATGGTGTGAGCTTCAGCAACGACATGCTGATTGGTGACAAGAAGTCCGTCAGAGGAAACTAAAAAACCTGTTCCTGCGCCGATGGTTTTTCCGTCCTCATCTTGAAGTACAAGTAGGTAGACCGCAGGGCGAGTTTGCTTAGCCAATGCACGAAGGTCAGGTGCCTCATTGGCGGCGTTTAGGCCGAGGGAAGCCGAGAGGAGTAGGGCAAGCAGCAAGCGGTACATACATGTGAGTTAAGAGAATTTCTGTAAAGAGGCGAGTTCTTGTCGGTGGGGAGAGATTGCGGCAACGGGGGGTCATGAGGCATGATGGAGAAGATGAAGTTTGGAGGTTTTTTTAAATTTATTGGGACGGTAATTCTTGGGCTTTTTGGGGTAATCTTTACGCTACTTTTCGAGCCTAACGTATTTCGGGGGGTGACCCTCCCTTTGGCAGCTCGTGCGGTGGGTTGGAAAGCAAGAGCGGAATCGGCTCGCCTCACCCCTTTGGGCAAACTCCAGATCGAGGGAATGGAGTTAGTGAACCCTGCGAAGTCTCGTGTTGATCTTGATTCGGCACTGGTTCTTCTGGATTTGGAGAGCTTGCTGACGGGAAAACCTGAAATTATTGAGGCGGATTTTAAGTTTGGGTTGATTGATCTTGAGTGGGATGAGAGTTCTGCAAGCCAATCTTTACCTGAAATTCCCTTCACTTTACGGGAAGCAAATCTTGAAATTATTGAGGGCAGAATACGAAAAGGACCAGGAGCTTGGATTCTTGGCAGGGTCAAAGTGCAGGCAAAGGGGTGGGATGGTCAATCACCCCGTGATATTCAGGGAAAGATCGAAAAACTTTCTTGGAACGGGCGCGGCCAAGAGGAGTTGACTGGCTCGGCAGGGCTTCAGGCACAGAAAAGTGTCGGGGTAGGGAAGTTGGCCCTTTGGGAGGGGAAGCTAACCGTAGATTTAAACACCGTAGTGGATTTCCCTCCTGTGGAGATGGTGGCTCCGTGCCGGCTGGTCTTGCAGGGGCAAATCAGTAGTTCCCCAGAAGGTGATTGGAAAATGGAAAAGATGCACGGCGCTTGGGAGGGAGTGGGAGGGGTAAAGGTGGCGACCTCTGCGATCGGGCAATGGAATCGGGTCGGGGATTGGGGTGTGGATCTTTCACTGGATCCTGTGGATTTAGACGTGGTGGGGGTTCTATTCCAAAGTCGGGGGGTGAAATCGGTTGAGGGAAATCTTGGGGGTGTGATTCACCTAGAGGGAGGAGATCGTAAGCCCGTTCAAGGTAGGGCAAAATTGCAGGGACAAGGGGTGCAGATTGTGTCGGGCTTAGGTCTGTTATGGCCCGCGCGTCCTGCTGAATTTGCGGGAAGTGTTGAAGGTGCCTGGACATCAGAAGGTAAAAATCTTCGGATCAAAAACTTTCAGGTCGAACTCGGACAAAAAGGGGGTACTAGAGATTTACAGGCGAGCTTGGATCGTCCTGCAGAGTTTTGTTTTCAGGGTGCTCTTCCGAAGTCAACTGAGACTGCGACTTTGCAGTGGGCTTCTCAAGGAATGGAGTTAGCTGCGGTCGTCCCACTCTTTGTGTCGCCTAAAAATCTAAAAGTCCAAGGTGGGCAACTTTCTGCGAAAGGAGAGGCAAAGATTCAGGGCGGAAGTATTCAAGTGGCCGGGAGTATTACGAGCCGTGCGATGCGTGCTAGTGGAGATTGGATTCAGGGGGATCTGCAGGGGGAGTCTCTTGGAGTGCAGTTTCGAGGTATTTTCGAGGAAGGAAAAAAAATTCGTTTAGAGGAAGCAGATTTTCAGGCGGCTTGGGCGGGGGGTGAGGCTCAGGATTTAAAAGGAAAAGTAACGGCCGAGTGGGATGTATCAAAGCGCGAGGGTTGGGTGATCGCCGATGGGGAGGGGGGATTGGCAGGCTTAGGCCAAGCGTGGTCGGGTGCAAAACTTTGGCCCGATTCAGGGCAAGTGAAGTTGCATTTGGAGTTCTCTGGGAATCTACAGGATCAGGGAAAGGGGTTGGTATCTCTGTCCTTAGACAATATGCATTGGGCTGGAGAGGTAGCGACCCCTTGGCGAGCGAGAGTGTCGTCTGAAGTGATCCATCAAGCTGGGCAGTGGAGGTTGCCTGAATTTCTTGGGCAGGCGGATCGAGGAGGCCAGGTTTTACTCAATAGCAAGGGGGTTGTGGAGTGGACACCGTCCAAGGGAGAGGGCAAGGGAGATTTGGAAATTATGAGGGTTGAGTCGTCGTGTCTCGTGCCGATTCTAGGTTTGGTAACTCCCAACTGGAAATGGCAGGCGGCGGCGGGTTCGGGATTTTTTCATTTTGAGAGGCAGGGGAGTCAGGATCGAGTGAGGGCGAAAATGGATGGAGCGATTACGGTGGAGACAGGGACTCCGGAGCAGTCGAGGTTGGTTGATTTTTCCTCAATTCAGGGTGGAGTTCAGGCTACTTGGCCTTCGGGAAGTTCAGGAAAGCTGTCTGTAGAGGAGTTGTCACTCCAAGCACGCCATCGAGATGGGAGTGACGCTTTGAAGGCCTCTTTAGATCAAGTTATGACTCTGGAAAAAGTAGGAAAAGGCGAGTGGCGACCTGGGGGGCAGGAGGTCGCAACGGGTTCGGTTGAATACACAGGTTGGCCGATCGGTTTATTCGGGCCTCTTATTTTCCCGAATGCAAAAGAGACGTCCCTTATGGGAACCTCATCGGGTTTTGTGAAAGTACGATGTGATCCGAAAAAAGGAAAATTTGAAGGTGACGTAGAATTGGATATCCCAGATTTTACAATCGATCTACCTCGAATTCAGCTTCAAGAGAATCAAGTAAGACTTAAGGCGGGCCTCACGTTGGGAGATAGGGGGGAGGTGAATGTTCCTCGTGCGAGTCTTGATGTTCAGAAAGGCGGGAAAAGTTGGTTGAACTGCAGCGTACAGAGGGAGAACCGACCTGCCCTTTTGGTGAAGGGAACCGTTGACTTGGGTATATTGAAAAATGTTTGGGTGGGGATATCTGAAAACATTTCCGGTGGTTTGATGACTCTTCAGGCTGAGGTAGGGGATTTAAAGGAAGGGGGGCGAACGATTGGATATAGTGCGGTGATTCCCGATTTCTCGGGTGGGCCAGCGGGGCGAGGTGGTGTGACTGGGGCTGAGGTGCGCAGCCAAGGCATTTTGAGTTGGAATCAAGGTTGCCAAGCGATCAAGGAGGTGGAGTTAACCGCAAAGAGCGCAAATGGGAATTTATCATTAAGTAAACTGACATGGACGCGTGATGGTGCATGGGCGTGGGAAGGTGCGCGGTTCTCTGAGGGTTGGGTAGCTTGGCTTGTTAATCCTTGGCTCGAGCCTAGTCGCTGGGTGGATGGAGATGTGATTCTTGGCCCTGGGTTCTGGCAACCTGCTGAGTATGGGGGAAGTGGTGAGTTGGATTTGAGTTTGGTGGGAGCGCGCTTGGTTGAGAATCTAAAGGAGGAGGATATTTCATTTGGACTCAGTGGTAGCTTTGATTACGACACTCGAACAAAAAGTTTGGCTTTCAAAGATGGAACTCTGGTTTCGACCAAATATAAAGACGACCCCGTCATAATTCCTACCCTTCGGGCAGGGAAAAACTCGGTAACGGCTCAGTTCAGGGGAGGGACGCTCGACTTACGGGGTCTTCTGGCTCAGACAGAGAGAATTCGAAATGCCAAGCCCGTGGCTGGGACACCGCCCCCGGTTGCCGATCCTTGGAAGGTAGATCTCAGCTTGGATTTGGCGAAAATCATTGTGGAGGAGGCAGAGGTCGGTCCGATTCGCGTTCCTCGGTTCCGTTGGGGGCCTGAAGGAATTTATTTGGAGCCTTCGGTGGTGCAGGTCAAGGGGGGGGTGATTCGGGCTTCGCTCGTTCAGGCCACGGGATCGAATCAACCTTTCCAAGCGAATCTAGTCATGAACAAGTTCCCGCTGGGTGCGATTTTAGGGAATGTAATCACGGATGCGAATGGGCCGATCGGGGGTTGGATCGATTTGCAAATGGCAGCTCAGGCGGCAAAACCGACTTTGGAGGAGTTGCGAAAGTCATTGAGCGGGCAGGGTAGCTTTCGTTTGTATCAAGCACACTTGGAGCGGCTGCCGTCCTTAAAGAAGGCGTTAGTGGCGGCGGGAACTTTTTTGGGATCCAGCTTTATCGCAGGAAGTGAGATTAATGATTTAGGCTCGAACTTCACTTTGCAGGGAGAACGGATCAACGTGCCCGACCTGAAAGTCAGTGGAACGGCGTTGTCGGCCAATCTGGACGGTTGGCTTAATTGGTGGAGCCAAACGTTGGATTTTAATTTGAAGTTTGCTTTGACCAAGGAGGCGATGCAGAGCAGCGGGCAACTGCAGGGCGTGATGACCCAGCTGGTTGGATCAAGCAACGATTACTACACGAAAATTCCTGGTTCGGCCACGATCACGGGAACGATTCAGGATCCTAAGGTGAATATGGATGTTTCGAAGATGTTGGCAGAGGCTGGAATTAATCTACTGATCAATGCACCTGTAGGTATTTTACAAGGGGCTGGGGGTGCGGCTGGGAGTGCAGCTGGGGCCGCGACTCAGCCTGCGGGGGCCATCTTGCAGGGGGTGGGGAATTTATTTAAGTGGTGAGGCGGTTGAAAAGGGTTTCAGTCGCGGGGCGTTCCCTTTAGGATTTCAAGATGCGTAGCATGACCGGTTTTGGTTCTATCGAGGTGGCGACCCAACATGCCCGAATCCGAATTGAGGTCTCCTCGGTTAACAAAAGAGGACTTGAGGTTGTTGTTTTCACACCTGGAGATCTTGCGCGTTTAGAGCGACAGATTCGCGAAGATGTAGCGGATGCAGTGGCACGCGGAAAAGTAACAGTGGCCCTTCACCTTGAGGCTGGTGCGAATCGTCAGGCCCGAAGTTTAGATCTAAGCAAGGCTTCGGCCTATGCAGTGCAGTTGAAGAGTGCAGGAAAAAAACTAGGGGTGCAGGGTGGTCCCTCTTGGTCGGATCTTTTGGGTTTACCTGGGGTTGTCGTGAGTTCGGGGCCTATGGTTGTTCCAGCAGATGACCGAAAGATTTTGGCAGGAATTCGAAGTGCGGTAAGGAAAATGGTGGAATCACGAGAACGGGAAGGTGTGAGGATGGTTGCCGGGTTGCGCATCCACTTGCAAAAGATGGACGGGATTCGCAAAAAAATGGAAAAGGCGGCAGGTGAGATGAGAAAAAAGCAGGGACAACGGATTTGTGCTCGAATTCAGGAATTGGCGGGGGAGGCGGGAGTGATGTTGGAACCGGAACGGGTGGTTCGGGAGGTGACGACGGCGGCGGATCGGGGTGATGTAACGGAGGAATTGGGTCGGATTCGGGCTCATCTCATGGAGGCAGTTGGGTTGGCGAGCACGAGGGCGCCTGGGGGTCGGACCTTGGAGTTTCTCATTCAGGAATTGCAGCGTGAGGTTAATACAGTGGGATCTAAATCCGGAGATTTAGGCTTAACCAGATTAGCCATTGGTTTTAAATCAGAACTGGAGAAGTTACGTGAACAGGCGGCCAATCTTGAATAATTTTACGCGCTCCGGAATTCTCTTTGTTGTTTCAGCACCCTCGGGCACTGGGAAGACGACTCTTTGTACGCATGTGCGTCAGACTCCGGATCTGGTGTATTCGATCAGTTGCACCACGCGTCCGATTCGGCCTGGTGAGAAGGACGGTATAGACTATTTTTTCTTGAGCAAAGCAGAGTTTGAGAAGCGCATGAAAGCGGGGGATATGCTGGAGACGGCCGATGTTTACGGCGAATATTATGGGACACCCAAGACTCCTGTTTTAGAGCATTTGGCTCAGGGGCGAGATGTGTTGCTGGATATTGATGTACAAGGGGCACGGCAGATTCGGGCCAGCCAAGATGTGAAAATTAAAGCGGCTCTGGCGGATATATTTATTATGCCTCCTGATTTAGGGGAACTAAAGAGGAGGCTGGAAGGGAGGGGGACGGAGAATGCAAAACAGATAGCGACTCGGATTGAGGCTGCGGATGGGGAGATGGCGGATTGGAAGAGCTATCGCTATACGATTTTAAGTAGTTCTATGGAGGAGGATCTGATCAAGTTTCGTGCAATTATCCGTGCGGAAAGATATTTGAGTCGGAGGCTCGATTTACAACATGGCTGAAAAAAATCGTCCTTGCGTGGTTTTGGGGGTGACGGGGTCTATCGCAGCGTTCCGAGCTGCAGATCTGGCGAGCGCTATGATTCAAATGGGTTGGGATGTACATGCGGTTTTGACAGCGGACGGCGAACGTTTTTTACCGGCTTTGACCTTGGCGGCACTGACCCATCGTTCGGTACACACTTCTCTGTGGGAGGAAGGAAAGGAGGGGCGGATGGGGCATTTAGATCTGGCACGGGAGGCGGATGTGGTGGTGGTGGCGCCTGCAAGTGCAGACTGCATCGCTAAGACAGCGCACGGTTTAGCTGGGGACGTTTTAGGGGCGGTTCTTCTGGCGACCGATGCACCTGTGATCATGGTACCCGCTATGAATACGAATATGTGGAAGCATGCAGCGACACAGGCGAACGTGAAGTTGCTGGGGCAACGCGGGGTAGCGTGGGTTGGGCCAGCGGAGGGTCGGTTGGCTTGTGGAGCCGAGGGCCCTGGCAGGATGGCACCCGTGGTAGAAATTGTTGAGGCACTAGAGAAGATCATAGGAAAAAAATATGGAAAAAAGTAAGATGAGCCATCCACAGAAGTACAAACCTGCCGCCAGCTTTGTGAAGCATGCTTCCTTCCGCATTCCTTCTCGTTATAAATCGATGCATCAGGAGTCATTGAGGCAGCCTGAAAAATTCTGGGGTCGGATTGGGAAACAGGAGTTGGCTTGGTTTACTCAACCGAAAAAGACTTTGGATTGGAAATCTCCTTTTGCGAAGTGGTTCGTGGGTGGGAAACTCAATGTGAGCTTCAACTGCTTGGACCGTCATTTAGAGGGGCCGAGGCGGCATAAGGCGGCCATTGTTTTTGAGGGAGAGCCTGGGGATGTCCGGGTGTTGACGTATCAGCAGTTACACGATGAGGTTTGTCGTTTTGCGAATGCGTTAAAAGGCGAAGGGGTGAAAAAGGGTGATCGAGTGATGATTTATCTACCGATGGTGCCTGAGGCGGCGATCGCGATGCTCGCGTGTGCACGGATCGGGGCTGTTCATAGCGTGGTCTTTGGTGGTTTTAGTGCAGAGTCCTTAAAGGACAGGATTCAGGATTGTGGAGCTCGGTTGGTGATCACTGCGGATGGGGGATACCGAAGGGGGCAGGTCGGCCCCTTGAAACCGAATGTGGATACTGCGGTTGCGGCTTGTCCGGAAGTTCGAAGGGTAATTGTCTTGAAGCGGACGGGACATATTTCCCAACTCAACGAGATCGATCGTTGGTGGCATGAGTTGGTGGCAAAGCAACCTGCCTCGTGTCCGCCTGAAAAGATGGATAGTGAGGATCCGCTTTTTATTCTCTACACAAGTGGAAGTACGGGGAAGCCGAAGGGGATTCTTCACACAA
Organism: Methylacidiphilales bacterium; assembly: GCA_044358595.1. Lineage (GTDB taxonomy): Bacteria > Verrucomicrobiota > Verrucomicrobiia > Methylacidiphilales > Verrucolacustridaceae > Verrucolacustris. Next base: position 33,760 of record JBIKNP010000009.1, read on the forward strand.
CGGCCGGGTATCTGTTGGGAGCTCACTTAACGACGAAGTGGGTATTCGATCTAAAGGAGACGGATCTGTTTTGGTGTACAGCGGATGTTGGCTGGGTGACGGGGCACAGTTATACGGTTTACGGAGCCTTAAGCAACGGCACGACCACTCTGATGTATGAGGGGGTGCCGAACCAACCTGAGCCCGATCGGTTTTGGGAAATCATCGAAAAGCACCGGGTAAACATTTTCTATACAGCACCGACTGCGATACGTTCATTCATCCGTTGGGGGGATCACTGGATTCAGAAGCACGACCTTTCCTCTTTGCGACTGTTGGGGTCGGTGGGGGAGCCAATCAATCCAGAGGCTTGGCGTTGGTATCATAAGGTGATTGGCGGGGAGCGGTGTCCGATTGTAGATACGTGGTGGCAGACGGAGACGGGAAGTCATCTGATAACCACACTGCCCGGGGTACACGCGACAAAGCCCGGGTCTGCTGGAGTGCCTTTCTTTGGTGTGGATATGGCTGTCGTGGATGAGAAGGGCAAAGAAGTGAAGGCGGGAGTTCAGGGCAAGTTGGTTGTGAGGAAACCATGGCCTTCGATGTTGCGGACGATTCATGGAGATCCCGAGCGGTACGCAAAAACGTACTGGAGCGAAGTGTCTGGATGTTACTTTACCGGGGATGGAGCCAAAAAAGATTCGGACGGATACTTTTGGATCTCGGGCCGTATTGATGACGTGCTGAATGTTTCAGGGCACCGATTGGGCACGGCAGAGGTCGAGAGTGCTCTGGTGACCCATCCTGCAGTGGCGGAAGCTGCTGTGGTTGGAAGGCCAGATGATTTAAAGGGTCAGGCGGTGGTTGCTTTTGTGACCTTGAAGGCAGGGAACAAGTCGGGACCAGAGTTAGTTGCCGCGCTGAGGGAGCGGGTGAGCAAGGAGATTGGCCCGATTGCGAAGCCGGATCAGATTCGGTTTGCTGAAGCTTTACCCAAAACGCGAAGCGGAAAGATCATGAGGCGTTTATTGAAGGAAGTGGCGGCGGGTGGGGCCGTGAAGGGAGACGTAACGACGTTAGAGGATCTGAACGTTATTGCGGCGCTCCAGTCGGGATCCGGAGAGGAGGGCTAATATGTCATGGCGCTTATGTCCTTCGGAAACGGCTTTATTGGTCGTGGATGCGCAGGAGAAGTTAGTGGCTGCGGTGCAGCAACCCACTGACTGGCTCGAACGTCTTGAAATACTGGTCAAGGGAGCGAGTTTATTAGGGGTTCCGATTGCGATTACCGAGCAGGTGCCGACCAAATTAGGCAAGACGGTGCCGGCCATTGTCCAAGCGGCAGGCAAGGCGTGTAAGCCAATTTCGAAATCAGAATTTTCAGCAGCCGAACAGGGGAAAATCTTTTCCAAGAAGCGGATTTTGGTGGCTGGATGTGAGGCGCATGTATGTATTCGGCAAACCGTTTATGATTTGCGGCTTAAAGAGTTGACGCCGATCGTAGTAGCAGACGCGGTGGGTTCGAGAAGAGAGCGCGATCGAGAGGTCGCATTAGCAGAAATGAGAGCCGATCGTGTGGTTGTAACAACGGTGGAAGCAGTGCTCTTCGAGATGATGGAAAGCTCTGAACATAAGCAATTTAAAGATATTCAAGCACTCCTTAAGTAAACCGTTCAATTCTTGCCAAAATTTATTTTCCTAGCCTGAGTCACATCTCCAGCACAACCTCCCAACCTTTCATGGAACCCTCGAATTATCAAGAACCTGCGTGGCCTTTTCAGGTCTCCGTGATTCCTCGAGTCCCCGAGGGGTTGGAGAATTTAAGGAATTTAGCTTTTAACCTTTGGTGGAGTTGGAATTACGACGCTTTGGAGCTGTTCCGTGAGTTAGACCCAGAACTTTGGGAGACCTGTGGTCACAGTCCTGTGAAAATGTTGAGGTTGGTGAAGCAAAATCGCCTAGAATCAGCGGCCAAGGACAAGGGTTATCGGGATCGAGTTGAAAAAGTGCATCAACGTCTTGAATCGTACCTGAATCGAAAAGAGACATGGTTTACGAGGAACCTACCCAAAGAAAAAAAAGACACCCCCCTTGTTGCTTATTTTTCAGCAGAATTTGGTTTTCACGAGTCATTGCCCAATTACTCGGGGGGGTTAGGAATATTAGCAGGGGATCACTGTAAATCTGCGAGTGATCTGGGTTTGCCGTTTGTCGCGGTGGGTCTGCTTTACCGCTTTGGGTATTTTTCGCAGCGAATCAATCGGGATGGATGGCAGGAGGCCTCAGCGATCGACAATGTGTTTCAGGACCTACCGGTCCGCCAAGCCTTGGCGACGGATGGGAAAACCCCCGTTGTGGTGGAGATCTCTTTGCCTGGCCGAAAGGTCTTTGCAAAAGCTTGGGAAGTGCGAATTGGGATAACGCGGCTCGTGCTGATGGACACGGATTTGACGGAAAATGCTGTTGAGGACAGGCGAATCACATATCAACTGTACGGTGGGGACCATGAGATGAGAATTCAGCAGGAGATTGTTTTAGGAATCGGTGGAGTGCGTGCTTTGGCCGCGATGGGTTTGGCTCCCAGCGTGTTTCACATGAATGAGGGGCATGCAGCCTTTCTCGGTCTGGAACGAATCCGGCGTTTGGTGAAGGATGCTAAACTTACCTTCATCGAGGCTCTTCAGTCGGTTGCTGCGAGCAGCGTATTCACGACCCACACACCGGTCCCAGCTGGGAACGATGCTTTCTCACCCAAATTGATGGAAAAATATTTCGATAACTACGTTCATGATTGTCAGATCGGGTTTGTCGATCTTTTGAAGTTGGGTCGTCCGTGGGCTTACAATGAGGAGGAACCCTTTAGCATGACCATTCTTGCGTTACGCTTGTCTCGTCAAGCGAATGGGGTCAGTGCAATCCATGGCAAGGTTTCGCGTGGGATGTGGCAAAGCGTATGGCCTGGAGTTCCAAAAGCGGAGATTCCGATTCGTCATGTCACCAATGGAATCCACACCTTCACCTGGATGGCTCCTGAAATCCGTGGGCTTCTCGAAAAGCAAGGAGGTCCGATGACGGAGGAGGATTTGGCCAAGGCAGAGGAGTGGAAAAAGAGAGTCAGTTTTAAAGACAAGGATTACTGGCTGACTCATCAAAGATTGAAGTTAAATCTCTTAAAATTTGTACGAACGAATGTCCGAGCCCAGCGTTTGAGAAACGGCGCCAAGCCTGCGGAAATTCGGGAAACGGATCAGATGCTGGATCCTAAGGCTTTGACGATCGGGTTCGCGCGACGGTTTGCGACTTACAAAAGGGCGGCCCTTTTATTCCGAGACCTGGATAAATTGGCTCAAATCGTCAACGATCCTAAGCGACCTGTTCAGTTCCTCTTTGCGGGCAAGGCTCACCCAGCGGACGAGGGTGGGAAAAAGCTCATCCAGCAAATCGTACAGATTTCGGCGTTGCCGCAGTTCAAAGATCGAATTGTTTTTGTCGAGAATTACGACTTCAACGTGGCTCGCCACCTGTACCATGGTTGCGATGTGTGGCTGAATAATCCTACGCGTCCGCTGGAGGCGAGCGGAACGAGCGGAGAAAAAGTGATCACCAACGGGTGCCTGAACTTCAGCGTGCGAGATGGTTGGTGGGATGAAGCATTCGATGGGACGAACGGATGGGCAATTGGAGATGACACCTTCCGTTTGGAGCCTGAGGTGCAGGATGAGTTTGACTCATTCTCCATGTACGAAATCCTCAAGCATGAGATCGTTCCCCTTTATTATGATCAAGACGGTGAAGGTGTGCCCAAGCGATGGATCGACAGAGTTCGCCGAAGTCTAATCACGATTGGTCCGGTCTATAATACGTCCAGAATGGTTGCTGATTATGCGACCGACTTTTACCGGCGTGCGGCTGAGAAAGGCCGTATGTTTGCGGATAGTGGTTGGAGCAAGTCACGGGAGTTAGCCTTGTGGAAGGATAAAGTACGGATTGCCTGGCCCAAGGTACGTGCGAATGGGGTCACATGGAATGGATCGACGCGGACAACGGTGAATGTAGGAGATACTATTCCGGTTTCGGCGCAGATTTTTCTTGGGGATTTAAAAAGTGAAGAGGTTGCTGTGGAGGCTTACTTAAAAGCGATTGAGCCAGGTGGGGTATCCAAGGTGGTTAGACTCGCGCCTGAGGGTGCTTCAAAGGATGGGTGGCAGGGTTATGTGGGCAGGGTATCAGTTGAGGATTCAGGAAATTTCGAATTCAATGTTCGAGTGCGACCGTCCCACCCATCCTTGACTCAAGCCCATGAACTTAGGCTCATTACTTGGGCTGAGTAGATAAAGTCTTCTCTATTAGAAGATTAGGGTTTCAGGGTTTCCGTTTGAAACCCTGATTTCTCACAGGTAGTGTTTTTCGGATGTCGGCTCAATTCGAGACCCCTTCTGCAGTTCGATCTCCCAGCCCTGAACTGGTGGGGATGGACCCTGCGGATGTAAATTTAGGAAGTTTGCGTAAAGGCATTGAGGCGTGTCGGGATTACTTGTTGGGATTGCAAAAGGAGGATGGTCACTGGGTTGGGGAACTCTTTGTCGATACGACCGTGGCCTGTGATTATCACCTTTTGATGTATTTGCGGGGGAAGGTAGATCGAGCAAAAGAGGCCAAAATTGTTCGCCATATTCTACAGAGGCAACTTCCCGATGGGGGCTGGCCTATTTATCCCGGGGGGCCAAGTAACGTGACGGCAACTGTAAAATGCTACTTCAGCTTAAAGCTGGCAGGATTTACATCCGAGGAGCCCGAAATGAAAAGAGCGCGTTCGACGGCGCTTCGCTTGGGAGGAATTCCGAGGACGAACACCTACTGCAAACTTTATCTGGCGATGTTGGGGCAGTACCCGTGGAAGTATTTACCCAATATTCCTCCCGAAATTCTACTCCTGCCGAACTGGGCCCCGTTCAATATGTTTGAGATGAGCTCGTGGACCCGGGCGATTGTGGTGACTCTCTCTGTCATTCGCAGTTTTCGTCCGACGACGCATCTCCCCCCAGAAAAACAGCTTCATGAGTTATACCCATATGGGGTAGAGGGCGGACCGTTTTTTCATCCTGTTGAAAGAAGATTCCTTTCGATGAAAAACTTCTTTGTTCGAGTGAATGAACTGCTGGGATTTCTTGAGGGGCTTTCGTGGAAGCCGTTCCGGAAACATGCGTTGAAGGTTGCGGAGAAGTGGATTCTAGATCGAACGGGCCCGGAGTCAGAGGGCTTGGCGGCAATTTTTCCTTCGATGATGAACACCATTCTCGCGTTTCAGTGTCTGGGCTATTCGGACGACCATCCCAGAATGCGCAAAGCGGTTAAAGATCTCGAGGGATTGGAGGTAGATGACGTGGCGAATGGGGATTTCCGCGTTCAGCCTTGTTTGAGCCCTGTCTGGGATACGGCAATTACGATGACCGCGTTAGGAGCGGCTGGAGTGAAGGCAGACGACCCGGTCATGCGCAAGGGAGCGGATTGGCTGTTGGCTAAAGAGGTTAAGATGAGGGGGGATTGGGTTGTAAAAAATCCAATGCGGGTGACTGGGGGTTGGGCTTTTGAGTATTTCAACGACTGGTATCCGGATGTGGATGACACGGCAAAAGTTCTTTTGGGGCTACGAATGGCTAGGGCGAGCGATCCTGCGGCCCAAAAAGGGGCAACGGAGAGGGGATTGGCTTGGGCTAAAAGCTTCCAGTGCGACAACGGCGGTTATGGTGCATTTGATAAAAACGTAAATAAGAAGTGGTTGGAGGATGTGCCTTTTGCGGATCACAACGCGATTTTAGATCCCCCTTGTGCTGATATTACGGGGCGAATGTTGGAAACGATGGGGAAGTGCGGCGTCCCAAAAAAAGATCACCAAGTGCAGCGTGCGATTCGGTTTCTAAAAGAGACTCAGGAGGAGGATGGCTCGTGGTATGGGCGTTGGGGGGTGAACTATATTTATGGAACATGGCAGGTTTTGCGGGGTTTGCATGGAATTGGATACGATATGAATGAGCACTGGGTCATTCGGGGGCGGGATTGGTTGGAGTGTACACAGAATCCAGATGGTGGGTGGGGCGAAAGCTGCGGTTCATACGATGATCCTCGTTTTAAGGGCAGAGGCATTAGCACTGCCTCTCAAACAGGTTGGGGTCTGATGGGTTTACTTGCTTGTGGGGACATTCAACGGCCGAGTGTAAGGCGTGCAGTCCGATACCTGATCGAGACACAGCAATCCGACGGCAGTTGGGAGGAGAAGTTGATTACAGGGACAGGCTTTCCTTGTGTCTTTTATCTGAGGTATGACATGTATCGGATTAATTGGCCCCTTTTGGCTTTGGGTGAATATCAGCAGATCGTTCAGACGACTGGGGCTCACTAAGTTTCTTCAGGAATTCGGGCGGATCGAAATATGGGGCAGATCAATCAGGGGGAAGCGATTGGTATTCTTTTTCCCATGGAATTTGAGGCGGAGCCTACTTGGAAAAAACTGGGCGGGACGAGTCACGTCGAGAGTGGATTTGAGACGATTCGAGGGACTTGGAATGGGGTGCCGATTCTATCGGCGAGAATTGGGATGGGTCATTCAGGTCAAGAGAACAAAGTAGACAATTGGTTAAAGGATCATCCGTGCCGCGCGATCATTCTGGCAGGATTGGCTGGGGCCTTGGATCCAGCTTGGGACGAGGGCGATCTGACCTCTTTCAAATCAGAGGACTGGGAGGAGTTTCATCGATGGACCAAAGGCAAATCCAAAGTGAGATCTGGAAAGTGGCATACTGCGCATGAGATTATTGCAACGGGAGAGGCGAAGATTGCTTTAGGAAAGCGGACGGGGTGTGGAATCGTTGAAATGGAGTGGGATTACGTGGCAAAAGCGTGTCATAAGCATGGAATTCCTTTGGTGGGGCTTCGAGCGGTGAGTGATCATGCGGACAAGCTGTTACCAGCGGATCTATTTCTTTTAGGTTGTGATGCAGTGACAGGGAAAAGCACTCCTATGAAGATCGCGATGCATTTACTGATTCGGCCATGGCGATTGTGGGAGCTTATTCCTGCGGTGGGTGGGTGCATTCACGCACGCAACGTGATGTCGAAATCGTTGAGCGAGTTTCTAGATTGGATAGGCGGAGTTGCTGATTCATGAGTTTGAGTTAGGCCCAGGCTCCCGAAGGATCATCGCAACTGCCGTTGATCGATGATTCAACAATTCAAATAACTTAGAGCTAAGGCCCCATGGAATTGGGGTTTATACTGGGCTTTAGCCAATGGCTTCGGCTGCTTGGAAGCCGGAAACGACAGCTCCCTCGATTGTTGCGGGCAGGCCTGTCTCAGTCCAATCGCCGGCTAGGAATAAATTCTCTGACGAAGTTACAGGTCCAGGACGAGAGAGGGGTTTGCTTGGTTCCCCAGTAAATGTGGCGTCACGTGATTTATAAACGACATGATGGGTTACTTTCGCTTCGCGGCTCTCTGGAATGAGGCGTTGGATTTCGGACAGTATGAGGTCGACTAAGTGTTTGCCCGTCTGGTCAATCAGGTCTGTTACCGCACTGATGACAGCCGCGTAAAGGTGGCCGGAGGCTCCTTTGGGGAGAGTGCTTGTTCGGTCGAACACCCAGTGAAGAGGGGAGTCGAGAAATCCAGTTATGAGATCCTGTGTCAAAGGTCGATCGGTCCAAAGATGAACTCCTAATATCGGGCCTGGCCGAAGCTCCCGAGCGAGCAGGGCAGAACGATCCCCCTCCGGTAAAAGCTTTGCAGCAGCCGTCCAGGGAACAGAGAGAACAAACTGATCGAAGGGTGCGGATTCACCCTGTTTGAGATTGAGAGAGACAACTCGGCGTCTGTTCTCGTCGTATTGCAAAGATTCTACAGGGCGGGCCAAGTGTAATTTTCCTTCCGTGCTGTCGAGAAAAAGACCAAGTTCTGGCTGAAGGAGATTCGAGAGTCCATCGCGGTCGAAATAAATAGCGGCGTCTGTGGGAGACCCAAAAAGTGCACGCTGTGTTACTTCCCAGAAAAGGCATGCATCGGCGGTTTGAATAGGGACATTTAGCGCGGCCAGACAAAAGGGTTCCCAAAGAGCGCGGATCGATCCTGGGGTTTGTCCCAATCTTTCCAGCCAAGGCTGGGTCGCCTCTCCTGGTTTGGGCGGTAAACCTTTTGCGCGTAGCGGAAATAAAATGATTGCCCATCGATCCAGCGTCCGCAATTCCTTGAACCCCATAAGGCCAACGAGAAGATGGAAAGGGGGTGGAAGTTTTGAGGATCGAAGTATGGTGCGCCCGTGTTGGGGACTTGCAAAAGCCAGATTCAGCCGATCGTGCTTTTCTAGGCGGTCACTGTTTCCGAGGGCTTCAATGAATTCAAGGGCACGATGATAGCAGCCCATGAGAATGTGTTGTCCGTTGTCCACAGTGGTGCCTGTCTTCGCTTCTCTGTAACTGTGAGCTCGCCCACCCAGCTGAGGCTTTCCTTCGAACAGCTCCACACTGTGTCCTTCCCTTGTCAGAGCAAAAGCTGCTGCGCTGCCTGCAAAACCGCCTCCGATAACGGCGATCCGGTTTGGGCTTCTGCGCTTCTTATGTGAAATCTTTAATTGGGCTCGTCCTCGTCGAAGGGCTTTGAGCTTTTCCCAACGCGTGAGCTTGATGGGGCCAGATAGAACCTCGTAATTCCTGCGATGAATCTTTTCCAGAAGATCGCGATAGACTCCCGTCATGAGAAGGGCTGCCGATAGATGGGGCCGGTCAGTCTCAGGAATTAACCGATCTGCTTTCTCGAAATAGTGGCGGGCACGAAAGTATTGCAGTCGAAGAAGACGCGCCATTCCGGGGGTAGGGTGGGGACGTCGAAAGTCCTCTTCCGTAACTCCAAGCGCGCGGCACTCGTCTTGGGGAAGGTAGATACGACCGAACTTCTGGAGATCGTAGGAAACATCGCGCAAAATATTGGTTAATTGGAACGCAAGCCCGAGAGCAACGGCATAGTCCGCAGCAGCTCTTGTTTGGCAGTTGAAGATATTAATGGAAACGAGGCCGACGGCGGAGGCTACGCCGTAACAGTATTTGCGTAGATCTTCAAACGTTGCGTAGCGGTTTCGGGTTAAATCCATTTCGACTCCGCTCAGAATTTCAAAAAGGGGCTCGGGTGGAATCAGGTAGCGACGCACCACGGGTGCGAGTTCTTTAGCTAGAGGTTGGGTGGGACTCCCTTTGTAGATGGCTTGGATATCTTCCCGCCAAGCTTCAAGTCTTGCTTGGCGTTCGGTCTGAGGAACTGTGGTTTCATCTACGATATCGTCCACCGTCCGACAAAACGCGTAGAAGGTGGACATGGCCTGCCTTTGTTCCTTGGGCAGGCAGATAAAAGATAGGGCAAGGTTGGATCCGCTCTTACGAGTAATCCGTTCTCCTGTTCCTCCAGATGCTGGGGTCGTACTCATCCTCCGAAGAAGGATTGGATGCCCAGGCGTAGGAAGTCCAGTTTTGAAACTTTCGGCCTCTTTGTGAGGGTATTGTAGGATTGAGCCTCAATCTTTTTTAGAATCTCTGTTCCTCCAAGCCATGTAAGGCGAATCTCCCAGGATAGGGGGCGAGGTAGGTGGCGTGAAAGGGATTCTCCCTCCCGAAAGAGTGCCCATGTTCTTTCGCACTGGTATCGCAAACAGTTACAAAAATTGGGAGTCGCGCGACCTTCGAAAAGTTCCTTTTCTGTAACACCTAATCTGCGGAGATCGAATAGAGGCAGATAGATGCGGTCTTTCCCAAGATCTACGGAGATATCTTGCCAAAAATTTGCAAGCTGAAGCCCCGTGCAGATATTATCGGAGAGTTGGGCAAGCTCAGCGCTTCGTTCTCCGTGGATAAGGAGGACGAGTCGTCCGATCGGGTTGGCACTACGGCGGCAGTAGTCGAGAACGGACGGGAAGTCTTCATAACGGCGTTGAATAATGTCCTGTTCAAAGGCGCTGAGCAGGTCGAGGAAAAGGGAATCGGGAAGGTCCAGTTCGGCCTTGGTTCTCTGGAGAGGTTCAAAGATCCACGCATAGGATCGGTCATACTCCTTGCCATCGATGGCGTTTTGCCAGGCTTGGCGGTAGTTGCGGAAAACGGCAAGGCGTTCGGCTTCAGAAGGGGCTTGCCCTTTTGAGTGGGCTCGGGGGTCGGCGTAGCCCTCATCGGCCAGATCGTCGGCCACACGCGCAAATGCGTAGACAGCATGGACGTGAGGGCGGAGTTTCTTGGGAACTAGCCTTCCCACGGGGAAATTCTCGTAGTGCTCCCGGGCTAGTTTGGAGCAGGCCTCGTACGGGTTGCTCGCGACAGGGCCGGGTGAATCTAGGATTGAGGATGAGGACTGCATTGGGTCAATTTTACAGATATTTAAGTGCGGTGCGAGCGGACAAGTAGAGCCAATTCTTTCGCATTTCTGCTGAACAACTTGTAGGAAAATTCTGGTCGACAAGGGCTTGGCAAGGCCACGATTGGTCATGCGTTATCTCTCTGGAATTCAGCCCACCGGGCGGCTTCATCTGGGGAACTATTTCGGAATGATACGCCCTGCTGTTGAGCTACAGGCCAAAGGGGAGGCCTACTACTTCTTAGCTGACTATCATGCCTTAACAGGTGCTAGTGAGGTGGGTCAGTTGGAAGGGTTGGTGAAGGAAACCTTTCTCGATCTCTTGGCTTGTGGTGTGGATCCAGAAAGAGCGGTCGTTTTTCGGCAAAGTGCAGTTCCCGAGGTGCACGAGTTGGCTTGGTATCTTTCCACCGTTACTCCGATGGGATTACTGGAGAGGTGTCACAGTTATAAGGATAAGGTCGCGAAGGGGATCTCTCCCTCCCACGGCCTCTTTGCTTATCCCGTCTTAATGGCAGCAGATATTCTTCTGTATGATGCCGATCGAGTGCCGGTCGGGCAGGATCAGAAACAGCATCTGGAGGTGGCACGGGATATTGCGGGAAAGTTTAATGACAAGTACGGGCAGGTTTTTAAGTTGCCGGAGTCGATCATTCGGGAAGATGCCGGAGTCGTTCCCGGGGTGGACGGGCAGAAGATGAGCAAATCCTACGGGAACACACTTGAGATTTTCGCGCCAGAAAAGGATTTACGGAAAAAAATTATGGCTATCAAAACAGATTCCACACCAGTGGAGGCCCCTAAGGCAGTTGAGGGTAGTACCTTGTGGGGTTTGGTGCGATTGATGGGGACGGATGCCGAGCGTTCGGAGTATCGCGCAAAGATGGAAAAAGGTGGCACGGGATACGGGGATTTAAAAAAGGGCCTAGCTGATCTGGTTTTGCGGGAGTTTGATGGAATGCGAAAAAAGAGGGAGGAATTAGCTTCCAATTCGCCTCGTGTGGAGCAGTGGATGAAGGAAGGTGCAGCCAAGGCTCGGAAAACCGCAGAGCAAGTTTTAGCTCGGGTTCGAGCTGCTGTGGGTACGCAAAAATGATTCCGATGCTGGAGACGCCGGGGAGTGAGGCCCTGCGTGTAGAGCTATCTGCTTTTACGGGACCGTTGGATCTGCTCCTTCACCTTATTAAAGAGCAGGAGATGGATATTTATGAGATTCGTTTGGAGAAGCTGACTGAGCAGTATCTGGCGCGTCTGGATAAGATGCGGGAGGAAAATTTGGCGGTCGCAGGTGAGTTTCTAGTGATGGCGGCAACCCTGATTTATCTAAAAAGTCGGACACTGCTTCCTGTGCAGGATCGACCCCCTGAAGAGGTTGAGGATGAGGATCCGAAGTGGGAGTTGATTCGTCAGCTGATCGAGTACCGTAAGTTTAAGGAGGCTGCGGGGCAGTTGGGGGATCGGGAAGCATTACACTCCCGAATCTTTGGAAGAATTCCTGAGCGGGTGGTCGTGAATCAGGCGATGCAGGGACCGGGCCAAGTCTCGATGTTTGATTTGGTCTGGGCGTTTCAGAAAGTCCTTCGTTCTTTGGAGGATCGATCGAAGGTGGGTCGTTTTGAGGACGAGCAGTTCACCGTAGGGCAGAAGATCGAATTTATCTTGGATCGGGTTTTGCCTGGGGAGGAGGTTCTGTTTGAGGATCTGTTCCGGAACATGTCTTCCCGAGGAGAGGTGGTGGTTACCTTTTTGGCCATGTTAGAGTTGATTCGGCTTCGTCAGGTTGCGGCAGTACAAGAGGGGCCCTTGAAGCCGATCCGAATTCGAAGAACCCCAGAGGGTATTTTGGGGGTTCCAACGGCAAGCCTTCCCACAGAGGAAGGAACTGGTCAACCGAGTGGAGATTCCGCAGTTTAAAGGATACGAACTATGGAATGGGCACGAGTACTGGAAGCACTCTTATTTGCGGCAACGGAGCCGATGGAGCCTTCGCGTCTGGCCACGATTTTGCGAGATGGGCCGGAGGGGGGTCAAGGTTGGCCTGACGTGAAAGAGGAGGAGGTACGGGAAGAGCTAACCCACTTGGCGGAGAGATTGGCTCCCCGCGGGTTGATCTTACGGGAGGTGGCGGGTGGATTTCGAATTGGAACGGCTCCTGATCTCTCGGGCTGGGTCGCGAAGTTGAAAGGGGTCGTTCGTCCGCCCCGTTTGAGTCCTCCTGCACTTGAGACGATGGCGGTGATTGCTTATCGGCAACCGATTTCTCGGGCAGAGATTGAGGCGGTACGGGGGGTGGACTGCAGTGGAACTTTGGACACTCTCGTGGAGCGTGGGGTGATACGAATTTCAGGACGAAGCGACGCACCAGGAAGACCGATTCTTTACTCTACTACTCCACTCTTTTTAGAGCATTTCGGCCTCAGGGATTTGGAGGAGTTGCCCAATTCGGAGGAGTTAAGAAGAGTCAAACTTCCCACACCCGTTGATCCTGCGAGTCCACAGCAAAAGGAGCTGATCCATGAAACTATCGAACCTACGAACCAAAGTTGACAGGTTGGACGATCAGCTGGTTCGTCTGCTGGAGCAGAGAGCTGGAATTGCTCGCCAGATTGGTCGCCAAAAACTTGAGAGTGGGCAGTCGGTTTTTGCCCCAGCGAGGGAAGCGGCACTTTTTCGAAGATTAAGCGCCCGACTCAAGGGGACGATGGATCAGGACAATTTGAAGGCTATTTACAGAGAAATCCTGGCCACGGGTCGGCACTGCCAAGGTGGAACGCGGGTGGCGTATCTAGGGCCTGCAGCCTCCTACTGTCATCAAGCGGCCCGGGAACGCTTTGGGGCGGCAACGGAACTTGTTCCGTGTCCTACCATTGCTGAGATCTTTTCCGCGGTGGAGAGAGGCGAGGTGGAAGCGGGAGTTGTCCCGATCGAGAATTCGAACGAGGGGGCTGTTGGGGCGACTCAAGAGGCTTTGCTGAACTCCCATGTCACAATTTGTGGAGAGGTTTATCTTCCAATTCGCCACGCCCTGCTGAGTAAAACAAAGAGCGGGTCGATCCGAGTTCTCTATAGCCATCCTCAGGCTTTGGCGCAGTGTCGGCACTGGCTGGCTATGAATTTGAGCAAGACGAAGTTGGTCGAGGTGGCTAGCACGGCGGAGGGGGCACGGCGTGCCTCAGTGGAAAGGGGCGCAGCGGCTTTGGCCAGTCCTTGGGCGGCACAGCTGTATCGGTTGGTGGTTCGGCAACGTGACGTTCAAGACCGATCAGGGAACAGTACTCGATTTTATATTTTGGGACAGGAACCTGCAGGGGCGACGGGCAAAGATAAAACGAGCCTTCTCTTTACCCTGCCTCATCGAGCGGGGGCTTTGCATCGGGCTTTAGGGGTTTTAGCTTCGAAAAAATTGAATTTGCTGAGCGTGGAGTCTCGCCCTGCACCTGGGAAGCCTTGGGAATACGTTTTCTTTGTGGATGTTCGGGGTCATATCGACCGGCCTGAGTTTCGGAAGGCGTTGCTGAAACTTCAAAGCCATACGCAGGATTTGCGGATTCTGGGAAGCTACCCAGAAGAGCGTTAGGATGGCGGAGGAGAAAAACCCAACTTCGTCTGGGGAAGGGGGAAAAGCGCCTCAGCAAAAATTGAGGCTCAAAGTTCGGCCGATCGAAGAGAATCAGCCACGAGTACGTAAAAAAGTAGTTACAGCCGTGCCTGCGCCCAAGCCTGGGGTAGAGGCGGCAGCCGCAGTAGAAAAGCGGCGAGTGGGAGCGGGAAGAATAGTTCGAGATGTGGGATCGTCATTGCTTCAATCAATGCGGAATTGGGATCGAAAGGTATGGTTTGCGATCGGGGCGGTGGTTGCGGGGCTTGTCATCTATGGGGGCTGGGTGGAGTGGAGGAAAACAGTGGTTCGTGTTCGTGTGGATTTGGACGAGATCCGTTTAGGGGATCGGCCGGAGGTTTTGGTGTTGTACGATTTCTCAGAGCGTTTGGCGGGTCTGCGGCGGGACTATGGAAGAAGGTTGGCTCCGATACGGCCACAAATCCGCGAGTTAGAAAGAACTTTGGCCTTAGCCAAGGCGGATGCGGCGGGAACCCAGGAAAAGGTGCGGATGGTGGAATCTGTTGTGCAGGAGGAAACGACAAAAGCCAAGGGTGTGTATGAGGATTATCGAACATCTGTCAGTCGTCTCTGGCTGGAGGAGGCGGGCACTCTGGATTTGGAGTTCGATGCCGAGAGGAAAAAATTTCTGGGGGAGGTGGAGGTGCGGGCGCGTGAAGTGGGATTATTTTACCATCCAGAAGAGGACGAGGATCTGCAGCAACCTGAAATTGCTGCCAATGAGTATCGTTTGGCGCTGTATCGGGCTCCACCCAGCATTAAGATGCCCGATCAGTTCGGCTGGATTGAGAAAAAACTGAGTGAATGGCATAAGTTTGAGAAGGATTGGAATGCCCGGTACAAAGGATTGAGCACGAAAGCCAAACAGTTGCGAAGTCCTGCGAGCACCAGTTTAGAGGATAAATCGCAGCGGGTAGGGATTCAGGCTAAGGAACTGCAAAAGTTCCGTGGAGATGCTGCGGTGATTCAAAATGAGATCAATGGATATGAGGAGAGATTAAAGGAGTTGCGGGCAAAAGAGGCGGAAGCCAAAGGACCTTTTGAGGAGGATGTGGGAGCAATACCGGATGCTTTTCTTTGTCAGCGTGTGCCTTTAAGCGCAGATGTGGCAGAGATTTATGTCACTGGAAAAGTGGCTGAGGCTTCACCGAACACCTTGCGAGTTGTGATTCGCGGCAAGCGTGCGGGTAAGATTGCTTGGGTGATTTTACCGTTTGAGCCTGTGCCACACAAAAGGATCGAGAAGATTGTGAAAGATACGGATTTTCGACCCGTGGACGACTGGTTGGACGAGTAGCAAGCGATTAGCGGTAGAGACGGAGGATGCCGAAGAAGACTTTGACGGCACCTAAGGAAAGAACCATTCCGATCCCTGAGTAAAAGAGCCAGTTTGGAATACCCGAGTCAGGTTTTTTTGGAGATGGAGTTTGATTTTTCATGAGATGATTTCCAGAGAAGGTACTTTTTAACATCCCGGGAGAGTAAGGCGAGGAAAACCCCAAAAACCAAGGTGTCGTCGACGATCCCGATGATGGGAAGGGCTTCTGGGATAATATCGAGGGGATTGAGGAGATAGAGGATGGAGAAAATGCCTCCCGTTAGCGTCCCCCAAGGTGTCTTGCGGTATTTCCTTTTGAAGGAATCTCGAAGCATTGAAGGGGTAGCTTGAAGAAGGGATGGGATTTCACCCATTTTGGGCATGAGGGAGAGGCGACTCATAGAGAGACTCTCCCACAACCTGTGGTACGTGGAAAGGGTGGGAGTGGAATGTTATAGATCGACGGGGAGGAATCGTAAGGTAGTATTGTCTTATGAAAATCAAATCTAGTTTCACATTTGTTGCCGTTGTCCTGAGTTTCCTTACTTCCTTTTCTATGGCGCAGGCGCCTGCAGCGGATAAGGACGCACTTCTTGCTAAAGTGACGGCAGCGATCAACCCAGAGGCTGATGGGGACAGGAAGGAACTGATTCGGAAGGGTCTGGCTGCCTTGGCCGATCTGAATGCAGCGGGTACAACACCTGAGGCCTCGTTAAGTGAAGCTAAAGCGAAGGGGAATTTGAGCGGTGATAAGACGGAGAAGATGAGCAAAATGTTGATGGAGATGTGGAGCTTGAACACGCCTCGGATGACCGAACCGGCCACCTTGGATGCTCTTCGAAAGGGTGAGATGCCCGAGCCCGCGCTGAAACGGCCTTAATCGCCGTCTTGGTGGGGTCTATTTGCCGTGGCGCTGCGGGAGCCAACCCGGTTTTACTGGGTTAGCCATATTGGGAGGGCGCTCGGCCGTGGGGGTCAGATTGCTGGATGATTCGGAAGAATCGTTACTTCTATTCTTGTCTTCCCCATAAACCGGGGTGAGGGCCATGGCGCCGAGGAGGCAAAGGATTTTCTTCATAGGTTTATCCAAGCCTAAGGATCGGCTTCGTCAAGGAACAGGCTTGCGAATCAATAGAAGGCCATCAGTTTTAGATAAATGAAATGGATAGTATTTCTCATGCTTGGACTCCTTTCCTATCTGTCTTGGGGAGAGACGGTCGATCCTACCCCCAAGTTCAGTCAGGAGTTGCAGGAAAAAGCCGCGGACGGAGATGCGGATGCGCAGTATCAGCTCGGGGACTGCTACTTTTTCGGTTTAGGAGTCAAAAGAGACATGGTGGAGGGTGTAAGTTGGTATCGAAAGGCTGCAGAGGCGGGGCAGATGAAGGCGCAATTTAATTTAGGTGGCTGTTTTCACGAGGGGATGGGGATCGAGCCGGACTTAATGGCGGCGATTCGATGGTGGAGAAAGTCGGCCGGACAAGATTATGCGCCTGCCCAGATCAGCATTGGGGACTGTTATATATTTGGAAAAGGACTCTCCCAAGATGAGCAGGAAGGGGTGCGCTGGTTTCGAAAGGCGGCGGCGCAGAACTATCCTGCAGCTCAGCATCGCTTAGGAAACTGCTACTACCACGGTCAGGGGGTGAGAAAAGATTTGGCACAGGCGATTCAGTGGTATCGCAAAGCCGCGGCGCAAGGGTATCAGGCCTCGCAGCGGGCGTTACGCGAGCTGGGGGATGAGGGGGGCGACTAAGGGGCTCGGAGACGGAGATAGCTAAGAACAAAAACAATCAGGCTGACTCCGAGAACTCCTCCACCAACGAGTAGGGTAAAGATCCAACTACGCAAATCAGGACGTTTCAGCATAGGGTGATTTTAAAAGCAGGGAATCGTTGTGGGAAGTCTGGATTGTCTCGCTGGGTGAAAAAGGGAGAATTGGGGATGCACCGTGTCCAAACAGGAAGAGGGGGGAAAGTGGTTGTAGGTTTCCATGGGTGGAGCGGGGATCACAGGACCTTTCAACCGTTACTGGAGA
This sequence comes from Methylacidiphilales bacterium, assembly GCA_044358595.1. Taxonomy (GTDB): domain Bacteria; phylum Verrucomicrobiota; class Verrucomicrobiia; order Methylacidiphilales; family Verrucolacustridaceae; genus Verrucolacustris. Next base: position 51,100 of record JBIKNP010000009.1, read on the forward strand.
AGCTTCCTGAGGCTATATCGTTCTACAGCTATGATCTGCCAGGGTGTGGTCGATCCCCTAAACCCGCCCGCTGGGAGATTCGGGAGGTGGCGAGGAGCGTGGCAATGGATTTGCTGGGTCTGGAAAAAGAGAATCTGACTTTGGTGGGAAGTTGTACGGGGGGATTGATGGCGGTTTTCGTGGCGAGAGAGCTAGTGAAGATGGGGCGGGGGAGTGTGGTGGGACGAATTGTGATGATCGATCCCTTTGCGGAGTGTCCTTGGTATTTTCGCCTCTTTCTCATTCCTGTATTGGGGCAAATCATGTATGCAACGGCATTTGCCAATCCGCTGGGTCGATGGATTACAAATCTGTTCCTTAGTGAGAAGAGGTCAGGAAAAGTGGATCTGACTGAATCATTTGCTCAAGTGAGCCATCGGGTGACATTGGCTTATTTGAGGATGTTTGAAAGTGCTGGAGCGCCCGAGCAGTTTCAGGGCTTAAAGATTCCGACCGACATTATATATGGGCAGAAGACCTTTGGGGCGGTCAAGCTGGCGGTCGAGCGGTGGCGGCGGGTCTTCCCTGAGGCCAGAGTGCATGTACTCCCTGGGGTTGGGCACCTACCGATTGATGAGGGAACGGAGATGGTAGAGAGGATTCTTTTTGCGGGTGTCGGGGAGAGAAAGACGCCGAAAACAAAGAAGCTATCCGCGCAGAAAGCGAGGGAGTTACGGGAGTGGAGGAATGAGCTGACCCGGGGTGATTCGGTGGGACCTTAAATTGGCTTGGTAGGGCGTGTTGAGATTGCAGAATTACGGGATGAGGTTGTTTGCTAGTCGCGGGGTTCTACTTCTGGTGGCGATTTGCCCGTTGTCTGGGATGGGAGAAGATGAGGTTTCGACTGTGTGGAATGAGTTTAATCAAAATGGAGTAGTTATGGTGGAGCCATCGCCTGGGTTAGAGACACCCGAATCCAAGGAGGCTCGTTTGGAGCGGGAGAAAGAGGAGGCGAAGGATGCAAAGTTGAATCGATCCTTGGTGAGGCAGGAGATCTACTGGCTTGAGGGTCGATGGGTGAAAAAGGGGGAGGCACTGGAGGCGCCTCGATCGCTGGGTGAACTGATTGATTCCGACCGTGATGGATTTGATGACTTTACGGAGATCAAATTTCACTGCGATCCAACGAATCCGGATTCGAATCCCTCCCACTACTTCGAGGTGAAGGGAAGCAACCGAGTGATCTTTTATTCAACGAATACGTCTGCACACCAGAAATAGGATAGAGGGTCTTGGCTATTTCCAGTAATTTACGGATGACGTCCAGCCCAATCGGGGCATATGCAGAGATCTAATAGATTAGCTGGCTATTGAGAATTATCCTGGGAGGTGCTTAATTACCTTAATGCGAAAACTCGTCCTTTCCGCTCTCCTCCTATCCGCATTTCCGCTGGTGAGTATGGGGCAGGTAACCGAAGGTCAATGGACTTACATTGTCGAAAACGGCGGGGCGACTATCACAGGTTCAATCGCAACTGGTGCGGTGACCATACCGAGCGTGTTGGGTGGGGTTGCGGTGAAGAAGGTGGGGAATGGCTCAACGCCTATTTTTGGTACCGGCAACACCTCCGTGACCAGCGTGGTCATCCCCAACAGCGTGACCAGTATTTTGAATAATGCGTTCCAAGAATGCACCAACCTAGCGAGCATCACCATCGGTAATGGCGTAACCAGTATTGGTAGTTCTGCGTTTAGGGCTTGCAGTCAGCTAACCAGTGCCACCATCGGTAACAGCGTAACCAGTATTGGTAGTTCTGCGTTCAATCTTTGCACCAGCCTAACCAGCATCACCATTCCCGATGGCGTGACCAGTATCGGGGATAATGCGTTCAATAATTGCACCAGCCTAATCAGCATCACTATCCCCAACAGCGTGACCAGTATCGGGGATAGTGTGTTCAATAATTGCAGAGCCCTAATCATCATCACTATCCCCAACAGCGTGACCAGTATTGGGAATAATGTGTTCCAAGGTTGCACCAAGCTAGTGACTGTTTATCTGCCCGCCCGCTTCGCAAATACCTACATAAACTTTGGTCTGACAGCGTCACAAGCTAACTTTGGTATTACGCTAACAGCATCCTACAATTCATCCGAAGGCACTTTATTAGCAAATCCTAACAAACTGCCATATGAAGCTGGAGAATCCGTTGTAGTAACCGCCACCCCGAATGCAGGGTATTTGTTTAGTAACTGGAGTGGAGACTCCACCGCTACGACAAGTTCGATTACATTAACGATGGATGCCAGTAAGACAGTAAACGCCAACTTCGTTCAAGATGGCGGGGATAACGATGGGGATGGTTTAACCAACTACCAAGAGAGCGTCACTTATGGAACGAATCCTAATATTGCCGAAACCGCCTCTCCTGTTGCGGGGCTTTATCTAGCCAACCAAATGCAAGCTATGGCGATAGGCGATCTGGTGCTTACTAAAAATACAAATGGTTCTTTCACCCTCAACTACGACATCGAAAAGAGCGATAACTTACAGACTTGGACTACTTACCAAGCATTGTCCCTGCCTTTGACTGGTTTGCCCACGGATAAGGCTTTCGTTCGGATTAAGGCGAAGCAGGAGGGGGTGAGTAGTTCTAGCAGCTCTCAAGCAACGCCAACCACTGACTTGAGTAATCCGTCCTCAGGTGGTGGGAATGGTAGCAGCAGTGGACAGCAGGGGCCTGGAGGAGTATTCGACCCAAATTTATAAAAAATGAAGATATTCTTATATTTACTAATCTTTTTCGTCTCAAAAGCATACCCCCAGCTTGAGCTTAGCAACTCTTATAATGACGCTATTGTGTACCAAGCAAATGAAATTGATAAAGCTTCTTTAAATTGCGAATTCGGTTTCTGTAAAACAAAGATTGTTGAGAAAAAGGATGATGTTGTTTGGCTGGTTCTGCCGGAGTGCGATAAAGGAGAAGCGGAACTATCAGAAGAAAAACTCAAAAAATAATGCGCGCCCGGGTGGATTCGAACCACCGACCCGCGGATTAGAAAGATTGGGGTCTAATCTAAAAATACACTAGTAAACCGAGGGTATACCTTTGTCTGCCCTTACGTTGCCCTTACGGATACATGGCTCGATTAGAAGGGAAAGCCGACCCTGCCTAAGCCCCACCACACCCACTCCCCATCCCCCCAGCGGGTGATCACATACACATACCCCACCCAGAAAAATCGGACTTAGTTTTGGAATCGATCACTGACAGCAGCTGACAGGAGTGGGAAGGGAAAGGAGGAAGTTTGATAAGGGAAGTGACATCAGTCGGACAAGTATCAGTAGATGTTACATCCTGGTGAGGTACCACATTGTCGTTCTGCAACATCTCCTTTGTTTTGATTTAAAAGAAAGCAAGTTGTTCGGCGATTGGATCGAGTGATATGCCGTCTTAATTGGGATTCTTGAATATAAAGAAAGCCCCCCAAAAGTTATTTACCCGATTCACCAAGCGTCTTGAGCTGACGATCCGTCACGAGCCAAACGAGGCCGTTCTTTTTGGCTAATTCCTTAGACAGTGCCTGCCGCTCCGGCGTCTTTGGATATTCGATGAGCAGCACGGGCTTCTTTGCCCAAGCCAATGTCTTTAAATGGCCGAGGATTTCATCCGTGTGCGAGGCGGGCTGGAGTTTCTTTCCATTGGTGAAAAGATCCTCGATACCTTGGGCGCTGATGACCTCAACGAAGTCCTTGTGGGCAACCAGTTGGGAGCCGTTTTGCGGGATGACGAGTGCCGCGGGATCTTTTGCGCGGGCGCGGGCGGTGATCGCTTTCACCCAGTCCACCATGTCGCGGCGATAGGTCTGCTTGGTCTCCGGGTTCATGCGGTCGTCCAGGTAATCGTCGGCTCCCTGCTCATATGTCTGGAAGCCATCCACAATATCCAGATACACGCCGTCAAAACCTCGGGCCATCGCATCGTCGATCGCGGGTAGTACCAGCTTTTGCCAATCGTCGCTCCAATATTTGACCTGATAATTCCCTTTCCACTCCGGATTCTCGATCCCGAGCCATGCTGGTGCGGCGGCGGTCCGCTTGCCATTGCTGACCCACTCGGACTGCCAATAGGAACGGTAATCCTCTGCTTCGCCGATGGAGAGATATGCGACCACTTTTCGCCCCGCTTTGCCACTGCGGATTGCGTCGAGGTCCGCTTGCTCCCACGGCGTGTCGCCAGCGAAGGTCGCGTCGAGCACGATCCAATCGCGTCCGCTTTCCTTGAGTTTTGCAACCACCGCAGGTTTTGTTTTAGCGAAAGAATCGGCCTGCAGGATGTAGGCAAACGAGACAGGGTTTGATTCCGCGCACGCAAAGTGTGACAGCATGAAACTCAGAACGGCGGCACGGAAGGGGAGAAAATTCATTGGAGGCCTTCAATGAACGGCTGGCTCAGCAGCGCAGGGAGCGTGAGCACTATGGATCATTCCCCGATGGAATGGCTTACGCTGAATTGGTAGATCGTCCGGGTCTGGTAGGTTTCACCGGGCCGGAGGATGGTGTTGGGAAATTTCGGTTGATTCGGACTGTCGGGAAAATGCTGTGTTTCTAGGCAAAGTGAACTGCGCTTCATATAGGGTTTTCCGGATTTCCCGTTGAGCGATCCATCTAGGAAATTTGCGGTGTAGAGCTGAAGTCCCGGCTGATCGGTGAAAACCTGCAGTTTTCGACCACTGGTTTTTTCATAGAGGGTCGCGGCAGGCTTCTTAACCCCTTTTTTCGGGTTCAGAACAAAAGTGTGGTCATACCCATTCCCATTGGCCAGTTGCTCGTTCGTCTGATTAATATCCCGCCCGACCGGCTTGGGGTGACGAAAGTCGAACGGTGTGCCCGCGACAGATGCAATCTTCCCGGTGGGGACAGAAGTTTTGCCAATCGGAAGTATCTCCTCAGCATCAATCATGAGTTCGTGATTAAGCACGGTGTCCGAACCTTCTCCCGCAAGATTAAAATAACTGTGATTGGATAAGTTGATCGGCGTTGGTCGGTCGGTCGTGGCTCGGTAGTCGATGATGAGCTCGTTGCCATCGGTGAGCGTATAGGTCACCCGAGCCTTGAGCGTTCCGGGGTAGCCCTCTTCTCCATCTGGAGAGGTGTAATTGAATTGAACGCCGTTCCGGAGTTGCTTTGCGTCCCACACGACCTTGTCAAAACCGGTGACCCCACCATGGTTGTGATTCGGACCGCTGTTCTTCGCGAGCACATGCTCAACACCGTCCAGGGTGAAGCGTCCATTGGCGATCCGCCCAGCGTATCGGCCGAGGGTCGCCCCGAGGTAGGGCTTCTTGACGGATGACCGATAGGGTTCGACGGTGTTGAAGCCGAGCACGACGTCTGCCATGGCGCCGCTACGGTCTGGCACTTTGATCGAGGTGATGCGCGCGCCGTAGGAGGCCAGTCGCACCTCCATTCCGTGGGCGTTCTTTAGGTTAAATTGGGCATCTGGGTCATGGACCACCTGGGACCCCGAATGGCCTGGCATCAGGGCCGTCGAGAAGACCAGGCAGGCGAGTAAACATACTTGGCGTCCCGTGGGACGATGCGGAAGTTTCGGGCAGAGAAGATGGTTCATGGGGGCAGGGGAGGCGACTGATTGCCCCTAGATATTCGCCACTTCAACCGGTTTTATGACGGATCGTTTCAAAGGCGTCGAAGTGCTCCTGACTTGAAAGGAAAAGAGTGCAGGAGTAAGGCTGACACTTCTTGTCGATGAATGATTTACACGTATGTTGAGTAGGTCTCTGGTGCTCCGTCATAACTTGTGAGGTTCAGCTGAAGACTCTATGGAGAATAATATAACCGATGCAAGTGGCCCGACGCCCGAGTTCGTCCAGCTCTTGACGGCATCGCAAAGCGCTTTGTACGCCTTCATCGTGTCGCTTTTGGGTGGAGTGAACGACGCCCACGACGTGCTTCAAGAAGCAAACATGAAACTATGTCGGAAATGTGCCGAGTATGATCCGAACCAGCCTTTCCTGCGCTGGGCCTACGCATTTGCCCGTTTTGAGGTCATGGCGTGCCGGAAGCGCAACCAGCGGTCGCGCTTGGTTCTGGACGATGCCTTGTTGGCTACCTTTGCCGACGAACTCGAGGGAACCTCCGAAGACGCGGATCAGCGGTTGAAAGTGCTGGAAACCTGCATGGAGCGCATGACCCCTCGGCAGCGCGAACTCATCGCTGCGCGTTACGGTCGGGGTGAGGCGGTGCAGGATATCGCGAGCCGTCTTTCCTCATCGGAGAATGCGATGGCTGCCCTCTTTTACCGGTTGCGCAAAATGCTGGCCGACTGCGTGCAGTCAGTGATCGGTAACAAGGTGAGGGCATGAGTAAGGAGTCATTCGAGCACCTGTGCCAGGCAGTCCTGGAGGGCACGGCCGACGAGGTGCAACTCGAACAGTTCCGCGCGCACTTGCGCGCCGATGCGGTGCAGCGCAAGGCTTACCTCGACCAGACACAGATGCATGCCCTGCTTACTTGGCAACAGGGGCGCGCGGCCATCCCTGAGCTTGCCCTTCTCTCTCCGACGAATGTAGCTCCCCAACCGAAGATTCGCACCTTCCGCTCCCGCAGGACATCCCCCCTCCTTCAGGCGGCACTCGCAGCAGCAGTCCTTCTGATGGTGGGATTCGCCTTTTGGCAATTTGGCGATCACGGACGCAAACCCGACTCCGTGTCCGTGGCGAAAGGGGTATCGGTTGATATCCTTGCCTCGGAGGGCTCGCCGTATCAGGTGGGTGAGCGGGTGGTGCTGGAGAAATTGCGGATGGATAGGGGTTCTTTACGGTTCCGAATCTCCTCCGGGGCGGTGGTGGACCTAGAAGGTCCCGTGATCTTGGAATTTGTGAATCCGATGCGCTTGCGGCTGTTGCTGGGCAACGTCACCATCGATGTGGGTTCGGAAGCCAAGGGGTTTGTGCTCGATACAGCGAGCGCCCTCTTGATGGATATTGGTACGCGCTTCGGGGCTTCCGTGGGGAATGACGGCAGCACCGATGTTCTGGTGCTTGAAGGTGAGGTTGAAGTTTACCGGGCTGGGGAACTACCTACACAGAAAAGCCGACTCGCGAGTCTTTATGAGGGGGAGGCGGCGCGGATGGCGAATCGGGAAGCTAAAATCCAGCGCTTGCAAGCGTTGGCTTTACAGGGTGATCGCTTGGCGATTCGGGGCTTGAACGCCCCTGATTCGGAGGTGATCACGGGTGTCACGGACAATATCAAGAAAGCAAACTTTTACCGGTGCTATACGATCACACCGGGTGGTATGGGGGAGGGTGCGCTGGCTTCCCTCGTTCATCGCGGGCACCGCAACCTCACTTGGCGCGCCATGCCCGACCAGCTTTTCCCGGCAGAATTGGAAGGAGCCGATGTGATCGGGACCTTTCAACGTCAATCGATCCACCAACCACTGCCCGACATTAATCTCGAACTGTCCCGTCCCTGTGCGGTTTACGTTTTATTCGATAGTCGGGCGGAGCCGCCCGAGTGGTTGCGGCAGGGCTTTCGGGACACTGGGTTACGCTTGCGTAGTGGTCCGTGGTGGCCGGACCTGTTTGAAACGAAAAAGCTTATGCCGGATGCGAATGGTGAGCTCTATGTCGTGCATTCTGTCTGGCGCAAGGACGTGCCGGGCTCTGCCACGGTGACACTCGGTGCGCCTACAATTGTAAGCGAGAAATATCGCTACGCCATGTATGGCATTGCCGTGAAGCCGCTCTAATCATCAGTGGGTTTTTTTGGGGTTAGCCCCTTGGGGCTAGGTGGCTGAGGGGTCGCCCTAGGGGGCAGGGGATGGAGGCACTTTTTTCGTCATAAACCGCTCCTGTGGCTGAAAATAGTAACCTCTACGTACATTCCCCAATAAACCAAAGTAACATAAATAACAAAACTAATTATGAATTTAAAAAATTATAGCCAAGTTCATCGCCTCACAGCGATCGCATTCATCCTCGCGCTTGCTCTAGTCCCGACCGCTTCTGCCGCTGACGGCACATGGACCGGTGGCACTTCGGTTACATGGGCGACTGCACAAAACTGGTCTGGCTCTATCGTTCCCGGAGGCGCCGCCGCGAATTCTGACTTAGCAACCTTCAATTCCGGTGCTTACTCGTTCGCACCGACTGCAGTGGACAATTATTTTATCGGTGGCTTGATTTTCGGCAGCTCCAGCGGCGCCATTACGATCACGACGGGGGCCGGAAACAATCGCCTGAACGTAGGGTCCGGCGGGATTCAGGTGGATGATAGTTCGGGCGCGGTGTCCATCGGGGCTTCAGGTGTCACTACGCAGGGGGCAAGCATCATCGCCAATCAGAACTGGGCCAACAATTCGAGCAGTCTGCTGACAGTCAATCGTGTGTCGGTCGATAATAGCTCGTCAGCAGGCACCTACACACTGACGATTAATGGATCAGGGTCCGGCGGGGTGAATTTGAATACCATCGGTGACGTAAACGGTGGGGCCGACCCCACGCGCTTGTTCGCCTTGCAAATCAACTCGACTGGTGGAAATACCACGATCTCCACGGGCAACAATTTTACCGGTGGCACCACGCTGACCCAAGGCAACCTGCTGCTCGGTGCCAACACCGCACTAGGAACAGGCATCCTCGCCCTCAACGGCGGCAAGATTTCCTCCAGTACAACTGGTGCTCAGGGCCCTGCCAACAACACCACCATCGGCGGTAACGTCGCCCTTGGCGACGCGGTAAATAACGGCAAGCTGACTTTTAGCGGAACCATGGGCCTCGGCGGAGACAGCCGCACACTCACCACGGATTCCTCGGTGGAATTTAGCGGCGTGGTCAGCAACGGTGGAATCACCAAGCAAGGCGCAAGCACGCTGACTTTCCTCGGTGCCAGCGCCAACACCTACACCGGCACCACCACCGTCAACCACGGAACCTTGGTTCTAGCAAAGACAGCCGGCGTGAACGCCATCGCGGGTGGCCTCACGATCGGGGATGGGACGAATAGCGACACGGTCAATCTCGGAGCCAGTGATCAGATTGCCGATACCGTTGTCGTCAACATGATTGGCACCGCAAGCGGGCAACGAGGAAACTTCCAACTCCTTGGATTCAACGAGACGATTGGCGGCTTGAGTGGTGGCGGCCAAGTTCAAAACGCGAGTTCAACCGCCGACAGCGTTCTCACGCTCAATGTTGCCAACGCCACGACGCAGACTTCCAGCGCTGTGCTTCGCAATACCGGCGGAAGCACGACCGGCAGCCTTTCCATCGTCAAAACGGGCGGCGGCACCCAGATCCTCGGCGGTAACATGACCTACACCGGCGTCACTAGCATCAACCAAGGTACATTGGCGGTGACCGGATCCCTCTTGAATACTGGAACCGTGTTGGTGAACAACGGAGGTAGCTTAAGTGGATCGGGATCGGTGGGTGCGGTCACGCTCGCCAGCGGTTCAGTCCTAAGGCCTGGGAACAGTCCTGGGACCTTGACGGCCGCTTCCTCTATTTGGCAGGCGGGGTCGACCTACAGTTGGGAGATCGACAATGCGACTGGATTGGCCGGAACGAACTGGGATGTGTTCTCAGTGACTGGGGCGTTGGATATGAGTGCTCTTAGTAGTTCCAGTGCCAGTACGAAAATGAACTTGGTTTTGAATAGTCTTTCGCTGGCCAGCTTCGATACTTCCCCAACATACACTTGGGTTATCGCCAAGGCGGCTTCCTTGGGTGGAATCAGTGACGGGGTCCAAGACTTAACAGGTTTGTTTAATATAGATACGGCCAACTTTAATGGTGGCTTACCAGCCAATCTGCCGACGGGTGGATTTCAGGTTGTCACAGGGACAGAGGGCAGCCTGCGTACTCTCAACCTGATGGCCATTCCTGAGCCCTCTACCGGCACCTTACTAGGCTTTGGCTTGGGTGGGTTGGTGTTGACTCGGTTACTGCGTCGGAAGCAGAGCTGAACCGACCGCACGTAAAAGATATCTGGAAGGGACTACGCTTCGGTGTGGTTTGGAGAGCCACTTACGCGCGAATCCTAACCTCGGCGGAGACATTTTCACACTGACAAGGACGGGGAAGGGGGTTGTATGGCGAGGGTGTGAACTTTTCCCGTCATAATCTGCACTTTCGGCTGAAAGTTAGCTTAGAGTTTTTGCTACCTGCTGATGCTAGGTGACTCACTCTAGATCCCATCAAAAGACCCAAACAGTATATTATCGAAAAAACAGATTTCTCTATGCCAAGCAAAAGACGACTTTCAGATGCTTTCACTCTCGTCGAATTGCCCGTTGTTATAGCGATTATTGGTCTGCTAGCTGGCCTCGTCGTTCCTGTCATGGGTAAGGCCCGTGAATCGTCAGGCGACTGGGCCAAATGCATGTCTAACATGCGTCAAATTAGCTCCGTCTATCAAAAAGACGTGGAAATTTACAAAAAGCTGAGCTGTTCAAAAGCATTGGTCGCCCTAGGTGACAGTAAGGGGTCGGATCAGAATGCGGAATGATGATAACCCGCACAATGGGTCAGTATCAGGGATTTAGGCTCATCCGACATTCTTTGGATCATAAGAAATAAAACCGAACCCTTTTCCAAATTCCTCAGTTTAATCCTATATGAATACACAACCCACCTACCGTGGCACTCTGTTCCTAGTGGGCAAGGGACATTTGCATCAGAAAAAGTTTTAATTTATGAAACAAACCGCTTTGAGTCTAATGTCGGCGAGCCTGTTGTATGCCGGGTCGTTGTCGTTTGCTGTCCAGCCGACCTGGCCGGATATTACGATTCAGGTTCAAGCCGGCCAGCCGGTCGAGACGGCACAAACCGTGACGGATGAGGCGGACGGTTTTCAGCGTGTGGCCATCACCCTCTCCAACAAAGGCTCTCAGCCGCTGGCAATCGAGAGGATTAATATCCGCATCCCTCTGGCCGAAAAACTGACTAGTGATCTTGAGATTCTTTACGGTGGAAGTTGTATGGGGCGCACGCCCATCTTACGCCAGAACGTGGGCGCGGCGACCGCGAAAAGCTCCAGCCACATGTTTGAAATGGTGCGACTGGCGGACGGTAAGTATCTCTTCGCTGGGGCGCTCTCTTGGCGCATCTTCCTACCAAACTTCACGATCAAGGACGGCGCGATCGTGATCTGGTCTGACGGCGAGGGGCGGCAACTCAAACCGGGTGAGACGATTTCGTATGAGCAAATTGTCCTCAAGCGTGGCGACGATTGGCTGATGACTCTCGACCAATTCGGCACCGCCATCGCAGGGGAGAACGGCATCAAGAAACTGAAGCCTGCCGATTTCAAAGGTTGGGCCACATGGGATTACTATGGCCGAGTTTTTACCGCCAAGGATATCTACGGCAACATGGATGTGCTTAAAAAAATCGCCCCCGAGGCGAACATAGTCCAGATCGACGGTGGCTGGTGGACCGAGCGCGGCGATTACCAGAGCGTACGCCCCAATCTTCTGCCCGGCGGCATCAAGGAGATCATCTCCCGTGTCACTTCTGAGGGGAAAATCCCCGGCATCCACTTCGACGGCTTTCGGGGCGATGAGAATTCTGAGATCTACAAAGCCCACCCCGAATATTTCCTGCACGATCTGGACGGCAAGTTGATCGTTGAGGTGAATAACAAGGGGGACAAGGTGATGAGGTATATTTACTTCGATTACTCACATCCCGGCGCGCGGGCGCATATCGCCGATTGCATCAAGAACATGAAGGACAATTGGGGCATTCGTTATTTCAAGGTGGACTTCATGCGGTACGGCTTGAAGAACGACACTCTGGCTAAGAATAAAAAGGCCAAAGGGATCAAAGCCTTCGACCCGACGATCACCAGTGTGGAGCGTTTCCGTCTCGCGATGAAAACCATGCGCGATGCCATGGGGCCGGACACCTATTTTCTGGGTTGCTCAGCGGTCTTCGGACCCTGCATCGGATTCGTGGACGGGATGCGCACTGGCGGCGACATCCACCCAAGATACGGGGCCTTTCCCGAACGCTCGCTGGCCAATCTCGGTAACTTCTATTTGAACGGCAAGGTGTGGAATGGCGATGCCGACTATCTCGTTTTCCGCGAGGCGGCCGATGAAGATGCGACGGTTTCCCAGGAGGACGTCAAACACGGCGGCAGTATGACGCTCAACGAGGCGCAAATGTGGGCGGACTTCAACAAGCTTTACGGCACAGCTCGACTAAGCAGTGATAACCTGATGACGCTCAGGCCAGAACGGCAGGCATTGGTGAAAGAAGTGTTGCAGTATCCAGCGATGGACGAGACCGTGCCGCTGGATCTCTGGCAGCATAGCAAGAACAAGGGCGACGGCTTCGATCTGGTGCTCGCTCGTAAAGGTGAGGGGGTCTACCTCGGAGTCTTCAACTGGGGCGAAAAGCCCAAGGAGTATGCACTGCAAGCCTTCGGCAAGGCTGAGCCTGTCAAATTGGACGGACGTCATTCGATCATCTTGAAATACGACGGTAAGGACTCTTTCGCGCAACTTTGTGCGAAGATGAAATCCAAATGAGTAGCGCCTCTGACAAAACCCTCCTCTTAAGAAAAAGGGCCCTACTTGGTCCATTGGCTGCGATGTCCTGCGTTTGGCTGTTCATGGGGATCGGGCTTTTATCTGGCGAACCAGTTTCGGTTGGTGGTAACGAAGCGAAGACTCGGTTCCTTTTCGAACAGGGTTCGCTGGTGATGACGGCTGAAGCGTTACGCGACGCGAACGGAAGCTTTTCCTTTTCTCAATTACCGAACCCCAAGCCCAAGTGTAATATGGAGCTGAAGGGGGATGTGACCCCGTTGACTGCGCGCATGTTGAAAATCGCCCTCGATGACGTGGAGCATAACATGGTTACCAGTGAGTCGGGCGCGGTTTACTTTGGTGCCGGTAATAAGTACGGCTTGCGCATCTACGAGCGTGATATCGCAGTTTCCGGGGTTCTGGGCCTTAACCATCTTTATCCGGAAGTGATGCTTTCGTCGCTCAAGGTGGCTCGTGAAATACGCAAGGAGCTGGGCTACAAAGTCTCCGCACCACACGTGGTTCAGGAGATTGATGTCCCTTGGGAAGTGATTGCCCAGGCGGACAAGGCGATCATGGAGAAATACCGGACCAACTCTTACACCCGCCGCACCGATGATGTGGCCTGGCTCTGGGCGGTGGACGATCTCTTCATGCTTCATCCGGAGAACGCTGAGTGGAAATGGATGGTTGAAAATGGCGATTATTTTTTCAATGTCTTCTATGATCCTTGGTTCGATAAGACCGACGGCCTTTTTCGCGGTCAGCCGCTTTTTCACGACATCCAAAGCTCCGCTTATCCGAAAGGGATGAGTATTGCCGATTGCGTACTACTCAAAGCTCTCTCAACAAACTGCCTCTACTATCGCGGTATGCAGGCCATGGCTAAGGCCTGCGAAAAAAGCGGCCGGCCAGCCGGGGAAAAACAGCACTGGATGGATCGTGCCTCCGCCCTCAAGGTCGCCATCCAAAAGGAATTCACCCAGCCCGACGGCACACTTGCCTATTACAAAGATCGCCATGGCAAAAGCATGCTGAACCGCGAGATTCTAGGAACTGCTTTCGCGGCCATCTTCGGAATTGTGGAGGGCGACGCCGCGAAAGCGGCCTTGGCGGATTATCCTATGACCGACAAGGGCATCCCGCTCTTTTCGCCGTTCATTCCCGGTAACTCCGGGCCACACAACATGGCAAGCTGGCCGTTCTGTGACACCTTCTTCCTGCGGGGAAAATCCATCGCCGATGGGAAAGACTACACCGACTATAACGCCGCGCTGCTGGCCCGATCGATTGGCACCACCATCAAGTCCAAAAAGGGGAGGGAGGGCAAGGCGGAGGTGGATGGCTTTGGATCCTTCCATGAATACATCACCCTCCCGGACGGGCTGATTACTGGGTCAGGACGTCAACTTTGGTCCGCCGCCGCCTTTCTCAACGTCTGCATTCGATCCGGACTCCCTCCCGAAAAACGGGTAGGGCAGGCAAACACAACCAAAAACAAAAGGGAAAGTAGTATTCAGAGAGAGCTGAACGTGAAGAGTAAATCGCTCACCGGAAGCCTCCTTAACTCCTAACAACAGTAACAAAAACTACATACAAAATATGAAAATCAATCCTATGAAAAATACCCAATTTAACTCCTCCACCATGATGAAAATGTTGAGTCTCATCGCGCTGGTGGTTGCATGCTCGTGTTCATCCGTTCAAGCCGTGCCGCCATCGATAGCCTTTGGGGTTTGGGATCGCACCTCTACCTTCGATCCAAAGGACTACCCCTTCCTGAAGGGATTGGCGTTTAACCAAGCATGGGCGGATCTTGAAAAACAGCCGGGTGTTTTTGATTGGAGTGCTTTGGATCAGGCCATGGATTCTGCGGTTAAAAGGAACCAGTTTATTTATCTTTCCGTTAATGTGGGACCGGACTCGCCGGAGTGGATCTATACAAAGGGTGTCCCGCGTGTGGAGACACGTAACCAGACGCACGACAGCTGGCCATCTTATCCCTTCTATCCTTCGCCCGAATACAAATCGTTTTTACAAAAAATGATCACCGAATTTGCGAAACATATTCGCACTTATCCAAAAGAGAAGCAGGAGCGCATCGCTTTCATTCAGGTCAAGACTGGGTGCACCGGTGATGAGTGCGCTTACAAGGGTACTGTTGTGGAGAATAAGTATGACTTGCCCACCAAGTCCCCCGCCTGGCGGGAGTTCCGGCTGTGGCAGTTTGATTTGTTTGTGAAGACCTTCCAGGGCGGTTCTGACCAGCCTCAGATTGCCCTCATGTTTAACAATGTGGAGCCGGATGGCGAAGAGACGGCCGAGGGTAAGAATGGTGGAAAGGGGGAGGGGAAGGGCGAGGGTGGATTTATCGAAGAGTGGAAATGGGTCACAGCCAACGCCAAGGGCGGAGTTGGTGTCAAAATTGCTGGCAGCGGACGTGGTCACCACCTGAGCGGGGAGCGAACCAAGATCGAGACATGGGAACCCCTTCTCATCGCTTCGCAGGGCACTCCCTTGTTTGCCCGGTCTGAAATGGACCAAACTTGGCAAAAGGCCATGTATTTTGTGAATCGGCCACTCAACTTCTACTGGGGTGCCCTCACAGGTCTGCAAAACGGGCAAAGCATCTGGGATGTCAGCGCTGGCGCCATGGAAGCCTGCAAGGAACAGGGTTTTGACTACTCCTTCTATTTCTTTGATCGCTATGCAGGACAAATTGACCCGAAGACAGCTACCGATGTCTTCTGCG
This sequence comes from Methylacidiphilales bacterium, assembly GCA_044358595.1. Lineage (GTDB taxonomy): Bacteria > Verrucomicrobiota > Verrucomicrobiia > Methylacidiphilales > Verrucolacustridaceae > Verrucolacustris. Next base: position 66,397 of record JBIKNP010000009.1, read on the forward strand.
CTTTACACAAAGGGCTGGATGCTGCCGATACCAAGGCCTATCCCGAGGCCGAGTTCGGGGCTGCCCAGCGCAAGAACGTGGACCGTATGCTGAAAATTTGCGCTGCCTACGCCAAGTATGGGGCGGCGGTGGACGACCAGAATGGTCTACTGCTCGGGCAAGTCCGGCAACGAGACACGCAAACGGGATTGAACGATGTGGGTTGGGATATCTGGCCAGACAACTATGGTCGCTTTCTTTATCAGATCGATTCCGACGCCACGTCGGTTCCGCTCTGGCGCGTGGGGGGGCCGATCACGCAGATGTCCTCCATCTACTCCCGCTTTGCCCGCGGCTTCGAGCACGCCTCAGGCAAAGACACTATGTTTTTCAAGCTGCACGAGGGCTTCTCCGAGGGTAATGAACCGAAGGTCATGACGATGACCGTCGTCTGGTATGACGGGACGGCAGGCTCGACTTGGAAGTTGGATTACGACGCTGGCAAGGGGGGCATGAAGACGGCGCTGAACGTCACTGGGAAAGGTGACAAGCAGTGGCATCATGAAACGGTTACAGTCGAGGATGCCGTGCTGCGTCAGGGTGGAACCAAGGGCGCGGACTTCGCCCTAGTGAACACCGATGACAAGGACGACATCTTCAGCCTGATCGAAGTTCATCGCGGCAAACTAGAAACACCCATCCTATTGCCTCCGACGAGTTACAAGGTGCCCGACAAAGCACCGAAGGGGCCTAAAGCCGATAAGGGCGATAAGGGCGATAAGGCTGGCAAGTCTGGCAAAGAGAAAAAGGGAAAAGGGAAGAAGTCTGACGAAGACGCAACGCAGGAATAAGCCGATCCTGCTAGATTTGCGGTCGCAACAGATAACGACATCGCAAAAAGTTTAATGAAGCCAATTGAATTCAAGACCTATACCTTCATAAGCACTCTCAGTCTTATAGGTCTGTTGGTCGTCTGCTCGTTTGCCTTGCTTCAATCAGCGCCGCCGCCAAGCGCCTTTGGGGTGTGGGATCGGGCGGATAAATTTGACCCCAAAGAGTATCCCTTCCTCAAAGGGTTTAGTTTCGATCAGAAATGGGCCGATTTGGAAAAGCAGCCGGGAGTTTTTGATTGGAGCGGCTTGGATGAGGTTATGGAAAGAGCCACTCAGAATAAGCAGTTCGTTTATTTATCCTTGGGTGTGGGGCCCGTTGCTCCGGAATGGATTTACCAACATGGTGTGCCGAAAGTTGAGACCGACGGTGAGAAGGATAAACACATGGATAAATGGGATGGCTATCCTTACTACTTGGCTCCCGAATACAAAACGTATTTTTTCCGCCTGATTCAGGAATTCGGAAAACATATTCGCAGTTATCCCCGCGAAAAACAGGAGCGTATTGCATTTATCCAAATCAAGACCGGATGTACCGGTGATGAAACCGCCTATAAAGGCAAGGCCATCGAGAGCAAATATGATCTGCCTCGCAGCTCTCCCGCGTGGCGAGAGTTCCGCTTGGAGACCTTCGACTTGTTTGTGAAAATCTTCGCTGGAAGTGCTGATCAGCCTAAGATTGACCTGCTATTCAACGCCATCGGACCGGTCATCGGATCGGAAGAGGACCCAGTCGAAGCCCAAGAGGGATTCGTCAAAGAGTGGGATTGGGTGATCCATCACGTCCAAGGCAGCTTTGGTATCAAGAATGGAGCTCTTTCTCGCGGGCATCATCTCTCCGGAGAACGCTCCTTGTATAACCAGTGGACACCCTACCTCCTTGATCCCAAGGGGCTGACGCTGTTCCGCCGGTCGGAGATGGATCAGACCTGGCAGAAGCCGTGGTATCAGTTGAACGTCCCACTCAATTTTTACTGGGGCGCGATCAACGCCCTTAATGGCGGTCAGAGTGTCTGGGATGTCACCAAGAGCGCCATAGACGCGTGCAAGGAACAGGGCTTCGACTACTCCTTCTACTTCTTTAACCGCTACGCCGGACAGATCTATCCCAAGACAGCCACCGATGCCTTCTGCGCTCTACACAAAGGATTAGATGCTGCCGATACCAAGGCTTATCCCGAGGCAGAGTTTGGACCTGCCCAGCGCAAGAACGAGGGTCGCATGCTGAAAATCTGCGCCGCGTACGCTAAGTATGGTGCGGCGGTCGATGACGAGGATGCACTGTTGCTGGGGCAAGTCCGCCAAAGAGACACGCAAACCGGATTCAACGACGTAGGCTGGGATATCTGGCCGGACAACTATGGCCGCTTCCTCTATCAGATCGATGCTGATGACACATCGGTTCCGCTCTGGCGTGTGGGCGGTCCGATTACTCCGACCTCTTCTATCTACTCCCGCTTTGCCCGCGGCTTCGAGCACGCCTCCGGCAAAGACACGATGTTTTTCAAACTGCACGAGGGCTTTTCCGAGGGTAACGAGCCGAAGGTCATGACGATGACCGTCGTCTGGTATGACAGGACGGCAGGCTCAACATGGAAGCTGGATTACGACGCTGGCAAGGGGGGCATGAAGACGGCGCTGAACGTTACTGGGAAAGGTGACAAGCAGTGGCATCATGAAAGGGTCACGGTGGAGGATGCGGTGCTTCGTCAGGGTGGAACCAAGGGCGCGGACTTTGCCCTCGTGAACACCGATGACAAGGATGACATCTTCAGCCTGATTGAAGTCCATCGCGGCAAACTGGAGGCCCCGGAGGTGTCTGACATAGCGCCGGTGACACCCGAGGCGGGAAAGGCAACCAAAGCTGGCAAAGAGAAAAAGGGGAAACGAAAGAAGGCGGATGAAGAAGCAGATTAGGAAAAAGCAGTCCGATTTGAGGCTGGGTTAGCATCTTTAAAGGGCGGACCGGGCTATGACGAGGGGGGTTGGGCTCATGTTCCTTTCGATTTTGTCACACAGCACATAAATTTGCTAAATAGCGAATTGGTAGTATGTTAGACTTTATGAGAAGCGCTTTTCTCCTCCTCAGCGCTTTGATGCTGGCTCCGCTATACCCGCTTCGCGCCGAGCTCGGACTGCAACGTGATGCCTATGGCGTATGGGACCGGGCGGGAGGGCATCCTGTCGATCAATATCCCTATGTCCGGGGTCAGGAATATGCGGCGGAGTGGACGGCAATCAATCCAGCTCGGAACACCTTTGACTGGACTGCGCTAGATAGCCTATTGCAGGTGGCCTACGATCAAAACCAGAGATTTTTCGTCAAGATCCAGCCTGTCTCTGGGACGACTATGCCGCCTTGGATATTTGATGCGGGCGTTCCAAAAATCACCTGCCCTACGTACACCTATGGATACTATCTGGATCCTGAATTCAAAATCTACTTTGAAGAAATGGTGCAGGCGCTGGGCAAACATCTGCGCGAGGACGTTCCGGCTCATCTGGCGAATATCGTCTCTTTCGTTCGCGTAGATACCGGCGCCACGGGGGACGAAGAGCCGTATGAAGGCTCGGACGTTCCCTTCGTTCCGCCTGAGTATCAAATTAGCGCCAACGATTGGAAGGGTTATAGGCTGTGGGCCTTCAATGTTTATGACCAGGCCTTCCAGCACGGCACGGGACCTCAAATTCCACTGCTCTTTCAAAATATCGAGGTGCCTGCCTATCAGACCGAGCAGGACTGGGTGACGGCCAATGTAACGTCCGGATTCGGTGGCAAGTATGGCGGACAAGTTCGCGGGCACCATTTGTCGGAATCCAGAAACGTGTCGGACTCGTTCAAGGCGCTTTCCATGGATACACCGTCCAAGTTTTTCTCCGTAAATGAGATGGATCAGACTTGGGAAAAACCCTATTTCCAGCTCAATCTCAAATTGGGCATGTACTGGTGCGCGGTGGAACAACTCAACGCCGGCATGACAATATGGGATTGGAGCAGTTCGGTCATGGAGGGCGCGGCGGCCAATGACATCGTCTCTATTGCCGAGTTTTTCAACACCTGGGCGGCGGAACTCGACCCGCCAACGGCCCGAGGCGGATTCTGTATCTTTCACGAAGGACTTGCTTCCGAAGATATAGATAAGTTTCCAGAAGCAACCTATGGATCGCCGGCAAACAGGGGCAATACCAACCGGTATACCAACATCTGCGCGGCCTATGCCAGCCAGGGGGCCAAGATGGACGATCTGAACGCGGTCACCTTGGGACAGGTGGCGCAGCGCAGGGTACAGGCTGGATTCAACGATTCCGGTTGGGGGATTTGGCCTGGGAACTATGAACGATTTATAATTCAGATGAACCCGGACTCCACTAGTAAGGGACTCTGGCGCGTCAACGGAACTTTGACGACCAGCTCGCATCCGTATGACCGCTTCGCACGCCGTTTCGACAACGCCTCCAGCAGAAATACGATGTATTTTGACATCAATGACAAACTGCTGCCTTCAGCGGGCCAGCGGGTTAGGCTTTCCGTGGACTATCTGGACCGAGGCACCGGTCAGTTTGCCCTTCAATACGATGCCGTAGGGAATAACCAGAAAAACGCGTTCACGGTCACGAAGACTGGTAGTAATACTTGGAAGACAGCCTCGGCGATAGTCACGGACTGGGCCTTCAGAAACGGCAGCCTAAACGGTGCTGACCTGACATTGGTTAATCTGGATACAGATGATGATATTTTTCACAAATTGGAAGTGACCAAGCTGGCCAATGTCCAAATCGGCACCGTTGGCATGGGCACGGTCAGCGCTCGCACGGACGCCGCGACCTACTCGCCGGTCGTAGGTAGCGACTTCGCCGAGAGCCAGCGCTTGGAATTGACGGTGACTCCTGCTTCGGGATGGAAATTCACCGGATGGAGCGGCGATTTGACCGGGACCAGTGCCCGCCCGTTTCTTTTCCCAACCAAAGACTCGCGGGTCACGGCCACCTTTGCTCGGACTTCGGCTACCCCTCCGAGCAGCATACCTCTCTTCAGCAGCGATCCGATCGGCAAGACCGCCGCACCGGTCAATGGGGTCTACTCGGGAACCCTTTCGGGAAATGCCAGCGATCCGAACGGGCAACCGTTGACTTTCTCCAAAACCTCCGGCCCCTCTTGGCTCAGCATCGCTGCCAACGGGACCCTCTCTGGAACACCGCAGCTCGCCGACCTGGGCCTAAATAGCTGGACGGTGCGGGTAAGTAGCTCCGGCGGCAGTGACACGGCGATTCTCCTGATCGATGTCACTGCACCTGGTCCTAATCCACCCTCGGGCCTAAGCTACTCCAGCCCTCCCGTTTACACCAAGGGTACGGCGATCGCGAATCTCTCCCCTTCGAACAGTGGCGGGGGCGTGGTGAGATATGCGGTCACGCCCAAATTACCAAGCGGCTTCAGCATGAACAGCATCACCGGCATTATTAGTGGCACACCTTTGGCACCAACACCGGCGACCCCCTACAGCATCACGGCGATTAATCCCGACGGTTCGAGCACCACCTCACTCAACATCACGGTCATCGATATAGCCCCTTCCGCACTGACCTATTCCAGCAATCCCGCAACCTATCGAATAGATCAGGCGATCACTTCGAATGTTCCCACCAACAGTGGTGGAGCCGTGGTTTCCTACGCGGTCTCGCCCGCACTACCAGCCGGGCTGGCTTTAAGCACCACCACCGGCATCATTAGCGGCACGCCGACGGCACTTTCTACCAGCGCCAACTACACTATCACCGCCACCAACACAGGCGGCTCGACAACTGCCAAGCTGAACATTGCAGTCGAAGAAGGCGGCTACCGCAATTCCGACCTCATCACGATCAATGACAATGCAGCGGCCTCGCCCTACCCATCCGCGATCGCGGTGCCAACAACAGCCGGAACAATCACTAAGGTCACGGTCACGATTTATGGCCTCACACACGAAAGGCAAAACGATTTGGACATTCTGCTAGTCGGGCCACTGGGGCAGAAAGTGCTGTTGATGTCGGATGTTGGCGGAGGTGTGTCTGTAGCCAATGTGAATCTAACGTTCGATGATGCAGCCACAGTTTTCCTGCCGACTAGTGCGGTGTCCATTACCACCGGAACCTACAAACCCACTGATAGCGGGGCAACTTCTGATGCCTTCTCGGCGCCTGCTCCCGCTGCGCCGTATGACTTAAACTTGGCGGTTTTCAATGGAATGAATCCCACGGGCACGTGGAGCCTCTATGTGATGGATGACCGAGGAATCAACACCGGCAGCATTAGCGGGGGTTGGAGACTATCACTGCAGACCACCGCGCCGATAATCGCCGCTCCCTCAGCGCTGAGCTACTCCAGCAACCCCGCCACGTATACCAAGGACACGGCGATAACCGCCAACACCCCGACGAGCAGCGGTGGAGCAGTGACTTCGTATTCGGTCTTACCCGCACTGCCTGCGGGTCTCACGCTAAACACTTCTACTGGTGTCATCAGCGGCACGCCGACAACCCTTACTGCCACTGCCAACTACACCATCACCGCCACCAACACTGGCGGTTCCACGGACGCTTCGGTGAGCATCGCGGTCAATGATATCGCTCCCTCAGCGCTGAGCTACTCAAGTAACCCCGCCACGTATGCCAAGGACACGGCGATCACCAACAACAGGCCATCCAGTAGCGGTGGAGCGGTGGTTTCCTACGCGGTTTCGCCCGCCCTACCAGCCGGTCTAGCTTTAAACACCACCACTGGTATCATTAGCGGCACGCCGACGGCACTTTCCACCAGCGCCAACTACACTATTACCGCCACCAACACTGGCGGTTCGACGACCGCTTCGGTGAGCATCGCGGTGGTCTCGGCCTATACCGCATGGGCGACCCAATATAACCTCGTTCAGGTTTCGACCGGGGACGACGATGGTGATGGAAATTCGAACTACTTAGAATTCGTCGCCGGTCTCGTGCCCACCAATGCCAGTTCCGTGTTTAAAATTTCGGTTTCCTCCGTACCCGGTCAGCCGACTCATAGGGCCATCGTGATCAGCCCGATCATCAGCGATCGCACCTACACGGTGAAAAGTAGCGAGTCCCTGCAGCCTGCAACCTGGATTGCACTCAGCGGCTCGACTTCGAGCGATAACGGCAATGTGCGCACCGTCATCGACACCGAAGCCACCGAGGCAAAAAAATTCTACGTGATCGAGATCAGTACTCCGTGAGTTGATAAAGATGCATCAGCACCAAGTTATATTTCTGGCTCGAGGCTAATACGTTCGTCATAAGCCTGTCCGTTCTGCTAAATTTAAGAAGTGAGCTGTGGCAAACCCTGACAACGGATACAACACCAAAAACATATTATGAAAATTTCACGGCCTTTTAGTTTCTCCCTGCTCAAACTTCTCGGCGTCGCTCTGCTTTTTGCAATGAGTTATGCAACCGCAATGGAACGCCCGCCGTGGGCGGGTTTCTTTGCTAATTGCAAAAATGATCAAATTGATTCTGTGAAGTTTCCTTTTATTAAAGGGGAGGCAGATCGAGTTAAGTGGGCGGATATGGAGCCCAAGCCTGGAGTTTATGACTGGTCGCAAATGGATTCTCACGTCCGCAATGCCGTTAAGGGGAACTATTACTACTATTTTGTCCTATGGACCGGCCCGCACGCTCCTGAATGGATTTATGAAAAAGGAGTGCCGAAAGTGACTGTGAGTGGAGGGAAGGGTAAGGAACATTTTCCGTACTACCTCGACGAGAACTACATCAAATACTTCCACTCTTTTATCGGCAAGCTGGCGGATCACATCGCTTCTCTTCCTGAGGAGCAACGAAAAGTCATCGCATTCATCCAGCCTGCCTTTGGTTCGACGGGTGACAGGCAGCTCTACAAAGGCACTCCTCAAGACCCGAAATATAAGATCAGTGCCCAGCAGTATTTAGAATTCTGCAGCGGAGCGACAAAACGGTTTTATGAAGCCTTTGATAAGCAAGAACTCAAGCACATCAAATTCCTGTTTAATGTAGCCGATGAGAGTAGTCCCGGAGAGGCGAAGGCCAAGGGAGCAAGGGCAGGGGAACAGCTTTACGCAAACTGGCTTCGCCAGAACTACCCAATCGAACTCCGGAAACAGCAATTTACGATCGCCATCGGCTATCAGGCAAATGGCGAAATTGAGCAGGATGCCGAGTTGCGTCCAGCTTTTTATGGGTTGAATGGCAAGGAACCCGATTTCGTGCGCGGTGAGTTTTCCAAATTCGGGCAGGGCGGGATTTTTGAGGAAAATCCAATCTGGAACTACTATTGGACTGCCATTTCTACGGTGGATCGGGGTCTTGACCTCTGGGAAGTTGATTACCGCACTGTGGAAACGGGCAAATACGATGAGGGGTTTGCGTTCGCCAACCGCTATTCCTACTACAAGCGACCTCAGACTAGCCCGCATGCCTTTATCGCACTGCGTGATGTGCTTGATAGTGCGGATACCGTCCGCTTCCCCGAAGGGGCATATGGGAAAGCCGTGCAGAGCAACGAAGAGCGGGTGAAGAAAATAGAATCGGAATTTCAAAAATACGGGGCAAAAGTTGGCGACCTAGATGCGGCTACAACCCTTTTAGGATCCAATTATCTCTTTGAGGCCAAAGCGATGAACGATGTCGGCTTCGGGTTGATCGCCAGAAACTACAGCCGGTTCGTTACCCAGATCGATCCGAATAAAACTAGTGTCGGATTGTGGCGGGTCGGGCCAGCGGATCAGCCCTACGGTCGTTATGCGCGGGGGTTTGAAAATGCCAGTGGACGGAAACGGATGGCTTTCGATCTGGATGACAAATTCTTTCCCCACGGAGCCCATGCCCCAATCACTCTAAAACTCATTTACTTGGATCAAGGGACCGGAAAGTTTTCCGTACGTTATGACTCCTCAGCCGATCCGGACAAAACCGCAGTTACCATCACCAAAACTAACAGCGGCAAGTGGGTGAACAAAAGCATCACCATCTCTGACGGAAAGTTTGCTAACCAAGGTCCCCTCAGCAGTGATTTCTCCTTGGTGAATGAGGATGAGGAAGACGATGTCTTCCACATGATTGAAATCATGAAAAACAACTGATAACGCGAACTTGATTATGGGGCTCATAGTCCTTACGCACGGCTCCTCTACGTTTTGAATGGGTAGGTTGATTTGCTTAGGGGCGTTCGTTGGGGGGGGGCATCAGGGGAGTGAACGGCCGGTTGATTTGTTGTTCCGCGACTTGGAGTCGGTTGTTCGGCTGTTTAGGATCACCTTGATGGATGCCAAAATTCGTAATGCGGGGAGGGGGGGAGGGCTAAATTTACTACTTCGTTTTATGGACCGGGCGTCATTCACCAGTCTGCCCTCCTGGCGGAGGCTGATATCGATAGAAAAATCATCACATTTTGCCCTTTTGGCTGAACTATTAGATGGTCATTTCTTGTCTATTTTCCGATTAAATGGACGCAGAACTCTTCCCATCCTCAATCCTGTGGTGAAACTTTTCCTACAACTGTGAAATCCCCATTTTGTCCAAATTTTCGGGTGTGGCTGACGGTGCCTGTGATCAGCGCCCTTGCCTCACTTATGTTCGTCATGCCAGTTGTGCTCTTGGCCTCTGAACCTGCTAAGCCCAACATTCTTTTTGCGATTGCAGACGATTGGTCGTTTGGCCACGCGGGAGTTTACGGATGCAAGTGGGTCAAGACCCCAACCATGGATCGCGTGGCCCGCGACGGCATACTTTTCACCCAGGCCTACACGCCAAACGGCAAATGTTCTCCCTCACGTGCGAGTGTCATCACCGGCCGCAATCCGTGGCAGTTGAAGGAGGCAGGCAACCACTGGTCCGTCTTTCCACCCGAGTTTAAATCCTACCAAGAAGCGTTGGGTGAGCAGGGTTACTTTGTCGGAATGACTGGCAAGGGCTGGGGGCCAGGTATCGCCAAGAATGCTGCAGGCCAGAAGCGCGAGATGACGGGAAAGTCTTTTGAGGAGAGGAAGTTTCCCTCAAAGATCACGAAGGGAATGTCTCGGACCGATTATGCAGGGAATTTCAATGACTTCCTGGATGCTGCGCCAAAGGGAAAGCCCTGGTCCTTCTGGTATGGAGGTCATGAGCCCCACCGCGGCTATGAATATGGTTCAGGCGTGGCCAAGGGCGACAAGAAGATCTCCGATATTGATCGCGTGCCCGCATGTTGGCCGGACACCGAGGAGGTGCGCAACGATATGCTCGATTACGCGTTCGAGGTGGAAAACTTCGATCTCCACTTGGGGCGAATGCTCGCTGAGTTGGAGAAGCGGGGCGAACTCCAGAATACGATCGTGGTCGTGACCTCCGACAACGGCATGCCGTTTCCGCACTGCAAAGGCTATGCCTACAACAACTCCGACCACTTGCCTCTGGCCATTATGTGGCCGCAAGGTATCGCCAAGCCGGGTAGGGTGGTGGATGACTATGTGAGCTTCATTGATTTCGCTCCCACATTCCTGGATGTCGCAGGCATTGATCAGAGTAAGACCGGCATGGCCCCGATCACGGGACGGAGTCTCACGGAAATATTTAAATCGGATCAATCCGGACGGATTATTTCGGGGCGGGATCACGTCCTTCTCGCCAAAGAACGCAATGATGTTGGGCGACCCAATGATGAGGGATATCCAATCCGTGCCATCGTGAAGGAAGGAATGCTGTATCTGCACAACTTCGAAACGAGTCGCGGTCCCGCCGGAGTCCCGGAGACCGGCTACAAGGACACAGACGACAGCCCGACCAAGACGGCGGTGCTTGCCACGGAAAAGAAGCCTGACCTCAAACACCTCTTTGAGGCCTCGTTTGGAAAGCTACCTGCCGATCAGTTATTCGATCTGCGGCGCGATCCGGATTGCATGACCAATCTGGCCACGACGGTATCCTTTGCCTCTTTGCAGAAGCAGCTCTTTGACGAACTCAAGCAGCAGGGGGATCCACGCATGCTGGGCCAAGGGAACATTTACGACGAATACCCTTATGGCTTTGCCGAAAAGCGCAACTTTTATGAGCGCACCATTCGCGGCGAAAAAATCGAAGCGACCAAAGAAGAATAACACTCAACTGATAGAAAAGAATGACTATGAAATTCATCAATCAACCCTGGTCGCTTCTCGTGCTAATCCTCGGATTGCTGCCCGCCGCTGATTCGTCCTCGCAGGCGGATAAGAAACCTAACATCGTCTTTATCCTGGCGGATGACGCGGGCATCGGAGATTTCTCGGCCTATGGTTGCAAATATGGCGTCACTCCCAATATCGACCGACTCGCCGCAGAAGGAATGAAGTTTACCCGTGCCTACAGCGGAAGCGCGGTCTGTGCTCCTTCACGCTGTGTGCTGATGACTGGCCAGCATACGGGGCACACCTTGCGTCGCTCCAACCAAAGCAAGGATGGCCTCCTTTCACTTCCGGCCACTCAGGCAACCGTGGCCCGATTGCTTCACGATGCCGGTTACGCGACCGGTGGTTTCGGTAAATGGGGGTTGGGCAACCCTGGCACGACCGGGGTGCCGGAGAACGAGGGTTTTGACCTGTTCTTTGGATACTACGACCAAAAACACGCGCATGACTATTATACCGACTACCTCGTTCGCAACAGTGTGAATGTGCCGTATCAGCAATCCGGCAAGCATACGTGGGAGGATTATTCTCATACCCGTATCGCAGATGAGACGCTCAATTTCATCGAGAAAAACAAGGACCGTCCCTTTTTCTGCTATGCCGCGTGGACACCACCCCACCAGGATTACGTCATTCCGGATAATGCCCCGTATTCCGGCAAGCCTTGGTCGGAAACAGATAAGAATTACGCTGCGATGATCGCTCTGCTTGACAAGGATGTTGGCCGCGTGATGCAGAAGTTGAAAGACCTTGGTCTTGCTGAAAATACGCTGGTGATCTTCAGTTCCGATAACGGTGCCAACGATGAATTCGTTGAGTCTCTTCAGAGCACGGGCGGACTTCGCGGCTACAAACGGTTGCTTTACGAAGGCGGAATCCGTGCGCCCTTCATCGCCCGGTGGCCGGGCAAGATTCAGCCGGGCTCGACCAGCGACCTGCTGACCACGTTTGTGGATTTCATGCCGACGGCGGCTGAGCTAGCCGGGGTTCCTGTCCCATCGGGAATAGATGGTATTTCTATTTTACCAACCTTGCTCGGTCAGAATCAATCCAAGCAGCACGAAGCGCTATATTTCGAAATCTATGAGACTTTCTTTCAGCAATCGGTGCGTTTGGGGGACTGGAAAGGATATCGACTAGGCACGAAAGCACCGCTCGAGCTCTACGACCTCAAAGCGGATCCCGTAGAAAAGAACAACCTTGCCGCGGCCCACCCGGATATCGTTCAAAAGATTGAAGCTATCATGGCTTCAGAACACACGCCGTCACCGCATTATGACGCGCTGGAGCAACCCCAAAAAGACTCGAAAAAACCGAAAAAGAAAAAGAAGGTAGCGTCTCTTCCCGAAATATTGAATGAGGAGAATTCATCCCCCGAGGCCGGTAAGAAGTAGATCTCCAAATGAATCGTTCATTGATAATCTGTTTCGCTGCGCTGTTGCTGCCGTTGACTGCACTATCGAGTGCTGAACCAGCGAAACTGCGGAGCAAACCCAACATCATCATCATTCTCGCAGACGACCTTGGCTCGGGTGATCTGAGTTGTGCTGGCGCAACAAAAATCAAGACGCCGAACATTGACCGGTTGGCTGCCGAAGGCGTTCGTTTCACTCAGGGATACGCGCCGTCGGCAACTTGCACGCCGTCCCGTTTCTCGTTGTTAACCGGCGAATATGCCTGGCGTCAGACAGCCAAAAAGAACACGATCCTCGATGGTGACGCACCGCTCTGCATTGAGCCAAGCCGGCTCACTCTTCCTGGCATGTTGCATCAGGCCGGTTACCAGACCGGCATTGTCGGTAAATGGCATCTCGGCCTCGGCGACGGTCAGACCAAAGTGGATTTCAACAGGGAAGTCAAACCTGGCCCGCTTGAAGTCGGCTTTGACTATTGCCACATCATCCCCGCCACCGTGGATCGCGTGCCAAGCGTCTGGATTGAAAATCATAAGGTGCAGAATCTTGACCCGGCCGACCCCATCACCGTCAGCTACCTGACCAACATCAGTGATGAGCCAACCGGTCTGGAGCACCCCGAACTTCTCACCCGGTATGGTGCGGATAAGCAGCATGC
>JBIKNP010000038.1:0-7459 GCA_044358595.1 Methylacidiphilales bacterium
TGTTGGGGGAACGGGCGGATCGGGGTTTGGTCAGGACGGGGGCCGAGGGATGTGTGGTGGAGGGGGAGTTGGGTGGAGCGGAAAGATTTCGGGGTTGGCTGGAGGAGAAGGGAATCGAGGCGGATGGGGATGGGACGTTGATTATTAAGAGGCAGGTGGGAAGTACGGGGGCGGGGCGACAATTTCTGAATGGTTCGGCCGTGACTTTGTCGGTGTTGAAGGAGTTGGGGGATCGGTTGGTGGATTTGCATGGGCCACATGATCATCAGACCCTGCTTTCTCCTGCGGCGCAGAGAGGGGCACTGGATGGTTTTGCGGGGTTGGAGAAGTTGGTGGGTGAAGTAAGGCAGGCTTGGCATTCGAAACGGGATGCGGAGGAAGCCGAGGAGGTATTTCGCAAAAATCTGGCTGGGGCGGATGGGGCAACGCGGGAGTATATTGACCATCAGGTGCAGGAGTTGGAGGAGGCAAAGCTTCTGGTGGGGGAGGATGAGCAGTTGGAGAGGGATCACGCAGCTGCGGGGCATGGGAGAAGAATTTTAGAGTTAGCGGGTGAAGTGAGTCGGTTGCTTGAGGGGGAGGATGGAAATGTGTTGGAGAAGTTGGGAAAAGTGCAGAAGGGGTTGACGGAGTGGGAGCGATTAGATGGAGCGGCGGGAGAGTTGCGGGAAAAGAATGAGATGGTGGTTTCGGCGTTGCGTGAGTTAGTTCGAGAAGGAGAGCGAAGAGCGGAGGAGGTGGGGTTGGATGGAGAGAGGTTGGCCGCTTTGGAGGCGCGCTTGAACTGTGTATTGAGTTTAAGAAAAAAGTATGGGGGCAGTATTGAGGCGGCTTTAGCCAAGCTTGCTGAATTAAAGAAAAGGCAGTGGGAGTTGGCGAATGCGGAGGGAACGGAGAAGGAGTTGGCAGCGGCCACAAAGAAGGCGATCGAGGCTCATCGGCTTTTGGCAGGAAAACTGAGTAAGGAGAGGTCCAAGGCGGCACCTGTATTTGCCCGAGAGGTGACGAGTCAGCTGAGAGGATTGGGTTTTCAGCAGAGTCGACTCGAGGTGCAGGTGCAGAAGTTGGAGAGTTTAGGAGCGGAGGGAGGGGAGACGATCGAGATGATGTTTGCGCCCAACCCTGGGGAGCCTCCGAGACCTTTACGTGCGATTGCGTCGAGTGGGGAGTTGGCACGGGTGATGTTAGGGATCAAAACGGTTTTGGCGGAGAGAGATGAGGTCCCCATTTTAATTTTTGATGAGGTGGATGCGAATGTGGGAGGAGAAACGGCGAAAGCGGTCGCGATGCGTTTGGCTGGTTTGGGGAAGACACACCAGGTGCTGTGTCTGACTCATTTGCCTGCGGTGGCAGGGGTGGCGGATGCACACTTTTGTGTGACCAAGACGGTTGAAAAGGGGAGGACTTTCGCAAGGTTGGAACGGGTAGAGGGAGAGAGTCGGGAAAAGGAGTTGAGCCGAATGTTGGGAGGGGAGGGAAAAGCGGCGCGCGCGATGGCCCGAGAGTTGATGGAGCGGGGGCGAGTGGCGAAAATTTAGTTTGAAAACATGCTTGGACGAAAGGAGGCGGGGAGGTTTTTGGTTTGAAGAAGTGCGAGGTGGGTCTGACCAAAAAAGTTTGGGTGGACGAGATGTTGAAAATTGCGGGTCCACTTTTCGGGTAGGGGTTGTGATTCGCGAAGGAGGGGGGTGGCTTGGCGAGTAAGGGCAGTCATAAAGGGGTGTGGACCATAGGATTGAAAACCTAATTTTAATCCGTCTTCGACCAGTTGGGAGAAGTTGAGGTGAGCAGTGAGGTCTTGCTCTCCCGGGCATGAGAGGGGATCGGAAGCGGATTTATGTTTTCGCAGCGCGACGAGGGTTCCTGCAGATCGGGATGGGTGATAGAGGTCGGCTGCCGGAAGTCCGTAATCGAGGGTGAGAACGGCTCCCTGTTCGATCTTTTTGGATAGAAGATTAAGCCAAGGAGAGATGGGCAGACGAATTTCTGCCGTAAATCCTTCGATTGGAGGAATCGACCAGCGTTGGATTTCTGTAAGTAGTTCGGGTGAGGCGGGTTGATCGATCCACGCCCATTGGTCTGAGATTTGAGTGACGCAACGTTCGTGCCACTGGCCATTAAAAAAGCGGATTATGCGGACTGGAAAGCTGTCGAGAAGTTCGCAGGAGTAGAAGTAGGTGGGATGGGATAAAGAGGGGAGTGAGGCGAGATCGGGGTGCCAGTGAATAGTAATTTTTGACAAGAAAGGCTGGAGAGAGTTTTTTTGTTGCTGGGCAAGTACGGGAGAGGGTTCAATGAGGTGGAGATGGAGAGAGGAGAGGAGGTGAGGTGCGCGCTGAGCTAGTGACGAGAGGATATCGAGCGCGAGATGCCCTTGATCGGCTCCCTGTTCGACAAGGCGCAAGGAGGTTAAATTTTTGAGAGATTGAGCAAGTTCGGTAATTTGCAGGGCGAGGAGTTGGCCTAAGACAGGGCCTGTAGAAACTGGGGTTAAAAAGTCACCTTGGGTTCCGGTACGGGTTTCTCCCGATGAGTAGAAACCTATATCCTGTTGGTAGAGACATATTTCCATGAATCTATCAAATCGAATTGGGCCGTTCCGTAGATTCTCTTCTTTGAGAATGGAGGGAATTGAGTGTGTCACGGGATTAGCTTAAGGAATGGGAAAGCTAGGAGCGAGATTGACGAGGGGGAGATGAGAATTACTTTATCCATATGAGAAAGACCTTGAGCATTGTGCTGGGTTTTACGTTTAGTGGAATATGTTGGGCGCAGTATGAGGGATCGACGGCTGAATCCACGAAAGATTTGCCGAGCACTAAGGCCGCGCTTCCTTTGACCGATATAGACAGTGCGGTGCCTGAGGCAAAACTTCCCCCGATCGATCCAAATTCGACTAGTTCGATCCCACAACCGCGTCCTCCTGCAGCCGATCCAAGCAAGGCGGACACGAAGGATTGGGGGCAGGATATGAAAGCTTTGCAGGATGCTACAAAAAAGAAGCAGGAGGACACGGCTGCGCTTGAGGAGAAGAAGGCGAAAGATGCTAAAGAAGCTCAAGAAAAGCAGGCGATAGAAAAGAAGGAGAAGGCAGACTTAAAAAAAGAGAATGATGGAAGAGCGGCGCCTGCGGTATCTCAGAGCAGTTTGCCTGGGGTGAAGAGTGAGGGCGCGAATAAGCTTACTCCTGTGACGGGTTTGGACGGGGTCCAGCCTCGAGCAATGAATTCTGGGGATGGACGTGTTAGTCCAAGTTTTGATTCATTTACTGGGCCGCAGGGGAGTAGTCCGCTGGGAAAGGATTATCAGTCAGGTGCGCGCCCCATTATGCCGCCAAGTGGATCTTATGATTCGCGTTTAAACGCGGCGGGTCAGGCGCCCCAAGTTCCCTCGGGTTCGTATCAGAGGATTTCCCAAGATCCCTACTCGGTGCCTCCGGGTAGTGAAAAGAAGGTAACGGCTCAAGTGAAGCCGAGCCCGCTCGTCAATCAGCCTGAGGCTAAAAAGACAGTGGGTGCACCCCCTGCCGCGGGATACTCCCCTTACGACAATCTTTGGAACGTGCCTAATCCACGAACCCCGCCCCGGTTTTAGTACCGGTAGTGGGAGGGTTTGTAGGGTCCGCCAACGGGAATGCCGAGATACTCGGATTGAGTTTTGCTCAACTTGGTTAGTTTGACGCCGATCTTTTCCAAGTGAAGGCGAGCTACTTCCTCATCCAAGTTCTTTGGCAGGACATAAACCGCTGGCTTGTACAGGGTGCGATTTTTCCAGAGGTCGAGGGCGGCTAGGGTTTGATTGGAGAAGCTTGCGCTCATGACGAAGCTGGGGTGCCCTGTGGCGCAACCTAGGTTCACGAGCCGACCTTCTGCCAGCAGAAAGAGCTCCCTGCCATTCGGGAAGATGTACTTGTCGAGCTGAGGCTTAATGTTTACTCGGCGAACTCCTGTGTGCGTGTTGAGTTTATCGACTTGGATTTCGTTGTCGAAGTGACCGATGTTTGCGACCACGGCTTGATCTTTCATCTTGGTCATATGCTCGATTGTGATGACATCCAGATTTCCCGTGGTGGTGATGTAAATATCCGCTCGTCCAAGAGTGTCCTCGATGGTTGTGACCTCAAATCCCTCCATAGCGGCTTGGAGAGCATTGATCGGATCGATTTCGGTCACGATCACGCGGGCTCCTTGGCCTCGCAGGGATTGGGCTGAGCCTTTTCCAACATCGCCATATCCGCACACCACGGCCACTTTGCCGGAGATCATGACATCCAAGGCACGATTCAATCCGTCGACAAGGGAGTGACGACAACCGTAAAGATTATCGAACTTCGACTTGGTGACTGAATCGTTCACGTTAAAGGCGGGGACGAGAAGCTTTCCAAGCTCTTGGAGTTTGTAGAGACGGTGGACCCCAGTTGTGGTTTCTTCGGCTACGCCTTTCCATTCTTTGACCAGGGCATGGAAAATATTGGGATGTTCAGCATGAACCTTTTTGAGAAGGTTTTTAATGACCTTTTCCTCTTCACTGGTGCTGGGGGTATTGACCCAACCATCGCCGTTTTCGAGTTCATATCCTTTGTGGAGGAAGAGAGTGACGTCGCCCCCGTCATCGATGACGAGTTGGGGTCCAAGACCTTGAGGGTTGAGGATAGCTTTCCAAGTGCAGTCCCAGTACTCCTCGAGAGTTTCACCTTTCCAAGCGAAGACGGGGACACCTGTTGCTGCAATGGCGGCCGCGGCTTGGTCTTGGGTTGAGAAAATGTTGCAACTGGCCCAGCGGACATCGGCACCCAGAGCGACAAAGGTTTCGATCAAAACGGCGGTCTGGATCGTCATGTGAAGAGAGCCGGTGACGCGAACGCCAGCGAGTGGCTTGCCCTTGGCGTATTGTTCGCGGATGGCCATCAAACCTGGCATCTCCTTCTCTGCAATTTCGATCTCCTTGCGTCCGAACTCGGCAAGGGAGATGTCTTTAACTTTGTACTCAGGCGAAGATTTTTGTGTTTTGGTTTGTTTCGTTTTTGGTTCGAGCGTTGCGGTGGTCATGGTTGGGTTTCTCCTATTGGGGTTAATTTAAGCCTGCGTGACGACGGAGTTCACGGACACGGTCCGTATGCTCCCACGGGGCGTAAGCTAGGTTTCCCCGATGGCCGAAGTGGCCGTAGTTGGTTGTTTTCGAGTAAATGGGGCGACGGAGACGGAGTTGGCGAATGATTTCGGCAGGGCGGAAGTCGAAAGTTTCATGGACTGCTTTTTCGATTTTACGGAAAGGGACTTTTTCGGTGCCAAACGTGTCGAGGCAGACGGAAACAGGGTGGGGATGTCCGATCGCGTAGGCGAACTGGATCTCGACCCTGTCGGCCAAGCCCGCCGCGACGATATTTTTGGCGACGTAGCGGCCCATATACGCGGCACTGCGATCTACCTTGGTGGGGTCTTTGCCACTGAAAGCCCCGCCTCCGTGTCGCCCCGCACCGCCATAGGTATCGACGATAATTTTGCGGCCTGTTAACCCGCTATCTCCCTCGGGACCGCCTACGACAAAACGTCCTGTTGGGTTGACGAGAAATTCGGTATGGCGATCGAGCATTGAGGAGGGAAGGACACGTCGAATGAGCTTTTCTGTAATGAACTTTTCAATTTGCCGGTGGGATACATTTGCGGTGTGTTGGGTCGAGACAACGACTGCAGTGATTCGGACAGGTTTCGAGTGGCGATATTCGACGGAAACTTGGGTTTTGGCATCGGGTCGGAGCCAGGGGGCTTTTCCGGATTTGCGAATTCGACTGAGTTCTCGTCCGAGGCGATGGGAGAACATGATGGGGGCGGGCATGAGTTCCGGGGTCTCCCGGCAGGCGTACCCAAACATAAGTCCTTGGTCGCCTGCACCCTGCTCAGCAGTTTTTTTTCCCGAGACACGGCGGGCATCGACGCCTTGGGCGATATCGGGGCTTTGGCCGGTGAGGGCGTTCATAATGTGGACGCGATCGGCGTGAAAGACATCATCGTTGTTGGTATAACCAATTTCGCGAATGGCAGAGCGAATGAGTTTGTCGTAGTCAAACTTGGCTCGGGTTGTGATTTCGCCCGCCACGACAACGAGATTGGATTTAACGAGGGTCTCGCACGCAACCCGACTGGCTGGGTCTTGGCTTAAACAGGCGTCAAGTACGGCATCTGAAATGGTGTCGCATACCTTGTCTGGATGGCCCTCGCCAACCGACTCAGAGGAAAAGATGAAATTACCGTGCATTCAAAAAGCGTATCGCAAAAGTGGAAGTAGGCAAGAATAAATATTGATATATCATGATAAGATGATGAATCTATATGAAGTATGAGTCATCGAGTTAAGCTTTTAAGTGCGTTGGCGGATCCGACTCGTCTACGGATTTTAGCCGCGTTGCGTGAAAATGAGCTTTCGGTTGCGGAGTTGCAGGAGGTTTTAGGGATTGGGCAGTCGAGGATTTCCAATCACCTTGCACAACTCAAGTCGGTGGGTTTATTGAGGGACCGAAGAGAGGGGCAAAAGGCTTATTATCGGCGAGCGGAGATGGGAAGAGATATATGGTCTTTGGCTGAAGGTGCGGCGGGGGAGTTAGGAACACAGGCGCGGGATGGGGAGGCATTGCGGCGTGTGTTGGGGCAACGGCAGGAGAAGTCGAAAAGGTACTTTGACGCAGTCGCGGGTCGGCTAGGTAAGAAGTATTGTCCGGGGCGATCTTGGGAGGCGGTGGGGCGGTTGCTTTTGGCCTTGGCTCCCCGTCAGGTGTACGCGGATTTAGGAGCGGGGGAGGGATTGATTTCTCAACTTCTCGCAGCACGTGCGAAGAAGGTAATTGCGGTCGATCACTCGCCTCGAATGGTCGAGGTGGGACGAGATTTGGCCAAGCGAAGCGGGTTGAAAAATTTGGAGTATCGGTTGGGTGACATGGAGAACCCACCGATTCGGCCTGGGTCGGTGGATGTGGCCATTTTGAGTCAGGCATTACATCACGCGGTACATCCTCCTCGAGTGCTGGAGGCTGCGTGGAAAATTCTTCGGCCTGGGGGGACGCTTCTGATTTTAGATCTAGTGGAGCATACATTTGAGGCAGCTCGTGAAATGTATGCGGATGTATGGCTGGGGTTTTCTCCTGCGGAGTTGGCGCGGTTGATGCGAGAGGCAAAATTTGAAGGAGTGTCTGTTGAGGTTGTGGCAAAAGAGAAGGAGGGTCCGGGCTTCCAGACTTTGCTGGCGGCAGGAAATAGGCCTGAGTAGGGGCGGGTGAGAAAAGTTGGAATGGGTAGTGAAATGGTGCATTATTTAAATGTCCGCGCTCGTGGCGAAACTGGCAGACGCGCTAGATTCAGGTTCTAGTGGGGCAACCCTTGGAGGTTCAAATCCTCTCGAGCGCAGCGAAGCAAGCGAGAGAGTTTAAACAGCCGGAGGCGAAAATGGATTGGGCCAGGGGTGGGTG